>NZ_JBITFV010000005.1:0-119255 GCF_044456525.1 Promicromonospora sp. NPDC050880
GGTCCCATTCCGAACCCGGAAGCTTAGCCTCATAGCGCCGATGGTACTGCCCTGGAGACGGGGTGGGAGAGTAGGACGCCGCCGGACAACCATTCAGCGTCAGGGGATGAACCCCCGGACCGCCCCTGCTGGGGGTGGCCGGGAGCGGTTCATCCCCTGACGCATTTCTATGCCCCGAACAGAGCGCCCTCAACAGAGCCGCGACCCTCCCGCCCTGGGACGACTTGCCGTCGTCACGCACCCCGCGGCTATCGTGGCGGGTGTGAACGCAGATATGACCCGCACCGGCGCGGAATCCACCAGCTCCCAGGCCGCAGGCATTGCCGACCCGACGTGGCGCAGGGAGCACTTCGTGTCGCTGCTGCGTTTCGCCGAGGCGTCCCTCCGTGAGGACGGCGCGGCCTGCTGGCTCGACGACGCCGGCCGCCCGGACGCCTCGCACCCCGTCGAGACCTGGATCACGTCGCGGATGGCGCACATCTTCGCCGTCGGGCATCTGCTGGGGGTCGAGGGCGCGGGTGAGCACGCGGCTCGTGCGATCACCGGGCTGCGGGAGGTGCTCGCTGACGCCGAGTTCGGCGGGTGGCTCGCCTCGCGCGGTGAGGGCGACGACGTCGTCGGCACGAAGGAGGCCTACGCCCACGCGTTCGTGGTGCTGGCGGCGTCGACCGGCAAGGTTGCCGGCGTCGCGGGCGCGGCCGAGCTGCTGACCGAGGCCCTCGCGGTGCTGGACGCACGATTCTGGGAGCCGGAGCATCAGCTGCACCTCGACGAGCGGAGCCGGGACTGGGCCTCGGCATCGGACTACCGCGGGGTGAACGCCAACATGCACTCCGTCGAGGCGCTGCTCGCCGCGCATGCGGCGACGGGTGACGGGCTGTGGCTGGACCGGGCGGCCGCGATCGGCGATCGGGTGGTGAGCTGGGCCGAGTCGAACGACTGGCGAATCCCCGAGCACTTCGACGCTTCCTGGCAGCCCCTGCTCGAGTACAACGCCGACCGTCCTCACGACCCGTTCAAGCCGTACGGTGCCACACCTGGGCACGGGCTCGAGTGGGCCCGCCTGCTGCTGCAGATCGATGCGGAGGCCGGGACAGCCGGTCGTCGCACCCGGGCGGCGTCTGCGCTGTTCGAGCGTGCGGTCGAGGACGGCTGGGATGCCGAGCACGGTGGCGGCTTCGTCTACACCACGGACTGGTCGGGGACCCCCGTGGAGCCGCGGCGGTTCCACTGGGTCGCGGCCGAGGCGGTCGCCACCGCGAACGTGCTGGGCAGGGTCACCGGCGAGGAGCGCTACGTCCGGCTCGAGGGCGAGTGGTGGGGGTGGATCCAGGAGCACCTGATCGACGCCGCGCAGGGATCGTGGCACCACGAGCTCGACACGGAGAACCGCCCGTCGGGTCGCACCTGGATCGGCAAGCCCGACGTCTACCACGCCGCCCAGGCCGTCATCCTGTCCGAGCTGCCGCTGACGGGCTCGTTCGCCGCCTCCGCGCAGCAGGCCGGGCAGATCCTGGCCTGACGCCTGACGCCTGACGCCTGACGCCTGACGCCTGACGCCTGACGGCCGGCGGCCGGCGGCCGGCGGCGCTTCCGCTGCGCACCGCTCGGGTGTCATGCCGGGTACAGGTCGACCTCGGTCGCCTTGACGGTGAACCAGACGGTGTCGCCGGGAGTGATCGCCAGATCGGCCGCTGCCTGCGGCGTGATGTCGGCGCTGAGCTGGCCGGCCCGGACCCGCACGAGCCCGCTCTGCGGTTCGAGCGCGGTCACCTCGACCGGCCACGCGTTGCGCGGTGAGCCCGCGGTGCGCTCGGGAAAGATCGAGACGGCCGACGGGCGGAACGCGGCCGTCATCGTCGCTCCGGGCTGCGGTGCTACCTGGTCGGCGGCCCCGCCGTCGTCGTGGAGCCGGCCCTGGACCAGGTCGCCGGTCGTGAGGCGGATCGCGCGCTCCGGGGCGGACCATGTGCCGGTCAGGATGTTCAGGCCCGCGATCCGGGCGGCGAAGGCGCTCCGCGGTCGGGAGAGCACCTCACGGGTGGGCCCCTGCTCGGTGACGCGACCGCCGTCGAGCACCACGACCCGGTCGGCGAGCAGGAGGGCGTCCAGCACGTCGTGCGTCGCGAGGAGCACCGTCCGCCCTGCGAGGACCTCCCGCAGGAGATGGCGGAGCGCCGGGGTGACGTCGACGTCGAGGGCCGCCATGGGTTCGTCGAAGAGGAGGAGGCGCGGGTCTGCCGCCAGTGCGCGTGCCACGGCCACCCGCTGGGCCTGGCCGCCCGACACCTCGGCGGGCCGGCGGTCGGCGAGCTCGGGCAGGCCGATCCGGTCCAGCCACCGTGCGGCGTCGGCGGCCGCGGACCGCGGGGACGCTCCTCGGGAGCGGGGGCCGAACGCGATGTTGTGCCGCACCGACAGGTGCGGGAACAGCAGCGGGTCCTGCGCCAGGAGGGCCACCTGCCGGGCGTGCGGCGGCACCCAGGCGCGGGTACGGCCCGCCTCGACCCGGGTGAGGGTGCGGCCGTCCAGCGTGACGTGGCCGTGGTGGGGGCGCAGGAGCCCGGCCGCCACGGACAGCAGCGTCGACTTGCCGGCGCCGTTCGGGCCGAGCAGGGCGACGGTCTCGCCGTCGGCCACCTCCAGATCGATCTGGACGTCGCGCTCGGGGACCTGCACGGAGAGGGAGAGGCTCACAGGGCGCTCCGGCTCCGCCGGGTCAGGCCGATGACCAGCACCGCGACCACCACGAGGACGAGGGACAGCGCGACGGCGGCATCGGGGTCGGTCTCCCGCTGGAGGTAGATCTCGAGCGGCAGCGTCCGCGTCACGCCCTGGAGGCTGCCCGCGAACGTGATGGTCGCGCCGAACTCCCCGAGGCACCGGGCGAAGGACAGCACGGTGCCGGACAGCAGTCCGGGCCACACCAGCGGCAGGGTCACCCGGAACAGGACGGTGCCGGGGCGGGCGCCCAGCGTGGCGGCGACGACGTCGTACCGGGTGCCGGCCGTGCGCAGCGAGCCCTCCAGGCTGATCACGAGGAACGGCAGGGCGACGAAGGTCTGCGCCAGCACGACGGCGGTCGTGGAGAACGCGATCTGGACACCGGCCACCTCCAGGGTCTGGCCCAGCAGACCGCGGCGGCCGAAGGTGTACAGGAGGGCGATGCCGCCCACCACCGGCGGCAGCACGAGCGGGATCAGCACCAGCGAGCGCAGCAGGTCGCGCCCGACAAAGCGTCCACGGGCCAGCACGAGTGCGAGCGGCACCCCGAGCAGCAGGCACAGCAGCGTGCTCACCGCCGACGTCCGCAGGCTCAGGAGCAGTGCGGCGACGGACGACTCGCTGGTGATCAGGGTCCAGAAGCTCGCCCAGTCCACACGGGCCGCCATCGCCGCGAGCGGGAGGAGTACCAGCAGGGCTCCGACCGCCGCGACCGCGGCGACCCACCGAGGGATCACGGTGCCGCGAAGCCGGCGTCGGTGAGGACGCGCTGCCCGTCCGCACCGAGCACGGCGTCGATGAACTCCTGCGCGAGCTCGGGCTCCTCGCTCCCGCCCAGCGCGGCGATCGGGTACACGTTGACCGCGCTGCCCGACTCGGGGAACTCGATGCCCTCGACCCGGTCGCCTGCGCCGCGCACGTCGGTGACGTAGACGAGCCCGGCGTCGGCCTCGCCGGTGGTCACCTTGTTGAGCACGTCGGTCACGCTCTGCTCCTCGCTGACGGGCGCGAAGGTCAGGCCGGCCGCCTGCTCCACGCGCTCGGTCGCAGCGCCGCAGGGCACCTCGGGCGCGCAGACCACGAGCTGCACGTCGTCGCCGGCCAGGTCGGCCAGCGACGCGATGCCGGCCGGGTTGCCCGGGGGTACGGCGATGGTCAGGGTGTTCGACGCGAAGTCGGCCGGCCGGCCGGCGAGCAGGCCGTCATCGACGAGCTTGTCCATGTTCGCGGTGTCGGCCGAGGCGAGCACGTCCGCCGGGGCGCCCTGCTGGATCTGGGCCACGAGGTCGGACGAGCCGGCGAACGACAGCTCGACGGAGACCCCCTCGTGCGCCGCCTCGAAGTCGGCGGCGATCTGCTCGAACGTACCGGTCAGCGACGCGGCGGCGTAGACGGTCAGGGTCCGCTCCCCGGCGTCGTCGGCCGCCGAGCCCGGACCGGCGCACGACGCCAGGGCCACGGCGGCGACGGCCGCCGCGATCGTGGTCATCATGCGGGTCGTCCCGCGGCGTACCGGCCTGTTCGCCGTCGTGCCGCTCATGCGGAATCCCTCCGGTCCTCGGTCTCGATCACGACGTTCGTGGACTTGATGGCGGCCACCGCGACCGACCCGGGCTCCAGCCCGAGGTCGCGTACCGCCTCGCTGCTCATCAGCGAGACCACGCGGAACGGCCCGCACTGGAGCTCGACCTGGGCCATCACGGCGTCGGTGCGGATGTCGGTGACCAGGCCGACGAAGCGGTTGCGGGCCGAGCTGCGCAGACCGGACGGCAGGCCGGGGGGCGAGGCGTGCTCGCGGGCCACCATCGCCACCTCGTAGCCGTCGACCACCTTGCGGCCTGACGCGTCCGTGTGCGCGCCGAGCAGCCCGCGGTCGATCCAGCGCCGCACCGTGTCGTCGCTGACGCCCAGGTACGCCGCCGCTTCTCTGATCCTCATCTGCGGCACGGAAGGAACGCTAGCACCGTGCACGCGGATACAGAACGCCTGAGCACTCCTCATCTGCGGCTCGGAGCGCCGCCGCCGTCCTCCGGGAGAGAATGGGTCCATGAGGATCTCCGCACGAGCCGACTACGCCGTCCGAGCAGCCGCAGAGCTGGCGGCTGCCGACCACGACGGACCCGTGCGCGCCGAGGCCCTGGCTCGCGCGCAGGACATTCCGCACCGCTTCCTGGAGGGGATCCTGAGCGACCTGCGCCGCGACGGGCTCGTCACGAGCCACCGCGGCGCCGGCGGCGGCTACCGCCTGGCGCGGTCCGCCGACACGATCACGATCGCCGACGTCGTGCGCGCCGTGGACGGCCCGCTCGTCTTCGTCCGGGGCAACCGGCCCTCCGACCTGGAGTTCCAGGGCGCGGCCGCGCCCCTGCTGCATGTGTGGGTGGCGCTGCGGGCCAACGTGCGTGCCGTGCTGGAGGCGGTTTCCCTCGCCGACCTGGTGGCGGGCAACCTGCCGGACGAGGTCCGGGCGCTGACGCAGGGTGAGTCGGCCTGGGCCAACTCCTGACGGCGCCCGGGGCCGCCCGGGAGGCGTCCACATCCTGAGAATCGTCCGGCTGATTTTCTGACGGATCCCCGAGGGTTCGGGCCCCTCGTTCCGCATGCGCACTAATCCGATGTCTGAGATGCTTGTTGTTTCCGACCGGGATGGATGGATACTGGGGGAACCGCGCTCGCGCGGCCCTGTGTCGCACCCCCCGGACCTGGAAGGCAACGACCATGAGAACCCTGATCCTGCTAGCGCTCGTCGGCCTCGGCGCGCAGCTCGTGGACGGCAGTCTGGGCATGGCCTACGGCGTCACCTCCACGACGCTGCTGCTGGCGATCGGCACCAACCCGGCAGCCGCCTCGGCCACCGTTCACCTCGCCGAGATCGGCACCACGCTCGCTTCCGGCGCCTCCCACTGGCGCTTCGGCAACGTCGACTGGAAGGTCGTCGCCAAGATCGGTATCCCCGGCGCGATCGGCGCCTTCGCGGGCGCCACGTTCCTCTCGTCGCTGTCGACGGAGATCGCCGCCCCGGTGATGTCGATCATCCTGCTGGCGCTCGGCCTGTACGTGCTGCTGCGCTTCACCGTGCAGGGTCTGCCCACCCGTTCGGACAAGCCGCTGCGCAAGCGGTTCCTCGCCCCGCTCGGCCTCGTGGCGGGCTTCTTCGACGCCACCGGTGGCGGCGGCTGGGGCCCGGTGGGTACGCCCGCGATCCTGGCCAGCGGCCGCCTGGAGCCCCGCAAGGTGATCGGCTCGATCGACACCAGCGAGTTCCTCGTCGCGATCGCCGCCAGCGTCGGCTTCTTCGTGGGCCTGTCGGGTGAGGGCATCGACTTCACCTGGGTGCTGGCGCTGCTCATCGGCGGCCTGATCGCCGCGCCGATCGCCGCCTGGCTCGTGCGCCTCGTGCCGCCGCGCATCCTCGGGTCGCTCGTGGGTGGCGTCATCGTGCTCACCAACACGCGCACCCTGCTCAACAGCGACTGGATCGCCGCCACGGACCCCGTGAAGATCCCCGTCTACGTGGTGATCTGGCTGGGCTGGGCTGCCGCCGTCTTCTGGTCGGTGCGGGCGCACCGGCGTGCCAAGGCCCTGGAGTCCGAGCAGTCCCCGGAGCCGGAGGCCGATAGCGTGTCGGCATGACGTCCGACCAGGTAGCGGTGATCACCGTCTCCGACCGTTGCGCGCGCGGCGAGGCCGAGGACCGTTCCGGCCCCACCGCCGTGTCGCTCCTGCGCCAGGCGGGCCACACCGAGGTGCGCACCTACCTGGTGCCCGACGGCGTCGAGCCGGTCCGCGGAGTGCTGCGGACCGCGCTCGACGACGGCGCCCGGCTGGTGGTCACCACGGGCGGTACGGGTATCACGCCCCGCGACCTCACCCCTGAGGGCACGGCCGAGGTGCTCGAGTACCAGATCCCCGGCATCGCGGAGTCGGTGCGGCAGCAGGGGGTCGCCGCCGGGGTGCCCACGGCCGTGCTCTCCCGCGGGCTCGCCGGCGTCGCCCGGTCGGGTGACGGGGCGCGTGCGCTCGTCGTGAACCTGCCGGGATCCTCCGGCGGCGTGCGCGACGGGCTCCAGGTGGTGCTCACGCTGTGGCCCCACGTGCGGTCGCAGCTCGACGGCGCCGACCACTGAGCCCGCGACGGCGCGGAGCTCGGCTCAGCCGCCCGCGAAGGGCGGCAGCACGTCCACGGTGACCCCGTCCGGCACCGGCGCGGCCCCGTCCGTCGTCCGTGCCCCCGCGACGAGCAGGGCACAGCGCGGCAGCACGTCGCCGAGGCCCGGGTGGGCGCCGGCCAGGGCGGCGCGGAGGGCGGCGACCGAGGTCGGCCCGTCGACCTGTTCGGTGGGGAGCCCGGCCGCCTCGCGGGCACCGGCGAAGTAGCGGACGGTGATCATGCGCCGCGCACCCAGTCGCCGGACTTGCCGCCCGTCTTGCGCTCCAGGCGCACGTCCGCGAGCGAGACGGACTTGTCGAGCCCCTTGACCATGTCGACGACGGCCAGACCGGCGACCGCCACGGCCGTCAGCGCCTCCATCTCGACACCCGTGCGGTCGGCGGTGCGCACGGTCGCCGTGATCTCGACGCCGTCGTCGGTCACCACGAGGTCCACCGCGGCGCCGTGCACGCCGATCACGTGCGCCAGCGGCAGCAGCTCGGGTGTCCGCTTGGCGGCCGCGATGCCCGCGATGCGGGCCACGGCCAGGACGTCGCCCTTGGGCACGGCGCCGTCCCGCAGGGCGCGCACGACGTCGGGGGTGCAGCGCACCGTGCCCGAGGCGGTGGCAGAGCGGACCGTCGGCTGCTTGGCGGTGACGTCGACCATGCGGGCCTGGCCGCGGTCGTCCAGATGCGTGAAGCTCACGGGACCAGGGTGCCACGAGCGCTCCGGTGCCCGTTCGGCTGTCCGAAGTATCCGAACTGTTCTAAGGTGGTTGGTCTCGGAGTCATGAAGCGGCTCCAGGTCCCCTCGGATCTGGGAGGTTCACATGTCCCCCGACAAGAAGCACGGTCTCGCCCTCGTGGACGGCGGCGACGTCTCGTCCGCCCTGCCGCGGGTCGCGCCCGGCGAGCTGGCGGACGCCCTCGGCATCGGAACCAACCTGCTGATCGGCCGGTACCGCGTAGGCCTGGCAACCGGCGACTGGTGGTGGTCCGACGAGGTCTACACCATGCACGGCTGGCGGCGGCACGAGGTGGAACCCGGCCTCGACGCGCTACGTTCCCGCAAGCACCCTGACGACCGCCTCCGGGTGGTGCGCGCCGCCAGCGAGGCCCTGCGGGTCGGCCGGCCGTTCGCCTGCGCCCACCGCATCGTCGACAAGAACGGGCGCACGCGATCGGTCGTGGTCATCGGCCAGGGGCAACGTCGAGAATCCGGCGGAGGCCCCGAGGTGGCGGGCTACGTGCTGGACGTGACGCCGGTCCAGAAGGAGGCGCTGAACCGCCGCTCGGCCGGGGCGGTCCAGCGCGCGTTCGTCAGCCAGGCGGCGATCGAGCAGGTCAAGGGCGTCATCGTCGCGGTACGCGGAGTGGACGAGGCGACCGCCGACGCGACCCTGCGCGAGGTCGCCGCCACCGTCGGCGTGCCCCTGCGTCTCGCGGCGGACCAGGTCATGGCCGCGCTCCGCGCCGACGACGAGAAGGCGGGGGTGACGCAGGCCGCGCTGACGCGCGCGCTCGACGCCGTCCAGCCGGTGGGGCGGCCGCGGAGCCATGACGCGCTGCTGACCCGGCGGCCGCGCCGGTCACACCGCTGAGCGACGCGCCGCGATACGCAGTGCGGCGGTGTGCGCGCCCTTCGCTGCCAGGCGCTTGGCGAACACCGCCGTGCCGGCCGCGACGGCCGCGAACACCGTCGCCTGCACCAGGTCCAGCTCCGGGTCGTCCGGCTTGTTGGGCGCGTCGTTGCCGGTCACACCCTTCCAGATCATGCTGACCGCCTTCTGCGCGACCCAGCCGGCCGCGATAGTCAGGGCGAGGGTGCCGACCTTCTCGGCGAGTGTCTGTTCCGTCTCAATCTGGGCCACCTCTACACCGTAGCCCCCGACGGCGGACTAGGCTGCACGGAAACGACAGGGGAGCGCCCCGACGGCGCTGAGAGTGCGGAGAACCGCAGACCCTTGAACCTGATCCGGTTCACACCGGCGGAGGAAGTCGAGGCACGATGTTGCGTCTTTCCGGTGCCCCCTGGGGCGCCTTCCACAGCGGTACGGTCGGCGGCGCGGTCGCCGTGGCACTCCTGGTCGCCGGCTGCGCCGGCGGTTCGGGCGCTACCGGTTCCGAGGACACCACGTCGGCAGGCGCGGCGTCGGGCACCGTGACGCTGGTGACCCACGACTCGTGGGCGCTGGACGAGAAGCTGGTGGACCGGTTCGAGCAGGAGTCGGGCCTGACCGTCGAGGTCAGCGCGGCGGGCGACGCCGGGACGCTCGTGAACCAGCTGGTGCTGACCAAGGACGCGCCGCTGGGCGACGCCGTGTTCGGCATCGACAACACGTTCGCCTCCCGCGCGCTGGAGGCCGGGGTGGTCGAGGAGTACACGCCGGAGGGCCTGCCCGAGGGCGTCGAGCAGGTGGGGGGTGCGCTCACACCGGTCGACCAGGGCGACGTGTGCGTGAACGCCGACGAGGCGTGGTTCGAGGAGTCGGGCCTGGAGGTGCCGAAGACCATGGAGGACCTCGCCGACCCCGAGTACAAGGACCTGCTCGTGGTGACCAACCCGGCGACGTCGTCCCCGGGGCTCGCGTTCCTGCTGGCGACGATCGGCGCGTTCGGCGAGGACGGGTTCGAGGACTACTGGGCGTCGCTCGTGGACAACGGCGTCAAGGTCGCCGACTCGTGGGAGGACGCCTACTACGTGGACTTCTCCGGGGCGGGCGAGGGCGGTGAGCGGCCGCTGGCGCTGTCGTACGCGACGTCGCCCGCGTTCACCGTGACCGAGGACGGCGCCGCGTCGACCACCAGCGCGCTGCTGGACACCTGCTTCCGGCAGGTCGAGTACGCAGGCGTGCTGGCCGGCTCCGACAACCCCGAGGGTGCCCGCGCCCTGGTGGACTTCCTGCTCACCGAGGACGTGCAGGCCGCCCTGCCGGAGTCGATGTACATGTACCCGGCCGATGCCTCGGTGGAGCTCCCCGCCGACTGGCAGAAGTTCGCGCCGCAGGCCGAGGCGCCGTTCGAGGTGGACCCGGCCGACGTGAGCGAGCACCGCGACGAGTGGATCGAACGGTGGACCGAGACGGTCGTGGGCTGAGCCGGAGCCGGACGCCGGCGGACCGGCCTGGGCGCGGGCCCCGGCCCGCACCGTTCCTGTGGGGAGCGGCGGTCGCCGTCCCCCTGGCCTTCCTCGGCGTCTTCTTCGCGTGGCCGGTGGTCGCGCTCGTCGTGCGGGGCTTCGTGCTCGACGGCGCGCTCGATCTCACCGGCTTCACCGAGGTGCTGTCCCGGCCGCGCACCTGGCGGCTCGTGGGGCTCACGCTCACCCAGGCGGTGCTCGGTACGGCGTTCTCGGTGCTGCTCGGGCTGCCGCTCGCCTACCTCCTGTACCGGCGGGCGTTCCCCGGGCGCACTCTGGTGCGCGGGCTGGTGACGGTGCCGTTCGTGCTGCCGGCCGTCGTGGTCGGCGTCGCGTTCCGCGCGCTGTTCGCGCCCGGCGGCACCCTCGGGTTCCTCGGGCTGGAGGAGTCGCTCGCCGGGATCGTCGTCGCGCTCGTGTTCTTCAACGTGTCCGTGGTGGTGCGCACCGTCGGCGGGCTGTGGGAACGGCTCGACCCCCGTGCCGAGGAGGCCGCGGCCTCGCTCGGCGCGGGGCCCGCCCGGGTGTTCCGCACCGTCACGCTGCCCTCGCTCGCGCCCGCGATCACGTCCGCGGCCTCGGTGGTCTTCCTGTTCTGCGCCACCGCGTTCGGGGTGGTGCTCGTGCTCGGCGGCGTGCGGTACGGGACCATCGAGACCGAGATCTGGGCCCGCACCACCCAGTTCCTGGACCTGCGGTCGGCGTCCGTGCTCTCGATCCTGCAGCTCGTGGTCATCTCGGGCGCCCTGGCCGTCTCCGCGCGGGCCCGGCGGCGCCGCGAGGCCGCCCTGCACCTCGTCTCGGCGCGCCGGACGGCACGCCCCCTGTCCTGGCGCTCGCCCGCCGACGCCGGCGCGGCGCTCGCGGGCATCGTGATCGTCGCCGGGCTCATCGTGTTGCCCCTGGCCGGCCTGGTGGCCCGATCGTTCCGCGAGCCCGACGGCTCCTGGGGACCCGGTAACTATCTCGCGCTCGGCACCACCGGCGAGCGCAACGCCCTGGTCGTCACCGTCTGGGAGGCCACGGCCACCTCGCTGCGGATCGCACTGGCCGCCACCGTGATCGCGCTGGTCGTGGGCGGGCTCGTGGCCCTGGTCGTGTCCCGGCGGCCCCGGTCGGTGGGGGCGCGCCGCGCCGTCGGGACGCTCGACGGCCTGTTCATGCTGCCGCTGGGCGTGTCCGCGGTGACCGTCGGCTTCGGGTTCCTCATCACCATGGACCAGCCGGTGCTCGGCGTCGACCTGCGCACCTCGGGGTTGCTCGTGCCGGTGGCCCAGGCCGTCGTGGCCGTGCCGCTCGTGGTGCGCACCGTGCTGCCGGTGCTGAGGGCCATCGACCCCCGCCTGCGCGAGGTCGCCGCCGTGCTCGGCTCCGGGCCCGGCCGCGTGCTGCGCACCGTGGACCTGCCGATCGCCCTGCGGTCGGTCGGGCTGGCCACCGGGTTTGCGTTCGCGGTGTCGCTCGGCGAGTTCGGCGCCACCTCGTTCCTCGCGCGGCCCGACGGCGCCACCCTGCCGGTCGTGATCTACCGGCTCATCGGGCGGCCCGGGGCGGAGAACTACGGGATGGCGCTCGCGGCGTCCGTGGTGCTGGCCGCGCTGACCGCGACGGTGATGATGGTGGCGGAGCGACTGCGCGACGACCGCGCGGGAGGGGAGTTCTGATGGCGGGGCTGGAGGTCCGGGACGTCTCTGTCCGGTACGGCGGCACGACGGCCGTGGACGGCGTGACGCTGGCCGTCGAGCCCGGCGAGGTGGTGGCGCTGCTCGGGCCGAGCGGCTGCGGCAAGTCATCTCTGCTGCGGGCCGTGGCCGGGCTGGAGCCGCTGGCCGTCGGGCACGTGCTGTACGACGGCGCCGACCTCGCCGGGGTACCCGTGCACCGGCGCCGGTTCGGGCTGATGTTCCAGGACGGGCAGCTCTTCCCGCACCGGGACGTGCGGCGGAACGTGGCCTACGGGCTGGAGACCCTGCCCCTGACCCGCCAGGAGCGGGACGAGCGGGTCGCCGCGCTGCTGGACCTCGTGGGGCTCGCCGGGTACGAGCAGCGGTCGGTGCCCACCCTGTCCGGCGGGGAGCAGCAGCGGGTGGCCCTCGCGCGCGCCCTGGCGCCGCGGCCCCGGCTGCTGCTGCTCGACGAGCCGCTGTCGGCGCTCGACCGACAGCTCCGCGAACGCCTGGCCGGCGAGGTGCGGGCAGCGCTCGTGGAGACCGGGACGACGGCGGTGTTCGTGACGCACGACCACGCCGAGGCCTCCGCGGTGGCCGACCGGGTGGGTGTCATGGACCGGGGCCGGCTGCTCCAGGTGGCGGCGCCCCAGGAGCTGCGCACCGCGCCGGCGTCGGACCGGGTGGCCGAGTTCCTGGGGTTGCGCGGCTGATCCGGCCCGGTCGGGTCAGACCGCACCGGCCTGCTGGACCGACCTTGGTCAGGGTGCCGCTACCGAAGGGTGACCCGACTCGGTACCCCGGTCGGATGCCCCGGCCGCGGTCGCGTCGGGAGGCTGTGACCAGGCACGACGGACGTGCCGAGAAGGAGAAGGACGCATGGCCGAGAACCTGGTGACCCGTAGCCCGTGGCCCGCCTGGGCGGTGCCGCTGGTCAGGGCTGGCCCGGCGGGCGGAAGCCGCTCGCGCCCCACGGTGACGCAGGCGGGTGCGGCAGCCGCGCGACGAACGCGGCCCGGGCCTGCTGCATGACCCACACCAGGTACTGCCGCTGCTGCTCCAGGCCGTGCGGGTCGAGGTCGCGCTGCGCCCCGGCCCGCTGGTGCAGCAGGGCCAGCTCGGTGGCGGCCTGCTGGTAGTCGGTCATGGCGCGCTCGGCCTGCCGCCCGCCCGCCGCGCGTGCCCAGCTCCGGGCCGCGCGGCGGCCCGGCAGGCTGGACAGCATGCGCAGGTCGTCGTTCGTGACGATGCCGATCGGGCCGTACAGCGGCAGGTAGTGCCCGATGAGCTGGACGATCCGACGGCGGTCGCGCGCGAGGATCACGATCAGCGCGACGAGCACGGCGAAACCGACGAGGTAGGCCCCGGCGAGGCCCAGGATGCCGAACTTCGTCGAGCCGTTCCACAGGCTGTGGAGAACCATCGCGCCGAGCAGACCGTAGAGCGGTGCCCGCCGGCGCAGCGGGCCGGGGCCCGCCAGCGCGGCCACGGCCACGCCGATGCCGGTCATCGCGGTGCACAGCGGGTGCAGCAGCGGCGAGACGATGGCACGCAGCACGAACACGTACCCGAGCTGGTCCGACTCGAGCGCGTCCACGAAGTACTGGACGTTCTCCGTCGCGGCGAAGCCCAGGCCCACCATCGCGGCGTAGATGACGCCGTCGGTCGGGCCGTTCAGCTCCTGGCGACGCCACCACAGCATGCCGAAGAGCACCGCGCCCTTGAGCAGCTCCTCGACCACCGGCGCGCCGAACGTCGCGACGAGGTACCAGCCCTCCTCCTCGCCCGTGAGCTCGGTCTCGGTGAGGAGCGACAGCCCGAGGGTGTTGAGGATGCTCGCGAACAGCGCCGCCACGCCCGCGCCCCACAGGAACGCGAACACCAGGGCGTTCGGCGGCTCCGGCTCGAGCCGGTCCAGCGCGAGCACGAGCGGCAGCCAGACGGCCACCGGCAGCAGCGCCAGCAGCAGCCCGACGACGAACGACGCGCCACCCGTGAGCGCGTCGAAGGCCAGGATGACCAGCAGGCAGACCGAGGCGAAGACGATCCCGACGATCACTCCGACGGGGGCACGTCCGGGAGCGCGCCCCTGGAGGATCGCACTGGGATCGATGGCCATGCCATGGGACCCTACCGACTCGGCCCCCGTGACGGCGGGCGAACGCGCCCCTCCCGCACGGCTACGCTGGCGCCGTGCCCCCACGTGTCGCGCTCGAGCTCGCAGTCCAGGACCCCGCCGGGGCGGTGATCGCCGCGGGCGTCGGCGCCCGGCGCGTCGAGCTCTGCTCCGCGCTCGGCGCCACCGGCGGCATCACGCCCAGCGCCGGGCTCGTCGAGGCGGTGGTCGCTGCTGCCGCGGTCGTCCCGGCGTCCGACAGCGCGCCGATCCTCGAGGTGCACGTGCTGGTGCGGCCCCGGCCCGGCGGTTTCGTGTACTCGGCCGCGGAGACCGACCTCATGGTCCGCGACGTCACGCTCGCCGTCGACGCCGGGGCCGACGGGGTCGTCGTGGGCGCGCTCACGCCGTCGGGCGAGGTGGACGTGGCGTGCGTGCGCGAGCTGGTCGCGGCCGCCGAGGACGCCGAGGTGACGTTCCACCGGGCGCTGGACGTCGTGGCCGACCCGGTCGCCGCGCTCGACGTGCTCGCCGAGCTGGGCGTGGCGCGCGTGCTCACCTCCGGCGGCGCCGCCCGCGCGGCCGACGGGCTGGAGCGGCTGGCCGCGCTCGTCGAGCGCAGCGCCGAGGTGGGCATCGAGATCATGGCCGGCGGCGGCGTGACGGCGGCGGACGTACCCGCGCTGCTCGGCGTGGGCGTGGACGCGGTGCACCTGTCCGCCAAGCGCACCGTGGTCGACCCCGCGGGGCCCGGCGGCGGGGGTGAGACCGGCTACGAGGTGACGGATCAGACACTCGCCGAGGCTGCGGCGCAGGCTCTCCGCACTACGGTTGAGTCATGACCTCAGAGCCGGGCCGTGTGCCTGTCGACGCCACCACCACCAACGCCTGGGGCTCGCTCACCGAGCTCTCCAAGAACCTCCGGCCCGACCTGCGCGGCTGGTTCGCCGCCGACCCGGACCGCGCCGCGCGCCTGAGCCACCAGGCCGCAGACCTGCACGTCGACCTCTCGAAGAACCTGGTCACGGACGAGGTGCTCGCCGCGCTCCTCGCCCTGGCCGACGAGGTGGGCCTCGCGGAGCGCCGCGCCGCCATGTTCGCGGGCGAGCACATCAACGTCACCGAGGACCGCGCCGTGCTGCACACCGCGCTGCGCCGCCCGTCGGACGAGCCGCTGACCGTCGACGGCCAGGACGTCACGGCCGACGTCGCCGACGAGCTCGCCAAGGTGTACGCCTTCGCCGAGAAGGTCCGCTCCGGGGAGTGGACCGGTGTCACGGGCGAGCCCGTGCGCACGATCGTGAACATCGGCATCGGCGGCTCCGACCTGGGCCCCGTCATGGCCTACGAGGCGCTGGAGCCCTACGTCCAGGACGGCCTGGAGGTGCGGTTCGTCTCCAACATCGACCCCACCGACGTGGCGCAGAAGACCGCCGACCTCGACCCGACGACCACCCTGTTCATCGTCGCGTCCAAGACCTTCGGCACCCTGGAGACCCTCACCAACGCGCGGCTCGCCCGCGACTGGCTGTGGCGCTCGCTGGTGGCCGCCGGCGCCATCGAGGACTCCGAGGACGGGCGCGCGGACGCCGTCGCCAAGCACTTCGTGGCCGTGTCCACCGCCCTGGACAAGGTCGAGGCGTTCGGCATCGACCCCGCCAACGCGTTCGGGTTCTGGGACTGGGTGGGCGGCCGTTACTCCGTGGACTCGGCCATCGGCACGTCGCTCGCCGTCGCCGTCGGACCGGACGCGTTCGCCGACTTCCTCGGCGGCTTCCACGCCATGGACGAGCACTTCCGGACCCAGCCGTTCGAGACCAACGTGCCCGTGCTGATGGGGCTCCTCAACGTCTGGTACACCAACTTCCGCGACGCGCACACGCACGCCGTCCTGCCGTACGCGCAGCAGCTCCACCGGTTCCCGGCGTACCTGCAGCAGCTCACCATGGAGTCCAACGGCAAGTCCGTGCGCTGGGACGGCTCGCCCGTGACCGCCGAGACCGGCGAGATCTTCTGGGGCGAGCCCGGCACCAACGGCCAGCACGCGTTCTACCAGCTCATCCACCAGGGCACCCGGCTCATCCCGGCCGACTTCATCGCCGTGGCCAACCCCGCCTACCCGCTGGCCGACGCCGTGGGCGACGGCGGCGCCGTGGCCGCGGGCGCCGACGTGCACGGGCTGTTCCTCGCGAACTTCTTCGCGCAGACCAAGGCGCTCGCGTTCGGCAAGACGGCGGACGAGGTGCGGGCCGAGGGCGTCGCCGAGGAGCTGGTCTCGGCCAAGGTCTTCAGCGGCAACCGGCCCACGACGTCCATCCTCGCCCCCGCGCTGACGCCGTCCGTGCTGGGCCAGCTCGTGGCGCTGTACGAGCACATCACGTTCGTGCAGGGCGTCGTCTGGGGCATCGACTCGTTCGACCAGTGGGGCGTGGAGCTCGGCAAGAAGCTCGCGCTGGAGATCGCCCCGGCGGTCGCCGGCGACGAGGCGGCGCTCGCGGCGCAGGACCCCTCGACGGCGGCCCTCATCGCGAAGTACCGCGAGCTGCGCGCCTGAGGCGACCGCACTCGCACCGGTAGCCCGTCAGGCCACGTAGCCTGGCGGGCCTACCGCTGTCTACTGCGGTGCCCGTCGCGGGCGGTCTTCACCTGGCGACGGTCACCGGGCGGGACCGTCCGCCACCAGGTCCACGACCAGGGCGCGGAGCAGTGCGGTGCGATCGGGGATGCGCCCGACCAGCACGTGCTCGTCGTCCGCGTGCGCGCCGCCGCCCACGGCGCCCAGGCCGTCCAGCGTGGGCGTGCCGACGCCCGCGGTGAAGTTCCCGTCGGAGGCGCCGCCCACGGCGACGCCGGTGAGCGGCGGCAGACCGGCGTCCGCCGAGAGCCGCTGCGCCCGGGCGAACAGGTCGGCGGACAGCGCCCGCTCCAGCGGCGGCCGGTTGATCCCTCCCTCGATCTCCACCACCGCCCCGGGCAGCACCGGCGCCAGCGCACGCAGGGCGGCGTCGACCCGCACCTGCTCGGCCGCGGTCCGCGCCCGGACGTCCACGGCGAACGACGCGTCCGCCGGGACGGTGTTGCGCGTGGTGCCCGACGTCGCGTCGGTCGGGGTCACGGTGGTGCCGACGGCGGGATCGCCCAGCGCGGCGACGGCGAGCACCTGGTGCGCCAGCTCGACCGACGCGTTCACGCCCTTCTCCGGCTCCAGGCCGGCGTGCGCCGCCCGTCCCTTGATCACCACCCGGTAGATCGACGTGCCCTTGCGCTCCAGCTTGAGCGCGCCGCCGTCGGCCGACGCCTCCAGCACCAGCGCGGCCGCCGCGCCCCGGGCCTCGTCCTCGATGAGGGCCTGCGACGACGGCGAGCCGAGCTCCTCGTCGCCGGTCACCAGCAAGGTGACCCCGGTACGGTCGCCGAGCGAGGCCAGCACGTGCAGCGCCATGGCCAGGCCGGTCTTCATGTCGAAGCTGCCGGGGCCCCGCAGCACCCCGTCGACGATCTCGAACGGGTGCGTGCGCAGGGAGCCGACCGGCCACACCGTGTCGTGGTGCGCCAGCACCAGCACGCGTGTGGGTCCGCCGAGCCGCCACCGCAGGTGGATCCCGAGCCGTTCGGGCGCCACGCCCAGCAGGTCCGTGCCGAGCCGGGCCACGAGGTCGGCCGAGCGGGCCAGGGCGTCCGGGTCCGACGACGGCGACTCCTGCTCCACCAGGGTTCGCAGGTCTGCGAGCAGAGCGTCGGTGGCGGGTAGGTCCGGGTGCGGGTCGTAGGCCATGGACCGACCGTAGCCGCCGGGCCCGAGAGGGTGCCCGGACGGCTCGGCGGCCCGGCGGCTCAGAGCGAGAGCAGCCGCAGCACGAACGCCGCGGCCGAGAGCACCAGCAGGCCCCCGGTCGGTCCCATGCCCGGCCAGTCCTTCGCTCGGGCGTGGGTGATGACGGCACCGAGGAAGTACACGACGAAGCAGCCCGTGGCGGCGATGCCGATCGGCGCCCACCAGATCCCGGCGAGGGTGCCGAGGGCGCCCGCCACGAGGAGCGACCCGAGCACCGGGATCAGCCGTCGTGGCACGCCGAGCGTGGTGGTGAGCGGCTCGACGACCTGCGGGTTGCCCGTGAGCTTGCCGTACCCGCTGAACGCGGTGACCAGGATCAGGAGCGCCGAGACGATGACAGAAGCGACGAACACGTGTCCTCCGGAGAGATGGCCGGGCCCGGCCCGGCAAGGAGCGGCCGCCCGTCCGGGCGCCCGGTGCATCGTGCGCCACCGGAGACAGCTTGCCAAGGGGCAGGTTAGTGACTGACCATGGGTAAGTGACTGCCGAGGCGACCAGGAGCGCACCCCGTACCCCCGTGGCGAGCCCGGAGGACGGGGACGACTGCCGGCTCTTCCAGCGCGCCGTCGAGCTGGCTGGGCGACGCTGGTCCGGCGCCATCCTGTTCGCGGCCGTGGCGGGTGCCCGGCGCTTCGTCGAGTACCGGCGGGCCGTGCCCGGGATCTCCGACCGGCTGCTGACGCGACGGCTGCGCGAGCTGGAGCGGCAGGGGTTCATCACCCGCGAGGTGGTGCCGACCATGCCCGTGCAGATCAGCTACACCGCGACGCCGGCGGGCGCCGAGCTGATCACCGCCCTGCGGCCGCTGGGCGAGTGGGGTGTCCGGCACCGTGACGTGCTCGAGGCGCTGGAGGCCGAGCAGGAGAGCGTGGGTTAGAGGATTCTCATCCGGATGAGCGGGCTCCCGGGCCGCCCGGCTGCGAGGATGGCGAGGTGAACACCCACCTGGACCTGCTCACCGGCGACTCCGCCGCGGGGCTCCTCGACGCCGCCGTGGCGACGGCCGGCGGCGAGCTCGTGGACTGGCGGGTGCGTCAGGTGGACCACCGTCCCGGCTCGACCACGACGGTGGCGTACCGGGCGACGGTCCGCTGGGACGGCGTGACCCGCTCCGAGACGCTCGGCGCGAGCGTCGGCCGGGCCCGCGACAGCAGCAAGCCGGGCGTGGTCACGCTGTCGGACGGCGACGCGACCGTCGCGGTGTGGCGGTTCCCGGACGACCCGGCGCTGCCCGCGCTGCCCGGGGCGTTCGACCCGGCGGGTGTGGAGGAGCTGCTGGCGGGGCTCGGTGTGGGGCACCAGGCCCGGGCGCACCCCGAGCTCACGGTGCGGGCCTACCGCCCCACCCGGCGTGCGGTGATCGAGGCCCGCGCGGCGGCCGCCCGGGTGTTCCTCAAGGTGCTGCGCCCGCGCAAGGTCGCCGACCTGCACCGGCGGCACGAGCTGCTGTCCCGGGCCGGGCTTCCGGTGCCACGGCCGCTCGGCTGGTCCGACGACGGCCTGCTGATGCTGTCCCCGCTGCGTGGCACCGAGATGCGGGCCGCCGTCCGGGACGGGGCGCGGATCCCGTCGCCCGACGAGGTGCTGGACCTCCTCGACCGGCTGCCCGGCGAGGTGCGTGACCTGCCGCGCCGCCCCGCGTGGAGCGAGTCGGCCGAGCACTACGCCGGCGTGATCGGGGCCGCGCTGCCGGCCGAGGCCGGCCGGGCCGCGGACCTGGCGGGTGCCGTCGGGGAGCGGCTCGCGGAGCGCGGCACCGGCACCGACCCCACGCACGGTGACCTCTACGAGGCGCAGATCATGCTCACCGACGGGCGCATCACCGGGCTGCTCGACGTCGACTCCGCGGGCCCCGGGCACCGTGCCGACGACCTGGCCTGCCTGGTGGCGCACCTGGACGTGCTGTCGCTGGTGCGCGGCACGGACCCGGCCCGGACCACCTCCGCGGCCCGGATGCGCCGGCTCGCGGCCGACTACGCCGCCGCGTTCGCGGCCGCGCCGCGCGGCCGGGGCGCCGACCGCGGCGACCTGTCGGCCCGCGTCGCCGGCGTGCTGCTGTCGCTGGCCACGGGCCCGCACCGCGTCCAGGAGCGCGGCTGGCAGGACGCGACCTCACGCCGGCTGGACGCCGTGGCCGCGTGGCTCGACGGGTCGCGGCTCGCCGCGGGCGTGGGCACGGCATGAGCCTGAGCCGTCCGTCGGTCCGGGCCAAGGTGGTGGGCGTGGTGGTGGCGGTGACCGCCATCGGCCTGCTGGGGGCGGGGCTGCTCACGCACGCCATCCAGTCCCAGCAGATCATGGACGACATCTCCGAGGACTTCGACCAGGAGGTCAGCGAGCTGCAGCGGCTCGCCGTCGACGGCGTGGACCCCGAGACGGGGGAGGACTTCCACGGTGCCGGGCGGCTGATGAGCGTCGCCATGGAGCGGAACGTCCCAGGCACCAACGAGATGTTCGTCAGCTACCTGGACGGCAGGCACCAGCAGTCCAACCCGCCGACGTCGTCCCGCGTGGTGGTCGAGAGCGCCGTCGTGCAGGACGTGGTGGATGGGCTCACGCCGCAGTCGGAGCGGACCGTCCAGCAGGAGATCGACACCGAGGTCGGCCGGGTGTGGTTCGTCGTCGTGCCCGTGACCGTGCCGGACCGGCAGGAGGTGGGCGCGTACGTCATGGCGGCCGCCCTGGACCGGTCGCTGGAGGCCGAGAACGCGGTGATGCGCACGTACGCGATCGTGTGCTCGGTCGCGCTGGTGGCCCTGGGGCTGTTCGCATGGGTGGTCGTCAGCCGCCTGCTGCGGCCGCTGCGCCAGCTCAGCGCCACCGCCACCAGGGTCACCGAGACCGACCTGTCGCAGCGCGTCCCCGTCGCCACCGACGACGACCTCGGCGAGCTCGCCGGGGCGTTCAACACCATGCTCGACCGGCTGTCGACCGCGATCGAGACCCAGCGCCGCTTCCTGGACGACGCCGGCCACGAGCTCCGCACGCCGCTGACCGTGCTGCGCGGCCACCTGGAGGTGCTCGACCCGGACGATCCCGCGGACGTGCGCGAGACCCGGGACCTCCTGCTCGACGAGACCTCCCGGATGGGGCAGATCGTCGAGGAGCTCGTGCTGCTCGCCAAGGCCGAACGGTCCGACTTCGTGACCCCCGCCCCGGTGGACCTGGGCCGGTTCACCGACGATGTGCACGACAAGGCGCGCGCCCTCGGGCCGCGACGCTGGGTCGTGGACGCGCGGGCCGACGCCGAGGTGGTCGCCGACGCGCACCGCCTCACCCAGGCCGTGCTCCAGCTCGCGGACAACGCCGTGAAGTTCACCGGTCCCGACGACGAGGTCGGCATCGGCACCCAGGTGGTCGACCGTCCGTCCGGCCGCGTGGTGCGGCTCTGGGTGCGGGACACGGGCCCGGGCGTCCCGCCCGAGGACGCGGAGCGGATCTTCGACCGGTTCGCCCGGGGCACCACCACGGGTGGCGTACCCGGGTCGGGGCTCGGCCTGGCGATCGTGCGGGCCATCGCGCAGGGCCACGGCGGGGACGTCGTCGTCGAGCGGTCCGACGGCAGCGGCGCGCGGTTCGTCATGACGTGGCCCGCCGGCCCGTCCCCGGTACCTCAGGGTGAGACCACGACGGAGGCGGCGTGAACCAGATCCTGATCGCGGAGGACGAGGAGCGCATCGCGCAGTTCGTCCGCAAGGGGCTCAAGGCGCACGGCTTCCAGCCCACCGTGGTGTCGGACGGCGCGTCGGCGCTCGCGCACGCCATGTCGGGCGGCTACGACCTCATGGTGCTGGACATCGGGCTGCCCCTGCTGGACGGGTTCACGGTGCTGCAGCGGCTGCGCGACGTCGGCTCCACCCTGCCCGTGGTGATCCTCACCGCACGGGACTCGCTGTCCGACCGGGTGGCGGGCCTGGAGGGCGGGGCGGACGACTACATGTCCAAGCCGTTCGGGTTCGACGAGCTCCTCGCGCGGATCCGGTTGCGGCTGCGCCGGGCCACCGCCGAGGGGGCGGCGTCCGACCGGCTGGAGCACGGCGGCGTCAGCCTGGACCTGCGGACCCGGACCGCGACCGCGGCCGGGCGCGAGGTGGAGCTGTCGGCGCGGGAGTTCGCGCTCGCCGAGGTCTTTCTCCAGCACCCCGGTCAGGTCATGTCGCGCGAGCAGCTCCTGTCCCGCGTGTGGGGGTACGACTTCGACCCCGGCTCCAACGTGGTGGACGTGTACGTGCGGTACCTGCGCAAGAAGCTGGGTGCCGACCGGATCGAGACCGTGCGCGGCGCGGGCTACCGGTTCCGGGGCTGAGGGAAGATGGTCGGGGGAACATGAGAGCCGTCTCATCGGGGTCTCCTCGTCACCTCATCCCCGGGGAGCAGACTCGTCGTCAGGAGGCACCCGGGACGGGTGCCGCGAGAACGGAGGTCACCGAGATGAAGCCGTCGACCATGAAGAAGCGCTGGGCCGTCGTCGGGGCGGCAGCCGTGATCGGCGTCGCGGGTGCGAGCACCGCCGCGGCTCTGAACGACCCGGCCCCGCGGACCGAGGCCGCCGCGGCCGTCTCCCTCACGGGTTCCACCGGGTCGGACGGTGGCGCCGACGCGGCCACGGACCCGTCGCCGGAGTCGGCGGACTCGCCCAACGAGTCGGCCCGGGACACGCCCGGCTCGGCGCAGTCGGCGGACTCGCCCGGCGACGCGAACTACGACCCGTCGCCGGAGTCGGCGGACTCGCCCAACGAGTCGGCCGTCGACACCGCGGGCTCGGCACAGTCGGCGGACTCGCCGGACGACGCCAACTACGCCGGCGACCAGGACGACACCCCGGGCGACGACACCCCGGACGACGCGAACGACTGAGCCGGAGCCACCTCCTCGTACCAGAGCCTCAGGTCACCCGGGTGACCTGAGGCTCTGACATGTGGCGCAGGGGTACTTTGTCCCGGGTTCTCCTGTCTACACTGCGCGCGTGACCCGTACCCCCGGCCGACCGCGGATCGCGGTCTGCGGCATGGCCATCGAGTCCAGCACCTACTCCCCGCACCGGTCGGGGTGGGCGGCGTTCACGCTGCTGCGCGGCAACGACCTGGTCCGGCGGTACCCGTTCCTGCGGGACGGCGCCCCGCTGCGCCGGGCGGCCGAGTGGGTGGGCGTCCTGCGCGCCGCCGCGTTCCCGGGCGGCCCGGTCCTGACCGACGTCTACGAGACGGTCCGTACCGAGATCGGCCTGGCCCTGGAGGCGCAGGGTCCGTTCGACGGGGTGCTGCTCGACGTGCACGGTGCCATGTCGGTGCTCGGGTACACCGACGCCGAGGCGGACCTCGCGCGGGCGGTGCGCGCCGCCGTCGGGCCGGACTGCCTGGTGGCCGCCACGATGGACGTGCACGGCAACGTGTCCCGCGACCTGGCCCGGGCCGTGGACCTCGTGTCCTGCCACCGCACGGCGGCGCACGAGGACGACGACGAGGCCCGGGAGCGCGTCGCCACCGACCTGCTGCGGCGGATCGACGGCGGCGGACGGCCGCACAAGGCGTGGGTGCAGGTGCCGGTGCTGCTGCCGGGGGAGCGGACCAGCACCCGGCACGAGCCGGCGAAGGGCATCTACGAGGACGTGGCACGGGTCGCGGAGCTGGACGGCGTGCTCGACGCGTCCCTGTGGGTCGGGTACGCGTGGGCGGACGAGCCGCGCTGCCGGGCCGCCGTGGTCGTCACCGGGGACGAGCCGGACGTCCTGGTGCGGGAGGCCGGGCGGCTGGCCCGCCGGTACTGGGACGCGCGGAACGAGTTCGACCTGGTGGCGCCCGCCGGCACCTACGAGGAGTGCCTCGCGGCCGTGCTCGCGAGCGACGCGCGACCGTTCCTGCTCTCCGACTCCGGCGACAACCCCATGGCGGGCGGCGCGGGCGACGTCACGTGGACGCTCGCCCGCCTCCTGGCGGAGCCCGCCTTCGCCCGCCCGCCCGAGGAGGGCGGGCGCTCGGCCGTCTACGCCTCCCTGCCCGACGCCGCGGCCGCACGGCTGGTCGCCGACGCCGGGGTGGGTGCCGTGGTCGAGGTGGAGGCCGGTGCCCGCGTCGACGCCGGACCGCACGGCCCGGTGACGCTGCGGGGCGTGGTCGAGCACGTGCGGACCGACGACCCGCTCGCGGGGATCGTGTGCGTCGTCGCGGCCGGCGGGCTCCGGGTGATCCTGACCGGGCGCCGCCGGCCGTTTCACCTGGAGTCGGACTTCACCGCGCTCGGCGTGGACCCGCGCGGTACCGACGTGGTGGTGGTCAAGATCGGCAACCTGGAGACCGAGCTGCGCGACATGGCCGAGGACTGGATGCTCATGCTCACCCCCGGCGGCGTGGACCAGGACCTGCTCCGGCTGCCCCGCACCAACCTGGGTGGACCGGTGCACCCGTTCGACGGCGACGCCGCGTTCGGCGACGGGCCGGACCTCACTCCGGAGCTGGTGTGAGCGGGCCCTGGAAGTTGGCGCAGCCGCCCGTCGGGACGAACCCCAGCGCGACGTTGATCGCCAGCATGTGCGGGTTCTCTTCGTTGTTCCAGGTGTAGATCCGCCGGGAGCCGGGGCGCAGCCGCGCGTGCTCGCGCAGGTTCACGGCCTTGACGAGCATGCCGAGCCGGTGCCCGCGGTGCTCCTTGAGCACCACCGTGGCCTGCTGGTCGGTGTGCTCGGGCTTGAGGTCGTTCCACTGGAGCATGGTCATCGCGACGAGCCGGCCGGTCGCCACGTGCTCGGCGGCCGTCACCACGTACCGGTCACCCTTGGCGGCGATCGCCGCCTCCTCCCCGCGGATGCGGTCCGCGTCCCACACGTCGGACTCGACCTCCAGGCCGCCGCGCGGCTCGTCGTCCGACAGCGCCTGCTCCAGGGCGGCGTACTGCTCGATCCACTGCTCCGGCGTCGGCGCCGTCCAGGTGTGGACGCGGTACGCGTCGCCCGCGACCGCGCGGGACTCGGCCTCGAAGCGCGACACCACCTCCGGCGCCGCGGGCAGGTCCATGCGGGACCGGCGCTCCACGAGCTCCAGCGTCAGGCCCAGCCGCTGCGCGAGCCGCACGCCCGGCAGGTCCGCCGCCACGGCACCGCTGCCCGAGGCCGGCGTGAGCATCCCGGCGGCCGCGTCCTGCGCGGGACCGAAGTCGACGGGCGCCAGGAGCGTCGTACGGCCCTCGGCGCGGGCGACGTCCTGCACCCATCGGGCCAGCGCCGACCCGATGCCCTGCCGCCGGTGCTCCGGGTGCACCACGACCACGCCGATCGCCAGCTCCGGGTTCGAGTGCACGTGGAGGAACAGGAAGGCGCTGCCCACGACCTGCGGTCCGGCGGGCGTGTCCACCACGGCGATCTGCCGCAGCTTGCGCAGGTAGTCCTGGTTGTTCATCCCCACGAGGATCCCGATGGCCGTCGGGGCGATGTCCGAGCTGCCGAGGTCCTCGGCCGCCGCGGTGGCGTGCAGGTCGGCGATGCCGCGGTAGGCCCACGCCTCGGCGTCGTCGAGCGAGGCGGGGTGCGGCGGGGTGACGAGCCGCCACGTCGCCGTCGACGGGGCGGGTACTGCCGAGGGTGTGGTCATGGTCCCAGGGTGCTCCTGGCCGGGCCGTGGAGCACGGCTTTTTCGGGCGAGGAAGGGCACGGAGCCCGCACTCAGCGGAGGAGCTTCTGGAGGGCGGCCTCGGCGCCCGAGGGGCGGAAGCCCAGGGCCACGTTGATGGCGAGCATGTGGGCGTTCTCCTCCGCGTTGAACGTGTGGATCCGCTCCGTCTGCGGGTAGCGCGCCGTGAGCTCCCGCAGGTTCACGGCCTTGACCAGCATGCCCAGCCGGTGCCCGCGATGCGTGCCCAGCACGATCGTCTCCTCCTGGAACACGAACGCCGGCTTGCCGTCCTGCAGCAGGAACGACGTGCCACCCGCGACCTCGCCGGTCGGGACGTGCTCCACCAGCGTGGTCAGGAGCCGCTGCCCGCTGTCGGCCCGGTCCTGGAGGTAGACCCGCACCCGCTCGGCGTCCCAGGTCTCCTCGCCGAAGTCGAGCGCGCCCTGCGGCACGTCCGTCGACATCCGGGTCATGAGCTGCGCGTAGCCCGCGTGCCACTCCTCGGGGACGCCCTCCCACGTGTGCGTCCGGTAGTCGGCGCCGGCGGCGGCACGCGCGTCCGCCTCGAACGTCGCCAGCACGGCCGGGTCCACCGGCAGGTCGAGGCGCGACATGCGTTCCACCTGCTCGACCGTGTAGCCGCGGCCGATCGCGAACCGGATGCCCGCGGCGTCGGCGGGCAGCCGCCCGGCGCCGGTGGCGGGCAGCACCGCCTCCTCGTCCTCTGCCGCCTCGCGCGGGGAGAGCGACCAGCCGAAGAACGTGGTCCGGCCGGCCTCGGCCGCAACCTGCTCCAGGCGCTCGGTCAGGGCGGTGCCGATGCCCCGGCGCCGGTGGTCGGGGTGCACACCCACGTAGATGTCGGCCGTGTGGGTGTTGTGCTCGCGCGGCATCGACAGGAAGCCGAACCCGATCACGTCCTCGGCGGTCGGTGTCGCACCGCCGGGCAGGTCGCGGACGGCGACGACGCGCCGCTTGTCCGCGTACTCCTGGTGCAGCATGCCGCTCACGCTCTGCTGGGCGGTGCGGGCCAGGTCGTCGTGGCCGACGTTGGCGATCTCGAGCGCCTGCTCGACGGCCGTCATGCCGTGGTACGGCCAGGCGTCCGGATGCTCGGCCGAGGGCACGGGCGGCACCTCGCTGACGTGCCACGGCGTCTGCTCCGGCGCGTGGCCGGCGGGTGTGGTCATGGGACCAGGGTGCCCGGCCCGCCGTCGGGCGGCGAGCCAATTTCGGCGGGCCGGACCCCCGGTCACGCGGCGACGGAGATCGCCTGCCCGACGGCGGTGCGGTCGCCCAGCGCGTCGACCATCGCCAGCGCGAGGTCGGGCCGGGCGATGGTCCAGGCCCAGCGCACGTTGCCGTCCCGCCGGGACTTGTACCGGCCGGTCCCGCGCCGGTCCTGGAGACGGGGCGGACGCATGATCGTCCAGTCGGCGTGGCCGGCCCTGATCACCTTCTCCATGGCTTCCAGGTCGGCGTTCGCCTCGGCCAGCGCCCGCTTGAGGATGGGCTTGGCGACGTAGCGGGACAGCGGGTCGTCACCGTCGACCAGCCAGCCGCTCGCGCTGATCGCGACCAGCCGGCGCACGCCCGCGGCGTCCATCGCCGCGAGCACGGCGGTGATGCCGTCGCGCAGCACGTGCGGCGACTCGCCGGGTACGGGGCCGAGGCAGCTCGCGACGGCGTCGACCCCCTGGAACGCGGCGGTGAGCGCGGCGACGTCGGACGCGTCGGCCACGCGGACCTCGTCCGGGGGGTCGGCCAACCGCGACGGGTCGCGCACCACGGCCACGACCTCGTGGCCGGCCGCGGTGGCGGCCCGGACGAGCTCGCGGCCGGTACGGCCGCTCGCTCCGACGACAGCGATCCTCATGGTGCCTCCTCCGGTCCCGGAGCGAATCCGCTCCGGGTGTGAGTGAATGTTTACTCACACCCTGTCACCAGGCATGATGGTGGGTCAAGGGAACGGGGCGAGAATGGCGGGCATGAGCACACGGGAGCGGATCCTCGACGCGGCGGCGCGTGTCATGCGCGAACAGGGTGTCGCGCACGCGACCACCAAGGAGATCGCGCGCGCGGCCGGCTGCTCCGAGGCGCTGCTGTACCGGCACTTCGACGACAAGCAGGGACTCTTCATGGCGGTGCTCCAGGAGCGGCTGCCGGGGTTCGTGCTGCCGGACTCGGCCGTCGGCTCCGGGTCGGTGGCGGACAACCTCGCGCGCATGGTCACCGGGCTGCTCGACTTCTACGTCGAGAGCTTCCCCGTGTCGGCCTCGATCTTCTCCAGCAGCACGCTCCTCGCCCGCCATCGCGAGGCCATCGCCGCGCACGGTGCGGGGCCGCAGACGCCACAGCTCCGGGTCCAGGCCTACCTGGAGGCGGAGCGCGCGGCCGGCCGGGTACGACCCGACGTGGACGCCGAGGCCGCCGCACGGCTGCTGGTGGGCGCAGCCCTGCACCAGGCGTTCCTGGCCACGTTCTGGGGCGACGGGTCGACGGCGGAACCGGGTCTCGCAGACCGCCTGGTGGCGCCGCTCCTGCCGGGCCTCCTGCCGGACCGGGGCTAGGCCGGGGGCGGTGGCGCCGTGCTCGCGCGCTCGACCAGGCGGGTGGTCAGGCGGGTGTGCCGGCCGGCCGTGTCGCCCGACTCCAGCATCGCGATGACCATCCGCAGGGCCTCGGCGCCCATCTCGTGCAGCGACTGCGCGACGGTGGTCAGCGGCGGCGTCGACGCGGCGGCCTCGGGGATGTCGTCGAAGCCGATGACCGAGAGGTCCTCCGGGACGCGCAGGCCCAGCTCCTGGGCCACCTGGATCACGTGGATCGCCGACAGGTCGTTCGCGGCGAAGACGGCGGTGGGCCGGTCGGGGCGTTCGAGCAGGTCGTGGGTGGGGCGGTCGGATCGGTCCGGGCGGTAGCCGCCCTCCAGCACGAGGGTCGGGTCCGGGGTGAGCCCCGCGGCCGCCATCGCCTCCCGGAAGCCCAGCTCGCGCAGGCGCGCGGACTCCAGGTCGGCGCGTCCGCCCAGGTAGCCGATGCGTGTGTGGCCGAGGCCGATGAGGTGCTCGGTGGCGGTACGGGCGCCGCCCAGGTTGTCGGAGTCGACGGTGGCGGGCCCGGTGGGCCCGGTGTGCGGGTCGATGGCGACGATGGGTACGCCGTCGTGCTGCGGCAGCGCGAGCGTGGGGGTGACGATGACGACCCCGTCGATCAGGGTGCCCGCCAGGCGGGAGAGGGAGCGGCGCTCCCAGCCCACGTGGTCGGAGCGCCCCGCGTCACCGCAGTAGGCGAGGAGCTCGTAGCCCGTGCCCTCCACGGCCGCCGAGATGCCCTTGAGCAGCTCGGTGCTGAAGGGCTCGAACTCGGCCACGAGCACGCCGATCACGTTGGTCTGCCGGCGGCGCAGGCTGCGGGCGACCAGCGACGACTCGTACCCGAGGTCGGCGACGACGCCGAGCACCCGCTCCGCCGTCGCCGCGGCCACGCCGTAGCGCCCGTTGACGACCTTCGAGACGGTGGCCACCGAGACGCCGGCCACGCGGGCGACGTCGGTGATGGTGGCGCGGCCGGTCGCGCTCGCCTGGACGACGGACGGCTCCGGGGTCCCGGAGGCGTCCGACGCGTCGTCACCCGGTCCGGCGGTGGACCCGGGTGAACTCGTCCCACTGTGCACGGAAGAGACAGTACATCCGGGCCACGGCGGCAGCCGACTGGCCAATCCGTTTCGAAATCGATATCGAAACCGTTTGACGAAACCATGACCCGACTGCCACGCTCATGCGAGACGGGCTCCGCGGTCCGTCGAACCGGCAGGCTCCTGCCGACCGTCGATGACGACTTTCAAGGGGTTCCACAATGATGAGGAAGACGCGGGCCTCAGGCATTCTTGCCTTGGGCGCCACCGTTGCCCTGCTCGCCACGGCTTGTTCCGGCGGCGGCAGTGAGGGAGGTTCGGACGGCGACGTCACGATGACCTTCTGGCACAACTCGACCACCGGCGCCGGCAAGGCGTACTGGGAAGACACCGTCGCGGCCTTCGAAGAGGCCAACCCGGGCGTCACGATCAACGTCCAGGCCGTCCAGAACGAGGAGATGGACGGCAAGCTGCAGACCGCCCTCAACTCGGGCGACGCGCCCGACATCTTCATGGCCCGTGGCGGCGGCAAGCTGGCCGACGTCGTCGAGGCGGGTCAGGTCATGGACCTCAGCGACTCGATCGACGAGGCCACGATGACCGCCGTCGGCGAGGCGGGTTTCAGCGCCTTCACCGTCGACGGCGCGATCTACGGCATGCCCACGGCCATCCTGCCCGGCGGCATCTACTACAGCCAGGACCTCTTCGACGAGGCCGGCATCACCGCCACCCCCACCACCGTGGAGGAGCTCGACGCCGCGGTCTCGGACCTGAAGGCGGCTGACATCGCCCCGATCGCGCTCGGTGCCAAGGACGCCTGGCCCGCCGCGCACTGGTACTACTTCTTCGCGCTGCGCGAGTGCTCGCAGGAGACCCTGGAGAGCGCCGCGTCGTCGCGCAGCTTCGACGACGAGTGCTGGCTGCGCGCCGGCGAGGACCTGCAGGAGCTGGCCGCGACGGAGCCGTTCAACGACGGCTACCTCACCACGTCGGCCCAGCAGGGTGCCGGCTCCTCGGCGGGCCTCATCGCCAACCACAAGGCTGCCATGGAGCTCATGGGCGCCTGGGACCCGGGCGTGATCGCGTCCCTGACCCCGGACCAGAAGCCGCTGGCGGACCTCGGCTGGTTCCCGTTCCCCGCCACGGAGAGCGGCGACGGCGACCCGGCCGCGTTCATGGGCGGCGTCGACGGTTACTCCTGCTTCGTGGAGGCCCCGCCGGAGTGCGCCGAGTTCCTCAACTTCTTCATGCAGAAGGAGTACCAGGAGAACTACGCGGAGGCGTTCGTGACGCTGCCCGCCAGCAAGGACGCCCAGGGCGTCGTCACCGACCCGGCGCTGAAGTCGGTGCTGGAGGCGTACAACGAGGCCCCGTACGTGTCCGTCTGGCTCGACACCCTCTACGGCCAGAACGTCGGCAACGCGCTCAACGCCGGTGTCGTCGACATGCTGGCCGGCAACGGTGACCCGCAGAGCATCGTCGACGCCGTGAACGCCGCGGCCGCGATGGAGTAACGGCAGCGATGACTCACTCCCTGGGCGAGAACTCAGCGACGACCGTGACCACCTCGCCTGAGGGGCTCTCGGCGGCCGGGGGCGGCACCACGCCGCCCCCGGCCCGCCGGCGGCGGGGCGGCCGGCCCGACTGGCGCAAGACCTTCGAGATCACCCTGCTCTCGGGTCCTGCGATCGTCGTGTTCGTCGCGTTCGTGATCCTTCCCGTGGTGCTCGCCGCCTACTACGGGTTCTTCAAGTGGAAGGGGTACGGGCCGCCGACGGAGTTCGTCGGGCTCGACAACTACCTCACGATCTTCCGCGACACCGCCTTCCACGAGGCGATCATGCACAACGGCTTCATCGTCGTGCTCTCGCTCGTGCTGCAGGGGCCGGCGGCGGTCGTGCTCGCGCTGCTGCTGAACCAGAACATCCGCGGGCGGTCGATCATCCGCGTGCTGATCTTCGTGCCGTACGTGATCTCCGAGGTGATCGTCGGCACCGGCTGGAGCCTCATGCTCCAGACCTCGGGCGCGGTCAACGACCTGCTGGAGAAGGTGGGTCTGGGCTTCCTGGCCGTCGACTGGCTGTCCGACCCCAAGATCGCCATCTGGTCGCTGATGATCATCATCACCTGGAAGTACATCGGCTTCGCCGTGATCCTCTTCCTGGCGGGACTGCAGAGCATCCCCGAGGAGCTGTCCGAGGCCGCCGCCATCGACGGCGCCTCCTACTGGCAGATCCAGCGCACCATCACGATCCCGCTGCTGGGGCCGACGATCCGGATCTGGGCCTTCCTGTCCATCATCGGCTCGCTCCAGCTCTTCGACCTCGTCTACATCATCTGGGGTCAGTACGTCTCCGCGACGGCGGGTACGTCGACGATGGCGACCTACATGGTCCTCAACGGGCGCCTCGCCGGGAACTACGGGTACGGCAACGCCGTCGCCGTCGTGCTGTTCCTGGTCTCGCTCGTCATCGCGCTGGTCTACCAGCGCTACGTGCTGCGCCGGGACACGGCGGGCGCGCTCACGGAAGGGAAGAAGTGATGGCGACGCTGCTCGAAGCCCCCACCACCTCCGGGCAGACGCTGCGCAAGGCTCCGAAGGTGGCCTGGGGCAGCCCGCTGACGTACGTGGTCGCGTTCTTCTTCGTCGGTATCTGCATCGCCCCGGTGCTCTACATCATCGCGGGCGGTTTCCGGACGAACGCGCAGATCACCGCCGACCCGTCCGGGCTGCCCAGCCCCTGGGTGATCGAGAACTACGTCGAGGTCCTGGTCAGCGAGGTGTTCTGGCGTCAGGTCGGCAACTCCGCGATCGCCGGCGTGCTGACGACCGTGGGCGTCGTCGCGCTGGGGCTCATGGCGAGCTTCGTCCTGGCCCGGTACGACTTCAAGCTCAACGGGGCCATGTACGCACTGTTCGCCGCGGGCCTCATGTTCCCGATGACGGTGGCGATCACCCCGCTGTACATCCTGATCCGGGACCTCGGCCTCATGAACACCATGGGCGGCATCGTGCTGCCGCAGATCGCCTTCGCGCTCCCGACGACGGTGATCATCCTGGTCCCGTTCCTGCGGGCGATCCCCCAGGAGATCGAGGAGGCGGCGTCGATCGACGGCGCGAGCCGCCTCGGCTTCTTCTTCCGGATGGTGGTCCCGCTGTCCCTGCCGGGCGTGATCACGACCGGCATCCTGGCGTTCGTCGCGTCCTGGAACTCGTACCTGCTGCCGCTGTTCATCCTGAACGACGAGCTGTCGTACACCCTGCCCCTCGGCGTCCAGGCGTTCGCCTCGCAGTACTCCGTCGACACCGCACGGGTGCTCGCCTTCACGTCGTTGTCCATGATCCCGGCGCTGATCTTCTTCTCGCTCTTCGAGCGGCGCATCGTCGGCGGCCTCACGGGTGCCGTCAAGGGCTGACCGACCGCCCGGGTTCGGAGCTTGTCTCACACATACGTAGGACCGAGAAAGGAAAACGTTCCATGACGGAGCTGCCGCTGGCGCTGAGGGCGATGCCCGAGGTGTCGGAGCGCGTGCGCGACCTGCACGCACAGATGACCCTCGAGGAGAAGCTCGCGCAGCTCGTCGGGTACTGGCTGGACCAGGGCGGGAACGTCGTGGCGCCGATGCAGGGCGAGATGGCCGGCGACCAGGGGTCCACAGCGCTCCCGGAGATCACCAGGAACGGCCTGGGCCACTACACCCGCGTGTACGGCACGCGGCCGGTGGACCCGGTCGAGCGGGCCGCGTGGCTCTGGGACGAGCAGCGCCGCATCAAGCGGGAGACGCGGCTCGGGATCCCCGCCCTCGTGCACGAGGAGTGCCTCACCGGGCTGGCCGCCTGGAAGGCGGCGACCTTCCCGACGCCGCTGGCGTGGGGAGCGTCGTTCGACCCGGAGCTGGTGACCGAGATGGGTCGCCTCATCGGGGAGTCGATGCGCGAGCTGGGTATCCACCAGGGCCTCGCACCGGTGCTCGACGTGATCCGTGACCCGCGCTGGGGGCGCGTGGACGAGTGCATCGGCGAGGACCCGTACCTCGTCGGCACGGTGGGCACCTCGTACGTGCGAGGCATGCAGGACGCCGGCGTGCACGCCACCCTCAAGCACTTCGTGGCCTACTCCGCCTCGAAGGCGGGGCGCAACCACGCCCCGGTGAGCGCGGGGCCCCGCGAGATCGCCGACGTGTTCCTCCCGCCGTTCGAGATGGCGGTGCTCGACGGCGACGTCCGGTCCGTCATGGCGTCGTACAACGATGTCGACGGTGTGCCGATGCACTCCTCCGAGGAGTACCTCACGGGCGTGCTCCGCGAGAAGTGGGGGTTCGACGGCGTCGTGGTCGCGGACTACTTCGGCGTCGCGTTCCTGAACGTCATGCACGCGATCGCCGCGGACCGGGGTGCGGCCGCCGCGGCCGCGCTGCAGGCGGGCGTCGACGTCGAGCTGCCGACCGGTGACGCCTACCTCGAGCCCCTCGCGGCCCTCGTCAAGGACGGCGCCGTGCCGATCGAGGTGGTGGACCGCGCGGTGCTGCGCGCACTGCGCCAGAAGGAGCAGCTCGGCCTCCTGGAGCCGGACGTGTACGAGGACGCGCCGCCCGCGGTCGTGGACCTGGACTCGCCCGCACACCGTGACGTCGCGCGGCGCCTCGCGGAGGAGTCGGTGGTGCTGCTGGCCAACGACGGTGTGCTGCCGCTCGGCTCGTGGCACGACGCGCCGTCCCGGGTCGCGGTGATCGGGCCCAACGCCGACCGGCCCGAGGCCCTGATGGGCTGCTACTCCTTCGCCAACCACGTGCTGGCACACCACCCGGGCGTGCCCGCCGGGTTCGAGATCCCGTCCGTGGCCGAGGCGCTGACCGCCGAGCTCGGCGGTCAGGGCGGGCCCGAGCTCGTGTTCGCGCGCGGCTGCGACGTCGAGGGTGACGACACCTCCGGGTTCGCCGACGCCGTCGCCGCCGCGGAGTCCGCCGACGTCGCGGTCGTCGTCGTCGGGGACCAGGCCGGGCTGTTCGGCCGTGGCACGGTGGGCGAGGGCAACGACAGCGAGTCGCTCGACCTGCCGGGCGTGCAGCGCGAGCTCGTCGAGGCGGTGCTCGCCACGGGGAAGCCGGTCGTGATGGTGCTGCTCACCGGCCGCCCCTACGCGATCGGCTGGGCGCTCGACGACGCGAGCGCCACGGCGGGCAGGACGCCCGGCGCGGTGCTCCAGTCGTTCTTCCCCGGGGAGGAGGGGGGCACGGCCCTCGCGGGCGTGGTCTCCGGGCGGGTCAACCCGTCCGGCCGCCTGCCGGTGTCGCTGCCGCGTTCGGCGGGTGCGCAGCCCTACTCCTACCTGCACCCGGTGCTGGGCGGCGCGTCCGAGGTGACGTCGACCGACTCGACCCCCGTCCGGGCCTTCGGCTTCGGCCTGTCGTACACCACGTTCGCGCGCGAGCTGGTGTCCGTCGACCCGGCGGTCGAGGCCGGTGGCACGTTCAGCGCCGTCGTGACCGTGACCAACACGGGGGACGTGGCGGGGTCCGACGTCGTGCAGCTCTACGGGCACGACGTCGTGAGCTCGGTCGCCCGGCCCACGGCACAGCTCCTCGGGTACCACCGGGTCACGCTGGAGCCCGGGGAGTCGGCGACCGTCGCGTTCGACGTGCCGACCACCCGGTTCGCCTTCACCGACCGCACGATGACGCGCGTCGTCGAGCCCGGTGACGTCGAGGTGTGGGTGGGCGCACACGCGGCCGACAGCGTTGTCAGGGTGGTCGCCGAGGGCATCGCCGACCTGAACGAGCCCAACGACGCACCCGAGTCGGGTGCTGCGGCCGCGGCGCCCGCGGCGCGCCGGGTGGTCACGATCACGGGCACGGCGCACGAGGTCACGACCGCGGACGCGCGGTGGGTCGGCGCCACGGTCGTGCCGTGACACCGGTCCGCAACCCGATCCTGCCGGGCTGCCACCCCGACCCGACGATCTGTCGGGTCGGGGCGGACTACTACCTCGTCACGTCGACGTTCGAGTACTTTCCCGGCCTGCCCGTGTTCCACAGCCGGGATCTCGTCCACTGGGCGCAGATCGGGCACGCGCTCGACCGGCCGGGACAGCTCGACATGCAGGGGATCGCCTCGTCGGGCGGGCTGTACGCGCCGACGCTGCGGTACCACGACGGGGTGTTCTGGCTGGTCTGCACGCTCGTGGACCAGCAGGACCGGGCGCGGGGCGGCAACTTCGTGCTGACCGCGACCGACCCGTCGGGGCCGTGGTCGGACCCGGTCTGGCTGGGTGAGGACGGCATCGACCCGTCGTTGTTCTTCGACGACGACGGCCGTGTCTGGCTGCACGGCACCCGGCTGGCCCGGGAGCCGGAGTGGCACGACCAGACCGAGGTGTGGCTGCGCGAGCTCGACCCGGCGACCATGCGGCTCACCGGTCCCGAGCACGTGCTCTGGCGGGGCGCCGTCCTGGGTGCGGTCTGGGCGGAGGGACCGCACCTGTACCGGGTCGGCGACACCTACTACCTGCTGGCCGCCGAGGGCGGCACGGAGTTCCACCATGCCGTGTCGGTCGCGCGCTCCGACTCGGTGACCGGTCCCTACGTGGGCAACCGGGCGAACCCGGTGCTGACCCACCGGCACCTGGGGCGTGGGACCGACGTCGTCGGGGTGGGGCACGCCGACCTGGTGGAGGCGCCCGACGGCTCGTGGTGGGCCGTGCTGCTGGCCATGCGCACCTACGGCGGCTATCACTACAACCTCGGTCGCGAGACGTTCCTCGTCCCCGTGGCGTGGGAGGACGGCTGGCCCGTCTTCGCACCGGGACAGGGGCGGGTGCCCGAGGTCGTGGAGGTACCCGTCTCGGTCGCCGCAGGACCTGTCGCGACGCCGCCCCCGCCGCCGGAGGCGGGCGTGGTGCCGCCCGGCGACCTGCGCTGGACCGGTCTGCGCGGTCCGGCCGACTTCGCCACGCCGGACGGCGAGGGCTGGCGGCTGCGCCTGCGCCCGGAGACCCTGGCGGACGCCGGCACGCCCGCGTTCCTGGGCGTGCGCCAGCAGCACCGGGACGTCACCGTCCGGGCCGTGCTGCGCTTCGACCCGGCGAGCCCGGACGAGCAGGCCGGTCTGGTGGTGCGCCAGTCGGAGAAGGATCACGTGGTGCTGGTGGTGACCGGGACCTCGGAGGACGGCGGGCGCCGGGTCCGCGCGGTGCACCGGCAGGACGGGGTGGCGACGGTGCTCGGGGAGCGTGCCCTGCCCGACGGCACGGACGGTCCGGAACCGGTCACCCTGGTCCTCCAGGTCCGGGGTCAGGACTACGGGCTGCTCGCCGCGTCGGGCGACGATCCGCCGGCGCTGCTGGCCGTGGCCGACGGTCGCACCCTGGACAGCGTGTCCGCCGGGGGCTTCCTCGGGCTCTGGCTCGGTGTGGTCGCGACGAGCAACGGTGCGCCGTCGTCCTCCGTGGCGACCGTGGAGCGGTTCGAGTACGAACCGTCGGCCTGACGAGCGGCGCCCCGCGGGGCGCCGCTCCCGGATGGCAGGATGGCCGGGTGCGGATCGACGTCTGGTTGTGGGCCGTGCGGCTGACCAAGAGCCGGTCGGTCGCGGCCGAGCTGTGCCGCACCGGCAGGGTCCGGATCAACGGGAAGGTCGCCAAGCCGTCGGCGCCCGTCGCCGTGGGCGACCGTGTGACGTGGCGTGACCCGCTCCGCGACCGGGTGATCGAGGTGGTCGAGCTGCTGCCCAAGCGGGTCGGCGCCCCGATCGCGGTCCGGGCGTACCTGGACCACAGCCCGGCGCTGCCGACGCGCGTCGAGCGGGAGGCGGTCGGGCTGCGCGACCGCGGCACGGGTCGTCCGACCAAGCGGGAACGCCGCGAGATCGACCGGCTGCGCGGCCGCCGCGAATCCTGAGAAATGCCCGGGTGATTTCTCTCCGTTTTCGGAGTTTCGCCTGATCCGGGGCGCTACGTTCACGGCATACCCCCTGCCGCGCGCAGGTCCCGTGCGCCCGGAACCCGGGCGCCCCAGCCTGGAGTATCCATGCATCCACGCACCCGACGCCTGTCCAGGACCCTGGCCACGGCCACCGCCCTGGCGCTCCTGGCGGCACCCGGCACGGCGGTCGCCGTACCAGGCCCCGCCCCTGTTCCGCCGGCCGCTCCCGGGGACGCACCCCGCGGCGCCGCGGACGCCGCCGACGCCTCCGGCACCGCCGCCGGCCGGGTCGCGCCCGGCGCCGTCGACCCGGCCGACAAGATCGCCCCCGCCGCCGCGAAGGCCTTCGCGACCCGTGGCACCACCGACTTCTGGCTGCGGTTCGACGACGAGCCCGACCTGTCGGCCGCCGCGGGCATCACGAGCTGGTCCGAGCGCGGCCAGTACGTGTACGACACGCTCACCGCCGCGGCCGAGTCCGCCCAGGCGCGCACGATCGCCGCCCTGGAACGCTCCGGTACCGAGTACACGTCGTACTGGGCGACCAACGCGATCCTGGTCGAGGACGGTTCGCTCGACCAGGCGGTCGAGCTCGCGGGCGCCCCCGAGGTCGCCGAGGTGCGGGCCACGACGCAGCACGCCGTGGAGGAGCCGGAGACGACACAGGCCGCGACCACGGCCGCGGCGGGCGCCCCGACCTACGGCATCAAGGCGATCAACGCCGACGACATGTGGAACCAGGGCTTCACCGGCGAGGGCATCGTCGTGGCCGGCCTGGACACCGGCGTGAGCCGCTCCCACCCGGCGCTGTCCGCGCAGTACCGCGGCGCGACGACCACCAGCAACTACAACTGGTTCGACGCCGCCCACGTGGGCGCCACCACGCCCCGGGACGACCACGGGCACGGCACCCACACGATGGGCACCATGGTCGGCACCGGCAACGGCACCACGAGCATCGGCGTGGCCCCGGGCGCGCGGTGGATCGCGGCGAACGGCTGCGCCGACGCCTGCCTCGACTCCTGGCTGGTCGCGGCCGGTGAGTGGATGCTGGCACCGACCCGCGCCGACGGCAGCGCGGCCGACCCGAGCAAGCGGCCGCACATCGTGAACAACTCGTGGGGCATGTCCCGCACGAACGACCCGTTCATGGAGGACGTCATCACCGCCTGGGAGGCGGCCGGCATCTTCAGCACCTGGTCCAACGGGAACGACGGCGAGTGGGGCTGCGAGTCCTCGGGCAGCCCCGGGGCGCGCCAGGCGTCCTACTCGGTCGGCGCGTTCTCGTCGGCGGGCAGCATCGCCGCCTTCTCCTCGCGGGGCCCCGGCCAGGGCGGCGCCGTGAAGCCCGACATCGCCGCGCCCGGCGTCGACGTCCTGTCGGCCGTCCCCGGCAACGGGTACGAGCGGTGGTCCGGTACGTCCATGGCCGCCCCGCACGTCTCGGGCGCCGTCGCGCTGCTGTGGGACGCGGTGCCCGCCCTCGTGGGCGACGTGCCCCGGACCCGCGCGATCCTCGACGGCGCGGCGCACGACGTGAACAACACGGCCTGCGGCGGGACCGCCGACGACAACAACGTGTGGGGCGAGGGCAAGCTCGACGTGCTCGCCGCGTACGAGCTGGCCCAGGAGGAGTCGTTCACCGACACCCCCGCGCCGACGGTCTCCGGCGACGCCTACGAGGTGGGTACGCCCCTGACCGCCACGGTCGGTACGTGGACCCCTGCCGCGACGCTCAGCTACCAGTGGCGCCGTGACCTCGACCCCGCCGACGGCCGGCCGGGCGCGATGATCTCCGGGGCGACCGGGGCCACCTACACGCCCAAGGGCCGGGACGCCGGCGCGGCGCTCTCCGTGACCGTCGTCGGCACGGCGGACGGCTACATCCCCACGGCCGTGACCAGCGCGCCGACACCTGTCGTCCAGAAGACCGCGATCAAGGCGGCCGCCCCGACGATCAGCGGGACCGTCCGCGTGGGCAGCACGCTGCGGGCGCTGTCCGGCACCTGGACGTCCGGCACGCGGTTCACCTACCAGTGGAAGGTCGACGGGACCGCGATCTCCGGCGCCACGAAGTTCACCTTCACGCCGCGCGCCGCCGACCGCGGCAAGCAGCTCACCGTGACCATCACCGGTTCCCGCCGCGGGTACGACGGCGCCGCCCGGACGAGCGCGGCCAAGGCCGTCGGCTACGGGGTGTTCACGCAGACCCGCCCGCGCCTCGTCGGATCGCCCGCCCCGGGCGGCACCGTCTCGGTGTCGGCGCCGCCGTCCTCGCCGTCGGCCGCCACCACCACCTACCAGTGGCGGGTCGACGGCCGGGCGATCAGCGGTGCCACCGGGTCCTCCTACCGGATCCCGTCGACCTGGAAGGGCCGCACCCTCTCGGTCTCGGTGACGCGCAAGCGCACCAGCTACACGACCAAGACCGTCACCTCGACCCAGCGGGCCATCGGCACCCGGTTCTCCTCCGTGCCGACGCCGCGCATCACGGGCACCGCGCGGGTGGGGTCCACCGTGCGGGTCGCCGCGGGCACCTGGCGGCCCGGCGCGTACGTCACCTACCAGTGGTACTCGAACGGCGTGCCGATCGCGGGCGCCACGGGGACGACGTACCGGATCGCCGGCGCGCACGTGGGCAAGCGGCTGTCGGTCGTGGTGACCGGCCGCAAGTCGGGCTACGCCACGACCGACAAGAGCAGCACCTCGGTGCCGGTCTACCAGCCCGCCGACACGGTGCCCGCGGACGAGTGGTGGTACGTGGGCCGCTACGGCGTACCGGCCGCCACGTACGTGGCCAAGAACACGAAGGACTGCGTCTGGGAGCGCCTGAACGACGCCGACGTGGTGCTCGGCGCGGACTGGGGCTCCGGGCAGCGCGTCGCCACCGCGAAGTCGACGGACGGCTCGTTCCGGTCGATGGACTGCGGCACCTGGGTGCGCCACTACCCGGGCATGGTCACCCCGCGGAACACGACGCCGAAGGACGGCGTGTACGTGCTCGGTGACCAGCTCGAACGCGGCACCTACGTGACACCCGGGCCTGCCGCGGCCGGCGAGACCTGCTACTACGCGTTCATCAAGGAGTTCACGGGCCTGGCGAACCGGTCCAACCTGGCGGGGCACCGCATGGTGGACGAGGCCACGACCATCACCATGCCGTCGACGGCCAAGGGCTTCGAGACCGCCGGCTGCTACTGGTACCGCGTGAGCTGACCCCCCGTCGTGTCGGACGTACGGGCCACCGGGGTGGCCTGTACGTCCGACACGTTCCCGGGCCGGCGGGCGGTAGCGTCGTCCGCATGACGACCGCCGACCGCATCTCCGCGCTCCTCGAGAAGCACCCCGTCTGGGACGGGCACAACGACCTCCCGTGGGAGCTGCGCGAGCAGTCCTTCTACGACCTCGACGCCGTCGACGTCGGCCGGCGGCTCACGACGACCCACACCGACCTGCCGCGCCTGCGCGAGGGCGGCGTCGGTGCCCAGTTCTGGTCGGTGTACGTGCCGTCGACGCTCCAGGGCGGGGCCGCCGTCACCGCCACCCTCGAACAGATCGACTGCGTGCACCGCCTCGTCGAGCGGTACCCGGACACGCTCCGGCTCGCCCTGACCGCCGCCGACGTCGAGCAGGCGTGGAGCGAGGGCCGCATCGCCTCCCTCATGGGTGCCGAGGGCGGTCACTCCATCGACGGCTCCCTCGCCGTCCTGCGCATGCTCCTCACGCTCGGGGTGCGCTACATGACGCTCACGCACAACGACAACGTGCCCTGGGCCGACTCCGCCACCGACGAGGAGGTGCTGGGCGGCCTCTCGGCGTTCGGCGAGGACGTGGTGCGCGAGATGAACCGGATCGGCATGCTCGTCGACCTCTCGCACACCTCCGCGGGCACCATGCGCCACGCGCTGCGTGTCACGCGGGCCCCGGTGATCTTCAGCCACTCCAGCGCCCGCACCGTCTGCGACGTGCCCCGCAACGTGCCCGACGACGTGCTCGGCACCCTGGCGACCAACGGCGGCGTCTGCATGGTGACGTTCGTACCGCAGTTCGTGTCGCCCGCCGTGGCCGCGTGGCGTGCCGAGGGTGCGCAGGCCGCGGCGGCGGAGGGCATCCGGAGCGCCGACATCGGCGCCTTCGAGCCGTTCGTCGCCCGGTGGCAGGCGGAGCACCCCCAGCCGCGCACCACGCTGTCCGACGTCGTGGCGCACGTCGAGCACGTCCGCGAGGTCGCCGGCATCGAGCACGTCGGGCTCGGCGGCGACTACGACGGCACGCCCAGCCTGCCCGAGGGCCTCGAGGACGTGACCGGCTACCCCCGCCTGCTCGCGGCGCTCGCGGAACGGGGCTGGTCGGACGCCGACCTCGGCCGGCTGTGCAGCGGCAACGTGCTGCGCGTCCTGCGGGACGCGGAGGCCGTCGCGGACGGCTGACTCAGCTGGGGAGCTGGACCACCTTGCGCTGGAAGCCCAGGGCCACCTTCTGCAGGGACTCCAGGGGGTCCTGGTCGTTGTGGTGGCTGATCTGCCGGAGCATCGACCCGGACGAGGCGAGCAGGGCGACGATCACGTCGCGCGCGTCCTCGCGCGTCTCGAGCGCCTCCTGGAGCAGGTCCTGGACGTGTGGTGACTTCAGGCCGTCCTCTTCGGGATCGAGCAGAGCTGTCAGGAGCGCGATCGACAACGAGCTTCCGTGGATGCTTGCCATGGTGGTCTCCCCCCGGTCGGGGCCCGGGTCCCCGGGCATCAGCCACCCCGCGGGCTGGCCCGCGGGGTACGCGTCCGACGCCCCACCCCCGCGGCCTCGGTCGTGCACCCCTGTGTACCGCAGGTCAAGACGTCGCGCCTGTTGACGGGGGTGAAAACAGCCCTCAGTCGTGCAGGATCAGCTGGAACACGACGTGGTCCTGCCAGTCGCCCGCGATCTTCAGGTAGCTCGGCGCGTAGCCGATCTTCTCGAAGCCGACCCGCTTCAGCACCGCCTGCGAGGCCGTGTTGTGCGGCAGGGTGGCCGCCTGCAGGCGGTGCAGGCCGAGGCCGTCCCGGGCGTGGGCAGCGAGGGCCTCCAGGGCGCCCGTCATCAGGCCCCGCCCCGTGTACCGGGCGTCGATCCAGTAGCCGATGTGGCCGTTCTCGAAGGCGCCGCGCACGATGTCGGTGAGGTTGAGCCGGCCCACGATCTCGCCGTCCGGCGCCTCGAGCACCGTGTACAGCGCGTTCCCGTTGGTGTTGGCGAGCACCTGGACCCACAGCCGGTCCTTGTGCCACTGCTCGGTCCAGAACTCCTCGGGCCGGGCCGGGTCCCACGGTGCCAGGTGCTCCCGGTTGCGGATGTAGGCGTGGGCGACCGCGACGGCGTCGTCCTTGGTCAGCTCGCGCAGCGTGACGCCGTCGGCGAGGGGGGTCTCGAAGGGCATGGCGCCACTGTAGGTTCTCGCCGGCTCGTTGGGGAGGCACCCGTCGGACCAGTAGGTTCGTGCCCTCGCGTCGGCCAAGGATTCTCAGTCTCGTGTCGGCGGGCGCGAACTGGCGGGCCGGCCGGGCTTCGTGCCGGCCGGCCCGCTGCGGGGGTGAGGTCCGCACCGGGATCCCCCACCTCGGCAGGACCCGCGCCAGGACGTCGTGGCGCGGGTCCGGCCTGCTACTTCACGAGGTAGGCGCGCTTCACCCTCTCCTTCACGGTGTTGCCGGCCTGGTCGGTGGCCTCGGTCCGCAGCGAGATCGCGGTCGCGCCCTGCGGGGCCTTCACCCGCGCCACGCCGCCGGACAGCTTGGCCGCCTTCCAGGTCCTGCCGTCGTTCGCGGACCACCAGAACCTCGTCGCGACGGCGCCGTCGGCACCCTCCACCCGCACACCGATCGTCGTGTGCGCCGGTGCCCTGCCGGTGGTGCCGATCCCGGCGACGTCGTACCGGACGTCGAGCATCGGGCGCTCGTACGGGTCGTCGAACGACCACTCGCCGGGCTCCGCGCGGAACGTCCACTCACCGCGCACTCCGGCGCCGGTGTGGAAGACGCCGGACGGGAGCTTCCCCGTGTACGTCATCGCGTAGTCCGCGCCGGCGTCGGGGACGACCAGTTCCGCCCCGCCCTCGGTGGTGTCGGCGACCACCTCGCCGTCCTGACGCACCACGAGCCGGCCGGTCCCCGACCCGACCTCCGCGTTGCCCGCCGCGTCCGACCAGCCCGAGGCATCGACGAGCATGGTGTTCTCCGCCTGCGCCACCTCGGCCTGCGGGGTGCGCGGGGACCCGCCGATCTCCAGGGTGTTGCGGCTGCCGGGCTTGTACTCCCTGAGGTCCGACCGGAACATCGCCACAGGCTCTCCGCCCTTCTCGTACGACACGTCGCGGGTCCACTCCACCCCGTCGGCCGTCAGATAGTCGGTACGGGTTCCCGGCACCGTGGGGAAGGCGTCGTAGGGCGTCGGGAGACCCTCCAGGTTGCCCTCGGCCAGGCCCCCCCACTGCGCGTTGAGGGTCGCCCCGGACACCGGCTTGTGGTGCGTGACCTTGACCGCGGCGAGGTCCTTGGCGCGGGCCTTGAACGTCCCGGTCGTGACCGCGGTCTGCGGGAACATCAGGTTGTAGGTGTACGACGGCGGCTTGGCGCCCGTCACCGGTTCGGACAGGTGCCCCTCGACGGTGACCCGGTGTTCACCGATGGTCGCCGCGGGCGTCTTCCCGAGGTACACCTTCGAGGTGCCCGACGCGAAGATCGCCCCGGAGACCGCCGGCACGCCGTCGACGGTCCGCTCGACCAGCACCCCGGTGCCGACCGTCTTCGTGGCCTTCGGGGCCTTGATCGATACCGGCATCGCCCTGCGCGCGTCCAGGGTGACGGTCATGTCGCCCGTCACCCTGAGCTGGGGAATGTCGGAGCTCACCAGCTGCGACACGTCACCGTCCGCGTTCGTCCGGTACTGGAACCGGGTCAGGTCGTAGGTCCCGGCGGGGAGCTGGTGCACCCCGTCCTCACCGTTCTCGGTGTAGTCCGAGACGTTGTAGCGGCCTTCCAGGTCGTCCAGCTTCACCAGGCTGTACTCGGTGATGCCCCGGTGCGGCTTGCCGTCGCGCCCGATCCCCTTGAGGGTGACGTCGAACAGCTCTGGCCCCTGCTCCCAGCCGATCGGCGTGCGCACGGTCGCGCCGTCAGCGCCCGTCGCGAGGATCGTGCCGCTGTACTGACCGGCGTCCCCGGCCGACTCGTCGAGGGTGACACCGACCGAGGCGGTGCCGCCGGCGGGGACGGTCACGCTGTTCTTGTCGAGCGTGATGCCGGTGGCCGTCGCGCCCTCCTCGTCCGTCGCCACCACCGTCAGGTCCAGCGTGACCGCGGCCTCGGACAGGTTGCGGTACCGCACGGACCGTGACGTCGTCCCGTCGTGCGGGAACTCGAGCTTCCCGAACGACACCGACGCCGGATGCGCCAGCACCTCCTGCTCGGTCGCCGAGGGGATGTGCAGGCGACCCGAGCCCACCTCGAAGACGGACCCCGGCACCGGGTCTGCCGACCCCATGAGGATCGCCTTGGCCTGGAGGGGCCGCAGGTCCGGCTGGGCCTGCAGCAGTGCGGCCGCCGCGCCCGCGACGTGCGGCGTCGCCATGGACGTGCCGCTGTACTCGACGTACGGATCCTTCGTGCCGCCGCCGGAGCGCGCCGCGGCGATCTCGACGCCCGGCGCCGCCAGCTCCGGCTTCACGGCGCCGTCGATCCGCGGCCCGCGGCTGGAGAACTCCGCGAGCTGGTCGGCGTCGTCCACCGCGGCGATCGTCAGGGCCGACGCCGCCGCCGCGGGATAGCCGATCGAGTCCACCGTCCCGGCGTTGCCCGCCGCGACGACGAACAGCGTGCCGTGCTCCGTGGTCAGGCGGTTCACCGCCTTGGACATCGGGTCCTTCCCGGAGGACTCCTCCCAGTCCGAGCCGAGCGACATGTTGATCACGTCCGCACCCTGCTTCGCGGCCCACTCCATGCCCGCGATGATGTCCGAGTCCGAACCGGTGCCGTCGTCACTGAGCACCTTGCCGATCATGAGGTCGGCGTCAGGCGCCATGCCCCTGTTCGCGCCGTCCGAGGCGATACCGGAACCCGCGATCGTGGAGGCCACGTGCGTGCCGTGGCCGTCGGCGTCCTGGACACCGCCGGAGCCGGAGAAGTCCTTCTTCGCGACGACGGCCCCCTTCAGGTCCGGGTGCGACTCGTCGATGCCGGTGTCCAGCACGGCGACCTTGACGCCCTTGCCGGTGAAGCCGGACTCCCACGTCTCCGGGGCGCCGATCTGCGGGGCGGACTCGGCGTCCAGGGCCTCGGCCCTGCCGTCCAGCCACACCTTCTCGATTCGCGGGGTGTCGTCCGCGGCCGTCGCCGACGTCGTGGACACGTCGCCGTCCTGTGCGCGGAGCGTGTCGAGCAGGTCGGTGCCGGAGGCGCCGCCGACGTCGGCCGCGACCACGCCGGCCGACGTCAGCGTCCGCTGCGGCTCCACGCCCGCGGCCTGCCAGTCGGAAGGAGCGGCGAGTGTCGCGGCGCCGCCGGTCACGGCCTGCTCGACCAGCACCGGGAGGGTGTCCCGGTCGCCGTAGCCGGCGTCGGCCAGCCCGGCGACGTCGAACAGCCGCTTGTCGAGCTTCGTGTCGATCAGCCCCATGACGTCGGTCGGGATGACGTACAGGTGGTCACCGTCGATCCGCTTGCTGAAGGCGATGCCCTCACGACCCTCGGCGTGGCGGATCGACACGGTGCGCCGGCCGTCGGTCCCGGTGGTGACGGTGACGCGGTCGCCGGTCAGCAGCGTGACCGTCACCCGTTCGGTCTTTCCGGCCGCCGAGGTCGACGTGACGCCGGCGGCGGGTTCCTGGGATGTCGTGGCCGAGGCACTGGTGAGCGCTCCTCCGCCGACGACGAGCGCGACGGCGAGGGCCGCGGCGGCTGTTGCTCTGGTGTGCACGAGTTCTTCCTTCGCCAGGTCCGACGACGCGGCCGCCGGACTCCCCCTGTTGACAGCGTCGAAGGTAGCCACGTCCGCCCTGGCGATGGGCCGCTTTAAGGGTCATCCGGGGGAAAGATCAGTTACGTCCCTGATAGGGGTGTCAAGCGGTCGGTGTGATCGTCTCCGCGATGGCCCTGATCGGCGCAGGGGTCGCCGACGGGACGGTGACCGAGGCGCGTCGGCATCCGCCCCCGGGTGATGCCGGGCATGCCGGGGGAACTTTTCGGCAGTCCTCGGAGTTGAGTGAGATGGACTCAACTTTGCGGCGGTGAGCTTGCTTCCCGTCGGACCCCGACCTAAAGTTGAGTGCAGAAGGCTCAATCTGTCGAGGAAGGCAGGCAACATGGCACGCGCAGTAGGTATCGACCTCGGCACCACCAACTCGGTGGTGTCGGTTCTCGAGGGTGGCGAGCCCACCGTCATCGCCAACGCGGAGGGCTCGCGGACCACCCCGTCGGTGGTCGCGTTCTCCAAGACCGGCGAGGTCCTGGTCGGTGAGGTCGCCAAGCGTCAGGCCGTCACCAACGTGGACCGCACCATCTCCTCGGTCAAGCGCCACATGGGCACCGACTGGACCGTGGACATCGACGGCAAGAACTACACGCCGCAGGAGATCTCGGCCCGCATCCTGGGCAAGCTCAAGCGCGACGCCGAGGAGTACCTGGGCGAGCCCGTCACGGACGCCGTGATCACCGTCCCGGCGTACTTCAACGACGCCGAGCGCCAGGCCACGAAGGACGCCGGGCAGATCGCCGGCCTCAACGTGCAGCGCATCGTCAACGAGCCCACCGCCGCCGCGCTCGCGTACGGCCTGGACAAGGGCAAGGAGGACGAGCTCATCCTCGTCTTCGACCTCGGTGGCGGTACGTTCGACGTCTCCCTGCTCGAGGTGGGCAAGGACGAGGACGACTTCTCGACCATCCAGGTGCGCGCCACCTCCGGTGACAACCGCCTCGGCGGCGACGACTGGGACGCCCGCATCGTCGACCACCTGATCAAGCAGGTGAAGAACTCCTCGGGCGTCGACCTGTCCAAGGACAAGATCGCGCTGCAGCGCCTCCGCGAGGCCGCCGAGCAGGCCAAGAAGGAGCTCTCGTCCGCGACGAGCACCAACATCTCGATGCAGTACCTGTCGATGAGCGAGAACGGCCCCATCCACCTGGACGAGAAGCTCACGCGCGCTCAGTTCCAGCAGATGACGCAGGACCTCATCGACCGCACCAAGGCGCCGTTCCACGCGGTGATCCGCGACGCCGGCATCTCGGTGTCGGACATCGACCACGTCGTGCTCGTGGGTGGGTCCACCCGCATGCCCGCCGTGACCGACGTCGTCAAGGAGCTCACCGGGGGCCGCGAGCCCAACAAGGGCGTGAACCCGGACGAGGTCGTGGCCGTCGGCGCCGCGCTGCAGGCCGGTGTCATCTCCGGTGACCGCAAGGACGTGCTGCTGATCGACGTCACGCCGCTGTCCCTCGGCATCGAGACCAAGGGTGGCGTGATGACCAAGCTCATCGAGCGCAACACGGCCATCCCGACCAAGCGCAGCGAGGTCTTCTCCACGGCCGACGACAACCAGCCGTCCGTGGCCATCCAGGTCTTCCAGGGCGAGCGCGAGTTCACCCGGGACAACAAGCCGCTGGGCGTCTTCGAGCTCACCGGCATCGCCCCGGCCCCCCGCGGCGTGCCGCAGATCGAGGTCACGTTCGACATCGATGCGAACGGCATCGTGCACGTGTCCGCCAAGGACCGCGGCACGGGCATGGAGCAGTCGATGAAGATCACCGGCGGTTCGGCCCTGCCCAAGGACGACATCGACCGCATGGTCAAGGACGCCGAGGCGCACGCCGAGGAGGACAAGAAGCGGCGCGAGGAGGCGGACACCCGCAACCAGGCCGAGGCCTTCGCCTACTCCATGGAGAAGCAGATCGCGGACAACCGCGACAAGCTTCCGGCCGAGGTCGTCACCGAGGTCGAGGCGGACATCGCCGCGGTCAAGTCCGCGCTGGAGGGCGAGGACGCCGAGGCCGTGAAGACGTCGTACGAGAAGCTCGGCGCGTCCTCGCAGAAGATCGGCGAGGCGCTGTACTCGGCCGAGCAGCCCGCGGCGCAGGGCGCCCAGGGCGGCCCGCAGGCGGCGAACGCGCAGTCCGCCCCTGACGAGGACGTCGTCGACGCCGAGATCGTGGACGACGAGGACGAGCGCAAGTGACCGAGGAGAACCCGCAGGGGACCCCCGAGCCCGAGGGCTCGGGGGAGCACCCCTTCCAGTTCACGGACAAGCGCAAGGTCGACAGCTCCGGCGACGAGGCGCGCCCGGCCACGCCGGGCGAGCCCGCCGCGGCGGGCGCGGAGACCCCGGAGGAGTCCGCCCCGGCGGACCAGCCGGGCGAGGCCGCCGGCCAGGAGGGTGCGTCGGACGACCCGCTGGCGGGGCTCGACTTCGAGCCCTCCGGTGACGCCGGCGAGGCCGTAGAGGTGCTGAAGGCCAAGGCCGAGGCAGCCGAGCACCTGGACGCGCTGCAGCGCGAGCGGGCCAGCTTCACGAACTACCGCAACCGGGCGCTGCGCGACCAGGAGGCCGCGCGGGACCGGGGCGTGCAGGACGTGCTCAGCGCCCTGCTGCCGGTGCTCGACGACATCGAGCGTGCCAAGCAGCACGGCGAGCTGGACGGGCCCATGGCCGCGATCGCGGAGAAGATCGACCAGAGCCTGCAGAAGTTCGGCGTCGAGCGGTTCGGCAAGGTGGGCGAGGAGTTCGACCCCACCGTGCACGAGGCGCTCATGCACTCGACCGACGCCGACGCGTCGGCCACCACGGTGAACCTCGTGGTCGAGCCCGGGTACCGGATCGGCGAGAAGGTGGTCCGGGCGGCGCGCGTGGGTGTCGTCGGACCGGAGTAGGTCTCGTCTCCCGGAGCCGGGCACGCCCTGACGGCGTGCCCGGCTCCGGGAGCACAGTGCGGAAGGAGGTGCCATGACCGGTCAGGACTGGATGGAGAAGGACTTCTACGCCGTGCTGGGCGTGTCCAAGGACGCCGACGACGCGGCCGTCAAGAAGGCCTACCGCAAGCTCGCGCGCCAGTACCACCCCGACCAGAACCAGGGGAACGCCGCAGCCGAGTCCAAGTTCAAGGAGATCGGCGAGGCCTACGCGGTCCTGTCGGACCCGGAACAGCGCCGGCAGTACGACGCCGTGCGCGCCATGGCCGGCGGTGCGCGGTTCTCCGCAGGCCCCGGCGGCGCCGGGGCGGGCGGCTTCGAGGACATCATGGGCGCGATGTTCGGCGGCGGCCAGGGCCGGGGCGGCCCGCGGGTGCGCTACTCCCAGGGCGGGGCGGGCACCGCGGGCTTCGAGGACATCCTCGGCTCGATGTTCGGCGGCAGGTCCGGCTACGCGTCCACGGGGCCGGCCGGGTTCACCGCGCCGAGCCCGGGGGCCGACATCGCGGCACAGGTCACGCTGCCGTTCCGGGCGGCCGTGGAGGGCACGACCGCGGACCTCGAGGTGGGCGGCCGCACCATCCACGCCCGGATCCCCGCGGGGATCAACGACGGCAAGAAGATCCGTCTGCGGGGCAAGGGGCAGCCCGGGACCAACGGGGGCCCGGCCGGAGACCTGGTGGTCACCGTGCACGTGGCGCCCCACCCGGTCTGGACGCTGGACGGGCACAACCTGCGGATGACGGTGCCGGTCACGTTCGCAGAAGCGGCGCTCGGCACCACGCTGGACGTGCCGACCCTCGACGGGTCGACCGTGCGGCTCAAGGTGCCCGCGGGAACGCCGTCGGGCCGCGTGCTCCGGATCAAGGGGCGCGGGGTGCGCAGCGCGAGCGCGACGGGCGACCTGCTCGTGGGCGTGCAGGTGGCCGTGCCGCAGAAGCTCAGCAAGAAGGCCAGGGAGGCGCTGGAGTCCTTCGCTGCCGAGAGCGACGGCGAGGACGTGCGCGCGGGGCTCGCCCAGCGCGCGGCGGAATGACACCCGGCGCGGTGGGGCAGGTGCCCCGCCGCGCCGGTCTCGGCTAATCTGCCGGGACGCCGGACCAGCGGTGACGAGACAGGGAGGGCACATGATCGACGACGACGCACCGGTGCTCACCGTCTCCAAGGCCGCGGAGCTCGCGGGGATGCACCCGCAGACTCTGCGGCAGTACGACCGGCTCGGTCTCGTGGTGCCGCGGCGCACGCGCGGGCGCGGCCGCCGGTACTCGCGCCGCGACGTGTCGCGCCTGCTCCAGGTGCAGCGGCTCGCGCAGGTCGAGGGCATCAACCTGGCCGGCATCAAGCGCATCCTCGACCTGGAGGCGCACGTCTCGGTCCTGGAGGAACGTCTCAGCGACCTGCTCATGCGCGTCCAGGAGGAGGGCCGGGTGTTCGCCGCCGGACCGTCCGCCGGTGACGTCGTCGTCGTGCAGCGCGGCCAGCGGGTCCGCAGCACGGCGATGCGGGTCGACCTCGAGCACCGCGGGGTCGGCGGCGGCGCCGTCGTGCTCTGGCGGCCGACGCACCGCCGCGAGGAATGACGCACGATTTCAGCAATGCCATTCTTTCCTTAATGGAAAGGCGTACCGGCAGATAGGTAAGGCATTCCTTGCTCTCCGCCTCCTGCATTTCTGGAATACGATCGAGGTATTCCGGAGGTCAAGCACGGCAGGCGAGGAGAGAACAGATGAGCACGCTGATGGAGATGCCCGAGGTCGTCGAGTGCTCGATCGACGGCTGCGGCTACAACCACGACCACGGCTGCCACGCGGGCGCCGTCACGATCGGCGGTCACACGGGGGACGCCTCGTGCGCCACGTTCATCCCGCTGAGCACGAAGGGTGGCCTGGAGAAGGTCATCGCCCACGTCGGGGCCTGCCAGCGTGGTGAGTGCCTGCACAACGACAACCTGGAGTGCGGCGCGCCGTCGATCCGGGTGGGCGCCGGTCCCGAGGACCCGGGCCACGCCGACTGCCTGACCTTCCAGGAGCGCTGAGCCCGCACGAGCGACAGGGCGCCCGCTCTCCGTCGAGCGGGCGCCCTGCGCTGGTTCGTGGGACGCCGGGGCGCCGCGGGCTCAGCGAGCCAGGTGGTCCAGCAGGAGCAGTGCGTCGTCGTGCGTCCCGGGCAGGCGCTCCACCCAGACCCGGGTGGGCCGCCGCACCTCGGTGGTGAGACCGAGCACCTCGGCGTTGCGCTCCACGACGCGGCGGAGCGACTGGCCCAGCTCGGCGGTCGACGGGCCGCGCTCGCAGAGCACCACGAAGGTGCCGTCCCCGATCGCGGCCATGGGGTGGCCCTCGCCGAAGACCTGGTGCAGCGTGCGGCCGATGGCCGCGGAGCGTGCCAGCCGCTGCCAGGTGTCGAGGTTGTCCAGGCCCACGTCGAGCACGAGCAGGCAGTGCGTGCTCCCGGCCGTGGTGCCCGAGCGCTGGGCCGTGCCGTACGTCTCGCGCAGCCGCTCGCCCAGGTACTCGCCGGTCGGCAGCCCTGTCGACGGGTCGCGCGTGGCGATCTGGTAGGGGACCCGCTCGCGTTCACCGACCCAGCCGATCGCCGCGGCGCGCAGCGCGCCCACGTCCGTCGGCCGGCCGAACGCGGCGTAGAGGCACGCCACGTCGTCCAACGCCTCGGTGATCCCGGCACCGACAGCCGCCCGGGCCGCGCCCAGCCGCTCGGCGGGCGCGATCACGCCCCGGCCCTCGGCCAGGGCCTCGGCCAGCGCCTCTGCGGCGGGGTGGTCCCAGTCGTTCGGCCGGATCCAGACCGAGGCGAGGCTCGTGGCGCGCCACCGCTCGCGCAGGTCGTGAATTCGCACCCGCGCCTCCTGCTGTGACTCGCTCATGATGAAGGGACCCTCACGGGGATACATCATGACGCACCTTCGGGGTCGGAGTAGCACACTTCACCCGGAGGCTGTGGGCGATTTGTATTTTTCAGCCCCTGGGATTCGCGGTGTGGCTCTATAGTCTTGGGCAGGACACGGCCGAGAGTCTGGGTGGACGTGAAGCAAGTCGAGAGCAGTACCGGGGAGACCCCGAGCGACGCGGAACTGATCCTGCAGGTCAGGTCGGGTAACCGCGAAGCTTTTGGCGTGCTCTACGAGCGTCACGCGGCCGCCGCACGAGCGCTCGCCCGCCAGTACGTCTCGCCGTCCGACGCCGAGGACGTCGTCGCCGACGCCTTCAGCAAGCTCTTCGAGATGCTCCGCCGTGGTGCCGGACCCGACACCGGGTTCCGCCCCTACCTCTACACCGTGGTGCGCCACCGCGCGTTCGACGTGCGGCGCGGCGCCGTGCGTACCCGGCCGAGCACGGACGACGAGATCGAGTCGGTGCTGGGCCGGGTGGCGTCCGAGGAGGACCCGGCCCTCGCCGACTTCGAGCGCAGCGTGGTCTACCGGGCGTACGCGGACCTTCCGGAGCGGTGGCGCGAAGTGCTCTGGTACGTGCTGGTCGACGACGTGAAGCCGGCGCAGGTGGCGCCGCTGCTGGGGCTCAGCCCGAACGGTGTCTCCGCGCTGCTGTACCGGGCCAAGGAAGCGCTGCGGGCGGGCTACCTGCAGCAGCACCTCACGCACGCACCGTCGGACACGTGCCGCACCGTCAACCCGCTGCTGGGCGGGTACGTGCGCGACAGCCTGTCGAAGCGGGAGACCACGAAGATCACCGAGCACCTCGCGACCTGCGGCACCTGCAGCGCGCTGGTGCTGGAGCTGCACGACGTGGCGCACGGCATGAAGACCGTCATCGCCCCGCTGGTGCTGGGCGCGGGCGGCCTCGCCCTCGTGGGTGCGGGGGCGCCGATCGGCGGGCTCGCCGTCGCGGCGAAGGCGGGCGCCGGTGCCGGTGCCGGAGCGGCGGCGGGCGCACCGGCCGCCACCACGGCGACCGTGAGCGCGGCCGGCACGTTCTCCGGCGGGGTGACGTCGGCGGTCACCGCCACGGCGGGTGCGGTCGCGTCGGCGGCGGCCGCCGCCACCGGTGGGAGCGTGGCCGCGGGCGCCATCGCGGTCGCGGCGGTCGGTGTGGTCGCGGCCCTGCAGATGGCGGCGCCGGTCGACGCCGGTCCGGTGGCCGTCGCCGACACGGTGGTCACCACGCCCGACGAGTCGGAGCAGCCCGGGACCGAGCAGGTCGACGGCCGTCCCGTGCAGCCGACCGACATCGAGCCCGGCGAGACCACCAGCCGTGCGTACCTCGTGGTCGGCTACACCGATGCGTCGACGCCCATGCTCCCGCGTGAGCGACAGGAGCTGTCGCTCACGGTCGAGAACGAGGGCGACGTCGCGGCCACGGGCACGCAGCTCGAGATCACGCTGCCCGAGGGTCTGACCGTCGCGCGGCCGGACGTGCCGTTCGGCACGGGCGCCGGCGCCCGCCTGGTGACGGCCTCGGTCGAGGACCCGGCCGGTGCCGAGCAGACCGCCGAGCCGGGTACGACGCCGACGCCCGGCGCCACCTCCGGCACGGGCGGGACGGGCACCGCCGCGGGCACTGCCACCGGCACCGCCGAGGAGCCCGGCAACGCGCAGGCGATGCCGGACTCGGAACCGACCACCCCCGCCACCGTCGGGTTGGTCGAGACCGCGGCCCCGGCGGCCTGCACCCCGACGGAGCAGGACAACGTGCTGCTGTGCTCGCTGGGCGAGGTGACCGCCGGCCAGGAGCTCCGGGTCGTGGTGCCGGTCGAGGCCAGCGCGGGCGGTGACTACCCGGTCGGTGCCGTGGTCTGGGCCGACGGTATGGAACCCACCGAGATCGACCTCCCGGGCCGCACGGTCTCCCCCTTCGGTCAGGAGCTGTCCGCCGCGACCACCGACGTGTCGCTCGCGAGCCCGGGCACGGCCGCCCTGCCCGTGCGGGTGACCAGCACGGGCGACCGCGCGGTGCCGCCGGGCGGCTGGGCCGTCGACGTCACGCTGCCCGACGGCGTCACGCCGGCCGCGGCGCAGCCCGAGCTGTCCTGCGCCGCGGGCGAGCTGAAGAACGTGTGGCGCTGCACGCCGTTCGCCGGCACGGATGCCGCGGCCACGGAGCTGGCCCCCGGCGCCACCGCCGACGTGGCCCTGAACATCGCGACGGTGACGCCGTCGGCCTCGGAGTACGCCGTGCTCGGCTCCGCCAATGTCCGACCGGTCCTGGACGGCAACGCCCACTCGGCGCTGGCCACCCTGGCGGTGACCTCGGCCTGGGCCGACGCCGCCGACGGTGTCGGCACGGTCGCCGCGTCGTGCGTCGCCACGGGCGGTGCCGGCGTCGCGCAGGCGGCCGTCACGGGGACGTACACCAACACGACCCAGCGGACGGTCCGGGTCGCCCTGGAGGCCGCCGGCGAGCAGGTCGCCTCGAAGGAGCCGCTCGCCCCGGGCGAGTCGGTCCGGCTGACGGTGCCCGACGGCCTGCGGCTCCCGGCCGGCCAGGCGGTCTTCGCCCTGGCCACCGACGTGGAGGGCGGCACGTACACGACGCGGGTCGCCGCCGGTGAGCACCAGCGGGCGGACTGCTACGTGCCGAAGTGGGACACGGACACGAGCGTGCGCACCCTCAACCAGGGCGGCACCGTCGCCGTGGAGGGCTCGATCACCAACCGGACCGGCGAGACGATGACCGCGGTCATGCTCGTCCCGGTGGGCGACAGCACCCTGGAGTCGGTGCGCGTCCCGGTCGCGGCCGGCGGCAGCGTGACCCTCACGGTGAACACGGACCGTACGCAGCTCCCGGCGGGCGAGGTCACGTTCCGCCTCTCCCGCGAGGGCGTGGACACCGACGGCGACCTCCCGGTCGACCCGGTGGTGCCCAAGACCCACCCGACGGCGTCCTACGGCGCCGCGCGGATCGCCCCCGCGGTGGTCTCCTCGACGGTGGCCGCGGGCACCTGCGAGTTCGACGCGACGCAGGACCACTCGGTGCAGACCTTCGTGGTCTCGGTGAGCAACAAGGACTCGACCCTGCCCGTGCTGTTCCATGTGGGCGGCGTGTCCCGGACGGTCGCCGCCGGCGAGGCGATGCAGATCGAGTACCCGGTGGTCTGGGGCACCTCGACGGTCGAGGTGAAGGCGGCGGGTCGCACGCTGGACACGCTCGACACGCAGTTCGAGTCGTGCGCCGAGCTCACCTGGCCCACGCAGGACCTGGGTGTGACGGTCGCCGCCGAGTGCACCGACTACCGGGTGGCGCTGACGGCGGCGGTCGAGAACCGCACCGCGCACGACTGGATGGGTGTCCTGGTGCGGGAGAGCAGCGGCGAGGTGGGCGCCGAGGCCCAGGTCGTCGCGGGCCAGACCACCCCGCTCACGCTCGTCCGCGACACCCTCATCAGCGAGGGCAGCAACGTGAGCGTGCGGCTCACGCGCGAGCTGGAGGGGAACACGCACACGGTCGAGCGGTCCTTCTGGGTCAAGGGCGCCGCCTGCCTCAACCCGGACGGCAGCGACGTGTGCGAGCCGGCCCCGGAACCGGAGCAGAGCGCCACACCCGCCGCGACGGCGGGCCCCTCGCGCACGGGCCGGGGCTGGCCCTGGGGCGGCTACTGCGAGTGACCGCCCCGGTCGCTCAGACGATGCCGTACAGCCGGTCCCCGGCGTCGCCCAGGCCGGGCACGATGTAGGCCTTCTCGTTGAGCCGCTCGTCGACGGCGGCGACGACCACCGTGAGGTTGGCCCGGTCGCCGACGTGCTCCTCCAGGAGCTGGATGCCCTCCGGCGCCGCGAGCAGGCACACCGCGGTGACCTCGCGTGCGCCGCGCTCCAGCACGTAGTCGATGGCGGCGACCAGCGTGCCGCCCGTGGCGAGCATCGGGTCGATGAGGAAGACGTGGCGGCCCGTGAGGTCGTCGGGCAGCCGGTTCGCGTACGTGACGGCCTTGAAGGTCTCCTCGTCGCGGACCAGGCCGAGGAACCCGACCTCGGCGGTGGGTAGCAGGCGGCTCATGCCGTCGAGCATGCCCAGGCCGGCGCGCAGGATCGGCACCACCAGCGGCGGCGGGGACGCGAGCCGGGTGCCCGTCATGGAGGTGATCGGCGTCTTCACCTCGTGGGGCTCGGTGGCGATCTCGCGCGTGGCCTCGTAGGCCAGCAGCGTGACGAGCTCGTCCACCAGCAGGCGGAAGGTGGGCGAGGCCGTGGTCTCGTCCCGCAGGACGGTCAGCTTGTGGGCGACCAGGGGATGATCGACGACGTGGAGGCGCATGACGCCAACGCTACCGGGCGGCGGCGCACCGACACGGCGCGAAACCCCGGAACGTAGCGAGCCCCACACCTGCCGACGCGTTGTCGGACGTGCGGGTCACTAGGGTGACCTGTGTGTCTGACACCGCGGGGATGAGCGTCGCCGAGCGGCGCGCGTACTGGGAGCGCCTGATGGGTACCGCGCTCGACGAGGCACGCCGCGCCCTCGGCACCGGCGACGTGCCGGTCGGCGCTCTGCTGCTCGACGAGTCGGGGCGCACGATCGGCGTCGGGCACAACGAGCGGGAGGCCACGGGCGACCCGACCGCGCACGCCGAGGTGCTCGCGATGCGGGCCGCGGCCCGGGCGCGCGGCGAGTGGCGGCTGACCGGCTGCACGCTCGTGGTGACGCTGGAGCCGTGCCCGATGTGCGCGGGCGCGCTCGTGCAGGCCCGGGTGCGACGCCTCGTGCTCGGGGCCTGGGACCCGAAGGCCGGTGCGACCGGCTCCGTGTGGGACCTGGTGCGGGACCAGCGGGCGCTGCACGAGGTCGAGGTGCTCGGGGGCGTCCGTGCGGACGAGTGCGGCCTGCTGCTGCGCGAGTTCTTCGAGGCCCGGCGCCGCTGACTGGCGGGCCCGCCCGGTCAGACCTGGGGCAGGGCCGCGTGGAGCTGGTCCAGCAGCGTCCGCAGCCGCAGCAGGTACAGCCGCTCGTTGGCGAGGCTCGACATGGCCGAGCCGGCGTCGTCGGCGTCCTGGTGCTTGATGAGCATGAGCTCGAACTCGGTGAGGTCGCGCCGCCAGTTGTAGCCCTGCACGTGTTCGCGCCAGCGGTGCAGCTTCTCCACGAGCGCGCGGTCGGGCGACCGGGACAGCACCCCCGAGGCGAGCGCGGCGTCGACGGCGGACAGGGCCAGGCGCGGGCTCACGGACAGGGCCCGTGCACCGCCGGTGCGCAGCCCGGCGAGCCGGCGCTCGACGACGGCACGGTTCTGCTGCAGCTCGAAGCCCACCGAGCCCACCACCTCCGAGCGGCGTTCGGTCTCGGCGTTCTGCCGCTCGACGACGAGCCCGGTGACACCCGCGAGCAGGGTCAGGGAGTTGACCCAGGGCTCCCACTCGGGACCGATGCCCAGTATCCAGAGGATCCCCAGCACGAAGGCGACGCCCAGCAGCGCGTAGGTGACCACGGCGACCGTGACCCTGCGGCGTCGTGCCCAGCGGCGGCTCGTCCAGGTCGCCACGACCCGGCGGCGCAGCAGACGCAGCCGCTGCCGCATCACTTCCACACGTCGAAGGCCGGCAGCTTGGCGGGCGCCGACTCGTCGTGGGCCAGGAGGCGCAGCTCCAGGCCGAACGGGCTGGGCCGCTGCGTGTGCCGGAACCGTTCCCGCTGGACGTGCGTGGCGCGCAGTCCCGCGCCCGCGACGAGCTGGTCGATGCGCTCGGTCGTGTACTTGCGGGTCGTGTACAGCCGGATGGTGTCCTGCGGTGCGAGGTGGATGGGGCGGCTGCCCGGGATCAGCATCCGGATCTCCTCGCCGCTCGCGTTCTGCCAGTACACCCGCAGCAGGATGCTGTCGTCCTCGACGGAGCCGGCGAACCGGATCTGGTCGAGGTCGATCCGGAGGTCGGTGTTGTACCGCACCGCGCTCGCCACGAACTCGACGAACCCGCGGGTCTGCCGGTACTCGGCCTCCGCCGCCCGCACGGCCGTCGCCGTCAGGTCCTCCGTCGTGGCGAACTCGACGAGCATCCGGTCCTGCGGGCGCAGCACCCGGGCCACGCCGTTGAGGAACTCCTGGTCGTCGTCGAAGTTGGCCACCGTGTTGCCGACCAGCGAGTAGAGGATCGCCTCGTCGCCGACCAGGCGGTCGAGGAACAGCTTGAGCTCCTCGAGGTTGCCGTCCAGGGACAGGTCGATCTGCAGGCCCAGGGAGCGGTCCAGGGGGAAGTGCGCGTCGCGGACCGCGGTGCGCGAACCCGTGCGGAGCATCTCGGCGCTCATGTCCACGGGGACGTAGAGCATGGACGGGTGGGCCCGGTGCATGGTCTCCAGGAACATCCCGTCCTTGGCGCCCGTGCCGACGCCCAGGCTGACCAGGTGCACGCACTCGTCGGTGACGAGGGGCGAGATGCTGCGCCACTGCCGGCGGAACATTTCGGTGCCGACCTTGATGACCATGTAGGTCGGGTCGTTCGACGCGTTGAACCAGGCGATGGTCGGCCCGATGCCCCAGTAGGCGTAGCCGGAGGGGACCCGCTTGCCGTCACCCGACGTGGAGTGACCGTCGTCGAGGTGCTGTGCCAGCGTGGCGAGCTTGTCCGACTGGTCCTCGCCCACGAGGGTCACCGACCAGCCGAAGTCGTCACCCGCCAGGGTGCTGTCGATCCTTGCGATTGCCGAGTCGCCCACGCCGTCCCCTCATGCCGCTGTGCACGCCGGGCCCCAGGCTAGCGGGCCGCGGCCCGGTGCGAAATGGAACACAGAGGGCGTGCGGCCGGGTGCCGGGGGCATACCCTCGGAGGGTGTTTCCTCAAGCCCGTCCCACCACCTGGGAGCCGCAGGCCGTCGAGGTGGCCCGCACCACCGTGGACGACGCCGTGGAGGTGCTGACCGGCCTCCGCGTCGCCGCGCTCACGGGTGCCGGGGTCTCGACCGACTCCGGCATCCCCGACTACCGCGGTCCCGACTCCCCGCCGCGCAACCCCATGACCTACCAGCAGTTCGTGGGCGACGAGGAGTTCCGCCGGCACTACTGGGCCCGCAACCACGTGGGCTGGACGCACGTGAACCGGTCGCTGCCGAACGCCGGGCACCGCGCGCTGGTCACCCTGGAGGAGCGGGGCGTCCTCGCCGGGATCATCACGCAGAACGTGGACCTGCTGCACGAGGACGCCGGCTCCCGCAACGTCATCGACCTGCACGGACGTTACGACCGGGTGATCTGCCTGTCCTGCGGGCGGGTCATCTCGCGAGCCCACCTCGCCGAACGGCTCGACGCGCTGAACCCGGGCTTCCTGGAGTCCGTGGGCGAGGTCGCGGACATCGAGATCGCGCCCGACGCCGACGCCGTCATCGAGTCGACCGCCCACTTCCGGCCCGCGCCCTGCGAGTTCTGCGGGGGCGTGCTCAAGCCCGAGATCGTCTACTTCGGCGAGAACGTGCCGCGCGAGCGCGTCGAGCGCGCGTACGCGCTGGTGGACTCCGCCGACGCGATCCTGGTCGCCGGGTCGTCGCTCACCGTGATGAGCGGTCTGCGGTTCGTGCGGCACGCCGCCGAGGCGGACAAGCCGGTGGTGATCGTGAACCGCGGCATCACCCGCGGCGACAAGTACGCGACGGTGAAGATCGACGCGGGTACGAGCGACGTCCTGCAGGAGCTGGCGCGGCGCCTCAGCGGGCCGCCAGGTCGGTGACGCCGCCGTGGCCTGTCGGGGAGAGCGTCAGCACGCGCTCACCGGGGTGCAGGCGGGCGTCCTCGCGGTAGAGCTCGGCGAGCTGGTCGGCCGCCTCGCCGTCCCCGGCGTCGGCGGCGACGAGCAGGTAGGCCAGCTCGTCGGCGACGGCGTCGAACTCGGCGTCGGACATGTCGGCACCGGGTAGACCCGCGTCGCGGACCCACGCCGCCGCCTGCCCGCCCGCGGCCTCGCGGACGAACCGCGTGCCGAGCTGAGGTCCCCACAGGTCCCAGAGCAGCAGCTCGTCGCGGTGCCGGTGCGCCACCTCGTACAGCACGTAGGACCGCACGAAGTCGCGGCCGCGCACGTCCTCCGGCAGGTCCGGTCCGACGCCGAACGTCGCCGGGTCGGCCGTGCCGGCGCGGATCGCGAGCCACGCCTCGGCCGCCGTGACGAACGGGGAGGCGGGTCCGGTCGGCATGTCGTGCACGTCGAAGTCGAAGTCCGCCTGGTCGAGCTCGGGGTCGTAGCGCACCCACCGGCTGCCGTCCCAGCGCTCGCCCACCACGTGGTCGGCGTGCCAGCCGGGCGTGAAGTACGTGGCGAACCCGATCCGGGACCGGGCCGGCACGTCGTGCGTGCGCAGCACGCCCAGGGTGAGCAGCGTGTGGTCGCGGCAGCATCCGGCGACCTGCTGTGCCTGCGTGCGCGGCCCGTCGAGCGGCGCGCGCGACTCGGCGGCGTCCAGGATCGAGGAGAGCCAGCGGCGGTCCGGGTCGGCCTTCTGCGCCTCGGTCAGCGCCGGCCCGCCGGCGCGGTAGTGCACGACGGCGGTGCAGGCGAAGCGGTGCAGCGCCTCCGGGTCGGTGCTCAGCTCGGCGAAGTAGCCGGCGTGGTTTCCGGGGTTCGAGTACGGACTGTGGTCCGTGTAGTCGAAGAGCGTGGGTGCGGGCATCGGTGTCCTCCCTCGGCGGTGTCGGCACACTACCTCTCCGGCACGGGCGGGCGACAGTCCCGGCCACCGTCGTCGCGGCGAGGCGAGATTGTCGGACAACCTAGATACTTATGTAGGACGTCGCTACTCTGGTCGTGCAGCGAGAACTGCCCGCCCGCGCCGGAGGATGACCGCCATGGCAAAGACGACAGCGCATCAGTGGCCCGTGCGGCGTCGGCTCGGCCTCCTGGTCCGGGCGGTGCCGCGGATCCGCCGCAGGCCGCGGTCAGGCGGCGCCGACGGCGACACCGGGACGGCCGACCGGACCCGGCTCGCGGTGCGCGCCGGGATCCTCTCCCTGCGCCTCGACCTGATGGTCGACGATCCCGACGATGCCGTGGTCGCGCTCGACCGCGTCCTCGCGGCCCTGCGCCCGGGTGACCGTGTCTACGTGGTGGGTCCGCCGGGCGTGGCAGGGCGCCGGGTGGACGAGCGGCCGTTCACCATCTGGGCCTGACCGTGCGGGGACCGGGCTGGCTGGTGGAGCGGCACGTGACTGCCGCACGCACCGCCGTCGCCACGGTCACCTACGGGCTGCTCGCCACGGCTTTCGTGCTCGGCGTGCTCTGGTTCGTGCTCCCCGGGGAGCCCCGGTGGGAGCCTGCCGTCAACTCGCTGACCCTGGTGGCGGGCATGACGGGCCTCGTCGTCGAGCGGCTGAGCAGCGAGGCGGAGCGGCACGCCCAGGTGCTCGCCGCGGTGCGGCGCGAGCTGGAGCGGAACCGGGCGGTGCTCGCGGACAACGAGTTCGCCCGGACCGCCGACGACCGGCCCCGCGCGGTGTTCGCGCGCCTCGCGGTGTCCGCCGTCGACGCCGCGCTCGTCTCCGGCGCGCTCGACCGGCGCCGGGACACCGATCTGGTCACCGGGCTGCACCGATGGCGCGACACCGTCCAGGGGTTCAACCGGCGCCTCGACCTCACCGAGAACATGAGCGTGCTGGAGCGGCAGTCGGCGGGGGAGCGGGAGGTGTGGGACGCGGCGATGCGGGTGCGTGGCGGGTACGTGGCAACCACGCGGTCGCAGCTCGACGAGCTGCTGCGGGTGCTGCCGGTGCGGTGAGGATCCGCGCGCCTTCGGCGGTCACCGCTCCGGGGTGAGGTGGCCCCGCGAGGGTGTGTTGCTGGCAGTAGACGTTGTCTACCGAGAGTGTCACGCCTGCGCGAGGCACACCGATCCGGGTCGAGTCGCGTCGTCCTGGCCGGCCGGTCGAGGCACACCGGCGGAGTGGCCGGGCGTGGTGGCCGGGCGTGGTGGCCGGGCGTGGTGGCCGGACGGGGTGGGATCGGCCGGGTCGGTCCGGGCTCCGAGTGTCGTGGTCAGGCGGATTCCGGCGGCGTCCGCCGGGAGTACGCCGCCGCGACCGTCCGCTCGGACTGCACGAGATAGTCGTCCAGCTCGGCGGCTGCCGCCGCGCTGTCGCCGGTGAGAGTCATCTCCAGGATCCGCGCGTTGCGGGCCACGTAGGGAGCGTGCAGGTACTCCGGGTTCGCGAGCAGGCCGAACGCGAGGCGCAGCTCCGCCGAGACCGTCGCGTAGAGCCGGTCGAGGTGCTCGCTGTCGCAGAGCGCGACGATGCCGCGGTGGAACTCCATGTTGGCGGTGCCCGCCGCGCGCCAGTCCTGCGCGTCACGGGCCCGCTCGGCGGTCTCGACGGCGTCGCGCATGATCGCCGTCGCCGGATGCCCGGGCAGGGCGTCGCGCAGGGCCTGCCCCTCGACCATGCGGCGCACGCGGTAGATGTCGAGGATCGAGGCGAGCGTCGGGACGGCGACCATGACGCCGGCGTGCGGGCGTCGCACCAGCAGGTTCTCGTAGGTGAGCACCCGGAAGGCCTCGCGGAGGGTGTTCCGCGAGACCGCGAGGGTCTCGGCCACGGACTTCTCCGAGAGCCGTTCCCCGGGGCGGGCCGTGCCGGTGATGATCCAGGTACGGATCGCAGCGGCCGTGCGCTCGACGAGATCTCCGGCCTTGGCCTCGGCGGTCTCGGTGTGGCCGGTGGCCGCGGCAGAGTCCGTCGCGGCGGTGTCCGCGGTGGCGGAGCCGGGTTCTGCGTCAGCGGTCGTCGCCATGTACCCACTCTACGGTCGCGACCGTCGGAGGTGCTCTACGGTCGGGCCGAGGACGCCGGGCGTGGCCCGCCGTTTCGTAGGACAACCGCCGATCTGACGCGACGTGTGCCACGGCACGGCAACCGATTCGTGGAACCGGGGTCCGACCGGGTATCCTGCTACGGCCCGCTGCTGATGCGGTGGGCAAAGGTAGCGTGTCCGAGCGGCCTAAGGAGCACGCCTCGAAAGCGTGTGTGGGTGAAAGTCCACCGTGGGTTCAAATCCCACCGCTACCGCACCCTGAAGGCCCCCAACCGCGTCACTCTGCGGATCTGGGGGCCTTCGTCATGCGCCGGCCGGGTTCCCAGTGCTTGACCCGCCGGCCTGTCCAGCGGCCCTCGTGACCCCGTCCACCAGCATCCGCACCAGCTCCTCCCCGTCGACCTGCCACTTCTCCGTGGCCAGGTGCCCGCTGAGCTCCAGCCCCGCGATCCCGTGCGCGCTCGACATCAGTAGGGCGCCGTAGCGGAGCGCGTCGGGTTCGCCCACGACGTCGGCCACGATGGTGAGGAACTCGTCCTCCAGGCGGCTCGCCGCCGCCGATGACTCGGCGTCGTCAGCGGGGGTGCTGAACATCAGAGCGTAGCGGTGGGGGCGTCGCCGTCCGACCTCGATGAGGGCCAGCAGCGCCCGCTCGAGGCGTTCGGCCGGCGTGCTTCCCTCGTCGTCCCGCAGCTTTCGCACCTGGTCCGCGAGTGCGCCCCAGGCGTCGATCGCGAGCTGGGTGAGCAGGTGCTCCTTGTTTGCGAAGTGCCCGTAGGGCGCGCCGCGCGAGACGCCGGCGCGGGCGCCCACGGCGCGCAGGGTCACGGCGTCCGGGCCGCCCTCGTCGAGCAGCTCGGCCGCGGCGCGGACCAGTGCTCGCCGGGTCGCGGCGGCGGTCTCGGTTCGGGTCACCACGCGATCCACCCTACTTGACAGTGTCACATGAATGGGCGCATCGTAGTTGACATGACACTGTCACATGAAACCGACAAGGTCCTGCTCCGTCTCCTGGACCGCACCGAGATCAGCGACGTCCAGCTCCGGTACGCCACCGGCACCGACTCCCGCGACTGGGCGCTCTTCCGGAGCTGCTTCGCCGACGAGGTGGACGTCGACTTCAGCGCAGGGTTCGGGCAGCCCGCCGTCCGCCTCGCAGCCGACGACTGGGTCGCGATGACCGCACCGCGGATGGAGTCCTTCACCGCGACGCAGCACATGATCACGAACCACGTCGTCACCTTCGACGACGACGACCACGCCACCTGCGTCGCCTACGTCCGGGCCAGCCACCACCTGCCGAACAGCACGGGCGACAGCGACCAGACCGTGTACGGCTACTACACCAATCGGTTCGAGCGGACGCCGGACGGGTGGCGCATCGCCGGTCTCAAGCTGACGGCACTGTGGATGACAGGCAACTTCGGCATCTTCCAGACGGCGCTCGCGGGGTAGGCCCCACCGGGACGTCAGTCGCGCCGACGCATGACCTGGCGCGCGAGCAGCTGCCCGAGGTCTCGGAGCGCGGCGCCCAAGGCGACGAGGTCGCGCACCTCGGCACGCAGCACGTCCCAGACCTGGGCTCCCGTCGTCCCGGGCACCGGGTCGCCGAGCCGGCGCAGATGGCGGGGCTCCGGAGGCCGGTCGTCAGGTGAGTCAGGCGGCACGGCACGGATCCTATGGCTCGGAGGCGGGCTCATCCCGGGACTTCGGAAGGATCACCCGAGCAGATTGCTGGGTAACTGGTCCTCCTGTGCCCTCACCAGGTCAGTGCCCCGCCACCTGGACGAGGAACCCGTCGGCTGCCCGCCGCGACCGCAGCCGGTGGAACGTCAGGTGGGCGTTCGCGGGATCGGTCATCGCCGCCCCGTACCGCTCAGGATGCCGCCGGAGCTGCGTCCACGACCACCGCACGATCGAGTCGCTCGCCCAGGGACGCACCACGTCGTGCCAGGGCTGGCGGTTGCCGGTCCCCGGCCACAGCTCGGTCTGCTCCGCCGCGAGCCGGAACGATCGCCGGTAGACCTGCGCGAGCACGACCGGAGCCGGGGGATCGATCCAGACCACCGTGTCGGCTCGGGCCCAGACCGCCTGCTGGAGCACGGAGTAGTTGCCGTCGACCACCCAGGCTTCCCCGGCCACGGCGCGCTCGGCGTCCCGCACGAAGTCCTCCTGGGGCCGAGGGGTCCAGCCCGGTCCCCAGTAGAGCGCGTCGAGCTCCACGTGCCGGACGTCGAGGCGTTCCGCGAGGCGCCGCGCGAACGTGGACTTGCCCGACCCGGACGCTCCGACCACCGACACCCTGCGCACCGCGCGAACGTAGCCGACGGCCTATCGGAAGAGCCAGCGCAATGCGTCCGGCAGCAGCACCCCGGTGTGGTTGGGGTTGTGGCCGCCGTCGCCCAGGTGGTGGTCACGCCGCAAGGCTAGGCGCGCCCGCCGTCCCCGCCGCAGCGAATTTCGCCCGAGCTGCCCGACGCCCCGTCCCCACCCTGATTCCGCCGGGAGAAATCTCGGTTGACCTGCATCGTTGTCTTGCGCTGGGCCCCACGCATGGGCTGGACTGGTGTCGCGCCCACCGGCGCTCGCTCCTGTGTCACCGATCGAGCCAGTGCACCCCTGACGGCAGCTCAGAAGGAGAAGAACGATGTCCGAAAACGCGGCGACGCGCGCGGAGAGGTTCGCGTCCGGCATGGCGGCCCTCGATGCCATCCACGACGACGCCGGCCACGGAGTCATCGACTCGCTGGCCGACATCGCCCCCGAGCTCGGGCACCAGATCGTCGCGTGGGGGTACGGCGACATCATCTCCAGGCCCGGGTTGGAGCCGCAGCAGCGGCAGCTCGTGACCCTCGGCATCCTCACCGCGATGGGCGGCAGCGAGGCACAGCTCGAGGTGCATATCGACGCGTCGCTCAACGTCGGCCTCACGCCGGAGCAGATCATCGAGGTCTTTCTGCACAGCTCCGTCTACTGCGGGTTCCCGCGCGCCCTGAACGCCGTCGCCGCCGCGCGGAAGGTGTTCGCCGAGCGCGGTCTCATGCCGCTGTCCTGACGGCGCGGCCGGCGGCGCCCGCGCGGGCGCCGCCGAGCCGCCTCAGGGCCGGGGGAGCGCTGCCGCGTCGCGGTGCTCGACCAGGCCGGAACCCTCCCGCCGGATGCGCTCCACGCCCCAGGCGCCGAGCGGCCCCAGCGCGGCGTTGAGGGCGCGGCCGTGCTCGGTGAGCGTGTACTCGACGCGCGGCGGCACCTCGGCGTGCACCTGCCGGTGCACGAGCCCGTCGGCCTCCATCTCCCGCAGGTGCTGGGTCAGCATCTTCTCGCTCACGCCCGGCAGCCCGCGGCGCAGCTCCGCGAACCGGCGCACGCCGTGCTCGTCGAGCTCCCAGAGGATCAGGCCCTTCCACTTGCCGCTCACGACGTCGAGGGCGGCATCGATGCCGCAGATGTAGGGCCCCGTGCGGGGTGACTTCGTCATCGGGCCTCCTGATCGGGCTTACCGAAAGGTGAGTACCCCAGTAAATAGTGGGTACTTCCACGATGGTACGTCGCCCGCGGAGCATGGTTGGGTCACCTTCTACCGAGGAGAACCCTGCGATGACCACACCCGATGCCACCGGCGTCACGGTGCTCGGCCTGGGCGCCATGGGCAGCGCGCTGGCCGCCACCCTGCTCGACGCCGGCCATGCCACCACCGTCTGGAACCGCACCCCGGCCCGCGCCACCGATCTGGCCGCCCGGGGAGCCGCGGCGCCGTCCGACGTCGCCGGCGCCGTGACGGCCCACCCGCTCGTGATCGCCTGCCTGCTCGACCACGCCTCCGTGCACGAGACCCTCGACCCCGTCATCGGCACCATGCGTGGCACGGCGCTCGTGAACCTCACGACCACCACGCCGAACGAGGCCCGCGAGCTCGCCGCCTGGGCCGAGCGGAACGGCGTCGCCTACCTGGACGGCGCGATCATGGCCACCCCGCCCATGATCGGCACCGCCGAGGCGTCGATCCTGTACAGCGGCTCCGCGGACGTGTTCGCCACCGCGCGGCCCGTGCTCGACCGCTGGGCCACCAGCACCTACGACGGCGCCGACAGCGGCCTCGCCTCGCTGTACGACCTGGCCATGCTCTCCGGCATGTACACGATGTTCGCGGGCTTCCTGCACGGCGCCGCGATGGTCGGCTCGGTCGGTGTGACCGCCACCGAGTTCGCCGCCCGCGCCACCCCGTTCCTCAGCGCCATGACGGCCGGGTTCGCGCACGACGCCGCGGTGGTCGACGGCGGCGACTACACCGTGCCCGGCCAGCAGAGCCTGGACTTCTCCGACCTGAGCCACATCGTGCGCGCCAGCCGGGAGCAGGGGGTCGACCCCGCACCCGTCGCGGCCGTGCAGGAGCTGATCGCCCGGCAGATCGCCGCCGGGCACGGCGCCGAGGCCTTCGCCCGCATCTACGAGAGCCTGCGGGCAGACCGGTCCACCACCCCCGAACCCGCGGAGGCCGCCCGATGAGCACCACCGTCACCGTCCTCGGCCTGGGCCCCATGGGCCAGGCCATGGCCCGGACGCTGCTCGCCCAGGGCCACGCCGTCACCGTCTGGAACCGGACGCCGAGCCGCGCCGCCGACCTCGTCGCGGCGGGCGCCCGGCTCGCGGACTCGCCCGAGGACGCCGTCGCCGCGAGCGGGCTCGTCATCCTGAGCCTCACCGACTACCCGGCGATGTACGACGTGCTGGGGCCGGCCGTGGCCGCCCTGCCGGGCCGCGCCGTCGTGAACCTCAGCTCCGACTCGCCCGACCGGACCCGCGAGGGCGCCGCGTGGGTGACCGGGCACGGAGCCCGCTTCCTGACGGGCGGCGTGATGGTCCCCGCGCCGATGGTGGGCACCGACGCCGCCTACGTGTACTACAGCGGCCCGGCCGGGCTCCTGGAGGCGCACCGGGACGTGCTCGGCACGCTCGGCGCACCCCGCTACCTCGGCGAGGACCCGGGGCTGGCGCAGCTCATGTACCAGGCCAACCTCGACGTGTTCCTCACGGCGCTCGCGGCCCTCATGCACGCCACCGCCCTGCTGGAGTCCGCGGGCGTGCGGCCGACCGCCGCCCTGCCGGAGCTCCTCCAGACCCTGGCCGGCACCGGGGCGATCCTGGAGGCCGGCGAGAACCCCGGCGCGCAGCTCGAGGCGGGGGAGCACCCCGGCCACCTGAGCACCGTCACGATGATGGGCGCGACGGCCGACCACATCGTCGCCACCAGCGAGGCCGCGGGCGTCGACCGCGCCCTGCCGGAGGCCGTGCGGGCCTACTACACCTGGGCGCGCGAGCACGGCCACGGCGGCGACAACTGGACCCGGATCATCGACGCGATGCGGCCGCGGGTCGAGACACGGGGCTGAGGCTCAGCCGCGGCCGATCCGCCGGCGCGGGTCCAGGCCGGAGTCGGCGAGGCTCGTCACCATGCTGCCGTGCGTGAGCGCCCGTTCCGCCCGCAGGTCGTGCGCCACGGCGCGCAGCAGGCCGGGCAGGAAGTCCCGCCCGCGCCGGACGCACCACGGCAGCCCGGCCCGCACGAGCCACGTCACGCGCTGCCGGAGGTCGGGCGGGGCCGGCGCCGCGGGCAGCCGGGCGGCGACCCGCCGGGCCGCGTCGGCACCGTCCGGGACCACGGCGTAGGCCGGGTCGAGGGTCGCCAGAGCGGCCGCCACTGCCAGCGCCAGACGGCGGTGCCCGGCCGGCGACGGGTGCACGCGGTCGATGTGCCAGGCCTTCGCCCCGGCGGGTGCGATGGCGTGCGCGGCGTCGACCACGACCACGCGTCCCGGCACCTGGTCGGTGCCGCTCGCCGAGGCCAGCTCGTCGACCGCGGCACCGACGGCGGCGACCCGGCGCCGCATCACGCGCCGTACGGGGCGCGGGGCGAGCTCGAAGAGGCCGATCACGGGCAGCCGCACCAGGACGACGTCGGCGCCGGCCCTGCGCAGCTCCTGGACGCTCCGGCGCAGGTCCATGAGGGTCAGCCGGGCGTCGAAGTCGCTGCGGAGCACGTCGTTGCCGCCCACGAGCACGGTCGCGAGCCGTGGCCGCAGGGCGAGCGCCGCGGCGAGCTGTGCCTCCGCGACGTCCCGGGAGCGGGCGCCGTTGGTGGCGAGGTTGGTGAACTCCGTCATGCCGAGCACCGTGGCCAGGTGCGCGGCCCAGCCGGGGCCGTGCACGGCGTCCGGACCCACGGAGTCACCCACGCCCACGGTGATCGAGTCACCGAGGGCTACCAGGCGGCCGCGTCCCGACGCCGACGTCATCTCACCGGCGTCCCGCGCTGCCCACGTGGATCGGGCCGGACGGGTCGGTGACGTCGGACCGTCCCGGGTCGGGCCGGAGCTCGAAGGCCCGGCGGGAGTGCAGCTCCAGCATCGCGTCGCCGGTGGCGCTCCAGGGGAACAGCTCGGCGCGGGCGCGGGCGGCCTTGCGCCGCTGGTCCACGTCGCGGTCCAGCACCTCGTGCAGGGCGACGGCGAGGGCCGCCGCCTCCGGAGCCGCGGCCGCACCGGCGGTGCCGACCACCTCGGGCAGCGCGCTCGTCGAGCTGCAGACCACGGGCGTCCCGGACGCCAGCGCCTCCAGCGCCGCCAGCCCGAAGGTCTCGATCGGACCGGGCGCGATGACGACGTCGGCGCAGGTGAGCAGGGTGGCGAGCCGGTCCCGGTCAGGGACGAACGAGAGGAACCGGTGAGGCAGCCCGGCGGCCTCGGCCCGGCGCCGCATCGCCGGCAGCAACGGTCCCGAGCCGGCGACGACGAGGCGCACGGGGCGGCCGTCGCGCACGAGCTGTGCGGCGGCGTCGATCGCGAGGTCGGGGCGCTTCTCGGTGGACTGCCGGCTCGCGAGCACGATGAGCGCGGTGCTGGGCGGCGCGTACTCGGCGCGGGCCTCGGCGGACCAGCGGTCGGGCCGGAACCGCTCCAGGTCCACGCCGAGCGGCACGCGGTACAGCGGTGGCAGCGTGGTGCCACGGGACCGGGCGGCCAGCCGCTCCACCTCGCCGGCGGCGAACTGGGTGGTGGCGACCAGCCGGTCGAACCGGGTGAGGGTGGCGCGGTTGTAGAGGTCGGCGAGGGCCGGCGTGACGGCCGCGCCCAGCGCCGCGGCCTGACCGCCCGCGGCGGCGCCGGGGATCCAGGACCGCAGCACGCCGTCGACCCGCTCGTGCAGCATCATGAGGGACGGCACCCCGGCCTCGCGGGCCCAGTCGCCCAGCCCGGCGAGCGTGGTGCGGTCGCTGACCTCGAGCCGGTCGGGTGCGATGGTCTCCAGCAGCCCGCGCATCTTGCCGGGCTGCACCACGGCGCGGTAGCCCCCGGAGAACGGCACACGCGGTGCCGCGAGGCTGACCACCCGGACACCGTCCACGAGCGACACCCCGTCCCGCCGGCCGGGCACCACGAGCACGGGTTCGTGCCCCCGGGCGAGGTACTGCCCGGCCATGGCGTGCATGGCGGTCCGGATGCCCCCCGACCGGGGGCTGTAGAAGTTCGCTACGTGGACGATCCGCACGTCATACCTCCGCTGAGCCTGCTCTCGCGTGCACCCGGACCGCGTCCTCGTAGTGCCCCATGAGCTCGGAGCAGATGTCGTGCCAGGTACGACTCTCGGCACGTTCTCGCGCCGAGGTACCGAAGGCCCGCCGCTTGCGCTCGTCCCCCACCAGGTCGACGACGCGTGCGCGGAGTGCCTCGTGGTCTCCTGGAGGGTACAGCCAGCCGTCGTGGGAGTGCCGGACGATGTCCAGCGGCCCGCCCGCGGCGGGTGCCACGACCGGCACGCCGCTGGCGTGCGCCTCCTGGAGCGTCTGACCGAACGTCTCCAGCTCGCCCGGGTGCACGAACACGTCGAGGCTGGCCATCGCCCGGGACAGCTCGGCGCCCCGGAGCAGCCCGGTGAAGCGGGCCTGGGGGAGCACGTGCTCCAGGTGCTCGCGCTCGGGGCCGTCACCGACGATCACGAGGCGCACCCCCGGCAGGTCCTGCACCACGCGCAGTGCCTCGACCTGCTTCTCGGCGGCCAGCCGGCCCACGTACCCGACGAGGATCTCGCGGCCGCCCCCGATCGTGCGGCGCCACGCCTCGTCCCGGAACTGCGGGTGGAACGCCTGCGTGTCCACGCCGCGGCCCCACAGGCGCAGGTTGGGCACGCCGTGGTTCTCGAGCTGCCGCATGGTCGCGGTGGACGGGGCGAGCGTCATCGTCGCGCGCTCGTGGATGTCCTTGACCCGTTTCCAGAGCAGGGGCTCGAAGCCGCCCAGCCCGTAGCGCGCCGCATACCCCGGGACCTCCGTCTGGTAGACGGCGACGCTCGGCAGGCGGAGGCGCTCGGCGGCGAGGATGCCGCGCCAGCCGAGGATGAACGGGGAGGCCAGGTGGATGACGTCGGGTGCGAACGTCGCCAGCGTGCGCTCGGTGCGCCACTTCTTGCCGACGACGAGGCGCACGTCGGGGTACCCGGGGAAGCCGATCGAGCCGAGCTCGACCACGGGGGCACCACTGACGAAGGGCGGGACGTGCCCGATGGAGGCATCGGCGTCCGGAGCGAGGACCATGGCCTGGTCCCCCCGCTCCTGCAGATGCTCGAGTACCCGCAGGACGGAGTTGGTGACTCCGTTGACCTGCGGCAGAAAACTCTCCGCAACGATGGCTACGCGCACGTTACGAACCTGCCGGTCGTCGATGTCCGGGCAGAGGCTTCCATGCGGCGATCCGGGGAACGGGTGGCGTCGAGACGGTAACCGCGGGACAGGATGTCACGTTCCTGACCGTAGCGGAGCCACGAGCCACCTGGCATGGGGAACACCCCTGAACCGACCCTCAGTGCTGCCGCGGGACGGTCCGGCGCGTCCGCGCGAGCTGCACCAGCCGGACGACGGCCCCGATCAGCAGCGCCACGAGCAGCGCGTTGCGCAGAGCCCCCACGGTCGTGGCCAGCGGCCAGCCGCCGAGGAACTCGCCGTAGCGGATCGGGTAGATCTCCATGGTCAGCCGCGCCACGATCAGGGTGCCGAGGGCGGGCAGGAACCAGGTGCGCCGGGTGCCCTGGCTGCGACTGCCCAGCGCGATGGCGGCCGCCAGCGGCGGCCCGATCCAGGCGATGAACTGGGGCGAGCCCACCTTGTTGAAGACGATGAGCGCGAGCAGCTCCGCGGCGGCACCGAGCAGCAGGATGTCGCCCACCCGGTCCGGGCGCCGCCGGGCGGTCCACCAGACGAGCGCCGCCAAGAGGATCGCGGCCACCGGGAGCGCGACGTCCAGCGCCTGTGCCACGGCGTCCGGCCCCGCCCCGAGCACCTCGTAGGTGTAGATGACGTCGTCGTACTCGACCTGGATCGAGGAGTCCCACAGCCGCGCCACCGTGAACGGCGTGGCGGCGACCGACTCCACCTGGAGCTGCCGGTCGCCCTGCTCGCCGAACACGTCGAGCACGTTGTCCTGCCCGCCGCCCGCCACCGCGACACCCACGACGACGGCGGTCACCGCGGCGCCCGGCAGCACGACGTTCCGCAGCAGGTCCTTGAGGTTCGACGTCGTCGCGGCGAGCGCGAGGGCCACCGCACCCGGGGCGATCTTGATCCAGGCGCCCACCGTGGCCAGCGTCATGGCGAGGGCGGGGCGCCGGACGGCGACGAGCAGCGCCACCAGGATGATCGGGGCCAGCAGGCCGTCGAGCCGGCCGATCCAGATCGGACCGAGGGCGGCGAGGAACGCGAGCCAGAACCAGACGGCGGCCGGCCCGTGCGGCCGCGCCCGGCCGAGCACGGCCACGGCGACCGCGTTGGCGGCCGTCACCAGGCCCATCCACACCCAGTAGTAGCCGTCCGTCGAGTTGGTCAGCAGGGCCGGGACGGCCATCGGACCCAGTGCGCCGAGCGGGTACACCCAGTCGTAGCTGAAGACGGGCCACCACCCGTCGCTCATCCCGGTGCGGACCCACCACTCGTACAGGTTCACGTCGCCGAGGATCTGCCCCCCGAAGACCCAGGCCTGCAGGATGATCCAGCCGTGCACCAGCACGAACCCGGCCCACAGGGCCGGCCACGAGGTGACGATCCGGCTGGCGGACCGCAGGAGGTCCCTGCCCCCGGTCCGGGGGCTGGTCGAGATGTCTGACGGGCTCGGCACGGGCCACATCCTTGCACTGATCGACGGCGGCATCGGCGGACGAAGGGTATCGCCTCCGGCCCGATGGCCCGGTGGTCACGGGACGAGGTAGGCGACATCGCCGTTCGAGCTGCGCATCTCGACGGTGCGGTCGGCGTCCGGGTCGGTGGGCCCCTCGATGATCTCGTCGCCGTTCGACGTCTGGAGGGTCAGGGCCACGGGCTCGCCGTCGCCGATCACGGTGATGCGCCCGTTGCTGGTCTCCCCGTAGACGTTTCCCTCCACCGCGGAGATCTCCACGGAGCCGTTGCTGGTCCGGGCCCACGCGTCGCCGGCCACGGTGCCGACCGTGATCCGGCCGTTGCTGCTCTCGCTGGTGACCGAGCCGTCCACCTCGTCCACGGAGACCTCGCCGTTGGAGGAGGAGGCCTCCACGTCGGAGCCGGCGTTCCGCACGGTGACGTCCCCGTTGCTGGACCGCGCCACCACCGCGCCGCCGATGTCGGCCACCTCGATCCGGCCGTTGCTCGACCGCACGGAGAGCTCGCCGGCCAGCCCGCTCGCCACGACGTCGCCGTTCTCGGTGACCACCACCACCTCCGTGGCGGCGGGCAGGGTCACCTCCAGGGCTCCCGAGCAGCGGGGGAGGAAGGCAGTCCATGCGCAGCGGTGGGTGATCTCCAGCCGGTCCGCCGACTCGTCCGCGGAGTACCGCGGGTCGCGCAGGCCGCTGCGGGCGACGGCGTCGACCTCGACGTCGCCCTCGGCGGCCGTGACGGTCACGTCGCCGTCGGCCACCAGCTCGACGGTCCCCACGGCGTCGTAGGTCCGGTGGGTGGTGGTCGTCTCGGACATCATGAGGTCCACCAGGAACAGCGCCCCGACGCCGATGGCGGCGAGGCCGAGCACACCGCCGAGCGTCGCCAGGACGCGGGCCGTGGCGCCGCGCTGCGGTGGTGCGGGGGCGTACGCGGCGTCCTGGACGGAGCCGTCGGGAGCGGGCTGGGTCATGAGCGGGTTCCGTTCTGGTCGAGCCAGCGCAGCACGGCGAGCACCCGGCGGTGGTCGTCGGCGGCCGGCGGGAGGCCGAGCTTGGTCAGGATGTTGGTCACGTGCTTCTCCACGGCGGCCAGCCCCACCACGAGGCGGTCCGCGATCGCGGCGTTGGAGCGGCCCTCGGCCATCAGCGCGAGCACCTCGCGCTCGCGCCGGGTCAGCACGTCGAGGTCGGAGCCGGGATGGCGGGCGATGATCTGGGTGACCACCTCGGGGTCCACGACCGTGCCGCCCCCGGACACCCGGGTGACCGCGTCGAGGAACTCGTCGACGTCGGCGATGCGGTCCTTGAGCACGTAGCCCAGGCCGCGCGCCCCGCGGGCGAACAGCTCGCTCGCGTAGCTCTGCTCCACGTACTGCGAGAGCACGAGGACGGGCAGGTCGGGGTGCAGGCTGCGCAGGTGCACGGCCGCGCGCAGCCCCTCGTCCGTGTGGGACGGCGGCATCCGCACGTCGGTGACCAGCAGGTCGGGCAGGTCGGCGTCCGGCAGGGACAGGGCCCTGACGAGGGTGCCGGCGTCCGCGTACCCGCTCACGGTGTGGCCCTCGGCCACGAGCAGCCGGGTCAGGCCGTCCAGGAGGAGGACGGAGTCCTCCGCGATCACGATGCGCACGGGACCTCCACGGTCAGGCGGGTGCCCTTGCCGGGCGGGCTGTCGAGCTCGAACGTGCCGTCCAGGGCGGCGACCCGGCCGCGCAGGCCGGTCAGCCCGCCGTCGGCGGACAGCTCGGCGCCGCCGCGGCCGTCGTCGGACACCGCGACGCGCAGGCGTGCGGGGCCCTCGTCGCGGACCACGCTCGCGTGCACCAGCACGAGGTCCGCGGCGGCGTGCTTGGCCACGTTGGTCAGGGCCTCGGCGACCACGAAGTACGCCGCGGCCTGTGCTGCCGGGCTCGCCGGGGTGAGGTCGCCCGCGACCTCGACCCGGACCGGGACCGGGCTGCGGCCCGCGAGCGCGGACAGTGCGGCGTCCAGCCCGCGGTCGGACAGGACGGCGGGGTGGATGCCGCGCACCAGGTCGCGCAGCTCGGCGAGCGTCTCCTTGATCTCGCGGTGCGCGAGCTCCAGGGCGGCGACGGCGTGCCCGGGGTCCTTGTCGGCGAGCCGGCGGGCCACGCCCAGCTCGACGCCGAGCGCGACGAGGCGCTGCTGGGCGCCGTCGTGCAGGTCGCGCTCGATGCGGCGGCGTTCGGTGTCGGCGGCGGAGACGGCGGCCGTGCGCGACTCGGTGAGGGCCACGGCCCGTTCCTGTGCCGTGTGCGCGGCGGCCTCGGCCACGCGGGTCTCCCGCTCGGCGGCGACGAGGCGGGCGCGGGCCACCTCGGCCGCGGAGGGGCCGAGCAGCACCGTGGCCAGGCGCACCACGAGGTAGGACCCGTACTGGGCGAGGGTGGCCGCCGTCCACACGAGCACGACGGCGGCCGCCACCGCACCGCCGACGACGGCGGGCCACGGCAGCCCGGACCACTGCGCCAGGCCGCTGTCCCGGCCCACCGCCGCGAACACCACGGCCGCGACCGCCCCCGCCGCCAGGGCGGTGGCGAGCGCGAAGAAGAAGGAGGTCGTGAGCAGTCCCAGGAAGGCGTACAGCGTGGCAGCCCAGGCGCGGTCGTCGCGCACCGGGGACCACAGCCGGGACCAGGACGAGCGGCTCGTCGGGAGCGGCCCCGGCTGCGGGGCGGCGACCCGTATGCCGGTCTGGCGGGCGACGCGGGCGCGCTCGGCCGTCCCGAACCGCCGCGCGAGCAGGAGCCCGAGGGCGAGGAGCGGCACTCCGACGCCCAGGGCGGGGACCAGCCCCGACGAGACCAGGACGAGGATCCACAGGGCGAGGCCCGCGGTCAGGTGCCAGACCCACCCCACGGCCAGCGCGGCGACGGCGCGCCGGGTCGCGGGGTGGTACGGGGCCTGGAAGAACGCCGCCCCGGAGGTGAGCGCGGGGGCGACGTGGTCCGCGAGGGTGCGGGGTGGGCCGTCATCGCTGGTCATAGGCACGACACTAGGCGGACGCGCAGGCTGCGCGACATGCCGTCACCCCACGGCCCGGGTCTCGGGTTTCCCCTACCCCGCCCCCGCGCGGAGGGCTCAGGCGAAGGCGCTGGTGCCCGTGATCTCGCGGCCGATGATGAGGGCCTGCATGCTCTCGGTGCCCTCGTAGGTGTGCAGGGCCTCGATGTCGGCGAAGTGCCGCGCCACCCGGTTCTCCAGCAGGATGCCGTTGCCGCCGAGCAGGTCGCGGGCGATCGCCGCGATCTCGCGCGCGCCGCGCGTGCACGTGTACTTGGCGAGCGACGCCTGCGGGCCGGTGAGCTGCTCGGCCTCGTCGAGCCGCGTCATCTGCTTCACCAGGAGCTGCATCTGCGTGAGGATCGACAGCATCTTGGTCAGCCGTTCCTGCACCATCTGGCTCGCCGCGAGCGGGCGGCCGAACTGCACGCGCTGCTGCGAGTAGGCCACGGCGGCCTCGTAGCAGGCGATGGCCTGCCCGACGGCGCCCCAGGCCACGCCGAGGCGGGTCGCGAACAGCACGCGGCCGGTGTCCTTGAAGGAGCGCGCCTTCGGCAGCAGGTTCTCGGCCGGGACGAACACGTCGTTCAGCACGATGTGCGCCTGGTGGATCGCGCGCAGCGAGACCTTGCCCTGGATGGTCGTCGCCTCGTAGCCCGGGGTGTCCTGGGGAACGATGTAGCCGTGCACCTGGCCGTCCTCGCCACGGGCCCAGACCACCGAGATGTCGCCGATCGAGCCGAAGCCGATCCACTTCTTCTCGCCGTTGATCACGTAGCCCTCGACGCCGTCGCGCGTCTCCTTGACGGCGGAGGTCTCCAGGCCCACGGAGTCCGAGCCGTGCGTGGGCTCGGTCAGCGCGAACGCGCCCAGGATCTCGCCCCGGGCCATGGGCCCGGCGTACTTCTCGACCTGCTCGTCGGAGCCGAGCATCACGATCGAGCGCAGCGCCAGGCCGCCCTGCACGCCGCAGATCGTGGTCACGGAGCCGTCACCGCGCGACATCTCCATCGCGGCCAGGCCCTCGGCCATCTTCGAGACCTTCGGGAAGCCGGGCACGTCCACGCCGTCGCGCAGGAAGTCCAGCTCGGCCATGCGCTTGAGCAGGTCCATGGGGACCTCGTACCGCTCCCAGTAGCCGTCGATGACGGGCAGGACCTCGTCCTGCACGAACCGGCGGACCGCGAGCTGCCAGGCCCGCTCCTCCTCCGTGACGTCGGCGAAGGCGCCGGCGAAGTCGATGTCGAGCGGTTGCGAGACGTCGTAGGCGGGCGCCGTCACCCCGGGAGTCTGAGTCATGCCTCCATGGTGCTCCGGTACCGGATCTCAGGTCAAGCGATACGGCGTCTCACGCCCCGGCGCTCAGGCAGGTGCGGCGACGGCCGCCCGGCCCGTGCCCTCCCGCCGGCTGATGCGCCACCACGCGAAGAACCCGACCAGGGTGAACACGCCGTAGATCACGTACATCAGTGCGGTCGCCCAGTACCCGGCGGAGAAGAGCAGAGGTACGCCCACCAGGTCGACGGCCACCCAGATCAGCCAGAACTCGACCCAGCCCTTGGCCATGCCGTAGGTGGCGAGCACGGAGCCCGTGAAGATCCAGGCGTCGGCCCACACCGGCTCGTACGAGCCGAGGGCGCGGAACAGCGGGGTCAGGAGCAGGGTCCCGGCGAGCATCCCGGTGACCAGGCCGACGCGGGCCCGCCAGGAGGCCCAGGCCGGGTGCACGGCCACGGTGCCGACGCCGCCCGTGCGCTGCGTCTGCCGCCAGCGGTACCAGCCGTAGACCGAGACGGCGATGAACATGATCTGGCGCCCGGCCTGCCCCAGCATGTCGGCGCGGCCCGTCTCGCCGAACCAGGAGCCCATGAAGACGGTGAAGAGCACGACGTTGCCGACGATGCCCACCGGCCAGGCCCACACCTTGCGGCGCAGCCCGCCCAGGGCCGAGGCCAGGCCGAACAGGTTGCCGACGACCTCGCGCCAGTAGATCTGCTGGTCGCCGACCAGGAACGTCGCGTCGTAGGCGGCGCGGAACCAGTCCATGTCTCTTTCCCTCTCCGAAGTCCGCACACGGGGACTCCGGGGTGAGGGCCGGCGCGCCACGACGGCGCCGACGACGGCACGGTGCCGGGACCCCGAGGGGTCGGCGGAGCGCGCCGCACGTGCTTCCTCCCATCCGGACTTTCACCGTCGGTCCTGGAATCTCACCAGGTCAACCGGGTCCCTCCCGAAGGAACGACCCGGGTCGCGGACTATCACCGCCGGCTCGGAATTTCACCGACCCCGGAGCACGTGTGCAACTGCTGCTGCACGATCTCTAGCGGAACACAGGATGCCATGGGTGCATTCCCCCGGGAACGGGCCCGGGATGTCCGGTGCGCCACACGGGCCGGGCCGGTCAGACCAGGGCGTCGCGGACGGCGCGGGCCACCTCGTCGGGCCCGGCCACCCCCTCCACCACGGTGACGACCACGCGCCGCGACGCGGGGGCGCCGTCGGCGGCCAGCGGGCTGGCCGAGGTGCCGAGGACGGCGGCCCGCCGCAGGTCGGCGAACGCCTCCTCCAGCTCGGGGCGCAGGTCGAGCGACGGCGTGCGCAGCCAGCGCCGCAGGATCGCGTTGTGCACCGCGACCACGGACGCCGCGAACGCGATCGACGCCGTGGAGGCCGACCGCTCCGGCGGCAGGGTGTCGCGCAGGTAATGCGTGAACGCCCGCTCGTAGCGGTGCGTCGTGATGAGCTCCCGGTCGCGCAGCGCCGGGACCTGCTGCAGCAGGGCGTAGCGGGCGAGCGACGTCTCGCGTTGGCCCACGTGGTGGTCGAACACCATGCGCGCCGCGCGGCACACCTCGAGGTACGGGTCCACGTCGGGGTCCCAGGCGCGGCCCAGGTCGTGCCCCGACTCCTCGCTGGCCCGGGCGTCGGGCCGGGTGGCGGCCAGCATGACCACCACCTCCTCCAGCAGCAGCTCGTGGTCGGCGAAGACCACGTCCTCCTTGGAGCGGAAGCGGCGGAAGAACGTCGCGCGGCTCACCTTGGCGGCGTCGGCGATCTCCTCGACGGTGGTTCCCTCGTACCCCTGCCGAGTGAACAGGTCCACCGCAGCGTCGACGGCCTGCGCGTGCGTGTGGGTACGGACGGCGGTCATGCCAGGCAGGCTACCGCGTGCCCCCCGAGCCCCGTGAAGACTCCTTGAGCAAACCGTGACCTGCGCGACGCTAATTTTCCTGGGACGGGATCTTGCCCGACCGGAGTCTGCGCAGGTAGCGCACCTCGCGCACGGCCATGAGCAGCGCGAGCACCCCGGGGACAGCGGCCCACGGATGACCGAGCACCACGCCCAGCAGGCACACGAGGAAGATCAGCCCACCGCCCACGACGGTGGCGAGGCTGCCCCAGCGGATCCCGGTCACGGGGTGAGCGTAGTCTGCGAGACGTGACACTCGACCTGCGCATCTTCACCGAGCCCCAGCAGGGCGCGACCTACGACGACCAGCTCGCCGTCGCCCAGGCGACCGAGCGACTGGGCTTCAGCGCCTTCTTCCGCTCCGACCACTACCTGGCCATGGGCCGCGAGGGTCTGCCCGGCCCCACCGACTCCTGGGTCACGCTCGCCGGCCTCGCCCGGGAGACGTCGACCGTGCGGCTCGGCACGCTCGTGTCGTCGGCCACGTTCCGGCACCCCGGCGTGCTGGCCATCCAGGTGGCCCAGGTGGACCAGATGTCCGGCGGGCGCGTCGAGCTCGGGCTGGGCACCGGCTGGTACGCCGCCGAGCACAGCGCCTACGGCATCCCGTTCCCCGAGAAGCGCTTCGGCATCCTGGAGGAGCAGCTCGCCGTCGTCACCGGCCTCTGGGGCACGCCCGTCGGCGAGAAGTTCTCCTTCTCCGGCGAGCACTACCAGATCACCGACTCGCCGGCGCTGCCCAAGCCCGTGCAGGCCAGGATCCCGGTGCTGGTCGGCGGCGGTGGCCCGCGCCGCACGCCCGCCCTGGCGGCGCGCTACGGCGACGAGTACAACCAGTCCTTCCCGGAGATCAGCGGCATCGGCGCGCGCATCAAGGTGGTCGAGAAGGCCCTGTCCGACGCCGGTCGCGATCCCGGATCCATCGTCCAGTCGGTGGCGCTCGTCGCCGCCGTCGGGCAGGACGAGGCCGAGTTCACGCGGCGCGCGGCAGCCATCGGGCGCGAGCCCGCCGAGCTGCGCGAGCACGGCATCGCCGGGACCGTCGCCGAGGCGGTGGACCGGCTGAAGGCCCTGGAGGCGGAGGGGGTCCAGCGCGTCTACCTGCAGGTCCTGGACCTGGCCGACCTGGACCACCTGGACCTGTTCGCCCGCGAGGTGCGCCGCCAGCTCGGCTGAGCCGGCCGCGGATCACCCGCCCGGGAGGCCGGGTGAGAGAAACCTTCCTAGGGTCGGTGCCGGGGCGTGGGCCCCGACACCGACCTGGGAGGGTTCATGCAGAGCTTTTCTCGTGGCTTTTCTCGTGCCGTCCGGGCCGCGCTCGTGGCGTCCGTCCTCGCCGCCGGAACCCTCGCCGCGGTCCCTGTGGCCGTCGCCGAGGGCGACCACCAGCGCGGTCCCGACCCGACCGAGCAGAGCATCGAGGCACCGCGTGGCCCGTTCGACGTCGCCACGCTCGTCGTGACCCGGGCCGAGGCCGAGGGTTTCGGCGGCGGCACCGTCTACTACCCCACGGACACGTCCGAGGGCACGTTCGGCGCGGTCGCCGTCGCCCCCGGGTACAGCTCCTCGCAGGCTGCCGTCGCCTGGCTCGGGCCGCGCCTGGCCTCGCAGGGCTTCGTCGTGCTCACGATCGACACGATCAGCACCGCCGACGCGCCCCCGCGCCGCGGCGACCAGCTCCGGGCCGCGCTGGCGCAGCTCGCGGACACGGCGGTGGCGGACAGGATCGACCCCGCCCGGCTCGCCGTCATGGGCCACTCGATGGGTGGCGGCGGCAGCCTGGAGGCCGCCAAGGACGACCCGGCGCTGCGCGCCGCGATCCCGCTGGCCCCCTGGAGCGCCGACAAGACGTTCCCGGAGGTCACCACGCCCACCCTGGTCATCGGTGCCGAGGAGGACGTCATCGCGCCGGTGCGCCGGCACGCCGAGCGGTTCTACGACACGCTCCCGGCCGACGGCGACAAGGCGTACCTGGAGCTGCGCGACGCGAACCACTCCGCGCCCACCGTGCCCGACACCACGATCGCCCGCTACAGCATCGCCTGGCTCAAGCGGTACGTGGACGACGACGAGCGCTACGCCCGGTTCCTCTGCCCGCCCCCGGTCCCGGACGAGGTGATCAGCGAGTACCGCAGCAGCACCTGTTGACCGAGGCCGGCCGTTCTCGGCCGGGGTGGGCCGGTAGGATCCGCGCGACACTGACGCCCCGCGAGATCAAGGACAACAGCGATGCGACTCGGCTGGAAGCTGCACGGTGACGGCACCCGCATCACCCCGGGCGAGGTGGTCGCCCCCGACGAGCGCCTGAGCTGGCCGCGCACCGTCGGGATCGGTCTGCAGCACATCGTCGCGATGTTCGGCGCCACGTTCCTGGTGCCGGTGCTCACCGGTTTCGACCCCGGGACCACGCTCTTCTTCTCGGCGCTCGGCACCATCACGTTCCTGCTGATCACGGGCAACCGGCTGCCGAGCTACCTGGGGTCGAGCTTCGCGTTCATCGCGCCGATCCTGGCGGCCACGGCGTCGGGCGGTCAGTCCGTCGCGATCGGCGGCATCCTCGCCACCGGCGTGCTGCTGGCGATCATCGGCGCGGTGGTGCACTTCGCGGGCCCGCGCTGGATCCAGGCGGCCATGCCACCCGTGGTCACGGGCGTGATCGTCGCGCTCATCGGGCTCAACCTGGCTCCGGCGGCGTGGGGCACGTGCGACGAGGGCGGCGCCTGCTCGGGCTTCCGGGCCGCCCCCCTCACCGCCGTCGTGACCCTCGGCTCGATCATCCTGATCCAGGTCCTGTTCCGGGGTCTGCTCGGCCGCCTCGCCATCCTGCTGGGCGTGGCGATCGGCTATGCGTTCGCCGCGGTGCGCGGCGAGGTCGACTTCACGAAGGTCGAGCAGGCCGGCTGGGTCGGCCTGCCGCACTTCGTGGCCCCGTCGTTCGACCCGGCCGTGCTCGGCCTGTTCCTCCCCGTGGTGCTCGTGCTCGTCGCCGAGAACGTGGGCCACGTGAAGTCGGTGGCCGCCATGACCGGGCGGGACTACGACCGGCTCACCGGCCGGGCGCTGCTCGCGGACGGCGTGGCCACGACGCTCGCCGGTCTCGGCGGTGGCTCCGGCACCACGACGTACGCGGAGAACATCGGCGTCATGGCGGCGTCCCGCGTGTACTCGACCGCGGCCTACTGGGTGGCCGCGGTCGGCGCGCTGGTGCTCAGTCTGTCGCCGAAGTTCGGGGCGCTGATCGCCACCGTGCCCGCCGGGGTGCTCGGCGGTGCCACCACCATGCTCTACGGCATGATCGGCATCCTCGGTGCCCGTATCTGGGTGCAGGCGCGCGTCGACTTCTCCGACCCGGTGAACCTCACGACGGCGGCCGTGCCGCTCATCATCGGCATCGCCAACTTCACCTGGACCGCCGGGGACCTGGAGTTCGGCGGCATCGCGCTGGGCACCGCCGCGGCCCTGGTGATCTACCACGTCATGGGCGCGATCGGCCGCTGGCGCGGCACGGCCCAGGCCTGACGTGCGCCGGCCGGCCACGCGACGACGCGTGGCCGGCCGGTGCGGTCCCTCAGGCGGTCAGCCCGGTCACGGGCACCAGGTACGGGCCGACGGCGAGTACCGCGTGACCGTCGTCCGCTGCGTGCCGTCCGCCAGCTTGTAGCGGATCGTGGCCGCCGCGCGCAGCGGCAGCGTCTCGCCCGCTCCGTAGCAGGTCATCCACGTGGTGTGGTAGGCGCGGTCGCGGTAGCCGAACCAGCCGTCCGCGTCGTCCTTCCACGTGCCGCTCAGGAGCTGCCACTTGCCGCCCGCGTAGGCCTGGATCCGCAGGTCCACCGCGAGGACGTCGTAGTCCTTGCCGCCGTCGATGTCCGTGACCATCGCCTCGCCGTAGAAGCGCGGGCCGTCTTTGTACAGGTACATGCAGCTGCGTACCTGGGCGGGCTCGTCGACCCCCGGCTTGCAGGAGCGGTAGTACACCTCCGCGGCCGGAGCCGCGGCACCCGACGCCACACGGGCGGTGCTGACCGCCGGGGCGGCCGTCAGCTCGGCGGTGTCGCGGGCCTGCGCCGGGGCGACCGCCGCCAGGGCGGTGGCGATCCCGAGGGCGGCCACGGCAGCGGCGACCCGGTGGAGCCTTCTCATCATGGATTCTCCTGTCTGGGGTGAGTATCTCGTGGGCATTATTTCCGGTATGCGGCGGGGGAAGTGGCACTTTTCGGGGTCACCCCCGGGTGATTTGCTGGCGCATCGGCTGAACGCGCGTATAGGATGCTGAACATGCGTTCAACGAGTGGTGCCGAGCAGTCCCCGGGCGGAGGCGCGCCCGGCGACGCCGACCGCACGGCGCGGTCCCGCATCCGGGACGCCGCGATCAGCCGGTTCGCCGTCGAGGGCTTCGGCGCCTCCGTGCGGTCCATCGCGGCCGACGCCGGGGTCAGCGCTGGCCTCGTGATGCACCACTTCGGCTCGAAGGACCGGCTCCGCGCCGAGTGCGACGCGCACCTGCTGGCCACGATCAGCCGGCTCAAGCGCGAGAACGTCGAGATCGTGGCGTCCGGGCAGAGCTTCTTCCAGCGGTTCGCCGCCGCCGAGGAGAACGCCGTGATCCTCGGCTACGTGCTGCGCTCGATGCAGGACGGCGGGGAGCTCGCCCGCGAGTTCCTCGCCCACATGGTCGACGACGCGGTGGGCTACGCCCGCGACGGCGTCGCCGCCGGGGTGCTCGTGCCCAGCCGGGACGAGGCGGCCCGCGCCCGCTACCTCACGCTCTCGTCCCTCGGCGCGCTGCTGCTCGAGGTGACCCTGGACCCGCCGTCGGACCCGGGCGACCTCACCGCCATCGTCCGCGACTACATGACCAACAGCTACCTGCCCATGATGGAGCTGTTCACCGAGGGATTCCTCACCTCTCGCCGCATGCTCGACGAGTACCTCCTGTACGTACCGGACCCGCCGTCGCGCGACGGGGCAGCGCCCGCCCCTGGCTGACCGGTTCCCCGGCCCCCACTGGCGCTGCCCTGACACGGACCCCCACCACGTCAGAGAGCGAGTACGCCATGACCGCCACACCAGCGATCGAGATCTACGACCTGCGCAAGTCCTTCGGCAGCGTCCGGGCCCTGGACGGCCTGGACCTCACCGTCCAGCCCGGGGAGGTCCGGGGTTTCCTGGGACCCAACGGCGCCGGCAAGTCCACCACCATCCGGGTGCTGCTCGGGCTGCTCCGGGCCGAGTCCGGCACGGCCCGCCTGTTCGGCGGCGACGTCTGGCGTGACGCCGTCGCGCTGCACCGACGCATCACCTACGTGCCCGGCGACGTGAGCCTGTGGCCCAACCTGACCGGCGGCGAGTGCATCGACTACCTCGCCCGCCTCAGCGGGCGCGCCGACCGGGCCCGCCTCAAGGCCCGCAAGGCCGAGCTGCTCGAGCGCTTCGAGCTGGACCCTCGCAAGAAGGCGCGCACCTACTCCAAGGGCAACCGGCAGAAGGTCGCCCTGGTGGCAGCCTTCCTGACCGACCCCGAGCTGTACGTGCTCGACGAGCCCACCTCCGGGCTGGACCCCCTCATGGAGGCCGTGTTCACCGAGTACGTGCGGGAGGCCAAGGCGGCGGGCCGGTCCGTGCTCCTGAGCAGCCACATCCTGTCCGAGGTCGAGAAGGTGTGCGACACCGTCACGATCATCCGCAACGGCGTGGACGTCGAGTCCGGCACGCTCGACGAGCTGCGCCACCTCACCCGCACGAGCGTGACCGCCGTGGTCGGGGCCGACCCCGCGGCCCTCGCCGACCTGATCGGGGTGCACGACCTGGTGGGCACGCCCTCCGACGGCGCCGGGACCCGGGTCACGTTCGACGTCGACAACGCGCAGATCGGCACCGTGCTGTCCGCCGTCACCGCCCTCGGCGTGCGCAGCCTCACCGCGACCCCGCCGTCGCTGGAGGAGCTGTTCCTGCGCCACTACGGCGACGCGCTGCAGTCCGAGACGGCGGGCACGCGATGAGCGCCGCCGTCGCCACGCCGCCGGTTCCTGCCGTCGCCGGCCCCGCGCTCGGGTCCACCCTCGCCGGTACGGGCATGCTGCTGCGGTTCATGCTCCGCCGCGACCGCACGCGGATCCTCTGGTGGACCCTCGGCGTCACGCTCCTGTACGCGGGCGGGCTCGGCGAGTACGTGCTGCTCGACGACCCCGACGCCAGCGCCGCCCGCTCGGTGCTGGTCTCGTCGCCCGCGATGGTCTCCATGACCGGGCCGGGCTACGGCATCGACGACTACACCCCCGGCGCCGCCGTCGCGAACGAGTTCATCCTCTGGGTCGTGCTCACGCTGGCCGTGATGAGCATCCTCCAGGTCGTGCGGCACACCCGTGCCGAGGAGGAGAGCAGCAGGTCCGAGCTCGTGCGCGCCGGTGCGGTGGGCCGTCACGCGCCGTCCGTGGCAGCCCTGCTCCTGGTGCTCGTCATGAACGTCGTCATCGCCGTGACCAGCGCGATGGCGGTCACCGCGCAGGGCTTCGACGCGGGACAGTCGTTCGCGATGACCTCCGGGATCGCGCTCGGGGCGCTCGTCTTCGGTGCGGTCGCGCTCGTCGCGGCCCAGGCGTACGAGCACGGCCGGGGAGCCGTCGGCGTGTCCCTCGCGGTGCTCGGCGCGGCGTTCCTCCTGCGTGCGCTGGGTGACGTCCAGGAGCGGCACGGCAGCGCCCTGTCGTGGCTGTCCCCGATCGCCTGGGTCCAGCAGACCCGGGTCTTCGTGGACCTCAGATGGTGGCCGCTCGGCCTGTGCGTCGCCGCGATCGTCGTGCTGATCGTGGTCGCCGCGTTCCTGGGTTCGCGGCGCGATTTCGGGGGCGGGCTGGTCGCCGTCCGCCCGGGCCACGCCGACGCCCGGCCCACGCTGACCGGCCCCGGGCCGCTGGCCTGGGTGCAGCAGCGGGGTGCCCTGATGTGGACGGCGCTCGGCCTCGGCCTCATGTGGCTCGGCTCCGGCACCATCATCCGGGAGGTGCCGAAGATGCTCGACGCCGTCGAGGGCAACCCGATCTACGCAGCCCTCCTCGGCAGCAACGAGGACATGGTCCGCACATTCCTGGGCATCTTCGGCCTCTACATCGCGGCCGGTGCAGCCGCCTACGGCACCGCCGCGGCGCTCCGGGTCAAGGGCGAGGAGGAGGCGGGCCGCACGGAGATCACGCTGGCCACGCCGGTGTCCCGCGGGCGCTGGTTCGCGTCCTCGCTCGTGGTCGCGCTCCTGGGCACGGTGGTCGTCCAGCTCACCGGCGCGCTCGCGCTCTGGCTCGGCGCCGCCTCGACGGGGTACGACGACGTCCGGTTCGGCGAGTACCTGGAGCTGGGCCTCGCGTACCTGCCGGCCCTCGCGGTGCTCGTCGGTCTCGCGGCCGCCCTCTACGGCTGGCTGCCGCGGGCCACCGGCGTCGCCTGGGTGATGGTCGGGTACGTCTTCCTGGTGGGCATGTTCGCCGACCTGTTCGACCTGCCCGAGTGGGCACGCAAGATCTCGCCGTTCTGGTGGGTGGGCAACCCCGCGCTCGAACAGGTCGAGGCGTCGCGCCTGTGGGGACTGGGCGGGGTGGCGGCGCTGTTGTTCGTGCTCGCCTTCGTCGGATTCCGCCGCCGGGACGTCCCGGCCGTCTGACGGCCGGGCCGATGACGTTCCGACAACGATCCTGACCGCGATCAGCGGCAGGACGCCGCTCCGGCGTCCTGCCGGCTGTCGCGGTCAGGTACCGTCCGGTAGTGTGCGGGAGCCCGTCCGGTGCCCAGCAGGCAGGTCGTACCGCCGCTCCCGGACCGTGCCCCGCCGAGCCCAGTGAGGACGGACCGATGATCTTCAAGGCCGTAGGAGACGGCCGCCCGTACCCCGAGCACGGGCGGTCGCGTTCGCGTGACTGGGTGGACGTGCCCCCGCGCCAGGTACGGCTCGACGAGCTGGTGACCACCAAGCGCACGCTCGACCTCGACACGCTCCTCGCGGAGGACTCCACGTTCTACGGCGACCTGTTCGCGCACGTCGTGGAGTACGAGGGCACGCTCTACCTGGAGGACGGCCTGCACCGCGCCGTGCGGGCGGCCCTCCAGCAGCGTCCCGTGCTCCACGCTCGTGTCCTCACCATCCGCTGACCTCAGGTAGGTTCGACGCGTGACAACCCCCGGGTACGACCAGGCGCGCGTGGAGCGCCGGCGCCGCGAGCACGAGCGCCAGGCCGTGGTCTTCGGTGTGCTCATCGCATTCCTGGCGGTCTGCGGCATCTTCGCGCTCGCGGTCTTCTCGGGGGCGATCAGCTCCCCGTTCAACCGGCCGTTCACCACGGTGGGCGCCTCCGAGCAGAAGACGTATCCGGTCGCCTGCCTCCCGGCGGTCGAGGGGCAGCCCGACGGTGCTCTCCCGGTCGCCTACTCCGAGATCAAGGTCCGCCTGCTCAACGCGACCGACGGTCAGCTCGGCCTCGGCCAGGCCCACGAGACCGTCCTCTCCGACCGCGGCTTCGAGATCATGGAGGTCGGCAACGTGCCCGTGGTGCTGCCCGAGTCGGAGATCCGGTTCGGCCGCACCGGTATCGTGCAGGCCTACGAGCTGGCCGCGCAGTTCCCGAAGATGCGCCTGGTGCTCGACGACCGGGGCGGCCCCGCGGTGGACCTGCTCATCGGCGAGAACTACGACGTGCCCCTCGACGTGAAGGACGTCGACGTGGCCGCCGACCAGCCGCTGCGCAACGCCGAGGACTGCGTGCCCGCCGACTCGATCACGCCGGAGAAGCAGATCATGCCGGCCGTGCCGGAGCAGGCCGCCGACGAGGTTCAGCCCGAGGGGTAGTCCCGGCTAGGGTGCGTGCTGTGCCGGACCCGTCCTCAGGAGCAGTGGGCCTCGGCCGCGCGCTCCTGTGGGCCGTGGTCGTCCTCGCCCTCGCCCTGACGGCGCACCTCGAGGCCGGTGGCCACCTGCCGCCCGCCGAGGCGATCGCGCTCCTCGGCGCCCTCCTGCTCGCGGTGACCGCGGTCGCCGTCCGACGGCAGGTGCGCTGGCCCGGTGGCCTGGCGCTGGCCGGCCTCGGCCAGTACGCCCTCCACCGCGCGTTCACCTACCTGGGCGGCGCGTGCGCGGCGCCCACCCTGCCCGACGACGGCCTGACGGCCTGGGGTCATGCGCACCCGGCCGGAGCCGTCCTCGGCGGCGCCGGGGCCTGCGCGGCCGGGGCCGAGCCGACCGCGCTCGGCGCGGGGATGCTCCTCTGGCACGTCGTGGCCACGGTGGTCTCCGTCGCGTTGCTCGTGGGTGTGGAGCGCGGCATCTGGCTGCTCGCGTCCTGGCTGGTCCGTCCCCTCGCGGCGGCTTTGCTGCGGCTCCCGGTCGTGCGCCGGGCCCTCGTGCCGGTCGTGCCCGTGGTGCCGTCGGGCTCCGTCGACCTGTCCGTCGCGCCGGAGCGCGGGCCGCCGCCGGCCCTGGTGATGCGCCTCGCGGCCTGAGGAACTCGGGCGGGGGCGCGTCCACGCACGCCCGCACACCCCTCAGAACGAAAGACCGAGCACATGACTCGCTTCAGCATGCCCGCCCGCCGCGCCCTCGCGGCCGTTCCCGCCACCGCCGTCCTGGTGCTGCTGCCGTCGGTGGCGTACGCCCACGTGACCGTGAACCCCGACACCACCGCCGCCGAGAGCTACGCGAGCCTGACGTTCCGCGTGCCCACGGAGTCGGACACGGCGTCCACGTCGGAGCTGGTCGTGGACCTGCCCACCGACACCCCCTTCCTCAGCGTCACGCCGCGCAGCCTGCCCGGCTGGGACGTGAAGGTCGAGACCGCCACGCTCGACGAGCCGTTCGAGGTCGAGGGCGCGACCGTCGACGAGGCGCCCGTCCGCGTGACCTGGACCGCCCAGGAGGGGCACGAGGTGCCGCCGCACGAGTACCAGGAGTTCGCCGTCCGCGTCGGCGCGCTGCCCGAGGAGGGCACCACCGTGGTGCTCCCCGCGCACCAGACCTACACCGACGGCAACGTCGTCGACTGGGACGACCTCCCGGCGGACGACGGCACGGAGCCGGAGGCACCCGCGCCGGTGCTCACCACGACCGCTGCTGAGGAGGACGGGCACCACGGCGCCGCGACGTCGTCCGACGGTGCGGACGATGCCGCGGCGGCCACGACCGACGCCGTGGACCCGGTGGGCCGGTGGCTCGGCGGTGCCGGGCTCGTGGTCGGTGCCGCGGGGATCGGCGTGGCGCTGGCCACGCGCCGTCGCGCCTGATGGCGTGACCGGTCGCGCCGTCCGCATGCCGGGCGGCGCGACCGGGCGGTGCCCGCGGCCGGGCCTCAGGCGATGCGCAGCAGCGCCTGCACCGGGGTGTGGTCGCTGGGGTACCGGCCGTCCCGGGTCCACGTGTTGATCGCCGCCGAGCGCACCTCGACGCCGGGCGTGGCGAGGATCCAGTCGATGCGGGTGCCGTCCGGGTCCGGGGCGCCGTAGTTGGGGAACGTGCCCGCGTACGGCGTGAGCCGGCGGTCCGCGGCGAGCCAGGTGTCCTGGAGGCCGCCGTCGGTCACCAGCACGTCGTACGGAGCGGACGCCTCGGCCGCGGCGTTGCAGTCCGCCGTGAAGACGACGGGCAGGCCGGCCGCGGCGACCTGCTCCCGGACCACCTGGGCGCTGCGGAGGCGGGCGTTCTCGGCCTGGTGGTCGAAGTGCGAGTTGATGTGCACGAAGTCACGGCCGGTCACGGTGTCGTGGAACCGGGCCCACGTGACGATCCGGGTCACGGTGTTACCCCAGGTGGCGGAGCCGATCACGGCCGGCGTGTCGGAGAGCCAGAACTGGTCCCACCACGTCACCGTCAGCCGGCGCGCGTCGTAGAAGATGGCCGAGTACTCGCCCGCGGCTCCGCCGTCGCGCCCGAAGCCCACCATCTCGTAGCCGCGGCCCAGGCCCTCCTCGACCGCCGTGAGCTGGTTGAACTCCACCTCCTGGACACCGAGGATCGTCGGCTGCTCCAACCGCAGGAACGCGGCGGTGAGCGGCGCTCGCTCCGGCCAGTAGTCGGGCTCGCCCGGCTGGGTCTGGCCCTCGCGGTCGTAGCGCACGTTGAAGCTCATGGCGTGCAGCCACTCGCCGCGCGCGGGGCCGATCACGGGCCTGCCGCCGTGCGCGGTCTGCGCTGCAGCCGGCGCAGCCAGTGCGGCCGAGGCGCCGAGGGCGCCGACGGCTCCTGCTGCCGTGAGCATGGTGCGGCGTGAGATGCCGGGGGTCGTGGACATGCGCTCTCCTCCAGGTCAGGGGTTGATGCCGGTCAACCCGACCAGACCGAGATGAGCGCGCCCGTAACGCCGCATGACGTGGGGGCGAAACGACGATGACGCGAGACATCGGTGATGTCTCGCGTCATCGGACTGCGGAGGATGGGGGATTCGAACCCCCGAGGGCGTTAACCCAACACGCTTTCCAAGCGTGCGCCATAGGCCACTAGGCGAATCCTCCTCGCGTCCCACCCCTGGGCGAGCGCGCGGCCACTGGACCGAAGTCTGGCGCGGCCTGACGAGGATACCGGACACCTCGCTCGGACAACGAATCGTGGCGTGGGCCCGGCCTGTGCGGGGGCTCGCGGGTTCGGCCGGGCCTCCCGGATCGGTTAGGCTGGGGGCAGACCCCTCGTGCGGCACCATCTCGCCGAACTCCCCCAGGGCCGGAAGGCAGCAAGGGTAAGTGAGCTCTGGTGGGTGTGCGAGGGGTCCTCTCTTGCCCGGAGTTCTGCGGGTCCGCCACGATGCGGACAGATTTTCGTCCGCATGATGGGATTTTCCGGAAGCGGCTGGCTCTGGCGCCCTGCCGTGACGCACGATGTCCGCATGACCCGCACCTGGACCGCCGCCACGACGTCGCGCACCTGTCGCGACGCCATGTGTCGCGACCGCGTGCGCGGCGGGCGAATGTGCGAGCGCTGAGCGCGCCGTACCCTCCCGCGACCCGCTGAGGGTCGCACCCGCACCGTCCCGAGCTCGCCACGTTGCTGATGGCCGTGGCCCGCCGACGCACGTCGGCCTGCGCAACACGCCGGCCCCCGCATCCTGAGCACAGGCACACCCGCGTCCGTGCGCTCCGAGAGGACCCACCCATGTCTCGTTTCACCACTGTCTTGTCCGCAGGCCTCGCCGTCACCACCGCCCTCGCCCTGAGCGCCTGCGCGGGCTCCGACGAGATCACCCCCGCCACGGGCTCGGCCGACGACCCGGTCCGCATCGGCGTCGTCAACTCCGGCGACGACTACTGGACCACGTTCACCGACCTGGCCGAGGAGGAGGGCATCAGCGTCGAGCTCGTGAACTTCAGCGACTACCAGCTCCCGAACCAGGGTCTGACCGACGGTGACCTGGACCTCAACCAGTTCCAGCACCTGCAGTTCCTCGCCAACTACAACACCGCCACCGAGTCGGACCTCACGCCGATCGCGGCCACCGCCGTCTACCCGCTCGGCCTCTACTCGCTCAAGCACGACAGCGTGGAAAGCATCCCCGACGGCGGCGAGATCGCCATCCCGAACGACGACACGAACCAGGCCCGCGCGCTGCTCGTGCTGCAGGAGGCCGGCCTGATCGCCCTGCGCGACGGCGGCACCGCGTTCTCCACGCCGGCCGACGTGCTGGAGGACGAGTCGCGCGTGACCGTGACCCCGGTCGACGCCGCCCAGACGGCGCTCGCGCTGCAGGACGTCGACGCCTCGATCATCAACAACGACTTCGTGGGCGACGCCGACCTGACCGCCGAGGACGCCATCTTCTCGGACGACCCCGACTCGTCGGCCGCCGAGCCCTACATCAACGTGTGGGTGGCGCGCGGGGCCGACGCCGACAACGAGGTGTTCCAGCAGCTCGTCGAGATCTACCACTCCCCGGAGGTCACCGACGGCGTGATCGAGGCGTCGGGCGGCACCGGCGTCATCAAGGACAACTCCGCGGCCGAGCTGCAGGAGATCCTGGCCGGCATCCAGGAGGACGCCTCCTGATGCCTGCGGCGACCAGCAGCATCATCCGGTTCGAGAATGCCTCGAAGGTGTTCCCGGGCCGGGGGAAGGGCGCCGAGGTGCGCGCCGTCGACGGGGTCACCCTCGACATCCGCGAGGGCGAGATCTTCGGTGTGATCGGTCAGTCGGGCGCGGGGAAGTCGACCCTCGTCCGCCTGATCAACGCGCTCGAGCGCACCACCGGTGGCGACGTCGTGGTGGACGGCACGTCCCTCGGCTCCCTGAGCGAGGCGCGCCTGCGCCCCGTCCGCGCCGGGATCGGGATGGTGTTCCAGCAGTTCAACCTGCTCTCCTCCCGGACCGTCTCGGGGAACGTGGCCTATCCGCTCGAGGTCGCCGGCTGGCCGCGTGCTCGCCGCGAGGCGCGTATCGCGGAGCTGCTGGACTTCGTCGGCCTGGCGGACAAGGCGGGCGTCTACCCGTCCACGCTGTCGGGCGGGCAGAAGCAGCGCGTCGGGATCGCCCGGGCGCTGGCGACGAACCCGCGCATCCTGCTGGCGGACGAGGCGACGTCGGCCCTCGACCCCGAGACCACGCGCGACGTGCTGAACCTGCTCCAGCGCGTCAACCGTGAGCTCGGGATCACCGTGGTGGTGATCACGCACGAGATGGACGTGGTGCGGTCGATCTGCCACCGCGTGGCCGTGATGGAGCGCGGGCACGTGGTCGAGGTGGGCGAGGCCTACCAGGTGTTCAGCGCACCCGCGCACGACACCACGCGGCGGTTCGTCGCGACGGCTCTGCGCGACCGGCCCTCGCCCGAGGTGCTGGCCCGGCTACGGACCCGGCACACCGGGCACATCGTGACGGTCGGCGTGGACGAGGTGGCCGGCTCGTCGGCCGTGCTCACACGGACGCTGCGCGAGCACGGCGTGGACGGCACCGTCGTGTTCGGCGGGATCACCGAGGTCGCCGAGCGGCCGTACGGGTCGCTGACGGTGGAGCTCGTCGGAGAGGCCGCTGCCGTCGAGGCCGCGGTGGCGGCGCTGCGGAGCGTGACCTGGGTGGACGATCACGGGAGGGCTGACGCATGACCGAGGACTGGGAGCGGCTGACACCGCTGCTCTGGGAGGCCGCGGGCCAGACCGCGTTCATGGTGCTGATCACGCTGCTGGTCGGCGGCGTCCTGGGCCTGGCGCTCGGGCTCGGGCTGTACCTGACCCGGCCGGGGAACCTGCTGCAGCACCGGGTCGTGTTCGCGGTGCTGAACCTCGCGGTGAACATCGTGCGGCCGGTGCCGTTCATCATCTTCCTGGTGGCGCTCGGTCCGTTGACCCGTGCCGTGATCGGCAAGACGATCGGCATCGAGGCGTTCACGTTCGCGATGAGCTTCATGGCCACCTTCGTCTTCGCGCGGCTCGTCGAGCAGAACCTCGTCTCGATCGACCCCGGGGTCGTCGAGGCAGCGCGTGCCATGGGCGCGTCGCCGTTCCGGATCGTGCGGACCGTGCTGGTCCCGGAGGCGCTCGCGCCCCTGATCCTCGGTTACACGTTCCTGTTCGTGGGCGTGCTGGACATGTCCGCGATCGGTGGCTACCTGGGCGCGGGTGGCCTGGGCGACTTCGCGATCGTCCAGGGTTACCGGCAGTACGACTGGGCCGTGACCGCGGTCGTGGTCGTGATCATCGTGGTGATCGTGCAGGCGGTCCAGTGGCTGGGCAACGCCCTGGCCCGGCGGGCGCTGCGGCGGTAGACGACATTCGTCGACCGGTCTCGGTGCCGGCCGTCGCTGTACTGGACGGACGTGACGGCCCACTGACGCCCGCCGCCGTCGCTGCCGTGTCGTGGTCCGGCCGCGTCGGCGGCCTGGGCTGAGAGATCGCCATGCGCGGGCCGGACCGCCGAGGCGCTGTCCGGTCGGCCGGTCGTGGCCGGGGTGGCGCATGTTCCGCAGGCCGTGGTGGTCGAGGTGCGACCGACCGATACCGGTGACCGGTCGGCGTCGTGGTGACGACGACGTGCCGCCCCGTCTCCGGGTCGGTGCCTGCCGTCGAGCGCCAGCCGGGAGCCTCCTTGGCCTGGTTGCATGCGGCGCAGAGCCCTTGCCCGTTGGTGAGCTCGGTACCGCCTCCGTCCGCGGCTGCCCGGACGTGGTCGAGGTGCCGGATCGGCGCGTCGCACCAGGGTGTCCTGCAGGCGCCCTGATCCCTGATCCGGAGCAGGTCGGCGAGCCCGCCGGCGAAGAACCGCCGTCTGCTGGTGGCCCCGACGAGGTCGCCTCGGTCACCGGCGTAGACCGTCCGGAGCCACGCGGCGTCCAGGTCCAGCGCGCCGGCCACGAGGTTGCGGGCGACGGCCGCCGGGACGATGCCGTGCCCGGCACCCGTCGCGTCCAGTACGACAGCGGGCTCGTGCCCGCCGCCCAGCAGCGTCGCGTCCGAGACGACGAGGTTGACCGCGACCGGCACCGCAGCCGCGCGCTCCTGTCCGGTGATCCGTTCGACCAGCGTGTCGGCCATGATCTGCCCGGTCGAGCGCTCGTCACCGCGCGTCTGCCGGGCGGACTCCGCTGCGAACCGCAGCGCCGCGTAGACCTGGACACCCTGGGCCATGGGAAGCAGGGCCGTCACATGGGCCATCGCGTCCGGGGCGGGCCGGATGGACACCCGGCGTCCAGTGGCAGCCTGGGCTGCGCGCCGGACGAGCGCGACCGGGTCGAGCTCGTTGGCACGGGCCCTGATCAGCCCGACGAGCCGTCGTGTGCCGACTCCCTGCAGCGTCGCCGGGTCGGCGCACAGGTTGTCGTCGATGCGCGCGCGGTCCTCCGGGGTGAGACATGCCGTCTCCTTGACCAGGAGGAGCGCGCGCTCCTCGGAGAGCCTGCCGGTGCGCAGCGAGGTCAGGGTGTGGCGCATCTCCTCGTGCCAGACGTGCGCAGCCCCGAGCAGCGTCCGGGTGCGGTGCGGCGAGAGCCGCAGTGCGCGGGCAGCCTGCTGGACCGTGCTCGCGGTCGCGTCGCGTTCGGCGGACCGCGCCGTGACGGGAATCTGCCGGCCTGCCGCGTCGTGGTGCCCGGCAGGATCGGCCGCGTGTTCACGCGCTGCCCGCAGGGCGTCGTCGTGCAGCTCGACCAGGACCTGGGCTTGTACCGCCGCGCACGCCGCCTTGATCTCCTCCAGGGCGCGCAGGGTGTCGACCCGCGCGACGTCGGCTGCCGGTGTTGCCGCGGTCAGGAGCCAGGCGTGCAGGGTCGCGACCTGATCTGCACCGATCTGCGGACGGGACACGTCCGGCAGGCTGTGGGCAGCGCTGCCGCTGGTGCTTGTAGTCGTGTCGGTGGCGGCAGGCAGGCTTGGCGCGGCGCGCAGGCCAGGGGCGACATCGTGCATGGCTCATCACCCTTCCGCCGGAGACTTCGATCTGAAGCCATCGTATAGCACACGCGTTCGAAATGCAGAGGGAGTCGCGTTTGCCTGTGGACAACCTCCGCACCCGACCGGAACGCGAGGACGGTGCCTCCGGGACGCCCACGGCGGCAGTCCCGCTCGTCCTTCGTCACCGGGTGCGGCCTTGGGCGGGGCTGTCGCCTCGGCAGCGGCGGACCGCCCTCTCCGTACGTCGGGCACACCCGCGCAGCGCTCGCCGCACCGAACGAGCACCGTTGTGGACGGCCGGGACACGAGTGTCGGTGGTGGCGTCTATCGTTGCGGGGGTGAGCACCGCCCTCTACCGCCGCTACAGGCCCGAGACGTTCGCCGAGGTGATCGGCCAGGACCACGTCACGGGTCCCCTGATGCAAGCCTTGCGCAGCGGGCGGGTGAACCACGCCTATCTGTTCAGCGGTCCGCGCGGCTGTGGCAAGACGACGTCCGCCCGCATCCTCGCGCGCACCCTGAACTGCGCGAAGAACACGCCGGAGTCGCCGATCGACACCCCGTGCGGCGAGTGTCCCTCGTGCGTCGAGCTGGCGCGCGGCGGCCCGGGTTCGCTCGACGTGGTGGAGATCGACGCGGCGTCGCACAACGGTGTCGACGACGCGCGCGACCTGCGTGAGCGCGCCACCTTCGCGCCGGCGCGCGACCGGTACAAGATCTTCATCCTCGACGAGGCGCACATGGTGACGCCGCAGGGCTTCAACGCGCTGCTCAAGATCGTCGAGGAGCCTCCGCCGCACATCAAGTTCATCTTCGCGACCACGGAGCCGGACAAGGTCATCGGCACCATCCGGTCGCGCACCCACCACTACCCGTTCCGGCTCGTGCCGCCGGACGTCCTGTCCCCGTACCTGGAGCAGCTCTGCGGCGCCGAGGGGATCGAGGTGGGCGGCGGGGTGCTCCCGCTGGTCACGCGAGCGGGCGGGGGATCCGTCCGCGACTCCCTGTCCGTGATGGACCAGCTCATCGCCGGCGCGACGGGCGGGGTCGTGGACTACGACCTGGCGGTGGGGCTGCTCGGCTTCACCCACGCGAGCCTGCTGGACGACGTCGTGGACGCGCTCGCCGCCCGCGACGGAGGCTCGATCTTCCGGGTCGTGGACCAGATCATCGCGACGGGGCACGAGCCGCGCCGGTTCGTCGAGGACGTCCTGGAGCGCCTCCGCGATCTCATCGTCATCGCCGTCTCGGGCGATGCGGCCGGCGCCGTACTGCGCGGCATCCCGACCGATCAGCTCGACCGCATGCGCACGCAGGCGGGGCGCCTCGGCGTGGCCGAGCTCTCCCGCGCGGCAGACCTGGTGAATGCCGCACTCACCGAGATGACGGGCGCGACCTCGCCGCGCCTGCACCTGGAGCTCTTGTGCGCGCGCCTGCTCCTGCCCGGGGCCGACGACGGCGCCGCGGGGCTCGCCGCCCGCATCGATCGGCTGGAACGCGGGGGGATCGTCGGATCCGGAGCGCCGTCGGCGCCCGCGGCCGGTGCCACGTCCGTGTCCGGCGCCTCCGCGCCGGCCGACCCGTCGCCTGCCGGCGGGCTCACCGGCCCGGCCGCGGCACGGGCCGTGCTGGACGCGCGCAGAAAGCGGGACGAGCCGGGCCGGGCGCCGGCACAGGCCCCGGCTGCAACCCGCCCCGCTCCGACGGCGGAGCCGGCTCCGGAGCCTGCCGCACCGGACGCTCCCGACGTGGCGGAGCCCGTCTCGGACTCGGGGTCGGAAGCCGCAGGGTCCGAAGCCGCCGGATCGGATGTCGCCCACGCGTCGACCGGCTCGGCGCCTGCGGCGCCCGCACCGGTGGAGACGCCGCCCGCAGAAGAGACGTCACGACCGGACGTGGCCGCGCCCGAGGCCGCACCGACGCCCGAGGCGACCGCGTCCGCTCCCGCAGCGGCTGCCCCTGCCGCGCCTGAGGCCGCGGCAGCCCCCGTCTCGTCCCGGTCGGGCGGTGAGGCACCCGCGGCAGACGGCGTCGAGCCCGGGGTCACCACGGAGACCGTCCGGCGGCGCTGGCCCGAGGTGCTCGGTGCGCTTGCCGCGGCCCGCGTGACGTGGTCGCTCGTCGGCCCGAACGCCCAGGTCGCAGCGCTGGACGGTGGCACGCTGAAGCTGGGGTTCGCGGCTCCTGGGCTCGCCCGCGCCTTCTCGAACGCCCGGCACACCAGCGCCGTGGAAGAAGCGGTCTACCAGACGCTCGGCATCCGCGTACGGGTCGAGGCGACCCTTGACGAGGGGCCCTCGGGCGGCGGTGCACCTGGTGGTGGTGTACCTGGCGGTGGCGCACCCGGTGGTTCCGCAGGGGGGTCCGGGACGACGCCGTCGCCCGGCGGCGGGTCCGGACCGAGGGCAGAGGGCGCCGGGGCCCCGGCCGCGCCCCCGATGTCGGACTGGCCGGACGTGCCTGCTCCCGGCGGTGGGGTCGCCTCGGCGACGGCTGCCACCGCACCTGCACCGGGTGGCGTACCGGGTGGTGTGCCAGGTGGTGCGTCGGGCAGCTCTCCGGCGAGCGCGCGCGCAGGTGTTGCTGTGGCGTCGGGGAGCGTCGCTGTGGCCGAACGCCCCGAGCCGTCTCGTCCGGAGCCGTCCGGGCCCGACGCAGGGCGCCCGGAGCCCACCCGTCCCGCGGCCCGTCCGCCGTCGGCGGCGAGCGCTGCCGACGAGGCATGGCTCTCGGGGGCGAGTGCGTCCGAGCCTCCGGCGGACTACGACATGCCTGAACCCGAGCCGGTGTACGAGGAGCAGGCTCCGGCGCCCACCCGCGCTCCGACGTCGGGCGCGGGCAGTGCACGCGAGGCGTTGCGGCAGGCGAACGAGCGGCGGGCACGCGCTGCGAGTGGTGCGCCCGAGGCGCGAGCGGCCGCGCACAGGCCCGAGCCGCAGACAGGGACGGGTGGCGGGCCGGACTTCTACGACGAACCGTCCGACGACGACCCGGACATCACCTCGGCCGGCCTGGTCGGCGTGCCGCTCGTGGTGCAGGTGCTGGGCGGAACGGTGATCGACGAGATCGTGGAGCAGGCATGAGTGCGGACAACCCGGTGACGACGCTGCGGATCGTCGCGGCGGTCGTGGAGCGCGCCGACGGGCGGCACCTGCTGGTCCGCAAGCGGGGGACGCAGGCCTTCATGCAGGTGGGCGGCAAGATCGAGCCGGGGGAGGAGCCCTTGACCGCGCTGCTGCGCGAGTTCGAGGAGGAGGTCGGGTTGCGGCTGGACCCGGCCGACGTCGAGAGCCTGGGCCGGTTCGGCGCGGTCGCCGCCAACGAGCCCGATCATGTCGTCGATGCCCACGCCTACCGCGTGCGGCTGCGTCCCGGTGTGGAGATCGCCGTCCAGGCCGAGCTCGAGGAGCTCGTGTGGATCGACCCGGCGGACCCGGTCGCACGCTATCCGCTCGCCCCGCTGTCCCGGGACCTGCTCACCGCGGCCGGGCACTGACCGGCTCAGCGGGCGTCCCGCTCCGCACGGTTGCGGGCGACGAGCGCGGCGCGCTCGCGCTCCATCCGGCGGCGGGGGTCGGTGTCGTCGGCCTGCTCGGCGGGGCCGGCCACGTGGAGCAGCAGCCAGTTGAGCCGCCACTTGAAGCGGTAGCCCAGGGTCAGGCCGTCGCTGTTGCGCATGGTGTGCCTCCACTTAATTGGTGTACCAATAGTTTGCACACCAACTGATAGCCTGGTCAAGATCGGAGAGGAGCTCCATGGCCGTCACGCCCAGGACGGGAGCCACGTCGCCGTCCGCCTCGACGTCTGTCTCGAAGTCCGCCTCGAAGGTGACCGCCGGCGAGGCGGACGCGCCCGCCGAGAGCCACGCCCCGGCCGAGTCCGCGGCGAGTGCGCCCGAAGACCTCCTGGCCCTCGACCGCCAGGTCTGCTTCGCCCTCGCGGTCGCCTCGCGCAGCGTCATCGCGCTGTACCGCCCGCTGCTCGAACCGATGGGGATCACCCATCCGCAGTACCTGGTGATGCTGGCGCTGTGGGAGCAGTCGCCCCTCTCGGTCAAGCAGCTCAGCGGGCTGCTCCAGCTCGACCCCGGCACGCTGTCGCCCCTGCTCAAGCGGCTCGAGGCGATCGGCTACGTGTCCCGGGGGCGCGACCCTCGCGACGAGCGGGCGCTCGCCGTCGAGCTCACCGACGAGGGCCGCGCGCTGCGGGAGCGTGCCCTCGAGGTTCCGCCGGCGATCATGGCGCGCCTGGGCATGTCGGCGGAGGAGCTCGGGCTGCTGCACCGCAGCCTGACCCGCGTGATCGCGGCGGCCGCACCGTGACCCGGGGCCGGCTGCACCACGTCGAGCTGTGGGTTCCGTCGCTGGCGCGCGCCGAGCGGTCCTGGGGCTGGCTCCTGACCACACTCGGGTACGCCGAGCACCAGCGGTGGAGCGCCGGGGTGAGCTGGATCCTGGACGGCACCTATGTCGTCGTCGAGCAGAGCCCGGCCATGGTGGCCGGTGCGCACGACCGCCTCGCGCCCGGGCTCAACCACCTCGCGTTCCAGGGCGGTACCCGTGCCGACGTGGACAGGCTCGCCGACGACGCCACCCAGCACGGCTGGGCACTCCTCTTCCCGGAGCGGCACCCGCACGCGGGAGGTCCCGATCACTACGCGGCCTACCTGGAGGACGAGGACGGCTACGAGGTCGAGGTCGTCGCGGGCTGAGACGCGCGCTCGATGCCGTGGCACCTCGGGCGGCACCTCGGTCGCGAACGGCATCGTGAACGGGATGACGTCCACGGCGAGCCGTGTCAGAGGCTCCTGGCACACTTCCGGGCATGTCCCACAACCTCACGCTCCGGCCTGCCTCCGCCCGCTCCGTCGACGAGCTCCGGGCACTCGTCGACGCGGGCGCGACACCCCGGTACCTGCACTTCTGGGGGCACCAGCCGGAGCCGGACGGCTCGGTCGGCAGGGGCAGCCTGAGCCAGTGGTTCGAAGCGCCCTTCATCGTGGACGGCGTGCACTACCGCACCGCCGAGCACTGGATGATGGCGCAGAAGGCCCGCCTGTTCGGTGACCCGGAGGCCGAACGGGCCGCGGTCGGGGCGCCGAACCCCGCGCTCGCGAAGGCGGCGGGTCGCACGGTGCGTGACTTCGACGATGCCGTGTGGGTACGCGAACGGTTCGAGATCGTGGTGCGCGGCAACGTGCACAAGTTCGCCTCGCGCCCCGAGCTGCGCGACTTCCTGCTGCGCACCGGCTCCCGTGTGCTCGTCGAGGCCAGCCCGCGCGACCGCGTCTGGGGCATCGGGATGGGCGCCCGGAACGAGAACGCGGAGCGTCCCGCCGCCTGGCGTGGCCTCAACCTGCTGGGATTCGCCCTGATGGAGGCCCGGGAACGGCTCCGGGACTGAGCAGGGCCGGCCGGCCGCCCGCCGGCCGTATCGGATGCCGACCCCGGCTTCCGGCGCCGCGTCCGGTCCGCAAGAATGTCGCGTCTCCCACCGAAAGGACGTGCTCCAGCATGTCGCGGATCCTGCCCCGTTCCACCCCGCGCGCACAGGGTGTGGATCCCACGGCGCTGCGCCGACTCATCGGTCGCCTGGACCGCCTGGAGCACGTGCACAGCGTGATGGTGGTGCGTCACGGGCACGTGATCGCCGAGAACTGGTGGCACCCGCACACCGCGGACCGTCCCCACACGATGTTCTCGGTGAGCAAGAGCTTCACGTCCACGGCCGTCGGCCTCGCGGTCCACGAGGGTCTCCTGACCCTGGACGACAGGGTCGTCGACCTGCTGCCCGACGACGTGCCCGCCGACCCGGGTGAGCACCTGCGCGCCATGCGGGTGCGCGACCTGCTGACCATGACGGCCGGCCACAGCGCCTCCACCATGGAGGGCATCGACCGCACCATCACGCTGCCCGGGGCACGCTGGGCCCGTGCCATCCTGGCGCAGCCGGTGGAGCACGAGCCGGGCACGCGTTTCGTCTACAACACGGGTGCGACCTACCTGCTGTCGGCGATCCTGCACCGGCTCACGGGCCGGCGTCTGCTCGACTACCTGACGCCTCGCCTGCTGGCCCCGCTCGGCATCACGCACGCCGCGTGGGAGCAGGACCCGGACGGCATCGACACGGGCGGGTTCGGGCTGTCGATCACCACGGAGGAGATGGCGGCGTTCGGCCAGCTCTACCTGCAGGGCGGAACCTGGGCGGGCGAGCAGCTCGTCCCGGCGGAGTGGGTGGCGCAGGCCTCGGCGCAGCAGGTCCCGAACGGCCCGCACGACTGGCCCGACTGGAACCAGGGCTACGGCTACCAGTTCTGGCAGTGCCGCCACGGTGCCTACCGGGCCGACGGCGCGTTCGGGCAGTACATCGTCGTGTGGCCGGAGAAGGACCTGGTGATCACCATGACGTCGGGCCTGGCGGACCTCCAGTCCGTGCTCGACGTCGTCTGGGACACGCTGCTGCCCGACGACGCCTGGGTCGCTCCCGAGGCCGGGGCACCCGACCCGGCAGCCCCGGTCCAGACGGCGCTGCCGACCCCGGCCGGTGCGGCGTCGAGCCCCGTCGAGGCGGCCCTGGACGGTGCGACCTTCGTGCTGGCGCCGAACGAGCGCGACGTGAGCGCCGTCGTCCTGGGCCGTGCCCCCGACGGCCGGACGGAGGTGACGATGACCATCGGCGGCGTGGACCACACGGTGCGGTTCGGGTACGGGGAGTGGAGCCAGGGCACCTGCTCGCTCCTGGGCGCCCCGGCCGACGTCGCCCCGGCCGACGTCGCCACGGCCGCCGCCTGGGCGGACGAGTCGACGCTGGACGGCCGGATCATCTTCCTGGGTACGCCGTTCGAGTGGCGTCTGACGCTGCGCTTCTCGGGGGACGAGGTCGCGGTCGTGATCGACCGCAACGTCTCGTTCGGCGAGCGTGGCTTCCTGGACGCGACGGGCACGGCCCGGCGCGCCTGAGCCGGTGCGCCCCGCCCGCCGTCACGCAGGGCGCAAGGCGACCAGCGGCAGCGTCTCCACGAGCCGGCGACGGTCCTCGTCCGTGCCCCGGTAGTCCTGGCCGAGCAGCAGACCGAGCGTCCTGCGCAGCACGGGCCGGAGCACGCCGTAGCGCTCCTCGTAGGTGACCATGACGTCGACCGCCTCGTCAGCCTCCAGGAACCGGACCTCCGCCCGGCGCGGCGTGCGCCCGAAGCTGACCCGGGCGTCCCCGTTCGCCCGGAGGTTGCGGAGCCACTGGGCCCGCGCGCCGAACCCGGAGATCACCACCGCCTCGCCGGAGTCCTTGTCGTACCGCAGCACTTCCAGCACCACGGTGTGCGCGGTGCCGCTCGTGCGGCCCACGTGGGTGAGCTGGAGGAACTTCCTGCCGAGCACCCGCCCCATGCCGTGGCGGTACAGGGCGTTGGGCGCGGCGAAGGCGGTCCGCAGCCAGGGCGGCAGGGTGGTGGTCATCGCTCCACCGTAGGGGTGCGTGGGCTGACCTGCGATGTCATCCCGAGGTGGGACCCGGGTTCATCCCCCGGCCTGACGGTTCGCGAGCGTGTCCCGCGCTACTGTCCCGGCATGACACCAGACGGTGGTATCCGCGCGCAGGGCGTGCGGCGTTCCTTCGGGCCGGTCCATGCCGTGGCCGACGTCGACCTGGTCGCCGCACCAGGTCGTGTCACCGCGCTGATCGGACCCAACGGGTCGGGCAAGACGACCCTCCTGCTCATGCTCGCCGGACTCCTGACGCCCGACGGGGGCACGATCAGCGTCGCGGGGGCCGACCCGGTGGCCGACAGCTATGCGGCGCGATCGCGGACCGGCTGGATGCCGGACGTGTTCGGCACGTGGGACTCCCTGACCGCCCGCGAGGTGCTGACCACCGTCGCGGCGGCCTACCGCATCGACGCCGCCGCCGGCCGGGCCCGCGCGGGCGAGCTGCTCGACCTCGTGCACCTGTCCGATCTCGCCGACCAGCCCGCGCACGTCCTGTCCCGGGGCCAGAAGCAGCGACTCGGCCTGGCGCGGGCCCTGGTGCACGATCCCGACGTCCTGCTCCTCGACGAGCCCGCCTCGGGTCTGGACCCGCGCTCCCGCGTGGACCTGCGCGTGCTGGTCCGGCGTCTTGCGGCGCAGGGCAAGACGATCCTGGTCTCCTCGCACGTGCTCACCGAGCTCGACGAGATGGCCGACGACGCCGTGTTCATCTCGCGCGGGCGCACGGTCGCCACGCGTTCCGTGGCCGACGGCGACCTGCCGCGCGAGTGGCGGCTGACGGGTCTGGACCCCGCTGCGCTCACGGCCTGGCTGGACCAGCACGGTACGGCCTACCGCCGGGACACCGACGGACCCGGGGTGCTCGTCGAGCTCGCCGGGGACGCCGCGGCCGCGGCGCTGCTGCGCTCGGCAGTCGAGGGCGGCGTCGAGGTGTCGAGTCTCGCGCCCGCGGGCGGCGTCTTGGAGCAGGCCTACCTGGCCCTGGAGGAGGAGCGGCGATGAGCGTCGACGTGGAAGTTGCCCCGGCCGCACCGCGCGCCGGCGGGCGTGGCACGTGGTCCCTGTCCTGGCACGGCCTGCGCACCGTCACGGTGCTGGAGCTGCGCCAGCGCGTGCGGTCCACGCGGTGGAAGACCGCTCTGGTCGTGTGGTTCCTCGTGGTCGGCCTGATCACGCTGCTCACCACGGGTGCCTTCGCGATCCTCGCGGGGGACGAACCGAGCGGCGAGCCGTTCGGCGGCATGGTCTACAGCATCGTCGTCGGCTTCGTGCTGTTCCTCGGGCTGCTGGTGGCGCCCACCCTCTCGTCGGGTGCGATCAACGGCGACCGGAACGCGGGCACGCTCGCGACACTCCAGGTCACGCTGCTGTCGCCCGCGGAGATCGTGCTCGGCAAGCTGGCGGCGGCCTGGATCGCGGCCCTCGCCTTCCTCGTGGCGAGCATCCCGTTCCTGGCCTGGGCACTGGTCGGCGGGGGCGTGTCCTGGCTCGCGCTGCTCACCACGGTGCTCATGCTGGCGCTCGTGCTCGGCGTCGTGTGCGCCGTCGGGCTCGGCTTCTCGGCGGTGGTCGGCAAGACGTCCGGGTCCGCGGTGCTGACGTACCTCACCCTCGGCGGGGTCACCGCGGTGCTGCCGATCGTGTTCGCCCTTCTCGTGCCGGTGACCACCAGCCCGCAGGAGGTCCGGGTCTGGGACGTCGAGCCCGGGTACACCTGGGAGGAGACCGAGGCGCCCGAGTGCGAGTGGCAGACGCACGAGGTCGACGTCTGGCACAGCGAGCGCACCTGGTGGCTGCTGGCGCCCAACCCGTTCGTGGTGGTCGCCGACGCGCAGCCCCTGACCGGGGACCCGGAGACGCTCGCCGACGACGGCAACCTGCTCGCGCTGCTCCAGTACGGCGTGCGCTACGCGCGCACCGGCGAGACCGGCGAGCAGGACTGGTGCAGCTACATGGTCGACTCGGCCGACTCGCCCGTCGAGCCCGTCCGGGTCACCGACCAGCTCGTGTGGCCCTGGGGCCTCGGCTTCGACCTGCTGCTCGGCGCGGCCGGCGTCGTGGTCGCGGTGAACCGCCTGCGGGTCCCGACGGCGCACCTGCCGCAGGGCACCCGCGTCGCCTGACCGTCAGGAGTGGAGGGCGTCGTACTCCGCCTCGGCGGCGACGTCGTCCTCCACGTCCAGGCGGACGTGCGCGAGGAGCACCTGGAGCACACGCAGGGCGGACGCCGCCCGCTCGCCCCACAGCGAGAAGTAGGAGAACTGCCACCACCACAGGGCCTCGAGCTCGTGGCCGCTGTCGAAGTGCTGCAGGCCCTTGGCCAGCGCCTCGGCGACGCACGCGAGGTCACCCGACAGGGAGGCCGACCCGACCTCCGCGCCCAGCACCGGGTCCACGACCTCGGTGTAGTCGTCGAAACCGTCGAACATCTTCGACAGCGCCTCGCGCAGCGGGTCGAGATCGGTGTCCGGGCCGGTGTCCGGCTCGTAGCGCTCCTTGGGCACCACGTCCACGATCGCGGCCAGCCGTGCCCCGGCCGCCAGCAGGTCGGACGTCGCCAGGACGAGGAGCGACAGCTCGGCCCCCGGCATACCGCCGGACGCCACCTGCGTCACCGTCGACAGGAACGTCCGTGCCTGCGCGGACACCTGGTCGGCGACCTCCTGGAGGTCCGACCCGGGCGTGATCTCGCTCATCGTCATCCCCACCTACTTGTCGTTGCCGATGATCCGGCGGCCCTCGAACGCGCGCCCGAGCGTCACCTCGTCCGCGTACTCCAAGTCTCCACCCACCGGCAGACCCGAGGCCAGCCGCGAGACAGTGATACCCATGTGACCCATCAGTCGGGAAAGATAGGTCGCCGTGGCCTCTCCCTCGACGTTCGGGTCGGTGGCGAGGATGACCTCCTGCACCGTCCCGTCCGCCAGCCGGGCCAGGAGCTCGCTGATGCGCAGGTCGTCCGGTCCCACGTTCTCGATGGGATTGATGGCGCCGCCCAGCACGTGGTACCGCCCGCGGAACTCGCGGGTGCGCTCGATCGCGACCACGTCCTTGGGCTCCTCCACGACGCAGATCACCTCGTCGCTGCGCCGCGGGTCGAGGCAGATGCGGCAGCGCTCGGCCTCCGCGACGTTGCCGCAGAGCTCGCAGAACTGGACGCGCAACTTCACCTCGGTGAGCGCGTCGACCAGCCGCTTGACCTCCTGGTTGTCGGTCGCGAGCAGGTGGAACGCGATGCGCTGCGCGCTCTTGGGCCCGACGCCGGGCAACCGGCCGAGCTCGTCGATCAGGTCTTGGACCGCGCCTTCGTACACAAGAGGTCAGCCTACGGGGCGTCACCCACACGCGGCCCCTGGTACGTTCCCCGCGTGACCGGACCCGAGCCGCGTACGGGGATGTTCCTCACGGCGCAGTGGCGCCACCTCGTGCTGCTCAACTACGCCGTCGACCCCGCCGTCCTGCGCCCGCTCGTGCCGCACGGCGTCGAGCTGGACGCGTGGGACGGCACCCACCTGGTCAGCATGGTCGGATTCCGGTTCCTGGGCACCCGCCTGCTCGGCGTGCCCGTCCCGTTCCACCGCGACTTCGACGAGATCAACCTGCGGTTCTACGTGCGCCGCCGTACCGCCGACGGCTGGCGGCGCGGCGTCGTCTTCGTCAAGGAGATCGTGCCGCGCCCCGCGCTCGCGGCCGTCGCGCGCCTCGCATACGGCGAGAGCTACGTGGCGCGCCCCATGCGGCACCGCGTCGACCTGCACGACGGCGCGATCACCTCCGGCGGCCTCGTCGAGTACTCGTGGCGCGACGCCGGGGCGTGGCACAGCGTGCGCGCCACGACCGTGGGAGCTCCGCAGCCGCTCGTCGACGGCTCCCACGAGCAGTTCGTCACCGAGCACTACTGGGGGTACGCCGCCCAGCGGGGCGGCGGCGCGGTCGAGTACCGCGTCGAGCACCCGAGCTGGCAGGTGTGGCAGGTGCGCGACCCCGGCCTGGAGTGCGACGTCGAACAGGTCTACGGGGCCGCCTTCGCCGACGGACTGGCCGCCCCTCCGGTCTCGGCGTTCGTCGCCGACGGCTCCCCGGTCACCGTCCGCCGCGGCGCCCGCCTGCCCGCCTGAGCGCGCGGCCGTACCGCGCCGGCCGCCCGCCTGAGCGCGCCGCCGGAGAACCACCGGACGAGACGCTTCCTGGGCCGTCGAACCGATTCACGCACAATGCACCCGTGCCCGAACTCGATCTGCTGACCATCGTCCTGCTCCTGCTCGCCGGCCTCGCTGCCGGGTGGGTCGACGCCGTGGTGGGCGGGGGAGGGCTGATCCAGCTCCCCGCGCTGCTGCTCGTGCCGGGCATCAGCCCCGTCCAGGCGCTGGCGACCAACAAGCTCGCCAGCATCATGGGCACCTCCACCAGCGCCATCACCTACTACCGGCGCGTCCAGCCCGACCTGCGCACCGCCGGCCCCATGGCGCTCGCGGCCCTGGCCGGGGCGTTCGCGGGTGCGATCGGGGCGTCGCACATCCCGGACCAGCTCTTCAAGCCGATCATCCTCGTGGTGCTCGTCGGCGTGCTCGTCTGGACGCTGCTCAAGCCGAACGTCGGCCAGCACGACGACCTGCGCTGGGTCGGCAACGGGCACAAGCGGATCGCCGCCCTCATCGGCCTGCTGATCGGCGCCTACGACGGCCTCCTGGGCCCGGGCACCGGCACGTTCCTGGTGATCAGCCTCGTCAGCGCCCTCGGCTACTCGTTCCTCCCGGCGTCCGCGATCGCCAAGATCGTGAACTTCGCCACCAACCTGGGCGCGCTCCTCTTCTTCGTGCCCAGCGGCGCCGTCGTCTGGACGCTCGGGCTGGCGATGGGGCTCGCCAACCTGGTGGGCGCCTACATCGGCGCCCGCATGGCCGTGGCCAAGGGGTCGAGGTTCGTCCGCATCGTGTTCGTCGTCGTGGTGGGCGCCCTCATCGCGCGGCTGGCCTGGGAGGTCTTCGCCGGCCAGGGGTGAGGTCCAGCGGGACCCCACCCCTCTCGGCGGCTCAGACCTGGTTCGCCCCGCCGTCCACGTAGACGTTCGCGCCCACGACGTACCCGGCCTCCGGCGAGGCCAGGAAGGCCATCGCCGCGGCGACCTCCTCGGGCTCACCCATGCGGCCCGCGACCACGAAGGAGGCGGCGGCGGCACGGACGGCCGGCATGGCCTCCTCGCCGCCGTTGACGGCCGTGCCGCCCGGCGTCTCGATCATGCCCGGCGAGACCACGTTGACGCGGATGCCGCGATCCTTCAGCTCGGTCGACCAGGTGCGCGCGAACGACCGGACCGCCGCCTTCGACGCCGCGTACGCGCCGAACGCCGCCATGCCCCGGTCGGCGGACGTGGAGCCGGTCAGGATGACGGAGGCGCCGTCGTTGAGGAGCGGCAACGCCTTCTGCACGGTGAACAGCGTGCCCCGGACGTTGACCGCGAAGGTCTGGTCGAAGTGGTCCTGGGTGGTCTGCTCCAGCGTCATGAACTCCGCGACCGCGGCGTTCGCGACGAGCACGTCCAGCCCCTTGCCCCGGGCGCGGACCGCGTCGTAGAGGCGGTCGAGGTTGGCCGCCTGCGCGATGTCGCCGGCCACCCCCGTGGCCCGGTCGGTCCCGATCGTCTTGACCGCGGCCTCCAGCTCGGTCTCACGCCGGCCCGTCACGAAGACGTGTGCGCCCTCGTCCGCGAGTCGTACGGCCGTGGCCAGGCCGATGCCGGTGCTGCCCCCGGTCACGACCGCTGTCCTGTCGTCGAGGTGTCCCATGCGTTGTCTCCGTCACTCTCTCGGTGCCGATCGGTTCGGTGTCGATCCTCAAGGAGTTCGGGGATACCTTCCATAACGCACAGTCCGTGATTCTTTACGTATCGTCCAGGCGGCTTCCGTCTCGGCGTCCCGCACGATGAACGCCACATCGCCCGGGATGCCCGCCGCAGTACCATCGATCCGCAAACCCAACCACCCGGCGGGCCGTTGAGACAGACGGAGGCCGGCAACGGAAGGCAGGCGCATGGCACTTGTCGTGCAGAAGTACGGCGGATCCTCGGTCGGCGACGCGCGCAGCGTGAAGCGGGTCGCGAAGCGGATCGCCGAGGCCAAGCGAGCGGGCAACGACGTGGTCGTGGTGGTGAGCGCCATGGGCGACACCACCGACGAGCTCCTCGACCTCGCCCAGCAGATCACCCCTCTCCCGCCGCAGCGGGAGCTCGACATCCTCCTCACCGCGGGCGAGCGCATCTCCATGTCGCTGCTCGCCATGGCGATCACCAACCTGGGCGTGAAGGCCAAGTCCTACACGGGCCAGCAGGCCGGCGTCATCACGGACGCCGTGCACGGGCGGGCGCGGATCGTCGACGTCGTGCCCCACCGCATCCGCGAGACCCTGAACAAGGGCCAGGTCGCCATCGTGGCCGGGTTCCAGGGCGTCACGCAGGGCACCAACGACGTCACCACCCTCGGGCGCGGCGGCTCCGACACCACGGCCGTGGCGCTCGCGGCGGGCCTCGGCGCCGACGTCTGCGAGATCTACACCGACGTCGACGGCGTGTTCACCGCCGACCCGCGCATCGTCCCGGCCGCCCGCAAGATCGACCGGGTCTCCTACGAGGAGATGCTGGAGCTCGCGGCCTGCGGCGCCAAGGTGCTGGCGCTGCGCAGCGTCGAGTACGCGCGCCGGTACGGCGTGCCGGTGCACGTCCGCAGCTCGTTCAGCGCCCACGACGGCACGCGGGTGGTCGCGGCCGAGAAGAAGTCGAAGGAGAACGTCATGGAAGCCCCGATCATCTCCGGCGTCGCGCACGACCGGTCCGAGTCCAAGATCACCGTGATCGGCGTCCCCGACGTGCCGGGCATGGCCGCCCGCATCTTCGAGGTCGTCGCCGGGGCGGGCGCGAACATCGACATGATCGTGCAGAACGTGTCGGCCGCGGCCACGGGTCTCACCGACATCTCCTTCACGCTGCCGGACGGCGACGGCCCCGCCACCATGGCGGCCCTCACGGCCGTGCAGGGTGAGCTGGGCTTCGACTCGCTGCAGTTCGACGACCAGATCGGCAAGCTGTCGCTCGTGGGCGCGGGCATGAAGTCCCACCCCGGTGTCTCCGCGCGGCTGTTCGGCGCGCTGCGTGACGCCGGGATCAACATCGAGATGATCTCCACCTCGGAGATCCGCATCTCGGTGGTCACCCGCGCGGACTCGCTGGACGACGCGGTGCGCGCCGTGCACACCGCGTTCGAGCTCGACGGCGCGGACGGCGAGGCGGTCGTCTACGCAGGAACGGGGCGCTGACATGGTCCAGATCTCCGAGTACGGCGTGCACGTCGCCGTCGTCGGCGCCACCGGCCAGGTGGGTGGCGTCATGCGCCGTCTGCTGGCCGAGCGCCAGTTCCCCGTGGCCTCGATCCGGTTCTTCGCCTCCGCGCGCTCCGCGGGCACCACCCTGTCGTTCGACGGCGTGGACGTGCCGGTCGAGGACGTCGCGGCCACCTCCACCGAGGACCTGGCCGAGATCGACATCGCGCTGTTCTCCGCCGGCGGCGGCACGTCGCGCGAGCACGCACCGCGGTTCGCCGAGGCGGGCGCCGTCGTCGTCGACAACTCGTCGGCCTGGCGGCGCGATCCCGAGGTGCCGCTCGTCGTGTCCGAGGTGAACCCGGAGGCGATCGCCGACGCGGTCAAGGGCATCGTCGCCAACCCGAACTGCACCACGATGGCCGCCATGCCGGCGCTCGCGCCCCTGGCGCAGGCGGCCGGGCTGGAGCGGCTGCGCGTGGCCACCTACCAGGCGGTGTCCGGTTCGGGCCTGTCGGGCGTGGCCGAGCTGGCCGGTCAGGTGCGTGCGGCTCTCGGGCAGGAGATCGAGGGCCTGGTGCACGACGGCGCCTCCGTCGACCTGCCGGACCCCGCCGTCTACGCGGCGCCGATCGCGTTCAACGTGCTGCCCCTGGCGGGCAACCTGGTCGACGACGGCTCGGGCGAGACCGACGAGGAGCAGAAGCTGCGCCACGAGTCGCGCAAGATCCTGGGCCTGCCCGACCTGGCCGTGGCCGGCACCTGCGTGCGCGTCCCCGTGTTCACCGGGCACTCGCTGTCGATCCACGCGGAGTTCGCGCGGTCGATCACGCCGGACGAGGCCCGCAAGCTGCTGGCGGACGCGCCCGGCGTCCAGCTCGTCGACGTGCCGACGCCGCTCGCCGCGGCCGGCGTCGACCCGTCCCTCGTGGGTCGCATCCGGCAGGACCAGTCCGTGCCGGACGGCCGCGGGCTCGTCCTGTTCGTCAGCAACGACAACCTGCGCAAGGGCGCCGCGCTGAACGCGATCCAGATCGCGGAGCTCATCGCGGCCGACCTCGCGGAGCTCGAGGTCCTGGACGCCGCGGAGGCGGCCGACACGTAGTCCGGCCGGTTCGTGGTCCGGCCGACAGGGCCGGCGACACGCCGGGGCAGAGCGACACGCGCTCTGTCCCGGCGTTTTTCTTGCGCGCACCGGTCGGGCTATGGTTCATTAGTCAAGTAATGAACCAACGGAGGGGGTGGGCCGGTGTTCGACGGGCCCGAGCCGATCTACGTGCAGATCGCGCAGATGATCCGCGCGCAGGTACTCGCCGGTGAGCTGAAGGAGGAGGAGCAGGTCATGTCCACCACGCAGTTCGCGACGACGTTCCGCATCAACCCCGCGACCGCCCAGAAGGCGTTCGCCGGGCTGGTCGACGAGGGCGTGCTCTACAAGCGTCGCGGTCTCGGGATGTTCGTCGCGCCGCAGGCCCGCGAGCGCCTGCTCGACGACCACCGCAGGCGCTACTTCGAGGAGGTCCTGGCGCCCGCTCTGCAGCAGGCGGACCTTCTCGGCATCCCGCGGGACGAGGTGGTGGCCTACGTCCTGGGGCCCGACGCCCGACGAACGCAGACCACGGAGGAGTCATGACGACGACCGCACCTTTCGGCGCCCGGCTGGACGACGTCGTCGTCCGGTTCGGCGGCGGCCACCGGCTGCTGCCCAACGGCGGCCTGGTCAGGGAGGACGCCGGCACGGGACTCGACGGCGCATCGCTGACGATCCGGCCCGGGACGATCACCGGGGTGCTCGGCCGCAACGGCGCGGGCAAGACGACGATGCTCTCCCTGCTGGCGGCGTTCACGCGGCCCACGAGCGGCAGCGTCGTCGTGGGGCCCGAGGGCGCGCAGGAGGACCCGTGGGAGAACCCGTGGGTCACCTCGGGCACGCAGCTCGTGCGGGAGAGCGGTGACCTGATGAACGACGAGAAGGTGACGACCTCCCTCAGGTACTACGCCGACATGCGGCCCGGCTGGAGCGCCGAGACCGCGGAGCGCCTGCTCGACCTGTTCGAGGTGGACGTCCGCAAGAGGCCGTCCGCGCTGTCCCGCGGCAAGCGGTCGGCGGTCGGCGCCACCATCGGCCTGGCCACGCGGGCTCCGCTGACGATCTTCGACGAGGTGTACCTCGGCATGGACGCGCCCACGCGGTACGCCTTCTACGACGAGCTCCTGGCCGACTACGCGGAGCATCCGCGCACCATCCTGCTCTCCAGCCACCTGGTGGAGGAGGTCGAGCGGCTGTTCGAGGACGTGGTGGTCATCGACCGGGGGCGGGTGCTCCTGGCGGAGCCGGCCGAGCAGATGCGGGCCCGCGGGTTCAGCCTCACGGGGAGCCGGGACGCCGTCGAGCGGATCACCGGCGACCGGCGGGTGCTGCACCGGCAGCAGCTCGGTGCGACGGTCCAGGTGACCCTGGAGGGCGCGCTCGACGACGCCGAGCGCGCCGAGGCCCGTTCGGCGGGGGCCGAGGTCGGCGCCGTGCCGGTGCAGGACCTGTTCGTCCGCCTCACCGACCCGAGGAGCGTGCTCTGATGACGAGCGCGGGTACGGCGACGGGCACGGCAGCCGCGGGAACGGACCGGGACCTGCTGGTCCGCGCGGCGGAGCGACGTGCCGTGAGCACCGCCGCCGGTGCGACGGTGCGCGTGATCCGCACCATCGGCGGCTGGTACTGGGCGATCTTCGCCCTCGTCGCGGTGACGATCGCGGTGCTCATGACCCGCTACGGACCGGGCCTCGACGAGGCGGTGCTCGACAGCCAGATGGGCGGTTCCTCGCGCTGGGTGGCGCTGGTGCTGGGGCTCATCGTCCCGGCCGTGTACCTGCGGCTGCACCTTGCCGCGGGCGGCAGCCGCGGCACGCTCGTGGCCGGGACGGTCCGCGGTGCCCTCCTGGGCGGTCTGCTGATCGGCCTGATGACGGCGGTCTACCTGACCGGTGAGCGCATCCTGCTCGGGGCGCTGGGCCAGACCTGGACCCGCGAGTTCGGGCCGCCCGTGGACGGCTGGGCCGGCATCGCGCTGACGGTCCTGACCGAGTCGCTCGTCGTGGCCACCTACTACCTGGCGGGGGCCGCGGCCGCGGCCGGGTACCGCCGGTTCGGTGTCGTCGCCGGGACGCTCTACGGCGCCCTCGCCCTCGTGCCGGCGGCGGTGGTCGACCTGGCGACCCACACCGGCGTCACGGCCCTGCTCGTCGGCCCGGGGAACCTGCCCGGCGGCGTCGGCGGGGTGCTGCTGGCCCTGGCGGGCGGGCTCGCGACCGTCGCGGCGGCGGCCTGGCTGTTCCGCCTGCCGTTGCGGACGGTCGCGCTGCGACCGGCCGCCTGAGGAGGAGCGCGCATGCCCACGACGACCACTGCGACGACCACGACGTCGGCCGCCGCACGCACCACCGAGGAGACCGTGATGAGCCGTACCGACCTCGCCCGCGCCGGGCACCGGCGTGCCGTCACCGCCGTCGACCGGTGGGTGCGGCGCTCCGGCGTCGTCGTCGCGTGCTGGTTCTGGGTCATCTACGCGCTGTACGCCGTCGGCATCACGGTGGGGAACGCCGTGACGGGCGGCGACCTCGAGATCAGCGCGCTCGACGCGACCCTCGGCGCGCAGCGCTGGGCGGTGCTCTGGCTCGGTGTCGTCGGCACGACAGCCCTGCTGGCCGTGCACGTCGCCGCGGGCGGCAGCCGCCGGTCGCTGGCCGGGGGAGTGCTCCGCGGCGCCCTCGTGCTGGGTGCCGGCTACGGCGTCGTCACGGTCCTCGCGCTGCTGGGCGAGCGGCTGCTGAGCACGTCGCTGGGTATGACGTGGCGACGGCTCGGCGCCCTGCCGTTCGACTCGCCCCTGGCCGTGCTCGGCACCGTGCTGGCCGAGGGGCTCGTCGTGGCCACCTACCTGCTGGTCGGGGCGTGCATCGGGGTCGGCTTCGTGCACGCCCGGGCCTGGGGCGCGCTCCTGATCGTCCCGCTCGCCCTGCCCGCCGTCCTCGTCGACCTCGCCACCCGGACGGGCGTGGTCGGCACCATCGCCAACGTCGAGCTCCGGCCCGACATCGACCATGCCGAGGTACCCCCGGCGGAGGGCCTCGTCACTCTGCTGACCGGTGTCGGCGGGGCGGCCCTGGCTGCCGCGATCGCCGCCGTCGTGCTGTACGCCCTGCTCCGCACCGCACCTGTCCGACCCCGCTGACCCTTGCCCTGCTCGTCCCCCTGAGCCTCGAAGGAGCGACCATGACGTCCCCAGTCGTCGATGTCCGCAACCTGCGCAAGACCTATCCCGGCGCCGGCCGCGCCGCACCACCCAAGACCGCCGTCGCCGACGTGAGCTTCCAGGTCGAGCGCGGCGAGATCTTCGGGATCCTCGGCCCCAACGGGGCCGGCAAGACCACCACCGTCGAGTGCGTCGCGGGCCTGCGGCACGCGGACGGCGGCACCGTGCGCATGCTGGGGCACGACCCCCAGGCCGACCCGATGTCGGTGCGCGAGCACGTGGGCGTGCAGCTCCAGGAGGCCGCCCTGCACGACAAGATCACGGTGGGGGAGGCTCTCGACGTCTTCGGGGCGTTCTACGCCCGGTCCGCCGACCCCGCCGAGCTCCTGGACCTCCTCGACCTGACCGCCCAGCGCGACCAGCAGTTCGGCAAGCTCTCCGGCGGGCAGAAGCAGCGCCTCTCGATCGCGCTCGCGCTCGTCGGACGCCCGCAGGTGGCCATCCTCGACGAGCTCACCACCGGGCTCGACCCCGCCGCCCGCCGCGCGACCTGGGACCTGGTCGAGCGGGTCCGCGACTCCGGGGTCACCGTCCTGCTGGTCACCCACTTCATGGAGGAGGCCGAGCGGCTGTGCGACCGGCTCGTCGTCATCGACGGCGGCCGCGTCGTCGCGCAGGGCGCGCCGTCCGCCCTCATCGAGGGCCTGGAGGGCCACCGGGGCGTCCGCCTCCGGTTCGCGGACGACGCCGCCCGCGCCCGCGCGCTCCAGCTCCTCACCGCGCTGTCGGAGCGGGACGAGGACGTCGCCGGCGCCACTACCTCCGGGGCCGAGATCGAGGTGACCGGCACCCGCAAGGTGCTGTTCGCGGTGGTGCAGGCGCTCGCCGCGGCCGACGTCGTCCCCGACGACGTGCGGACGGTCGAGCGCACCCTGGAAGATGTGTTCGTGCAGGTCACCGGGCGTCAGTACCGCCCGGAGGAGAACGAGGAGGTGGCGGCGTGACCGTCGTCGAACCCACCACGACCACGCGGACCGGCCGGCGCAGGGTCCGCGGCTTCGGAACGCTGCTCGCCACCGAGCTCCGGGTGTGGCTGCGGGACCCCACGGCGGTCTTCTTCGCGCTCGTGTTCCCCACCATGCTCCTGCTCGGCCTCGGCCTGGCCATCCCCGCCTTCGCGGAGCCGATGACCGACGCGCCACCGCCCTGGAACGAGGCGCCCGGCATCACCAGCTACCTGCCGACCGTCATCGCCCTCGCGGTGGGCACCATCGCGCTGACGACCATGCCGGTGCAGTTCGCCACCTTCCGCGAGAAGGGCATCCTCAAGCGCCTGTCGACCACCCCGATGCCGCCGCAGAACCTGATCGGCGCGCACATGGTGATCAACGTGCTCGCGCTGATCGTGTCGGCGGGCGCGGCCGTCGTCGGCGCCATGCTGGTGTTGGGCGTGCCGTTCGCGGCCGACCCGTTGACCGTGCTGCTGGTGCTCGTGCTGTCCACGACGGCCATGTTCTCCCTCGGCCTGCTCGTGGCGGCACGAGCCGAGAAGGGCACCACCGCGTCCGGCCTCGGCATGCTGATCTACTTCCCGTCCCTGATGTTCTCCGGGGTGTGGGTGCCCCTGTCGGTCATGCCCGACTGGATGGAACGGATCGGCCTCTACCTGCCGCTCGGTGCGGCCGCCCAGGGCCTCACCGTCGGCTGGTTCGGCAACGAGGGCTTCCCGCTCGCCCAGGTGCTCGTGCTCCTCGCGTGGACCCTGGTGCTCTTCCCGCTCGGCGTGAAGCTCTTCCGCTGGACCTGACCACCTGTCGGGACCCGGCCCTGCCCGCGGCAGGGCCGGGTCTACGGTGACCCCGGCCGATGCCGACGCCGAGGGGGACACACGATGAGGACGCTGCGCACGATCGCCGATCTGGCCGGACGCTGGTTCGCGGTACTGGTGCTGATCGGCGGGATCGCCGGGCTGCTCGCGCCGGCCCAGCTCGCGCCGCTCGCCGCGCACATCCCACTGTTCCTCGGGATCGTGATGTTCGGCATGGGGCTCACCCTGCGGGGGAGCGACTTCGCCCTCGTGGCCCGGCGCCCGTGGGCGGTGCTCATCGGCGTCCTCGCGCAGTTCGTCATCATGCCGCTCCTCGCCTGGGGCGTGAGCGGGCTGTACGGGCTGACCGGCATGGCCCTGCTCGGCATGATCCTGGTCGGGGCCGCACCCGGTGGCACCGCCTCCAACGTGATCGTCTACCTCGGCAAGGGCGACACCGCCCTGTCGGTGACCATGACGGCGATCTCCACCCTGCTCGCGCCGTTCCTCACGCCGCTGCTCATCCTGTGGCTGGCCGACGAGAGCCTCGACGTCGGGTTCGCCGACCTGTTCGGCTCGATCGTCCAGGTGGTGCTCGTGCCGGTGCTGGCCGGCCTGGTGGTGCGCGCCGTCGCCGGGCGGTTCGTGGAGCGGGTGCTGCCGTTCCTGCCCCTGGTGTCCGTGGGCGGCATCGTCCTGGTGGTGCTCGGCGTGGTGGCCGCCAACGCCGGGACCGTGCTGTCGACCGGGCTGCTGCTGGCGCTCGCCGTGATCACGCACAACCTCCTGGGGCTGCTGCTCGGCTACGGCACCGCCGTCGCGGCCCGGCTGGACCGCCCCGCGCGCCGGGCGGTGAGCATCGAGGTGGGCATGCAGAACTCGGGCCTCGCCGCGAGCCTGGCGGCGACCCACTTCACCCCCGCCGCGGCCCTGCCCGCCGCGCTGTTCTCGGTCTGGCACAACCTCTCCGGTGCCGCCCTCGCGACCTGGTGGGCGCGCCGCTCCACGACCCGCTGATCTCCCCTACCCTCATGTCATGAAGCCGTTCCTGCTGCTCGCGACGCGTGCGGAAGACCTCGCCGCGGACGGTGAGCACGAGGCGTTCCTGCGGTACGGGGGCCTCGCCCCGGAGCAGCTCCACCGCGTCCGCCTCGAGCGCGACCCGCTGCCGCCGGTGGACCTGGACGACTACTCCGGCGTGCTGGTGGGCGGGGGCCCGTTCAACTCCTCGGAGGCACCGGAGCGCAAGAGCGCCACGCAGCGCCGCGTGGAGGCGGAGCTCGGCGGGCTGCTCGACCAGATCGTGGCGCGCGACTTCCCGTTCCTCGGCGCGTGCTACGGCGTCGGCACGCTGGGCGCGCACCAGGGCGCGGTGATCGACGCGACGTACGCGGAGCCCGTGGGGCCGGTGACGGTGGAGCTGACGCCGGAGGCGGCGTCGGACCCGCTGCTCGCGGACATGCCGCAGGCCTTCGCCGCGTACGTGGGGCACAAGGAGGCCGTCCGCAAGCTGCCGGACCACGCCGTGCTGCTCGCCTCCTCGGCGGGGTGCCCGGTGCAGATGTTCCGGATCAAGCAGAACCTCTACGCCACCCAGTTCCACCCGGAGCTCGACGTCCCGGGCATCGAGCAGCGCATCGCGGTCTACCGCGACTACGGGTACTTCCCGCCGGCGGAGGCGGAGCTCGTCCGGGAGCGGTGCGCCTCCGTGCCGGTCACCGAGCCGATGCGCGTGCTGCGGGCCTTCGTGGAGCGTTACGCCCGGTAGCGGCGACTGTGATCGACCGCATCGTGGGAACCGGTGGACAGCCGCCGGGGGTGCGGCTACCGTTTTCGCCGTGGACATCCGTTGGTATTGGCGCTTTACGTCGGCTCCTGGTGGAGCCCGGCGGGCGCGCGCCTGACCAACTTTCCACCCGGAGCCAGGGCCTGGGACGCCGATCGCGTCCAGGCCCTTCGTCTTTACCAGACGGGCCGCTCCGGACCAGGAGTCGGTGGCGGGCCGTCCGGTTCCTCGAACCAGATCCCGCCAACTTGGAGCCCCGATCCCGATGAGCATCACCCCCGCGGAACCCAGCACCGAGGCGACCGACCTCGGTACCCGCACCTCCGACCTGCGCATCCGCGCCCTCGACCCGCTGCCCGCGCCGAACGCCCTGCTGGCGTCGATGCCGCTCGGTACCGCCCGCAGCGACCTCGTCACCACCTCGCGCCGTGAGGTGCGTGACGTGCTGACCGGCGAGGACGACCGCCTGCTGACGATCGTCGGCCCGTGCTCCGTGCACGACCCGGCCGCCGCGCTGGAGTACGCCGCCCGGCTCGCCACGCTCCGGCGCGAGCTGTCCGACGACCTGGTCGTGGTCATGCGGGTGTACTTCGAGAAGCCGCGCACCACGGTGGGCTGGAAGGGCCTCATCAACGACCCGCACCTGGACGGCACGCACGACGTGCGGCACGGCCTGAGCCTGGCCCGCGAGGTGCTGCTCGGCGTGCTCGACGCCGGCGTCCCCGCCGCCGCCGAGTTCCTGGAGCCGACCAGCCCCCAGTACATCGCCGACGCCGTCACCTGGGGCGCCATCGGCGCGCGCAATGCGGAGTCGCAGGTGCACCGCCAGCTCGCCTCGGGCCTGTCCATGCCGGTCGGGTTCAAGAACGCGACCGACGGCGACGTCCAGATCGCCGTGGACGGCTGCATCACCGCCGCCAGCGAGCACACCTTCTTCGGGGCCGACGGCGAGGGCCGTGCCGCCGCCGTCGAGACCACCGGCAACCCCGACTGCCACGTCATCCTGCGCGGCGGCCGCTCCGGCCCCAACTACTCGCCGGAGGACGTCGCCGCCGCGCTGCGCGTGGCCCGCACCTCCGGGCTGGGCGGCGCCGTCGAGAACGGCGTGATAGTCGACGCGAGCCACGGCAACTCGGGCAAGGACCACGTGCGCCAGGCGGGCGTGGTGCACGAGATCGCCAACCGGATCGCCGACGGCGAGCACGGCATCACCGGCCTCATGATGGAGAGCTTCCTGGTGGCCGGGGCGCAGAAGCCCGGCCCGCTGTCCGAGCTCACCTACGGCCAGTCGGTCACGGACAAGTGCATGGACTGGGACACCACGGAGGACCTGCTGCGCGAGCTGGCGAAGGCCGTGCGGGAGCGGCGGGGCTGAGACCGCGGACGGGGGGGGGGGGGGGGGGGGGCCCCCCGCCCCCCCCCCCCCCCCCCCCGCCCCCCCCCGCCCCCCCCCCCCCCCCCCCCACCG
>NZ_JBITFV010000005.1:119264-348476 GCF_044456525.1 Promicromonospora sp. NPDC050880
AGGGCCGGGCCGGGGCCCCCCCCCCCCCCCGGGGGGCGCGGCGGGGGGGGGGGGGGGGGGGCGGGGGGGGGCCGCCCCCGCGGGGGGGGGGGGCCGGGGCCCCCCGCCCGGGGCCCCGCCCCACGGCCGTGCTCGTCAGCCGACGAAGCCCTCCAGCTCCGTCGTCGGCACCTTGCGGCCGGACCGGATCAGCTCTTCCACTCGCTCCATCTGCTCCCAGACGTTCACGGCCATGCCCGCCACGACCTGGCCGTCGACGCGCCAGAACGCCACGAACTCGCGCTTGTCGGCGTCGCCGGAGACCACCACGTCGTCGTACCCGGCCTGGACGTCCACCCAGCCGGTGTACTCCATGCCCACGTCGTACTGGTCGCTGTAGAAGTACGGCAGCTTGTCGTACGGGTCGGTGGCACCGAGCATCGCCTTGCCGGCATGGGTGCCGGTCTCCTGGGCGATCGCCCAGTGCTCCACGCGCAGCGGGCGCCCGTAGTGCGGCGACGGGATGCTCGCGATGTCACCGCCGGCGAACACGTCCGGGTGGGAGGTGGCCAGCGTGCCGTCCACGGCGACCCCGCCGCCGAGCGCGGCGTCCCGCAGATCCAGGCCCGCAGCCTCGGCCAGGCCGATGTTCGGCGTGACGCCCGCACCGACCACGACGACGTCCGCGCCCAGGTGCGTGCCGTCGGACAGGTCGACGCCGGTCACGCGACCGTCGGCGCCCCGCAGGCCGGTGACGGACGCGCCGCGCTGCCACCGGACGCCGTGCTCGGTGTGGACGCCCGCGTAGAAGTCGCTCATCTCGGTGCCCAGCACCCGGCCGAGCGGGTGCGCGCCCCGGCCCACGACGGTGACGTCCAGGCCGAGGGTCCGCGCGGACGCCGCCACCTCCAGGCCGATCCATCCGTCGCCGACCACGACGAGCCGGCCCACGCCCTCCAGCGAGGCCTCCAGCAGCTGGGCGGAGATGCGGTCGGAGTCGTCGATCGTGCGCAGGTAGTGCACGCCGGCGAGATCGCTCCCCGGCACGCTCAGCGTGCGCGGCGTCGACCCCGGGGCGAGGAGGGCCTTCGCGAAGGTGAGGGTGGCGCCGTCGGACAGGGTGAGGGTGCGGCTCGCGGGGTCGAGGCCCACGACGGTCTCGCCCGTGCGGACCTCGACGCCGTGCTCGCCGTACCAGGCCTCCTCCAGCGGGAAGACGGCGTCGCGCTCCGCCTCGCCGCGCAGGTAGTCCTTGCTCAGCGGAGGGCGCTCGTAGGGATGGTGGGGTTCGGCGGTGACGACCACCAGGTCGCCGTCGTACCCCTCGGTGCGCAGTGCCTCGGCGGCACGGGCGGTGGTCAGGCCGCCACCGACCAGAACGAACGGATCCATCAGTGCCTCCCGGAACAGGGTGTGGGCTCCAGTCTTGCACCGGGGGCCGGGAGATGCGGGTGGGTCCCCCGGGTGGTCCGCGGCACCGTTCCCGGGAGACGGCAAAAGGCCCTCCGACTCAGCATTTCTGCTGGTCAGAGGGCCTTTCACATGGTCGGGGTGACAGGATTTGAACCTGCGACCTCTTCGTCCCGAACGAAGCGCGCTACCAAGCTGCGCCACACCCCGATGGAGCCCACCGCACGTCAGGCACGAAGCCCGTCCGCGGAAGCCTGCTCAGAATAGCCGACGCATGGCCCGGAACGGAAACCGAATGCGGAGTGGGTCCGATCACTCCCGTTCCGGGCCACGTCTGCGGGCGTCAGACCAGCTCGACGACGAGCTCCACCTCGACCGGCGCGTCCAGCGGAAGGACCGCCACGCCGACGGCGGAGCGGGCGTGCAGGCCGGCGTCGCCGAAGATCTCGCCGAGCACCGTGGAGGCGCCGTTGATCACGCCGGGCTGTCCGGTGAACGACGGGTCGCTGGCGACGAAGCCGACGACCTTGACGATCCGGGAGACGGCGTCGAGGGAGCCGGTGACCGACCGGACGGCGGCCAGCGCGTTGAGGGCGCAGATGCGGGCGTAGCCCGCGGCGTCGTCGGGGGAGACCAGGCCCTCGCCCTCGCCCACCTTGCCGGTGGCGGCCAGGGTGCCCGCGGTGAAGGGGAGCTGGCCGGAGGTGTAGACGTGGCGGCCCGTCTGCACGGCCGGCACGTAGGCCGCGACCGGGGCCGCGACCTCGGGGAGCGTGATGCCCAGCTCGGCGAGGCGCTGCTCGTGGCTCATGCGTCACCGCCCGTGGGTCGCTTCAGGTAGGCGACGAGCCCGGTGCCGTCGGGTCCGGGGACCACTTGCACGAGCTCCCAGCCGTCCGAGCCCCACTGGTCGAGGATCGCCTTGGTGTTGTGAATGAGGAGGGGGATCGTCGCGTACTCCCACTTCGTTGCCATGCCGTGATGTTAGCCCGCTCCGGGCCCCGGCGATTCCGCACGAGACCTGCACACCGCGGGCCGCCCCTTTCGGCGTGCCCTGTCAGGGACACCCCGTAACCTGGGCCCATGGCCATGGCTAACCCTCGCGAGCCGCGCCGGATCACTCGGACCATCCCAGCGGCCCAGCTCATCGGACTCCTCCTCGCCTTCGTGCTCACCGCCGGTGCCGGCGGTGTGATCGCTGCCGGTCTGGTGATCCCGCTCGCCTCGGGCGTGGACACCGCGGTGGACACGGGCGTCGAGGTGTTCAACGAGGTGCCGGACGAGATGGTCCCCGGGCCGCTGTCCGAGCAGTCCGTGATCTACGCGAGCGACAACAAGACCAAGCTGGCCACGTTCTACGCCCAGAACCGCATCGTCGTGCCGCTCGACAAGGTGGCCGACAACATGAAGCACGCCGTCATCGCCATCGAGGACGAGCGCTTCTACACGCACGGCGGAGTGGACCCCGAGGGCATCTCGCGCGCCGCGGTGCAGAACTTCGGCGGGGGCGACACACAGGGTGCCTCGACGCTCACGCAGCAGTACGTGAAGAACGTGCTCATCGAGGAGGCGGTGCGCGACAACGACGCGTTCGGCGTCCTGGAGGCGAGCGAGAGCTCGCTGACGCGCAAGCTCCGCGAGGCCAAGCTGGCGATCGCGCTCGAGAAGAAGATGTCCAAGGACGAGATCCTCCAGGGCTACCTCAACATCGCGCAGTTCGGCCGCAGCGTCTACGGCGTCGAGACGGCGGCGCAGTACTACTTCAACAAGTCGTCGAGCAAGCTGTCGGTGGTCGAGGCGGCCACCATCGCCGGCATCACCAAGTCGCCGAGCGCGTTCGACCCGGTCGCCAACCCGGAGGAGGCGGAGGTCCGCCGCAACCTGGTGATCGGCAAGATGTGGCAGCTCGGCTACATCACGACCGACGAGCGCGACGAGGCGATGGCGACGCCGCTGGCCGACACCCTCGACGTCCAGCCCCTCGAGGTGGGCTGCGACGCGGCGCAGGGCGCGGCGTTCTTCTGCGACTACGTCATCAAGGAGGTCATGGCGAGCCCCGAGTTCGGGAAGACCCGCGAGGACCGCTACGACCTGCTCTACCGCGGCGGCCTGCGGATCGTGACGACGCTCGACATGAAGATGCAGCGGGCGGCCGAGAAGACCGTGGTCGAGGGTGTGCCGGGGGACAACGCGTACGGGCTGGAGGCGGCCGTGACGTCCGTGGTGCCGGGTACCGGCGAGATCCGGGCCATGGCGCAGAACGTCCCGTACGACGCGACGTCGAACCCCGCGGCGGGTACGACCGCGCAGAACTACTCGGCGGACTACAACCACGGCAACTCGCGCGGTTTTCCGGTGGGGTCGAACTTCAAGCCGTTCGTGCTGGCCGAGTGGCTGCGCAGCGGACATCAGCTCTACGACTCGGTGAGCGCCGGCCCCTACGCGCCGTACCAGACGGAGTTCACGGCCGACGGCTGCGTGGCCAACCTCCCCCACACGCAGTGGGAGGTGGGTAACGTGGAGGGGTCGACGTCCGGCACCATCAGCGTGCTCCAGGGCACGTTCCAGTCGCTGAACACCGTCTACGCGCGCATGTCGCAGCAGATCAACCTGTGCGACCTCCAGAAGACGGCGTGGGACGTCGGTTTCCGGCCGATGACGTCGGGCCTGACCTACGAGGGTGAGGGCACGTTCCGGACGATCGACGAGCCGCAGCAGAAGGACATCGACGTCTTCCCGTCGATGACGCTCGGTACCCAGGCCTCGACGCCGCTCAACCAGGCCGCCGCCTACGCCACCTTCGCCTCGGGCGGGACCTACTGCGAGCCCATCGCGATCCTCGAGGTCAAGGACCACGAGGGCAAGAAGATGAAGGTGCCGTCGGCCAACTGCAAGCAGACCCTGGAGCCGAACGTCGCCAACACGGTGGCCTACGCCATGACCAAGGTCTTCAGCACGAGCCCGTGGGGCACGGCCTGGTCGATCGCGCCCGGTCTCGCCGACGGTCGGCAGGTGGCGGGCAAGACCGGTACCACCAACGGCGCCACCCAGAGCTGGTTCACCGGGTACACGCCCGAGCTGTCCACCTCCGTGTGGGTGGGTGAGGCCAGTGGCGAGGTCGAGCACATGAACGTCATCCTGCCGTCGACCACCTGGTACAACGCCTCGGCCAAGGTGGGCCCGCTGTACGGCGGAACCGCCGCAGCGCCCACGTGGCGCCGGTACATGGACCAGGCCATGGTGGGCCTGCCGACGACGCCGTTCCCTGCAGCCGATCCGAACCTCGTGGGCAAGAAGCCGGCTGCCCCGAAGCCGGACAAGGGCGACGACGGTGGTGACTCGGGCGACGGTGGTGGTGACTCCGACGGCGGCGGGGGCGACACCGGCGGTCCGGGCGGTGGCCCGGGCGGTCCGGGCGGTGGCCCAGGCGGTCCGGGCGGCGGCGACCGCGGCGGGGACGACTGATCCGGATGGGCACGCTGGGTAACGTCGGCACGGCGCTCGGGATCGCCGGGGGCCTCGCCGTCGCCGGGTTGGCCTACGCGCACCTGGAGACCAAGCTGTTCCGCGTGCGCCGGGTGACGGTGCCGCTGCTGCCGCCGGGGCAGCGGCCGATCCGGGTGCTGCAGGTGTCCGACCTGCACCTCACGCCGAGCCAGCACACCAAGCAGGCGTGGGTGCGGTCGCTCGCCGAGCTCGAACCCGACCTCGTCATCAACACGGGCGACAACTTCGGGCACCCGCAGGCGCTGGTGCCGCTGCTCGACGTCCTGGGCCGGCTGATGGACGTGCCGGGCGCGTTCGTCATGGGGTCGAACGACTACTACGCGCCGACGTTCAAGAACCCGGCCCGGTACCTGCTCCGGGACGCCCGGGTGGACCGTGACGACAAGGTGGAGCTCCCTGCCGGTTCGCTCGCCAAGGCGTTCACGGAGGCCGGCTGGGTGGACCTCGACAACAGTCGCGGTCTCGTCGAGCTGCGCGACGGGCGCACCGTGGGGCTGGTGGGGATGGACGACCCGCACCTCGACCGCGACGTCATGCCGGAGCCCGGCCGCGTGCCGGGCGAGGAGGACGCGGTGCTGCGCCTCGGCGTCGTGCACGCGCCCTACCAGCGCGTGCTGAACCAGCTCAAGGACGACGGCGTGGACGCGATCATCGCGGGGCACACGCACGGCGGGCAGCTCTGCCTGCCGTACTACGGCGCGCTCGTGACGAACTGCGACCTGGACCGCGGTCGGGCCTCGGGCCTGCACGGCTGGCCGGGGCCGCGCCCCGACCGCGAGGGCGGCGAGGACTCGACGTGGCTGCACGTCTCGGCAGGAGCCGGGACGTCCCCGTACGCCCAGGTGCGGTTCGCGTGCCGGCCGGAGGCGACGCTGATGACGCTGACGGCGCGACTTCCATAGTCAGGAAGCCGCACCGTCAGGTCTGAACCTGGCCTGACGAGTATCTGGTCTGGCGTCGGTCGTGTTCTGCTACGGGTTGCGCGTTCTGCAGCCCGGAGGTTGGGAACTGCCAGCGTAGTGCACGCACGCCTCGACCCCATCGCCCTTGGGGACCATCGTCGTCCAGGTCCAGCTGTTGTATCCGGCGCGGACGGTGTCGCTGTAGAACGTGTCGTTCGCAGGGACATACCCGCGGATGCGCACCCAGTCATACGTGTTGTTGGGCGTAGCACCACGCACCCAGTAGGCCTTGCAGGTGTCGGACCATCTGAGCTGAGCACGAACACCAGCCTCTGAGATCTCGAATATCGTTCGGCCATCGCTCGAGCATCCGGTCGCCTGAGGGCTCTTGCCACCGCATGTCAGACCACTGCATGTGGCTGCCGACGCGGAGTCACCTGCGGAGAGGGCCGGTACACCAAGGCCCATCGCTAACGACAACGCAAGGATGCCGCGCACGAGTATCAGTCTCGCTCTTTTCATGCTTTCACCACCGTCTGGTCGGAGTTGCTCCGGAGGGGCACGTGCGAGGGAAAGGCTGGTCGACCGCCGTCCGTCTTGACAATGCATCGGCCGAGTTGTTCGGAATCCTTGAACATCGCTTCCGTCAGCGACGGCGGGATCCGTAGCGTCACGGCCACTCGTGTCGTCTCCCCCAGGTGGTGCTGCTGCCATGCGCGGTTCAGGAATGACGAAGACAGGAACATCGACGGGCCCGTTGCGAACTCTCGGCACGGCCGTGGCCGGGCTGGCGCTGGTCGGTTCACTCATCGGTGTCGGCCTGGTGCCGGCGCAGGCCGACACCGACGGGGCGCGGGCAAGCCTGCCCGAGGAAGCCGCGCCGGTGGAAGAAGATCTCCCGTCCGCGGTGCCGGCGGCGGACCGCGCCGACGTGCTCCCGGAGGACTGGAAGACCTCCGGCGACGTGGCCTGGACGACGGTGGGCGACTCGACCGGCCTGCACCTGCTCACGGCTACGGCAAGGTCCGGTTATGACTGGGGCGTCACGGCGACGCTCTCCGAGCCCGGCATCGAGGCCGACGAATGGATCGGCAACGCGTGCGTGACCTCGTCGGGCCGTTACGCGGTGGTCGTGTATGCGCCGCGCATGTTCGTCAACAAGCCTGACCTGTTCGACCGGGGCGCCCTGAGCGCGGTGGTCGACCTCAGGTCCGGTGCGGTCACCAAGTTCGAGGCGGCGGCCTCCCTGGCGTACTTCAACCCGGGGTGCGGCACCGGCGACCTGGCCGCCATCACGGCGGCCCGGGCGGACGACGACCAGGGCGACACCCGGCTGATCACGGTGGACGCCGCCACGGGGCGGCAGAGCAAGGCCGTGGAGCTGCGTGGCCAGGTGACGTCGGCCGTCCCCGTGGGGTCCGGTGAGTACGTCGCCGCGACGGGGCGGCTGCTCTCCCGCATCGAGCCCGACGGCGAGATCGTCCCGGTGGCCGAGGCGGACTCCGTGCCGTCGTCGCTGGCCCTGGACGCCGACGGCGGCGTCGTCTACCTGGACGCCGACGGCACGGGCACGGGGAAGGCGGCCACGAGCGGTGCCCAGGAGGACGAGGTGCTGGCGCTCCGCCTGGGGCCTGACCAGTGGCGTGCGACGCCGGACCGGCGGGATCTCCTCGTGCCGACTGAGCTGGCCCGCGGTCGTGCGGGCGAGGTCGCCTTGGTGCCCGCCCCCGGTGGCCGGGCGGCGATCCTCGGCGAGGCCGACGTCAGCACGGACCTCCCGCCGGGGCTGGAGCACCTCCCCGAGCTCGAACCTGCCGCCGGGTCTCGGCTCTCGACCCACGGGGACGTGGTCGTGGACGGGGTGGGCTGGGACCAGGATGTCGAGGTCACCGACCCGACCGTGCCTCGTTCGGCACGGCTGACGTTGCACGTGCCGGAGTCGTCGTCGTCCACCGAGCTCGACGTCGGCCTGGGTGCCGGACCCGACCCCGCGACGGCGAAGGCCGCGGACACCGCGGGCCAGAGCCTGTCCCCGGCGCTGGGGACGGTCGCCGCGGGCACGATGGTTCCGACGGATCTGGCTGACGGCCAGGGCGAGCGGGCCTGCGGTGTCACGCGCGGGGATCCCGAGATCCAGGCGATGCAGCCCCGGCCACGCCAGGTGGAGTGGGCCGTGAACCAGCTCGTGCAGGGCACCCTGGACACCGCGTACTACCCGGAGGGTCGGGACGGGTGGCGGCTGCGCGCAGGGTCGTTCGGCGCCTCACCGGGCGCCGTGTTCAACCTGCCCGAGCTTGCCGGACCGCAGAGCGTGGCGGACATCCCGCCGCAGGTCATCCTCGGCATCACGATGAGCGAGTCGAACATGCAGCAGGCCACGGGGTCCGTCCTTCCCGGTGTGACCGGCAACCCTCTGATCGGGAACTACTGGGGGGTCACCGACAGCTGGGACATCGACTTCACCGAGGCCGACTGCGGTTACGGCATCATGCAGGTGACCGACGGCATGGAGATCAACGAACGACCCCAGGACGAGCAGACCAAGATCGCCGTGGACTACGTCTTCAACATCCAGGCTGGCGTCCAGATCCTGGTAGAGAAGTGGAACCAGACGTACAACGCGGGTGCCCGGTTGCACGACGGTGACGCGACGCGGGTCGAGGACTGGTTCTACGCGCTGTGGGCGTACAACAGCGGCTGGTACCCGGAGTCGGATGCGGACATCAACAACGGTGCCTGGGGACTGGGCTGGCACAACAACCCGGCCAACCCCAAGTACCCGCCGTACCGGCTTCCCTTCCTGAACAACAACAACTTCGACGACGGCCGCACACCCAACCTCTGGACCTACCCGGAGCGGACCCTGGGTTTCGCCGCGTGGTCGAGCGAGCTCATCGACGGGGTCGGCGCGACGGCCATCGGCTTCCGGCCCGCTCGATGGACCCTGAACGAGCACCGCGAGACCATCAAGCCGCCGATCGACACGTTCTGCGACGAGTCCAACCGCTGCGACAAGGATCGCGTGGGTGACGAGTACACCGGGCCGGACGCGCCCGAGGTTCCCGGACCGTGCTACAGCCAGGGCCAGACGCCGGGGTACGACTTCCGTTGCTGGTACCACGAGCCGGCCTCCTGGAAGGAGTACTGCTCGCCGGGTACCGGCACGCCGTCTCCCACGTGCGGTGAGGGCTTCATCCGCTTCCCGGGCGAGTGGACGGGTGACGAGGACCCGTACACGCCGGGTACCCAGACGAACAACCACAGCACGGCCTACGACGAGGAGGAGAACCAGCGGTCCTACCCGCCGAACTGCTCGACGAGCGCGACAGCCGGCACGAACAGCGCACCACCGGGGGCCTGGATCGTGGACGACATCCCGGCCGGAACCACCTCCATCAGGCCGTGCAGCCGGTCGGCGACCGACGGCACGTTCGAGTGGACCATGCAGCAGGCCGACGACGGGACGTTCCCGCCGAAGAGGGACATCCACCAGATCGGCGGCGGCTGGCAGTCGCACTTCTTCTTCAGCCACACCCGGACCGGAGAGTCGGGTGGCACGGGCGCGATGCTCCGCGCGGAGGGGACCTGGACGCTCGGTCGCTCGTACTCGGGATGGATGCGTATTGCCGTCCATCTCCCGGATCACGGTGCGCATACACAGCAGGCGCGCTACCTCATCCACCTGGGGGACGGTCGCTACGAGACCCGGTACATCAACCAGCGGCGCATGGCCAACAACTGGGTGTCGCTTGGTGCGTACCGCGTCTCCGGCACCCCGAGCGTTATGCTCAGCAACGAGTCTCGCGACGGGGACGGCACGCAGGACGTCGCGTGGGACGCGGTCGCGTTCCAACCGCTCGACCGGGAACCGGTGAAGGTCGCGGTGCTCGGCGACTCGTACAGCTCGGGGGAGGGTACGGGCTACGCGGCGACGTCCGGGTCGGGTGGCTACTACGCCGAGACGAATGTCGGCGGCGACCTCGAGGGAACTCCTGACGAGGGGTGGCAGAGCGGCTGCCGGCGCAGCCCCGACGCCTGGGCGCGAAAGCTCTACATCGGGGATCTCGGCCGGTCCGGTGAGCTGGTCGACAGCTGGAGCTCTGACCTCGAGCTGGGGTTCGTGGCGTGCTCGGGGGCGCGAACGGTGGATCTGGCGAACGTTCCCTGGGACCAGGACGTCGACTGGTTCACCAAGGCGGACTCCGAGGACCCGGGAGACCCTCAATACGGTGAGGTGCGGCAGGCCGCGTCCGGCGTGCTCTCGGAGGAGACCGACTACGTGCTGCTCACCATCGGCGGGAACGACGGCGCGATCTTCACCAACGTCGTCACGTTCTGCATGATCCAGTCGGACCTCTGTCACCTGCACCCACCGCTGTCCGGAGCCGTGAACTTCACGCTCGGTACGACCATTCCCCGGACGGAGCGAGCCCTGGAGGACATCCACGAGCAGGCGCCGAACGCCCGGATCGTCATCGCGACGTACCCGCAGCTCTTCGGCAACGACGCCAGGGATGGCTGGGGCGACGGAATCTGTACGACGGTTCTGGAGACCGAAGTGGACAGGATCAGGGACGTCCAGTCGACCCACCGGAACGCACTCGCTAGCCTGACCGCGGAGCTCCGTAACGAGAGGGGTTGGGACATCCGTGTCGCCTATGCCGAGGAGTACTTCACCGTGGGCGGGCCCCACCATGCGTGCACACCGGCTGCGGACCAGTGGATGAACGGCCTCGTCTGGAACCGCCAGGGCAGTGGCGACCAGCCGAGCCCGGACCGGCCCAGCAGGGCGTCGGTGCACCCGAACGACCTGGGAACAGATGCGTACGCGAACGCGATCAACTGCGCGCTGAACCTCGCCCCGTCCGAGCCGAGTGATGTCTGCGTACCCCCCGGTGGATGATCCGGGAGATCGGGCACCCAGGCCGTCCGTCGACTGGACGTACGGTCTGGCGTGCTTGCTCGGCACGGTGGTGTTCCTCGTGGGGCCGTGGGCCTGGTACCTGTTCAGGTGGCTCGGTGGCGGGCCGGGCGATCAGCTCGACGGCGCGTCACCTGCGGAGCGCTTCGCCGTCGACAGCGGGACCTTCCTGTTCGTGCTGGCCCTGACCTGGCTGCTCCTGGTGTGGCGGGTCGGTGTCCGGAGGGAGGTGGGCCGCCGGGTCGACGGCGGGACGGCGCTGCTCATCCTCGGGGCCCTTGAGGGGATCGCGATGATCGGTGTCCTTGCCCTGTTCTCCCCGTGAAGTGCGTCGGTAAGATGCCCTGGCTGCCGACCACGAAGCCCCAGAACTTCGCTACACCCGAACTCCACGGGGCAGGGTGCCTACGCCGACGCTCTCAACTGTCACCTGGCGACTCGCCCGGAGGATGTGGATGGATGCCAACCGTGGGCGACGATCCCAGTGCAAGGAACTCCGACCTTCATGAGAAGACTGCGAACTGGTTGACCGGGCTGCTGACCTTGGGCTCCATCGGGCTTCTCCCGCCGGCGTGGTACGGCCTGATCTGGAGGTACTCGGAGCTGGAGTGGCCAGGCAATCTCGCTGTCCTGTTCTCCGTGATTGTCGCCGTATGGGTAGTGATCTTCATGATGACCCGGCGTCGGCGACGATCGGGCGTGCGAGCGGTCGACGGTGTCGTCGCCCTCGTCATTGTGGGGGCGGAGTGCGTGGTCGTGCTCACGCTCTGTGTGCTTGCTGCCGTGCGCGGGTGGTGACTCGGCGGCTTTGCGTGCCGCAAGAGGGCAGACGAATGGCCCGGACCGTTGCCGGTCCGGGCCATTCGTGGGTTCGTGTCGTGGTCCTGCTCAGCGCGCCCGCCGCTCCAGCCGGTCAAGGTCCAGCAGCACCACAGCCCGCCCCTCGCGCCGGACCCACCCGCGGGTCGCGAAGTCGGCCAGCGCCTTGTTCACGGTCTCGCGCGAGGCGCCGACGAGCTGCGCCAGCTCCTCCTGCGTGAGGTCGTGCGCCACGCGGATGCCGTCGTCGTTGGGCTCGCCGAAGCGGGTCGAGAGGTCGAGCAGCGCCTTGGCCACGCGGCCCGGGACGTCGGAGAAGACGAGGTCCGCCAGCGTCTCGTTGGTGCGGCGCAGCCGGCGTGCCAGCGCGCCCAGGAGCTGGGTGGCGACACCGGGGTGGTCCGCGATCCACCGCACGAGGGACTCGTGCCGCAGCTCGTAGACCACGGAGTCCGACACGGAGGACGCCGACGCCGTGCGGGGGCCCGGGTCGAAGAGGGAGAGCTCGCCGAACATCTCGCCCGGGCCCAGGATCGACAGCAGGTTCTCGCGGCCGTCGCTCGACCGGCGCCCCAGCTTGATCTTGCCCTGCGCGATGACGTACAGCCGGTCGCCCGGTTCGCCCTCGCGGAAGAGCACGTCACCCCGGACCAGCTCCACGGGCACCATGGACTCGAAGAGCGCGCGTGTCTCATCGCCTTCCATGTCCGCGAAGAGGGGGGCAGAGAGTACGACTTCGTCGTCCACCAGTGGTGTCCTCACGTGTCGGGGACTTTCGTCCATCAGTCTTTTCCACCTCTCAGTCTGCCTCAATGTCACGAGATTGCCGGGTCATCGGTCTCTCTCGTGGCGTCCGCGTGGCGTGCAGGCCCGACGCGATCGTCCGCCTCGTGCGGGATGTCGGCTTTTGCCCAGTGCGAAGTAGGACGCCCGTCCAATAATCCTAGGGGTGTCACCTGGGAGTACGGAACGGGCGCCCTACCTGACGGTTCAGGGAACCTCGCGCTGCTCCGGTCCGACGTACTCGCACACCGGCCGGATCAGCGAGTTCGCGGCCCGCTGCTCCATGACGTGCGCCGTCCACCCGGTGATCCGGGAGGCCACGAACAGCGGCGTGAAGATGTTCGTGTCGAACCCGATCAGGTGGTACGCCGGCCCGGCGGGGTAGTCCAGGTTCGGCTTGATGTTCTTCCGGCTGACCATGGCGTTCTCGAGCGTGTCGTACAGGGCGATCACCTCGGTGTCGCCGTAGTGCTCGGCGAGGTCGCCGAGCACGGCCCGCATGGTCGGCACGCGCGAGTCGCCGTTCTTGTAGACCCGGTGGCCGAACCCCATGATCTTCTTCTTGTTCGCCAGCGCGTCCTCGAGCCACGCCTCCGCCCGGTCCGCCGAGCCGATCTCCTCGAACGTGGCCTGCACGGCCTCGTTCGCGCCGCCGTGCAGCGGGCCCTTGAGGGCGCCGATGGCGCCCGTCACGGCCGAGTGCAGGTCGGCGAGCGTCGAGGTGATGACGCGCGCGGTGAACGTGGACGCGTTGAACGAGTGCTCCGCGTAGAGCACCATCGACGCCTCGAAGGCCTGCACGACGGCAGGTTCCTTCTCCTCGCCGAACGTCATCCACAGGAAGTTGGCGGAGTAGCCCAGGTCCTCGCGCGGGTGCACGAGCTCCTGGCCCCGGCGGCGGCGCTGGTCGAGGGCGACGACGGCGGGCAGGACCGCCCACAGCCGCAGCGCCTTGGCGAGCTCGGCCTCGGGCGAGGAGTCCTCGGCCTGCGGGTCGTGCGCGCCCAGGATCGACACCGCGGTGCGGCACACGTCCATGGGGTGGCAGTCGGTGGGCAGCTCCAGGATCGCGTCCCGGATGTTGTCCGGCAGCTCGCGGTGCACCCGCTCGACGGCGGTCTGCTCGGCGAGCTGCGCGGCCGTCGGCAGCTCGCCGTGCCACAGCAGGTAGGCGACCTCCTCGAAAGACTTCTTCGCGGCCAGCTCCTGCACCGGGTAGCCCCGGTACAGCAGCGAGTTGGTCTCCGGGTTGACCTTCGAGATGGCCGACGTGTCGGCGACGACGCCGGCCAGACCCTTCCGGATCTCGGTGGTCTCAGGCATTGGCACTCCTTCGTGTCCTGGCATGACGAGGTCAGGGCTGGTAGGTGAAGACGTTCGAGTCGAAGTGGTTGTAGGCGGCGTAGTCGTTCAGCTCGTAGAGCCGCGCGCGGGTCTGCATCTGCGGCACCAGGTCCGCCTGCGTGCCCGACGCCGCGATCTGGTCCAGCGCGCGCTCGGCGGCGCCCATCGCGATGCGGAGCAGGGTGACGGGGTAGATGACGAGCCGGGCGCCGGCGTCCTGGAGCTGCTGCGTGGTGAAGAGCTCGGACTTGCCGAACTCCGTCATGTTGGCCAGCACCGGCACGTCGAGGGCCGAGGCGACGGCCTCGAACTCCGCGAGATCCTTCATCGCCTCGGGGAAGATCGCGTCCGCCCCGGCGTCGACCAGGGCCTTGGCGCGGTCGATCGCGAGCCGGAGCCCGCGCTCGCCCGGTTCCGTGCCGCGCACGTCGGTGCGCGCCATGATCAGGAAGTCGGGGTCGCGGCGGCCGTCGACGGCGGCCCGGATGCGCCGGACGGCGTCGCCGAGCCCGACCACCTCCTTGCCGTCGAGGTGACCGCACCGCTTGGGGTTGACCTGGTCCTCGATGTGGATGCCGGCCACCCCGGCGTCCTCCATGGTCTGGACCGTGCGGGCCACGTTCATGGGCTCGCCGAACCCGGTGTCGGCGTCGGCCAGCACGGGTAGGTCGGTGACCCGGGCGATCTGCGCGGCGCGGCCGGCCACCTCGGTGAGGGTGGTGAGACCGATGTCGGGCAGGCCCAGGTCGGCGGAGAGGACCGCACCGGAGACGTAGACGCCGTCGAACCCCTTGTCCTGGATGAGCGTGGCGCTCAGGGGGTTGAAGGCGCCCGGCAGGCGCAGTATCTCCGGGCCGGCGAGGGCCTCACGGAAGGCGCGGCGCTTCGCGGCCGGGGTGAGGTGGGAGTAGAGCATCAGGCACGCCCCAGCTCGAACAGGCCCGTCGGGGCCGCGACGGCGTCCAGGACGCCGGGGGCGGCGACGATCGTGAGCTCGCGGACCTCGGCGGGCGTGAGCTCGGGCAGGCGCTCGGCCAGGCCGAGGAAGCGGTCGATCTCGGCGTCGGTCAGGACGCCCGCGGCCAGCGTGCGGAACTTGGCCACGTAGTTCGTCCGGGCGAACGGGCGGGCGCCCAGCGGGTGGGCGTCGGCGACGGCGATCTCGCGCGTGACCACCTCGCCCGAGGTGAGCGTGATCTCGACGCGGCCGCCGAACGCCTTCTCCGCGGGGTCGGTCGAGTGGTAGCGACGCGTCCACTCCGGGTCCTCGGCGGTGGTGACCTTGCGCCACAGCTCCACGGTGTCCGGGCGCTGGGCCCGTGACGGGGCGTAGGAGTCCACGTGGTGCCAGCCGCCGTCCTGCAGCGCGACGGTGAAGATGTACGGCACCGAGTGGTCGAGCGTCTCGCGCGACGCGGTCGGGTCGTACTTCTGCGGGTCGTTCGCGCCCGAGCCGATCACGTGGTGGGTGTGGTGGCTGGTGTGCAGCACGATCGAGGCGATGTTCGCGGGGTCGCGCAGCTCCGGGCGCTCGGCGCCCAGGGCACGGGCCATGTCGATGATCGCCTGCGCCTGGTACTCCGCGGAGTGCTCCTTGGTGTACGTGTCGAGGATGCCGGTGCGCGGCTCGCCGGGCGCGGGCAGCACCACGTCGTAGGCGGCGTCCGGCCCGTCCAGGAGCCAGGCGACCACGCCGTCCTCGCCCTCGTAGATGGGCTCGGGGGAGGTCTGGCCGCGCATCGCGCGGTCCACGGCCTCGACCGCGAGCTTGCCCGCGAAGGCCGGCGCGTGCGCCTTCCAGGTGGAGATCTGGCCCTTGCGGCTCTGCCGCGTGGCGGTGGTGGTGTGCAGGGCCTGGCCGATCGCCTGGAACACCGTCTCGGTGTCCAGCCCCAGCAGCGTGCCGATGCCGGCCGCCGCCGACGGGCCGAGGTGCGCCACGTGGTCGATCTTGTGCTTGTGCAGGCTGATCGCGCGGACCAGGTCCACCTGGATCTCGTAGCCGGTCACGATGCCCCGCACGAGCTCCCGGCCCGAGCGGCCCGCGTGCTGCGCCACGGCCAGGACCGGCGGGATGTTGTCGCCCGGGTGGGAGTACTCGGCCGCGAGGAAGGTGTCGTGGAAGTCGAGCTCGCGGACGGCGACGCCGTTGGCCCACGCCGCCCACTCGGGGCTCGACGTGGCCGCGGGGTCCAGGCCGAAGACCGTGGAGCCGGGCGTGTACGGGTGCGCCTGGGCCTGCGACCGGGCGGCGACGGCGGGGCCGCGCGTGAGGCTGGCCGCCGCGACCGCGGCGTTGTCGATCACGCGGTTGATCACCATGTCGGTGACCTCGGCCGTGGGCTCCACGGTGTCGGTGGCGAGCTCCGCGAGCTTCCAGGCGAGCTGGTCGGTGCGCTTGAGCGGCTCGGCGGACGGGTAGACGCGCAGGTGGTGCGTGTACGGCATGGTGACTCTTCCTCGATTCACAGGGACCGTCGTGAGGTCCGGGGCGCCCTTGACCTTCTCATACTCCGCGTCCTAGGTACACGTGGCCATCCGCCGTGAGCGAGCGTTGCGGCCGATTCCCACCGGACGGTGTCAGTGGCGGTCGCTAGTGTGACGACGTGACCACCACCAGGAACGAGCCCGAGAGCAGGCTGGCGCTCGTGCGCCGGGCCCGGCGCATCAACCGCGTGCTGGGGGAGACCTACCCGGACGCCCGGGCGGAGCTCGACTTCACCACGCCGCTGGAGCTGCTGGTCGCGACCGTGCTCAGCGCCCAGACCACCGACGTCCGGGTCAACCAGACCACGCCGGAGCTCTTCGTCATGTACCCCGACGCCCGGGCGTACGCGGAGGCGAACCCGGAGGAGCTCGAGGAGATCCTGCGCCCGCTCGGCTTCTTCCGGGCCAAGTCGCGGGCCGTGATCGGCCTGGGCAAGGCGCTCGTCGAACGGTTCGACGGAGAGGTCCCCGGCCGCCTGAAGGACCTGGTGACCCTGCCCGGCGTGGGCCGCAAGACGGCGAACGTCGTGCTCGGCAACGCCTTCGGGGTCCCCGGGATCACCGTGGACACCCACTTCGGCAGGCTGGCCCGGCGCCTGGGCTTCACCACGGAGGAGGACCCGGTCAAGGTCGAGGCCGAGGTCGGGGAGCTGTTCCCCAAGAAGGACTGGACCATGCTCAGCCACCACCTCGTGTGGCACGGCCGGCGCGTCTGCCTGGCCCGCACCCCGGCGTGCGGGGCGTGCAGCATCGCGCACCTGTGCCCGTCGTACGGGGCAGGGGAGACCGACCCCGACAAGGCCGCCGCCCTGGTGCGGCCCGCGCCGGAGCGCCCGGCGTCGGCGGGCCTGCCGCTCGTCGTGGCGGCGCCGAAGGGCGCTACACCGGCACAGGGCTGACGCGGGCCAGCCAGTCCAGCAGGATCCCGCTGACCCGGTCCGGCGCCTCCTCGGGGAGAAAGTGGCCGGCGTCCGGGATCAGCTCGAAGCGCAGGTCACGGGCGAAGGCGAGCGCGTCGAGGTCGGCCCGCTCGGGGCGGACGAATCCGTCGCGCCCGCCCTGGAGCTGCAGGGCGGGCACGTCGAGCGGCCGCCGGAGCGCCACACCGAAGCGCCGGCCGTCCATCCGCGGCGTCGACCGCACGGCCCACCGCATCGCCTCGGCGGCCGAGTGGGCGGCGAACGGGATGCGCATGGCGTTCCGGTACCGGTCGACGACGTCGTCCGGCAGCGGCGTGGCCGCGCCGAGCGCGAGGGTGCGCTCCACCAGGTCGCCCCGGGTCAGTGCCCGCTCCGGCAGCGTGGGCACCTGCAGGTACGCCAGCTCGCGGAGGGCCGCCGTGGTGTACGCCGCCCGGCTGCGCAGCCGCACGCGGGCGGGGTGGGGGCTCGCCAGCACGGCGACGGCCGACGTCGTGCCGGGGTGCAGGGCGGCCACGGCCCAGGCGAGCGCACCACCCGTGCCGTGGCCCACGACCACCGCCCGCTCACGGCCGAGCGAGCGGATGACGCCGGCGACGTCCGCCGCGCGCGGCGGCATCCCGTAGCCCGACGGAGGCTTGTCCGAGGCGCCCGCACCGCGCACGTCCATCGCGGCGACGCGGTAGCCGGCGTCGGCCAGGGCGGGGATCTGGGCGCGCCAGGCCCACCAGAACTGGGGGTACCCGTGCAGCAGGAGCACCAGGGGCGCCGTGCGGTGGTCCGGCCCGGCAACAGCCACGTGGAACCGGGAGCCGCCGGACGAGACGAACTCGTGCTGCCACGGGCCGTCGACCAGCGCGCACGTGTAGTCGCTGGTGGCTGCCGTGCGTACGGCCGGCCGGGCCGAGAGTGCGGTCACGGGTACGAACCTACGCGCTCGGTCCCCGGTCCGCGCGGCACCCCGGCGCAGGCTCCCGCGGACCATGTGCCCGGCGTCCCGGCGCGTCAGCCGGCCCTCAGGGGCCGGTCTGCGCGACCCGGCGTCCCGTCGAACCCGCGCTCGGGTCGTCCGTGGCTCTCGGGCCGGGAGCCGGGGTGGCGGACGTCGTCCCGGCGCCGGCGTCGGTGCCCGGGGCCGTGCCGGCCTCGGGCCGCGCCGGCTCGGCGAGCTCCTCGTTCGCGCGCTGCTCCTTGGGCGGGTCGAAGCGGTAGCCGACGTTGCGCACCGTGCCGATGAGCTGCTCGTGCTCCGGCCCGAGCTTGGCGCGCAGGCGCCGCACGTGGACGTCCACGGTACGGGTGCCGCCGTAGTAGTCGTAGCCCCAGACCTCCTGCAGCAGCTGGGCGCGCGTGAACACGCGGCCGGGGTGCTGCACCAGGTACTTGAGGAGCTCGAACTCCTTGTAGGTCAGGTCGATCGGGCGGCCGCGCAGCCGTGCCGTGTACCCGCCCGCGTCGATCGCGAGCTCGCCCGCGGAGATCTCCTGCTGGGACTCCTCGGCGGGGCCGCGCGCGGAACGCTCCACGACGAGGCGCAGGCGGGCCTCGACCTCGGCGGGCGACGCGGACTCCAGCAGCAGGTCGTCGGCGCCCCACTCGTGGGTCACGACCGTGAGGCCGCCCTCGGTGAGGATCAGCACGAGCGGCACCGTGAGACCCGTCGCGTGCAGCAGCCGGCACGTGGTCCGGGCGGCGACCAGGTCCCGCCGGGCGTCGAGCAGGACGACGTCCGCATCCGGGGCGTCGACCAGCGCCGACGGCTCCATCGGGAGCACCCGCACCCGATGCGACAGCAGCCCCAGTGCGGGCAGTACCTCGGCCGACCCGCCGGTGACGGGCGTGAGGATCAACAGCTCTGCCATTGACGCACCTCCTCTCGGAACCGGCGCCTTGCAACCGTCCCTGGCTCGGGTCCCGCGGGTAGCGAGACGTCCCGTCGCGTCCAACTGGCTCTGCGGAAGTCTGCCCTGTTGCTTGTTGCGTGCATGTTACACGTCCTTTTCCTGGTCACCACCATGCTGGTCAGGACCCGTGACGCTCACATGACGCGGGTGTTGCCGGCCTCCCGCAGGCCCGGTAACTGGCGGCCCGGCGGGTTCGGGCGACCGAAATTGAGGGAACGGGCACAGACTCTGGAAAACTCATGGTCGTGTCCGTCTCCACCCGGGCCGTGACGACCGCCGCGCTCGCGGCCCTCGTCGCCGCCGCGTCCTACGTACAGCCCCGGCCGTTGCCCCTCGCGGCCGCCGTCGTGGTCCTGGTGGTCCTCGTGGCGCTGGGCTGGCCCTCGCTGCTGCGGCTGCCCGCGCCGGGAAGCACCCGCGTGGTCGTGGCGCTCTGCGGCATCGGCGGCGCGGCCGTCACCTACGTGACGCCGGGCGAGCCCGTGCTGCGGCACCTGCCGACAGTGTTGGCCGGTGCGGTCGTGCTCGCGTTCGTGGCGCAGATGCTGCGGCGCGACGGCAGGCCCCAGCTCACGGAGTCCGTCTCGGGCACCGTGGCGGGGGTGGTGGCCGCGATCGCGGCCTCCGGCTGGATCGCGGCCGCCCGGTCGGACGCCGGGGCCGCGCTGGTGGTGACGAGCGCGGTCGCGCTGGCGGTGGCCGCCGCCGTGTCCGCGCTGCCCGTGCGCGGCTGGGTGGCGCTGGCGATCTCCGCCGTCGCCGCCGTGCTCGTGGGTGGCGCCGCCGGGACCTTGCTGCCGAACATCGACACCGTGAGCGGGCTGTGGTGCGGCCTCGTCGCGGGGCTCACCGTCGGGGCGCTGCACCTGCTGCTGGAGCGCCTGCCTGCCCGCGGCGCACGGCTGGCCGGGATCTCGGCGAGCGCGCTGCCCGTGGTGGTGTGCGGGATCCTGGTGTTCGTCGTGGGGCGCATGGTCATCCTGTGAGGTGACCACGGCGCCGTCAGACAGGGCGGGGACAGGGTGGGCGGGCCCCTGTCAGGACTGGCGGATCATCTCGCCGGCGATCTCGATCCGGACCTTCTTGGCGACCAGGACGCCGCCGGCCTCCAGGGCGACGTTCCAGAGGAGCCCCCACTCCTCGCGCTCGATCTCGCAGCTTCCGTGAAAGCCGAAGATGTCCTGCCCGTAGGGGTCGTGGCCCACGCCGCCGAACTCGCAGTCGAGCGTGACCGGGCGCGTGACGCCGCGCACGGTGAGCTGGCCGTCCATGAGGAACTTGGTGAACGAGCCGTCGGGCTGCAGCGGGTCGTGCGGGCGGCGGCCCACGGTGCCGGCCTTGAGGCGGGCCCAGGAGAAGATCGGGTCGACCTCGGTCTGCATGTGGAAGCCCGTGCTGTGGAACTCGATGGTCGGGTGGTTCTCGACGTCCAGGAAGTCCGCGCTCTTCAGATGGGTGTCCCGGTCCGCCACATGGGTGTCGATCGACTCCGCCTGGATGGTGCAGGTCACGCGGGACGCCAGCGGGTCCTCTCCGACCTCGACGGTGGCCTCGCCCTCGGCGAACTCACCCCGCACCGGGCTGACCATCATGTGCATGGCGAGGAAGCCGAGCCGCTTGTGGTTCTGGTCGAGTGCGTACACCCCGGCCGCTGGGATGGTAATTCCATTCCAGGTGCGAGTTGGCAAAACTTCCATCGTAGCATTTTCTCCCATATATGCGGATGCATGCACGTTACCACCGCGACGTCAGGGTGTTGGGTGATATTTCGGCACACGAAATCCAGGTGCGGCAGGGGGTCCGGTCAAGGAAAGCACGTGGGCGGGTGCGCGAGAAGACGGATCGACCGCACTGTGACGGGCGTCATCACAGGCGCAGACTTGTCTGGACGAGCAAGTCACGGCATCGTGGGTTAAATGCTGGGACAGGTGATTGCGCTGGTCGTGCTCGTGCTGGGCACCGCGGCGCTCGGAGTGTGGTGGTCGGCACGTCAGGGTGCTGTGCGCGCTCCCCGGGAGACGCCGGCCGGGATCGACTGGGCGGCCTCCGGGATCGCGCTCGAGGACCGCGTGACCTTCGTGCAGTTCTCGGCCGAGGTGTGTGCAGCGTGCCGGTCCACCGCCCGTGTCCTGGGCGGTCTGACCGGGGCGGGTTCCGGCGTCGGCCATCGTGAGGTGCTGGTGGACGACCACCTCGACCTCGTGCGCACCCTCGGCGTGCTCCGCACCCCGACGGTCCTCGTGGTCGACGGCGGAGGCCGCGAGGTGGCCCGGATGAGCGGCGTCGTGTCCGACACCCAGGCCCGCCAGGCGCTGAACCGGGTCCCGGCCGCGGTGGCCGAAGCTGACGGAGAAGGGCAGTCATGACCATGAGCAAGGGAATGATCGACCCGCGCGGGCCGCGCGTGGGGGCCAGCATCACCGCGGTGCTGCTGGCCGCGGTGGTGCTGCTCGGTGCGAGCCCGGCCGGGCTGTGGCTGCTCGTGTTCATCATGCTGAGCTTCCTGCTCGGCACGCTGCGCGGGGCCGAGGGCACGTGGCAGGGCTTCGTCTACAAGCGGTTCGTCCGCCCGCGCCTGGGGCCGCCCGCGGAGATGGAGGACCGGCGCCCGCCGCGGTTCGCGCAGGGCATCGGCCTCTTCGTCACCGCGGTCGGCGTGATCCTCGGCGCGTTCGGGGTGCTTCCCGCCGTGCCGATCGCGGCGGCCGTGGCCTTCGTCGCCGCCGCGCTCAACGCCGTCATCGGCCTGTGCCTGGGCTGCGAGCTCTACCTGCTGATGCGCCGGTCGGGCCTCGTCCGGGCGTGATCCCGGGCGCGGCGCCCGGGCACCGTCAGTAGACGAGCGCCTGGGCGCCGTCACGGAGGATCTCCTCCGTGAACAGGGCGGAGCCCGCGATGCGGACGCCGGGCAGCACGTCGGCCTCGGTGATGTCGCGGCGCGCCGCGCACTGGGTGCAGAGGGTGACGGTGCCCGCGGCCAGGATCACGTCCAGCAGGTCGGGCAGCGGCGTCGCGTGATCGAGCGCGAGGTCCGCCGCACGCCCCGGCAGCGCGAACCAGGCCGACTCCCCGGTGAGCCAGAGGCTCACCTCGGCCCCGGACGCGACCGCGGCGGCGGCGACGGTGAATGCCTGGTTGGTGGCCTCGGGCCGGTCCAGGCCTGCAGTGGTCTTGATCACGAGCTGGCGCATGCCGCCGACTGTAAGCCGTGGCCGGTTAGGATCAAGAACATGTCGATCCATGCCCTCGAGATCATCTTCACCGGCCTCATCGTCGCGGTCGCCGTGGCGGTCGCCTGGTTCGCCGGCTACGTCGTCTACAAGCTGTACACCGGCCAGCGCTGATGACGTTCACGTTCCCGGACGGTCTGTCGCCCGAGGTGTACCCGCTGGCCTGGCTGGTCGGCCGGTGGCGCGGCGAGGGTGTGATCGAGTACCCGACCGTCGGCAAGAAGACCTTCGTGCAGGACCTCGTCTTCGACCACGACGGCGGCCCCTACCTGCGGTTCGAGTCCACGCTGCGCGTGCTCGACGGCGCCGTGCCGGACGCGCTGCCGGCCGACGGCGAGTGGCCGGCCCCCGTGCCGGACCCGACCGAGGCGTCCGAGACCGCCCAGGCCCCCGAGGCGGCCGAGGTCGGCGAGGCAGGCACCGTCTGGTCCACCGAGACCGGCTACTGGCGGGTCTCCACCGACCGGCCGGACGGGATCGAGGACGACAAGCACGCGCTCGAGGTGCTCGTCGCCGACGCCTCCGGGCGCATCACCGTCTATGTCGGCGCCGCGGGCAACGGCCGGATCGACCTGGCGTCGGACGCGATCGCGCGGACGTCGACGGCGGCTGAGGTGCGCGCGTCGAAGCGGCTGTACGGCCTGGTGCAGGGCCGGCTGCTGTGGGTCGAGGAGCTCGCCGCGTTCGGTGAGCCGCTGCGCTCCTACGCCTCCGCGGAGCTGGACCGCCAGTAGGTACCCGCGGGCGGGAATGACTCGCCCGCCCACGACGCTGCACCTGAGGTGAGCATGGACAGCACGGACTACCAGAGCCCCCTGTTGAGCCGGCACGGCGCGGTCGCCGCGGCCGGGCCGGACGCGGGCGTCGCCTGGCACTACGGCGACCCGACCGCCGAGCAGCGTGCGCTGTCCCGCGGAGGCGCCGTCGTGGACCAGTCGCACCTCGGCGTCGTGCGCGTCGCCGGCCCGGACCGCCTGAGCTGGCTGCACTCGATCACCTCGCAGCAGCTCGAGGGCCTGCTGCCCCGGACCAGCACCGAGCTGCTCGTCCTGTCGCCGCAGGGCCACGTCGAGCACGCGGCCGGCGTGGTGGACGACGGCGAGGCCACGTGGCTCATCACGGAGCGCGCGTCGGCGCCGGGCCTGACCGCCTGGCTGGACCGCATGCGGTTCACGCTGCGCGTCGAGGTTGCGGACGTGACCGGCGAGTGGGCGGCGATCGGCGAGCCGGTGGCCGCCGAGGGCGCCGAGGGTGAGCCCCTGACGTGGCACGACGCCTGGCCGCACGTGGTCGGCGGCGGAACGCGCTACGGCCCGGCCGAGACCGGGCACCCGGGCGCGGACCGTCCCTGGCGCCTCGTGCTCGTGCCGCGCGCGGACCTGGAGTCCGAGGTCGCGGCGCGGGAGGCGGCGGGCTGGCCGCTCGTCGGTACCTGGGCCGCCGAGGCCCTCCGGGTGGAGGCCTGGCGCCCGCGGCTCGCGCGCGAGGTCGACGGCCGCACCATCCCGCACGAGCTGGACTGGCTGCGCACCGCCGTGCACATCAACAAGGGCTGCTACCGCGGGCAGGAGACCGTCGCACGCGTGCACAACCTGGGCCGGCCGCCGCGCCGCCTCGTGATGCTGCACCTCGACGGGTCGCAGCACCTGCTCCCGGAGCCGGGCGCGGAGGTGCGCCTGCCGGCGTCGGACGGCGGGGCGGGCAAGGTGGTCGGGACGCTCACCTCGATGGCGCGGCACCACGAGCTGGGCCCCATCGGCCTCGCGGTGCTCAAGCGGAACGTCCCGGAGGAGGCGGAGCTGGTGGTCGCCGGCGAGGTCTCCGGCCAGCCGATCGAGGTGACGGCGGCCCAGGAGACGATCGTCCCGGGCGACGGCCTGTCACCCGACCGCCCGGAGGCGCACGGCCCCCTGACCCCGGGCCTCCGCGCCCCCTCCAGCCTCCTCTGACCACCGGCCCCCGTTGAGTGCGGGACCTTCGCCCTTCTGGCACACAGAAAAGGGCGAAGATCCCGCACTCAACTGATGTCAGGGGTGAATGGGAGGATGCGTTCGTGAGCAACCTGCCCGGGGCGGCCGACGAGATGTGGGACAAGGCCATGCGCACGCTGATGCTGCGCACCCGCTTGCGGCAGGGCTGGACCCGGGCCCGCGCGAGCCTGATCCCGATCGCGCAGGCGTCGCTGGCCGCGGGCATCGCCTACCTGGTGGCGCGGTACCTGCTCGGGCACGAGCAGCCGTTCTTCGCGCCGGTCGCGGCATGGGTGCTCCTCGGTTTCACCGCGCAGCGGGACGTGCGGCGGGTGTCCGAGATGGCGGTGGGCGTGGCCGTCGGGGTCGCGATCGGTGACCTGATCGTGCACCTCATCGGGTCCGGCTGGTGGCAGCTCAGCCTGGTGCTCTTCCTCTCCGCGGTCGCGGCACGGTTCATCGACCGGGGCGCGCTCCTGGTCACGCAGGCCGGCGTGCAGGCGATCATCGTGGTGGGCCTGCCGTCGGTGTCGGGCGGGCCGCTCGGCCGGTGGACCGACGCCCTGACGGGCGGCGCCGTCGCCCTGCTCGTCGCGCTGCTCACTCCGGGGGACACCCGGCGGCGGCCCCGGGCGCTCGCCGAGCAGGCCGTGACCGAGCTGGCCGAGACCCTGGAGACGCTCGCCCGCGGCCTGCGGTCCCGCGACGTGGACGACGTCGGCGCCGCGCTCGTGCGGGGCCGCGCCTCCGAGCCGGTGCTCGCGGAGTGGCAGGAGGCGGCCCGCGGGGCCCGCGAGCTGGCGCGGATCTCCGTGGGGCGGGTGCATCGCGGCGAGCTGGCGCGCCTGGAGGGCCAGGCGGTGCTCGTGGACCGGACCATGCGTTCGGTGCGGGTCCTGGCCCGCCGCGTGCTGCCGGTGATCCAGGGCGACCACGATGTCGAGCCGGTCGCGGGCCTGGTCGAGGGTTTCGCGACGGGGGTGCGGCAGCTCGCGTCCGACGTCGGCTCCGGCGGCGACGGTTCGCGCGGACGGGAGGCGCTGGCCGCCGTGGCGGCCCGCGTGGACCCGCGGACCGTGGGTGAGGGCGACTGGCAGGTGCAGTCGCTGGTGATGCTCCTGCGCTCGCCCGTGGTGGACGCGCTGGAAGCCGCGGGGGCCACCCCGGGCGAGGCGCGCGAGGCGCTGCCGGAGCTGTAGCTCGACCGTCCACAGGCTGGGGACAACAGGTCGTCGTCGTCAGGTGCGGGGTGTGACGGCCGCGGTGTTCCTCGCGGTCGGGTTCGCCGTGCGCCGGCTCTGGGCGCTGCTCGCCGTGCTGCCCGGCGCGGCCGGGCACGTCCGCCCGGGATCGTGCCGTCCGACCAGGGGATCCGTCACCTCCGTGCCGTAGGCTCGTCCCGTGTTCGGAGCACTCCAACAGTTCGTCTTCATCGTGCTGGGCGTCATCGTCTTCGCGGTCCAGGTGGTCGCCCTGGTCGACGCGATCCGTCGCCCTGCCCACGCCTACCGGTCCGAGGGCAAGCTCTCCAAGCCGATCTGGCTCGTGATCCTCGGCGCCGCGGCCGTCTTCGGCCTGCTCGGCCTGCCGCCGAGCTACATCACGGCGGGCTCGTTCCTCAACGTGATCGCCGTGGTCCCGGCCATCGTCTACTGGGCCGACGTGCGGCCGCGCCTCCAGCCGTACGGCACCGGCAACAAGCCGCGCGGCCCGCAGGGCGGATGGTGACCGCCGAGGCGGCCACCGGCCGGATGGCGCCGGCGCCCCGGACCGGTGGCACGGCGTCGGGCAGCGTGCTCGACGACGCCGCACCGCTGGCCGAGGTGATCCGCGGCGACCTCGTCGAGTCGGTGCACCTGGGGCACCTCGTGGTGCTCGACCCGGCGGGGCGGCCCGTGCTCCAGGTCGGCAACCCGACCACGCCGGTCTGGCCCCGTTCCTCGCTCAAGCCGGTGCAGCTCCTCGCGATGCTGCGCGCAGGACTGGAGCTGCCGGACCGTCTGCTGGCGCTCGCGTCCGCGAGCCACAACGGCGAGCGTTTCCACCTGGAGGGCGTGCTGCAGATCCTCGGCTCCGTGGGCCTGGGGATCGACGCGCTGCAGAACACGCCCGACCTGCCGCTCCACCCGCCGGCCGCGCTGGAGTGGCACATGGCGCCGCTGGCCGGCGGACCCGGGCCGGCGTCGCTCACGCAGAACTGCTCGGGCAAGCACGCGGCGATGCTCGCGACCTGCCTCGCGCAGGGGTGGGACATCGAGACGTACCTGTCGCCCGAGCACCCGCTGCAGCGCGCCGTCCGCAGCACCGTCCTGGAGACGACGGGCGACGCCGAGGTGGTCATGCGCACCACGGTCGACGGCTGCGGAGCGCCCCTGTTCTCCACGACCCTGCTGGGCCTGGCGCGGGCCTTCTCGGTGCTGGGCGCGGCGCCGACGCAGGACGTCCGCTCGCACGAGGCACGGGTGGCCCGCGCGATCTCCGCGCACCCCGACATGGTGGGCGGCACGGGCCGCGACGTCACGCTCGCCATGCAGGCCGTTCCGGGCCTGGTGGCCAAGGACGGCGCGGAGGGTGTCTATGCCGCGGGGCTGCCCGACGGTTCCGCCCTGGCGTTCAAGGTGCTCGACGGTTCCGCCCGGGCCCGCCCCGTGATCCTCGCCGCGGCGCTGCGGGCGGCGGGCGCGGCGGGCCTGCCCGGCGTCTACCCCGGAGGGCTCGACGCGCTCGGCCGGGTGCCCGTGCTGGGCGGCGGCCGCCCGGTGGGCGAGGTGCGCGCGGTCTTCGCCGGCGCGTACGGGGAGGTGCGGCGATGAGGGCCGTGCTGCAGCGCGTCACCCGTGCGTCGGTGGTGGTGGACGGCGAGGTGGTCGGCGCGATCGACAAGCCCGGCATCCTCGCGCTGGTCGGCGTCACCCACGACGACGGCCCGGCCCAGGTCGAGACCATCGCCCGCAAGATCGCCGACCTGCGGATCCTGCACGACGAGCAGTCGGTGGCCGACGTCGGTGCGCCGGTGCTCGTCGTCAGCCAGTTCACGCTCTACGGCGACGCCCGCAAGGGGCGCCGCCCCACGTGGAACCAGGCGGCGCCGGGGCCGGTCGCCGAACCGCTCGTCGACGCCGTCGTGGCCGCGCTGCGGGAGCGCGGCCTGACGGTCGAGACCGGCCGGTTCGGCGCCGACATGCAGGTCGAGCTCGTCAACGACGGTCCGGTGACCATCCTGCTGGAGGCATGACGCTGCGGGGTCAGCCCCGCAGCGCCAGCACCGCCAGCTCCGTGCGGGAACGCACCCCGAGCTTGCGGAAGACCCGGCCCAGGTGCACCTCGACCGTGCGCACGGACACGTAGAGGCTCGCGGCCACCTGCCGGTTGGTGCGTCCTTGCACCACCAGCCGCGCCACGTCGAGCTCGCGCTCGGTGAGCAGGCCGTCCCACTGCCCGCACAGCTCCTCCTGCCCGGCGGCCGGAGGGGACTCGCCGGGGATGTCGGCCGGGGGCGGCGCGCCCGGCTCCCGGCGCCCAGCCGCGGCCAGGTCGGCGACCCCGCCGTCCCGGCCCGGCGCCTCCGCGGACGACCCGGTGGGCCCGCCGGGCCCGCGGCGGGCGACGGGGGCGAGGGGCGGTGCCTTGAGCGTCTGCTCGGCGAGGTGCTCCCAGGCCTTCGCGCCCGATTCCTGGAACAGCTCGTGGGCGCCGAGCAGGTGCGCCGCCGCGTCACCGGGCAGACCGAGGCGGGCGAAGGCACGTGCGGCGACGAGCTCGGTGAGGCCGCGCTCGAACGTGGAGCCCACCCGGAGGGAGGCCTCGACGGCCCGTTCCCGGGCCCGGTTGACGCCCGAGGCGTCCGCGAGGGCGAGCTCCGCGCGGGCCAGGTCCAGCCGGCGCCGGCGCACCGGCCCGCCGGAGATCCCGGCGCCACCCGGCAGGCTGCTCGTCGCGGGGGCGACCCCGGACAGCCCGGGCGTGACGCCGGGGTGCCCGCCCGCCGGGTCGGGTCCGACCGACGGCAGCACGCGCAGGCGCAGCCGCTCGTGCGAGCGCCGGGCCGCCCGGTCCTGCCCGGCGAGGACCAGCAGCTCGACCGGGTCCGGGGTGGGCAGCCACAGCCGTCGCAGGTCGTCGCCGCCGCGTTCGGCGGCGAGTCCCAGCAGGGTGGCCGCCTCGACCCAGCGACCGGCGAACACGGCGGTCTGGGCGCGGTCGCCGAGCGTCGCGGCCCGCACGACGGGGGAGACCTGCCCCGGCACGGACGCCTCCAGCGCGGTGGTCGGCCGGGTCAGGTGGCCCTCCCGGACGAGGTCGAGGCGGCGGGCGAGGGCGATGCCGAGCCCGCCGAACGCGAGGGCCACGGGGAGCCGCTCGACGGCGTCGTCGAGCACCGACGCGGCGCCGGTGATGTCGCCGACGCGCAGCGCCAGGTAGGACTGCGCGACGCGCAGGTGCGCCTCGGCCAGCGGGGTCATGGCCTCGTCCGGGCCGTCGAACCAGCGTCCGGCTTGGCGCGCGGGGGACAGCTCGGCGACCTCCGACAGGATCGCCGCGGCGTCGGCAGGGGCGCCGTCGAGCAGCCGGATGGTCCGGCGGGCGGCGGCGATGGCCGCACGGTCGGGCCCGGTCGCGTCGTCGGGCAGCACGGCGTCCGGCCGTCCCTCCAGGAGGGCGAGCGCGATGCCGAGCGGGCGGGCGGCGTCGGGGGCGCCGGCGGCGGACGAGTCGGCGTCGGACGGGTGGGTGGCTCGGCGGAGGTGCGCGACGGCGTCGTGCACGTGTCCTGCCCACAGGGCGGCCCGCCCCGCCACGGCGAAGGCGCGGGCGCGCACGCGGCCGGTGCCGTGGCTCGCGGCCTCGCGGGCCACCTCGTGCGCGCGGTGCACGTCACCGCGGGCGAGGTGCTGCTCGGCCAGCTCGACCAGGCCGTCGGCGAGGAGCGGGTCGCCGGCGAGCGTGCTGAGGGCGGTGTGCCACATGGCGACGAGCGGTTCGTCGGCCTTGCGGTGCACGTCGGCGAGGGCCACGTGCGCTGCGGTGCGGGTGGCGAGGTCGGCGTCCTCGTGGACCACCGAGCGGATGCGCGGATGGTGGAAGCGGAAGCGGCCGCCCACCAGGTGCAGGTGCCGGCCGGCCGGCCCGGCCATCAGGGCGTCGATGTCGGTGCCCGACGCGGCGAGCAGGACATCGGTGCGGTCCACCACGGCCACCGCCGCGACGAGCAGCACCCGCCGGGCCTCGTCGTCGAGACCCAGCGGGCCGACCGCCTCGCGGACGGCGCGCGCGGCGGGGAGCGGGTCCGGCATCAGCGCCGTCCCGAGCAGGTGCTCGTCGTCGAGCATCCGTGCCGTCTGGTCCACACATCCAGGTTCGTCACCCACCACCCGGCTGAGCTCGCACGCGACGTGGGGCGCCACGGTGCGGTCACCGAGTGCGAGCGGAAAAGCGACTTGCTGCGGCAGCGCGGTCATCGTCGAGCCTCCCGGATTCGTTCACGGTGCTCGCAAGTATGACCGCCAGAGGTTTCACCCGCATCAACCTGAGCGCACGATTTTTGCTGCGATGTGGCGTCTGACGTGCGATCCTGCCCCGCCGCGTCGCTCGATGTACCTGGTACCGCACGAGGTTGTTCCGGTGTCGAAGGTTTCACCCCGTAACAAGACCGCGCAGTTCGCCGGGTTCCACTACGTAGTCCCACCGTGTGGAATTCCCTTATTTCCCGTTAACGCAGGTTTCCTTACTTTTAACGGAACGTGTCCCACCCGGGAGACCGGACCAGTGCCGGATCAGAGAGGGAAGACGATGGACTCCACGTACGAACCGCCGTCGGGCGTCAGCAGGACGGGCCGACGAATCCTCGCGGGGGTGGCCGCGCTCGCCGTGGTGGCCTCCGCCGCCGTGGGCCTGCGCGTGGCCAGCGCGGCCGAACCCCAGGCCGAGACCGCGGCCGCCGGGACCAGCTCCGCCATCAACGGCTTCCGCAGCGTCGGCTACTTCGCCCAGTGGGGCGTGTACGGGCGCGGCTACCAGGTCAAGCAGATCGACACCTCTGGCGTTGCCGACGAGCTGACCCACATCAACTACGCGTTCGCGAACATCCACCACCAGAACCTCGAGTGCTTCGAGGCCAACAAGGCGCAGGGCGAGGGCCCGAACGGCTCCGACGGCGCGGGCGACGCGTGGGCCGACTACGGCATGGGCTACACGGCGGCCAACTCGGTCTCCGGTGCCGCCGACACGTGGGACCAGCCGCTGGCCGGTTCCTTCAACCAGCTCAAGCAGCTCAAGGCCAAGCACCCCGACCTCAAGGTCATGATGTCCATCGGCGGGTGGACCTGGTCCAAGAACTTCTCGCTCGCCGCGGCGACCGAGGCCTCGCGCGAGAAGTTCGTCTCCAGCTGCGTGAACATGTTCATCAAGGGCAACCTGCCCGTCATCGACGGCCGGGGCGGCACCGGCGCCGCAGCCGGCGTCTTCGACGGGTTCGACATCGACTGGGAGTGGCCAGGCTCGCAGAACGGCAACGTGGGCAACCACGTCGACGAGGTCAACGACGCGCGCAACTTCAAGCTCCTGCTCGCCGAGTTCCGCGAGCAGCTCGACGCCGTGGGCGCCGAGACGGGCAAGCACTACGAGCTGTCCGCGTTCTTGCCCGCCAACCCCGCCGACATCGAGGACGGCGGCTGGAACGACCCGGAGATCTTCGAGTACCTCGACTTCGGCAACGTCCAGGGCTACGACCTGCACGGGGCCTGGGACCCGGCGCTCACCGGCCACCAGGGCAACCTCTACCACGACCCGGCCGACCCGCGGGAGGCCGCGCGCCAGTTCAGCGTGGACCTCGCGGTGCGGGAGTACACCGACGCCGGGATCGACCCGGCACAGCTCGGACTGGGTCTCGCGATGTACGGGCGCGGCTGGACCGGGGCGTCGTCGTCCGCGGCCTGGGGTACCGCGACCGGGGCCGCCCCCGGCCAGTGGGAGGCGGGCATCAACGACTACGACGTGATCAAGAACGTCGGCACCGGGTACTACGACGCGAACCTGGGCGCCGCCTGGCGGCACGACGGCAGCACCTGGTGGTCGTACGACAACAACCAGTCGGTGACCAAGAAGGCCGAGTACATCCGGTCGCAGGGCCTGGGCGGGGCCATGTGGTGGGACCTGTCGGGTGACCGGTCCGGTGCGCTGACTGGTGCGCTGTGGAACGTGCTCGGCTCCGGCACGCCGGGCCCCGTCGAGGACGGCGGCTCGACCGACCCGAGCGACCCGCCCACGGACCCGAGCGACCCGCCGACGGACCCGAGCGACCCGCCGACCGATCCGCCGGGTGACGCCTGCGCCTCGGCCGCCTGGAGCTCGTCGGCGGTCTACGTGGGCGGCAACACGGTCTCGTACGCCGGCCACGAGTGGCGCGCCAAGTGGTGGACCCAGGGTGAGACCCCCGGCACCACGGGCGAGTGGGGCGTGTGGCAGGACCTGGGCGCCTGCTGACCCGACCCGCGGCAACGTGCCAGACCCTCAGGTCACCTTCCGGGACCTGAGGGTCTGGCACGTGCAAGGAGGGCCGCGTCCACGACAGAGTAGGGGCGTGGACGACAGCCCCGGCCGCCCGCACGACCGGCCCGCGCACGACGAGGCCTGGTTCAGCGTGCTCTTCGACGCGCACTCGCGTGCGCTCTACTCCTACTTCGTGCGCAGGCTGCCCGACGGCGGCCGCGCCTCCGACGCCGAGGACCTCGCCGCCGAGGTGCTCGCCACCGCATGGCGCCGCCGCGACGACGTGCCGGACGGCGCCGAGCTGCCGTGGCTGTACCGCACCGCCGGCTACGTGCTGGCCAACCACCGGCGCAAGATGCGGGCCCTGCCGGTCGCCGTCGTCCCGGACGAGCCGGACGACGTGGACCCGGCCCTGCTGGCCACGTCCGACGACGCCGTGCGCAGCGTGCTGGCCCGCCTCTCCGCGCGCGACCGGCGCATCCTGCTGCTGGTCGCCTGGGACGGCCTGTCGGGGGACGACCTCGCCCAGGTGCTCGGCGTCTCGCGTGGGGGTGCCGATGCCGCGCTGTCCCGTGCCCGGGCCCGGCTGCGCGACGCATGGGACGCCCACGAGCAAGCGGTGGACGCATGAGCACATGTACGGGGTGGGTCGGCGAGCGGGCACGGTGTGCGACCGGGCCAGGTACGGAGGGACGGCGATGAACGAGCACGAGCGGCCGGAGGACCCGGCGTTCGACCGCCTGACGGCGGCGGATCCCGCGCGGAACGCGCCGGGACCGGTCGAGGGCGTCCTCCGGGCCAAGGTCGACGCGCTGATCGCGGCCTCGGGCGAGCGGCCGGCCACGGCCTCGCGGCGCCCGGACGGCGACGACGCGCCGGGTGGTCGCGCGGCCGCGGCGGGGCGGGACGAGGACGGCCCGGACGGTTCCGGCCGCGGCAGCTCCGGCCCTGGCAGCTCCGGGCACGGTGGCTCCGACCGCGGACGCCCTGAGGGCGGTCGCACGGTGGACGAGCTCGCCGTGCGGCGGCACCGCCGCCGGACGCCGTGGCTCGTGGCGGCCGCGGTGGCCGGTGTCGTCGTGGTGGGCGGCGGCGGGTACCTGGCCGGAGAGTCGGGGCTCGGTGCCGGGCCGGCCGCGGACACCGCTGCCGCGCCCGCGTCCGAGAGCAGCGTCGAGGACGGCACCGCGACGGGCGATGAGCCGCCGTCGGTCCTCGGGATGCCCGAGCGCGCCACGTCGCAGGAGGTGGAGCCCCTGGACGCGGGCGGCGAGCTGCCCACGGCGACGGGCATCGTGTTCCACGCGGGTGCCGGGCTGTCCCGGGCGCCCGGCTCCGGCGAGGTGCGGGTCGCCGGCACGGCGCAGGGACTCGGCACGTACCCGGTGATCAGCGAGGTGGCGGCGGTCGAGCGGCTCGGCGACCCGCGGTTCGCCGGGTCGGTGCTGGGGCAGCGGCCGGAGCGGACGGCGGGGTCCTCGGGCGGTGTGCCGGCGCCGGGTGGTGCGATCGCGTGGCCCGTCGAGGACGTGACCATCGTGTCGGCGACCCGCACCGAGGTGCGGTACGCCCTGCCCGACGGCACGGTGCTGGTGGTGCCCGCCTACCGCCTCGCCGACGCCACGGGTTCGGGCTGGACCGTGATGGCCGTGGACGAGGAGCTGCTCGACCTCACGCCGTGACGCGACTGCCGTGCGGGCGTCGTAGGGTCGGGCGGGCAGGGACCCATCCGGTCACACCGCGATCTTCAAGGAGCGAACATGCCAGCACGTACCGCCCGCACCGCCTGGAACGGCACCTTCCAGGAGGGGTCGGGCCAGGTCGAGCTCTCGTCGTCGGGCGTGGGCACGTACGACGTGTCCTTCCCGGCGCGCGCCGCCGACGAGGCGAACGGCGTCACCAGCCCCGAGGAGCTGCTCGCCGCCTCGCACTCGTCGTGCTTCACGATGGCCTTCACGAACGAGCTGGGCCAGGCCGGCGCCACGCCGGAGCAGATCGAGGTCACCGCCGAGGTGACGCTCGGCCCGGACCCGGCCGGCGGGCTCTACATCAGCCGGAGCGCGCTGACCGTGCGCGGCTACGCCTCGGGCATCGACGAGGCGGGCTTCAAGGCCGCCGCCGAGGCCGCGAAGGTGGGGTGCCCCATCTCGAAGGCGCTGACGGGCGTGGGCCAGATCACGCTGGACGTCACGTACGAGGGCTGACCCTCGTACGCGCCGTCGCCGAGTGCGGGATATTTGCGGGTTTCCTGCCCAAGGGCCCGCAAATATCCCGCACTCAGCGACAGCCGGGCTGCTGGAGTGTGGCTGGTTGCCGGGAATCCGGGGCGTGTGGTGCGAGAATCGCGAGGTGCCATCGCAGACCCCCGACGCCCGAGCCCGGAACGGCATGAACCACGAGAACCGAGCGCGCGGACACCAGGGCGCTCGCGCCCAGGGATCCGGTGACGTGCCCGACAGCAACCACACGGCCGACGCCGCGGACGCGGCGCGCGCGGCACGCGAGGAGGCCGAGGCGCGGGCGGCCCAGGAGAGCGAACGCCGGCGGGCCGAGAGCGAGGAGCGGCGCAGGGCCGCGCTCCGCGAGGCGGACCACGCCGCCGAGGCCGCGCGCCAGGCGGTCGCCGACGCGCTGCGCACGGCGGTGGGCGGCGCGGTCGACATCAGCACGCGGCGGCGCGCCGAGTACTCCACGGACGCGTCCAACTACCGCGTGGTCCCCGAGGGGGTCCTGTTCCCGGAGAGCACCGACGACGTCGTCGCCGCGCTCGGGGTGCTGCGCGAGCTCGGCGTGCCGATCACGGCGCGCGGCGCGGGCACGTCGGTCGCCGGCAACTCGGTGGGCCCCGGCGTCGTGCTCGACCTGGGGCGGCACCTGAACAAGGTGCTGAGCGTGGACCCGGAGCGCCGCACGGCACGGGTCCAGCCGGGCACCGTCATGTCCACGCTCCAGGCGGAGGCGAAGCCGCACGGCCTGCGGTTCGGCCCCGACCCGAGCACGCAGAACCGCGCGACGCTCGGCGGCATGATCGGCAACAACGCGTGCGGGCCGCACGCCGTCGCCTACGGCCGCACGGCGGACAACGTCGTCTCGCTCGACGTGGTCGACGGCCACGGCCGCCGGTTCACCGCGGGCTCGGGCGACCCCGACTTCACCGCCGTGCCGGGGCTGAAGGAGCTGGTCCGGGAGAACCTCGCGCTGATCCGCACCGAGTTCGGCCGGTTCGGGCGCCAGGTCTCCGGCTACTCGCTGGAGCACCTGCTGCCCGAGAACGGCTCGAACCTGGCCCGGGCGCTCGTGGGCACCGAGGGCACCCTGGTCACCGTCCTGGAGGCGGAGCTCGACCTGGTCGAGACCCCGGGCGCCCCCACGCTCGTCGTGCTCGGCTACCCCGACATGGCCACAGCCGCCGACGACGTGCCCCGGCTCCTGGACCACAAGCCGCTCGCCATCGAGGGGCTGGACGCACGCCTGGTCGACGTCGTGCGGCGGGCCAAGGGTGCGACGTCGGTGCCGCCGCTGCCGGGCGCCGACGTCGACGGCGTGTCGGGCTGGCTGATGATCGAGGTCGGCGGCTCGTCGCAGGCCGAGGCCCTGGGGCGGGCGGACGCGATCGTCGCGGCGGCCTCGGCCCTGGACTCCCTGGTGCTGCCCGCCGGGCCCGACGCCACGAAGATGTGGCAGATCCGGGCCGACGGCGCCGGTCTGGCCGGCCGCACGCCCGCCGGGGAGCAGGCGTGGCCCGGCTGGGAGGACTCCGCGGTGCCGCCCGAGAAGCTGGGCCCGTACCTGCGTGACCTCCAGGCCCTCATGGACCGGTACGGCGTGGACGGGCTGCCGTACGGGCACTTCGGCGACGGCTGCGTGCACCTGCGGATCGACATCCCGCTGGAGACGTCGGGGTCGGTGCTCCGCACCTTCATGATGGAGGCGGCCGAGCTCGTGGCGCGCTACGGCGGGTCGCTGTCCGGCGAGCACGGGGACGGCCGGGCCCGGTCCGAGCTGCTGCCGCTCATCTACTCGCCCGAGGCGATCGCCCTGATGGAGCGGTTCAAGGCGCTGTTCGACCCGAAGGACCTGCTCAACCCGGGTGTGGTCGTGCGGCCGCGGGCCGTGGACGACGACTTGCGCCGGCCCGCCGCGGCCGCCGTGCGCACCAAGCTGCCGCTGGTCGGCAAGGGCGCGGGGCACGGCGTGCGGCGCAAGGCCGGGTACGAGGGGTTCTCGTTCGCGCACGACCACAACGACCTCACCACGGCGGTGCACCGCTGCGTCGGCGTGGGCAAGTGCCGGGCGGACACGTCGGCGTCGGGCGGCTTCATGTGCCCGAGCTACCAGGCCACCAAGGACGAGAAGGACGTCACGCGCGGGCGCGCCCGGGTGCTGCAGGAGGCGGTGAACGGCACGCTCGTGGGCGGGCTGTCGGCCCCCGAGGTGCGCGAGTCGCTGGACCTGTGCCTGTCCTGCAAGGCGTGCTCCAGCGACTGCCCGGCGGGCGTCGACATGGCGCAGTACAAGTCCGAGGTGCTGTACCGGACCTACCGGGGCAAGCTGCGGCCCGTCGACCACTACGCCCTGGGCTGGCTGCCGCGCTGGGCCCGCCTCGCGGGCGCCGTCCCCGAGCTGGTCAACCGCCTGCTGGGCGTGAAGTGGATCGGCAAGGCGGTGCTGTGGGCGGGCGGCATGGACACGCGCCGGTCGATGCCGAAGTTCGCCGAGGTGCCGTTCCGGCAGTGGTGGGCCCGTGGCGGCGCGACGCACGGCGTGCCCGGGCTGCGGGTGATCGCCGAGGAGGGGCTCGGGCTGCCCGGGCGCGAGGGCGCCACCGCTGCCCGGCTCGCCACCAAGCCCAAGGTCGTGCTGTGGACGGACTCCTTCAGCGACGCGCTGTCGCCCACCGTGCCGCAGGCGGCGCTCAAGGTGCTCACCGCGGCCGGGTTCGACGTCATCGTGCCCGACGAGCAGGCCTGCTGCGGCCTGACCTGGATCTCCACGGGCCAGCTCGACGGGGCCCGGCGCCGCCTGCTCAAGCTCCTCGAGGTGCTCGGGCCGTACGCGGTCAACGGCATCCCGATCATGGGCCTGGAGCCATCCTGCACGGCGGTGCTGCGCTCCGACCTGCTCGACCTGTTCCCCGACGACCCGCGCGCGCAGGCCGTGGCCCGCATGACGCGGACGGCGGCCGAGCTGCTGACCTCCGACGACACGCCGCCCGAGTGGGTCATGCCGTCGCTCGCCGACGTCAGCGCCGTGGTGCAGCCGCACTGCCACCAGCACTCCGTGATGGGGTACGAGGCCGACCAGGCGCTGCTGGAGAAGGGCGGTGCGCAGATCGAGGTGCTGGCGGGCTGCTGCGGCCTGGCCGGAAACTTCGGCATGCAGAAGGGGCACTACGAGACGTCGGTGGCCGTGGCGGAGAACGCGCTGCTGCCGGCCCTCCGGAACGCCGCACCGGGTACCACCTACCTGGCCGACGGCTTCTCGTGCCGCACCCAGGCGCTGGACCTGATGGGCGTCGAGGGCAAGTCCCTGCTGGAGGTCATCGCGGACCGGCTGTAGGCGGAGACGGGTTCCGCCGCAGGTCGGAGGCATCTCCACCGGCCGGGTGATCCGGGTGCCGGCGCCGCTCGCCAGGATGGGAGCACAGCCGAGACGAAGGAGACTCCCATGGATCGCACCACCCGCGGGGCGGCGCTCGCCCTGAGCGCGACCCTGGCGCTCGCCGCGCCGCTGGCCGTCGCCGGTTCCGCGCACGCCGCCGGCGAGGACCGGCCGTCCGCGACGGCGTCCGGGCCCGGCGCCCCCGTGCTGGACGCGCCCGAGACCCTGTCCGCCACGGTGGCCGACGCCGCCCGCGCGGCCCAGCGCGACCAGGCACGCCTCCGGACGACGGCGCCGGGGACACCGGCCCGTGCCGAGCTCGACGCTGCCCTCGACGCCCTCGTGGCGGACGGGGCGATCGCGGTGACGGCCCGCGTCGAGACGGCGTCGGGCACGTGGAGCGGTGCCGCCGGGACCCGTGAGCGCGAGGGCCGCGCGCCCGCCCGGGAGCGCGACCGCTTCCGCGTGGCCAGCAACACCAAGCCGATGATCGCGACCCTGGTCATGCAGGAGGTGGAGAAGGGTACCTGGACGCTCGACACTCCCGTGGAGGACGTGCTGCCCGGCGTCATGCCCGCGGGTGTGACCATCGAGCAGCTCCTGAGCCACCGGTCGGGGGCGCCCACCGCCACCGACTGGATCCTGACGTCCCGGGTGACCGACCCGACGTCGCTGGACGAGGTCTTCGCGGTGATGGGCCAGGAGGTCACCGACGCCGACCACGTCGAGGCCCTGCAGTCCGCGCCGTGGATGAACGAGCCCGGCGCCGGGTTCTCCTACTCGAACGCCGGGTACGTGGTGCTCGGCATGATGCTGGAGGAGGTCACCGGGCGCAGCGTCGAGTCGCTGCTGCGGCACCGGGTGTTCGCCCCGGCGGGCATGTGGCAGAGCGCCTACCCGGACGACCCGGGCGCGTGGGGGCCGTTCCTGCACGAGTCGGCGTACACGGGGCCTGAGGGCGCCGGCTGGTACGACCTGGACCACTGGGACCCGAGCCTGTTCGCCGCCGCGGGGGCCGTCACCAGCACCACGGAGGACCTCGCCGACTTCACGGAGGCCCTGGTCACGGGCCGGCTGGTCGACCAGGAGACGGCAGCGGACATGCTGGAGCCGCGCACCGTCGGGCAGGATGTGTTCCCCGACTACGGCCTGGGCGTGTACCGGGTCCCGGATCCGTGCGAGCCCGGCGCCTGGCTCTACGGGCACGACGGTGCCTCGTACGGCACCCAGTCCATCAACCTGACGTCGCCTGACGGCGCGCGGCAGGTCGTGATCGGCATCACCGGACGGGACCTGGCCTATCCGTACTACACCGACGAGCCGCTGTACGACCCGAGCGAGCTGCTCACGCTGATGATGCAGGAGAGCTGCTGACGGGTCGGCCGGGCGCGGGGTGCCGGACGGCACCCCGCAGCGGGGCAGAATGCGCGACATGGAGTTTCAGGACGTCGTGCGCAAGCGGCGGATGCATCGGAAGTTCACCGACCAGCCCGTGCCGGCCGAGGCCGTCGACCGGATCACCCGCAACGCCGTGCGCGCGCCCAGTGCCGGGTTCAGCCAGGGCTGGGCGTTCGTGGTGCTGCAGGAGCCTAGGGACCGGGACCGGTTCTGGGCCGCGTCGACCCCGGACGACTCGGAGCGTGACATGTCCGCCTGGCTCGACGGCATGCGGACCGCGCCGGTGATCGTGCTGGCGCTCGCGTCCAAGGCGGCCTACCTGAACCGGTACGCCGAGCGGGACAAGGGCTGGGCGGACCTCGACGAGGCGCGCTGGCCTGTCCCGTTCTGGCACGTCGACGTCGGCATGGCGTCGCTGCTCATGCTGCAGACCGCCGTCGACGAAGGGCTGGGTGCCTGCTTCTTCGGCGTCGCGCCGCCCCGGGTGGCGGCGGTCCGGGCGGAGCTCGGCATCCCGGACGAGTTCGAGATCACCGGGGTCGTCGCCGTCGGGCACCCGGCCGACGGCGGGGCGCAGGGCTCGCCCACGCGCCGGCCCCGCAAGCCGGAGTCCGAGGTGATCCGGCACGGCGGCTGGTGACGACCACCCGCCGGGGGGGGGGGGGGGGGGGGGGGGGGGGGGGGGGGGGGGGGGGGGGGGGGGGGGGGGGGGGGGGGGGGGGGGGGGGGGGGGGGCGGGGGGGGGGCGGGCGGGGGGGGGGCCCCCCCCCCCCGGGGGGGGGGGGGGCCCCCGGGGCCCCCCCCCCCCCCGGCGGGTGGTTCAGGCCGCGTCGAGGCGGGCGCGGGTCTCGTCGTCCAGGACCAGGTCGACGGCGGCCAGGGCCTCGTCGAGCTGGGCCACGCTGCTCGCCCCGAACACCGGGATCACCGGCACCTCACCGCCCAGGAGCCAGGCGAGCGCCACCTGGTTCGGCGTGGCCCCGATCTCCGCGGCGACGGCGCGCAGCACGGCGACGCGCTCGCGCGACCCGGCGTGGTCCGCACCGTCGTAGTACGGCTTGTCGTCCCGGACGAAGACGCCCTGGTGCAGCGGGGAGTACGCCATGACGGCGAGCCCCGGCCGGCCGTCGGTGCCGGTGGACCGGGCGTAGTCCAGCAGCTCGGGCGTGGCCCAGTTGGTGCGGACGGGCTGCGGCCGCGGGTACACGTAGCTGTAGCACTGCTGCACCGCGCCGTACGGCGCCACCCCGAGCCGCGCGGCGGTCTCGCGGGCCTCGACGAGGCGCCAGAGCGCGACGTTCGAGATGCCCGGGATGCCGACGATCCCCTCCTCGACCAGCTTGCCGAAGGCACCGACCGTCTCCTCCAGCGGCGTCTCCCGGTCGTCCACGTGCCCGTACAGCAGGTCGATGTGGTCGATGCCCAGGTGGCGCAGGCTCTCGCGCGCCTCCCGGTCGATCGTCGTGGCGGCCAGCCCCTGGTAGTTGGTGGGCGGCGTGTTGGACAGCGGCAGGGCCGGGTCCTTCTTCGCCGCGCCCAGCTTGGTCGCGATCCGCAGCCCGTCGCGGTTGCCCCGCGCGGCGAGCCAGCGGCCGAGCACGTCCTCGGAGTCGCGGCCGTAGCCGCCGACCCAGGCGTTGTAGTTGTTGGCCGTGTCGAGGAACGTGCCTCCGGCCTCGACGAACCGGTCCAGGATCGCGAACGACGTCTCCTCGTCCGTGCGCGTGCCCATGAACATGGTGCCCAGGCACAGCGTGGACACCTCGAACGACGTGTGCGCGCCTGCCAGCGTGCGGTACTGCATGGTCTGCTCCTTCGGCCTGCATGGTCCCGGGCCCGCGCCCGGCACCCACCACGCTAGGCAGCGATCGGTCTGGTGCTACGGTCCAATGCCATGCCGAAGGGCCAGACCAATTCCGCCGAGGTGCTGATCGCCCTCGCGCCCGGGCCGGGGGCGCTGCGGCACCGGCTGGAGGCGGCGCTCCTGGAGGACATCGCCTCCGGCCGCCTGGCGCCGGGCACGGCGCTCCCGCCGAGCCGGGCGCTCGCCGACGCCCTCGGGATCTCGCGCTGGGTGGTCACCGAGGCGTACGGGCACCTGGTGAACAAGGGGATCCTGGAGGCGCGCACCGGGTCCGCCACCCGCGTGGCGGCCGCGGTGCCCGACGGCGCCGCGGGCAGCCGGCTGGACACCGGACCGTCGGCGGGGAGCCCGGCCCGCGTCGCGCGCCCGGTGCGGGTGAACGGACGGGCGGGGCCGGTGCCGGGCCCCGTCGCGGAGCGCGCACCGGACCGGGCCACCCACGACCTCGCCCCCGGCGTGCCGGACCTGCGGCACGTGCCCCGCCAGGCCTGGTTGCGCGCGGCCCGCGACGCGCTCGCCGACGCGAGCAACCTGGATCTCGGGGCCCAGCCGGCCGCGGGGCACCCGGGCGCACGGTCTGCCGTGGCCACCCACCTGCGCCGGGCCCGGGTGGTGTCGGCCCCCGACGGTGCCGTCGTGCTCACCCGCGGTGCCACCGACGGCATGTCGCGCATCGCCGCCGCGCTGGCCGACGCCGGGCACACGCACCTGCTCGTCGAGGACCCGAGCTGGGCCGCGCTGCGGGACGTGGCCGCCGACGCCGGCCTCACCCCGGTCCCGGTGCCGGTCGACGACGACGGGATCACGGTGGACGGGCTGCACGCCGCGGCGGCCCGGACGGGCGCCCGGGCCCTGCTGCTCACGCCCGCCCACCAGTTCCCGCTCGGCGCTGCGCTGTCGGACGCTCGGCGGGCGGACGTGCTCGACTGGGCGCGGCAGGTGGACGGGCTCGTGGTCGAGGACGACTACGACGCGGAGTTCCGCTACGACCGGCGCCCGGTGCCGGCCCTGCAGGGCCGGGGGCCGGACCGGGTGCTGCTGCTGGGCTCGACGAGCAAGACGCTGTCGCCCGCGTTCGGGATCGGCTGGATGGTGGTCCCCGAACGCTGGCGCGCGGCGGTGCTGGGGGTCTCCGTACGCCGCGGACCCGCGCCGGGCCCGAGCACGCTCGACCAGCTCACCCTGGCCCGGTTCGTCGGCGACGGCGCGTACGCACGTCATCTGCGTGCGGCCCGTGCCCGGTACTCCCGGCGCCGCGCCGCGCTCCTGGCGGCCCTGGACCGCGAGCTGCCCGGTGCGCGGGTCGGCGGGATCGCGGCCGGGATGCACGTCACGGTGAACCTGGCCGGCGTGGACCTGCCCGGTGTCGACCCCGGGGCGCTCGACGCCGCCGCCGTCGTGCGCGAGGGGGCGGCGCGGGACGTGGCGCTGGTCGACGTGCGGCGGTACCAGGCGGTGCCGCCGGCCCGGTCGACCGTGCTGGTGGTGGGTTACGGGAACCTCGCCGACGCGCGGCTGGGCGAGGCCGTCCGCGGCCTGCGCGCGGCGGTCGAGGCCGCCGCGCGCTGACCGGTCAGGGCTCGCGGGAGACCAGGTCGGAGATTGTGCGGTGCAGACCCGGCACGTCGCCCCGCTCGTGGGCCAGGAGCCAGGACGCGATCTGGTCGGACACCTCGACGACGGCGGCCGCACGCGGCACCCGGCGCTCGTGGAACTCGGTCCACAGGGCGTCGGCCAGGCGGTCGTGCCGGGCCAGCACGTCACCCAGCACGACGGCGTCCTCCAGCGCCTGGGCCGCGCCCTGCGCGACGGTCGGCGGGCAGGAGTGCGCGGCGTCGCCGATGACGACCACGCGCCCGCGGTTCCACGGCGCGGGCACCAGGTGGCTGGTGAACCAGGTGTAGTGGACGTGCTCGACGCCGCGTTCGAGCTGGGCGCGGATGTCGTTCCAGTGGGCGCCGTAGGGGCGGGCCAGCTCGGCCATCAGGCGGGAGCCCTCGGCGGGGGTGAGGCCCTGCCGGTCCTGCTTGTCCTCGACCAGGTAGGCGTACATGGTGTCCTCGCCGGTGGGGCAGAAGCCCGCGATGTACGAGGGCCCGCCGAACACGAGCTCGGTGTGGTCGGCTCCCGCAGGGCGCCGGACGAACGCCCGGAAGATGCCCATGCCGTTGGGCTCGGGCCTGGTCCCGATGCCGATCAGCTCGCGGACCGTGGAGTTCAGGCCGTCCGCCCCGACCACCAGGTCGTGCGTCGCCCGGTCCGGTCCGCCGGCCGTGGCGAGGTCGAGCGTGACGGCGTCGTCGTCCTGGACGAGTGCCGTGACCCGGGTGCCGGAACGGACCACGGCGCCGACGGCCCGCGCGCGGGCGACCAGGATCTCGGCCAGGTCGGGCCGGTACATGCCGGCCGTGGCCGGGTAGTCCGGGCCGCCCATGGCGTTGTCGTGCATCTCGGCGACCAGCGGCGCCTCCGGTCCCGGCGCCCGGATCCCGGTCACGTCGAACGAGTACGACCGCCGACGCACCTGGTCCCACACCCCGAGCCGGTCGAGGGCCCGCAGCGCGTTCCCCTGGAGCGTGATCCCGGACCCCAGCGTGCCGAGGTCGGGCTTCGCCTCGTAGACGACCACGCGGATCCCGGCCTCGGCCAGCAGGATGGCGGCCGCGAGGCCTGAGACCCCCGCGCCGACGACCCCGACGTTCTGCACAGCGCTCACGGTGACTCCCTGGGGCAGATGTCCTTCGCAATACCGCGCAAAGTACATCAGACCGGACGGGCCACTCGTCAGCGGGAAGCGCGCAGACCCGGTACCTGCTGCCCCACGACGGCCCGCACCTCGTCCGGGAGCTGCGACCAGTCGTCGGCGGTGTCCAGGTCGACGGCGGTCCCCGGCCGGTCCACCACCGTCGTGGCGAGCCCCCGGGTCTCCGCCTCGGCCAGGTGCGCGGCGAGCGATCCGGTCCCGAACCGGAACCGGAACCCCGCTCCGGACGGGAGCAGGAGCAGGTTGGTGCCCGAGCGGTTGCGGTCGGTGGCGATCACGACCGGCACGTCCTGCGCCAGCAGGGCGGTCACGTCGGCCGGGGTGAGCGCGGGCAGGTCGGCGTGGGCCACCAGGAGGCGGACGGACCGCGGTGACGCCGCGAGCAGGTGCGCCCGGGCGTGCTCCAGGGCCGGGTTCAGCCCGGGGCGGTCGGCGGGCTGCTCCAGCACCTCCACCTCCAGCCCGGCCAGGGTGTCCCGGGCGAAGGCCGGGTCGGCCGTGACCACGACCACCTGCCCGATCCCGTCGGACGCGAGCAGCGTCGCCACCACGTGCCGCGCCAGCACCCGGACCAGCCGGCGTCGCGAGGCGGCGTCCAGCACCGCGGCGAGCCGGGACTTGCCCGAGACGCCGTCGCGCAGGGGCACCACCGCCGTCGTGCCCGGGGAACCGTCCGTCACGCCAGGGCCAGGAGCTCGCGGGCCAGGCGCTCGCGGCCGGGCGGGCCGCCCATGATCGTGTCGGTGACGTGCACCGCGAGGCCGAGGTCGGCGACGGCGTCCGCGAGGGTGGCGTCACGCTCGTCGATGACCATCACGTCGACGAGACCGGCGTAGATCCGGGCCACGCCCAGCGCCGACACCTCGTGCCCCAGGGTCTCCAGGATCTGTGCCGCCGGTCCCTTGATCGCCTGGCCGCCCACGATGGGGCTCACCGCCACGCGCCGGCCCGGGGCGGCGGCCAGCGCGTCCCGGACGCCCTGGACCGCGAGCAGCGGCTCGATGGACAGGAACGGGTTGGACGGCGCGACCACCACGAGCTCCGCGGCCAGCGCGTCGAGCACGCCGGGGGCCGGGCGGGCGGCGTCGGCCCCGTCGAAGTGCAGGCCGAGGACGGCGTCCGCGTGCTGCCGGCCCACGAAGTACTCCTGGAAGCCGAGGCGGCCCGACGGGGTGTCGACGAGGGTGGCGAGCCGGTCGTCCGTGACGGGCAGGACCCGGGGGCGCACGCCCGTCGACCGCGCCAGGTGCGCCGTGACGGCGGACAGCGGCTCGCCCCGGCGCAGACGGGCGGTGCGCACGATGTGGGTCGCCAGGTCGCGGTCGCCGAGCGTGAACCAGGTGTCCTCGCCGAGGTCCTTCAGCGCGCCGAGGGTCGCGTACGACTCGCCGCGCAGGCCCCAGCCGCGGTCCTCGTCGTTCAGGCCCGCGAGCGTGTAGAGGACGGTGTCGAGGTCGGGGGAGATGGCGAGGCCGTGGAGCTCGGTGTCGTCGCCGACGTTCACGACGACGGTCAGCGCGGGCTCGTCGTCGACGGGCGTCGTACCGGTGGGTGCCGCGCCCAGCGCGAGGTCGAGGCCGTGCGCGAGCCGCGCACCGCCGACCCCGCCGGCGAGGAGGGTGACGTTCACGCGTCGAGCCTACGTCCGCCGCGAACCCGTCAGGGGGCAGACTGGGGGCATGGCTGTCTTCGCGTTCTCCGTCGCCCCCATGACCGCGGGCGAGTCCGTGGCCGAATCCGTCGCCGAGGCCGTCCGCATCGTCCGGGAGTCCGGGCTCCCGAACCGGACCACCTCGATGTTCACCGAGATCGAGGGGTCGTGGGACGAGGTGATGCCCGTGATCCAGCGGGCCACGGACTCCGTGGCCCGCGGCGGTCACCGCGTCTCGCTCGTCATCAAGGCCGACATCCGCCCCGGCGCTCCGGCCGGGCAGATCGACAGCAAGATCGCCCGGGTCGAGGAGCGCCTGGCCGCCGACGAGTCGGAGACGGGCCACTCCTGACACATCAGCACAGCAGCAGCACGGCCAGCACGAGCATCAGGGCCGACGACGCAAGCGCCGTGCCCAGCCGGCCGCGTGGTCCGGACAGCATCCGGCCGAGCAGCGTTCCACCGAGGGCCAGTGCGAGCTGCCAGGACGCGGAGGCCAGGAACGCCGCGGTCCCGAACACCGCGCCGACCACGATGCGCCCGGCGGTTCCGCCGTCGGGCGCGCCGCCGGTCACCGCCCCGCCGGTCACGATCACCGTGAAGAACAGGACGGTCCCGGGGTTGATGGCGGTGATCGTGACGAACCGTGCGAAGGCTCCCGGGGCGGTGAGGGTCTCGGCCCGCCCCTCGCCGTCCGGAGCCGTCCGTTCCCGCCATGCGGCCAGCGCACCACGAGCGGCCAGCACCACGAGCACGACGGCTGACGCGATCCGCAGCGGCCCCTCGACCGGCTGCACCAGGCCGGCGACGAACGTGCCGAACAGCCCGGTGACCAGTGCGTAGCCGCCGTCGACGGCCGCGACACCGAGCGCACCGGCGGCACCGACCCGCCACGGATGGCGGGCAGCCAGCCCCACGAGGTAGGACGCGACCGGCCCCACCGGGAGGGCGACGGCGTACCCGGCCGCGATTCCGGCGACCAGCGCGGGCCACAGCGTCGTCAGCGACGCCGTGGCGCTCATCGCTGCGCCTGGTCGCACCTCCCCGCGCCGCGCACCTGCTGACCGGCGACGCAACGTCGCCGGGACAGGAACGCAGGAGCATGGATGACGGTCATGGCCCGGACGATAGGCCGGACCGGTCCCTCAGGACAAGCGTCACGACACCTTCACCGGCGTGTTTCCGCGTCGGTGTCCCGGGCCTTTAGGCTAAGGCGGACCAATGCGGCAAGACCCGGGGAGATCACGAGATGCCACTGTTCGAGGTCGACACCCAGCGGCCCCTCCTCGTGACGTCCGCAGGCGGCAAGGGCGGCTCGGAGCCGGGCCTGAAGACGACGGCGAACCAGGTGGTCGACTCCCACATCGACGGCCTGCTCGGCGAGGAGGTCTTCCCCATCGCGCAGGGGTCCGGCCCGGACGAGCCGCACCTGCTCGCGCTCGATGCGTCCGGTTCGCCCGTCGTCGTCGAGCTGGTCGCCGACCTCGACCGGGAGAACCTCGCCAAGGCGCTCGACCACGCGGGTGCCGCCGGCCGGCTGACGCGCGCCGACCTCGCCGCGCGCTACAGCGGGGGTGCGAGCTCGTTCCAGCACGACGTCGCGGCGTTCTACGACAGCGTGCCGATCACCCGCACGCAGGCGGGCAAGAACGGCGGGTCCGGCGCGCGGCTCATCATCATCTGCCAGAACGCCCCCGACGAGATCCTCAACGCCGTCGACTTCCTGCGCCAGCCCTCGATGCCCGTCGAGGTGCTGAAGATGGGCGTGGTGAACTCGGACGACGGCCGCAAGTTCCTCGACGTCTCGCCGCTCGTGGTGCACCTCCCGCCGGGTCTGCCGGCCCCGAAGTCGGCGCCGATCGGCGGCACCATCACGGCCTCGATGGACAGCTCGGTGAGCACGTCCATGGACGCGGGCGTCACCGGCGGCGTCGCGGGCGGCGGGTCCGCACCGAAGGACGCCTTCGAGGAGGGCGTGAAGGTCGGGTACGCCCTCACGGGCAAGATGCCGGTCGTCGCGCAGACGCCGCAGTCCCGGACCGATCGTGAGCCCCACGCGCTGCAGTCGCGCTCCGAGCGGGCGGCGAAGCAGGCCGAGCGGTCCAACCGCGCCGCAGCGCCGGCTCCGCCGGCCGACAACCCGCCCTCGGGCCCGACCAACGCGGCGACCGGCCTACGGGCCGGCCTCCGCTCGGGCGGTGCCCGGTCCGGCGCCGCCGAGCGCGCGGGCGGCACCCGTGCCTCCCGCCGGGCGCAGGCCGCCGCGAGCTCGTCCGACGCCGCACCGGTCCCTGCTCCGCCGGCTGCGCCGAGCCCCGTCTCGCCGCCCCCGAGCGGCGCGCAGGTCTCGCCGGTCCGCCCGGGCGCCGAGTCCCGCCCGACGCCGACCACGCCCCCGCGCCTCTCCGCCAGCCGCTCCTCGCTGGGTGACGCCACCGTGCCCTCTGTGCCCGTCCAGTCGGTCCCGGCCCCGGACTCCGCGCCCGCTCCGGCACCCGCGATGCGGCGGCGCTCGCGCACCGACCGGTTCGCGGCGTCGTCGCAGCCCGACGAGCCGACGTCGGCCTACCCGCCGTCGAACCCGACGCCGTCGGCCGCGCCCGCGTACCCGGGGGGCGGCGTGCAGCCGCAGCCCGACGAGAACCTGTGGCAGCCGCCGTCGTACGACAGCGGCACCCCGTACGTCGCGGACGAGCCGGCCGACCTCGACATCACGCAGCCGCGCTACACGCCCGAGCCGAGCTACCAGGGCGAGTCCAGCTTCGCGCCGGCGGCGTCCGCGTACGGCTACACGGCCGACGCCCCGGCGTACGACCAGGGCGGCTACGGGTACGGCGAGCAGACCGGGTACCAGACCTCCTATGCGGACCCGGCCGCCTCCGTCGCCACGGACCGGGCCCCCTGGGAGTCTGGCGGCTATCTGTCCGGACCCGACACGGGCTTCGGCGGACCGACGTTCGACGCGGACCCCTACCCGTCGAGCGCTCCCGAGGCGCCCGCGCGCCCCGTGCCGCCGAACGAGAGCATCCGGGCCAGCACCCCGATGCTGTTCGAGGAGGAGGACGACCCCGACCTGGAGGCGCTGGCCCGCAGCATCGGCACGCCCACGCGCATCGTGTGGTCGCGTCCGCGCCGCAACCAGCACTTCGAGGCGATGCTCCTGCCGGACGGCGCCATCGAGCTCACCAACGGCGCCCGCTACCGGCACCCGGACTCGGCGGCCACGGCGGCGTCCGGCTCGTACACGGCCGACGGCTGGAACGTGTGGCGCATCGGCGATACCGGCCCGACGCTGGTCGAGGAGTTCTCCCGCCGGTTCGCCTGAGCCGGCGGGCCGTACCGCCGGTCAGCCGGAGGCGCGCACCACGAGCTCGGGCACGAAGGTCGCAGAGCCGCCCGTGCTCGCGCCGTCCAGTGCGGCGAGCAGCAGCCGCGCCATGGCGCTGGCCATGTCCTCGACGGGCTGCCGCACGGTCGTGAGCGGCGGGTGGGCCTGGGCGGCGACGCTCGAGTCGTCGAAGCCCACCACGGCGACGTCGCGCGGCACGTCCCGGCCGGCGGCCCGGAGGGCGGTCGATACGCCGTCCGCCATGAGGTCGTTCGCCGCGAAGACGCCGTCGATGTCCGGCCGGGCGGCCAGGAGCGCGCGGACCGCGGCCTCGCCGCCCGGGCGCGTGAAGTCGGCGGGGACCACCTCGGGCTCCCGCAGGCCGGCGGCGCGCACACCGTCGAGGAAACCCTGGAGCCGGGCGTGCCCGAACGGCGCGTCGGCAGGTCCGGCGACGACCGCGAGCCGGGTACGGCCGGCGCCCGCGAGGTGCTCGGCCGCGAGCCGTCCGCCGGCGGCCTGGTCCAGGTCGACCCAGGAGACGTCCGCCAGGTCGGTGCGGGTGGACAGCACCAGCGGCACGGCCAGGCCCGCGAGCCGGCCCGGCAGCGGGTCGGCGGAGCTGGACGTGATGAGCAGCACGCCGTCGACGTGCCCTTGCCGCACGTAGCGCACCACCTGGTCGTGTGCGGGCGGGTCGGCAGGGATGATCGCGAGGTGGATGTCGCGGGGCCGCAGCACCTCCTGCGCGCCCGCCGTCACGCGCCCCAGGTACGGGTCGGTGAAGAGGCGTTCGAGGAACGGCAGCGGCGAACGCTGCTCCGGCGGCTCTGAGACCACGAGCGCCACCGAGCCCGTGCGTCGCGTCACGAGGGAGCGGGCCGCGAGGTTCGGCACGTACCCGGTCTCCTCGATCGCCCGCCGCACCACTTCGACGATCTCGGGGTCGACGGTGGGCACCTCGTTGATCACCCGCGACACGGTCGCGCGCGAGACCCCGGCCACCGAGGCGACGACCTCCAAGGTAGGACGTTGCACCCGCCCTTTATACCCCCCACCCCGCTTCGTCGAGTGCTGGGTTCTCGCCCTTTCTCGTGCCTTGAAAGGGCGAGAACCCAGCACTCGACGAACGAAGGGTTACTGGTAGACGCGGACGTAGTCGACGAGCATGCGGGACGGGAACGGGGTGCTCGCGTCCGGCGGGCCGGGCCAGTCACCGCCCACCGCGAGGTTGAGGATCAGGTAGAACTCGTGGTCGTAGACCCACGGCCCGCGGGTCGACTCGACCGTGTCCTTGTCCGCGTAGAACACGTCGCGGCCGTCGAGCGAGAACTGGATGCCCTCGCTGTCCCACTCGGCGGCCCAGGTGTGGAAGCCGTCCGAGATCTTCGACCCGTCCGGCAGCGCGTACGCCCCGCCGTAGCCGCCCCCGCCGTTGTACGCGGGGGCGTGCAGCGTGGAGTGGGCCTGGGTCGGGTTCTGGCCGATGAACTCCATGATGTCGATCTCCCCGTTGTACGGCCAGGGGCGGCCGTCGAGGAAGTCGGAGCCCATCATCCAGAACGCGGGCCACAGGCCGCGGCCCTCGGGCACCTTCACGCGGGCCTCGAACCGGCCGTACTGCGCGTGGAACGTGTTCGAGGTGTTCATCCGGTGCGACGTGTACTGCCGGCCGTCGCGGTCCTCCCGCCGTGCCTCCAGCACGAAGTTGCCCTGGCCGTCCTGGAACCCGTTGCCGCTCGGGGTGTAGACCTGCTGCTCGTTGTTCTGCGGCAGACCCGCGTCGATGTGCCACTTCGAGCCGTCGGCCGCGGTGCCCGCCGGGCCGTTGAACTCGTCGCTCCACACCAGGTCGAGGTCGTCGAAGTCGGGGTCGGCGGGCTCGGCCGGGGGAGCGGTGGGTGCGCCGCCGGTGCCGTAGACCTGGAACTCCCAGAGCGAGTAGCCGTAGGGGCCGCTCCGGTCGCGCATGTGCACGCGCACGTGCCGGCCGTTCGCGTCGAGCGGGATGGTCTGCTTGAAACCGGTGCCGTTCGTGGTCGTGTGCACGGTGCGCCACGTCGAGCCGTTGTCGGAGACCTCGATGTCGAACGTCGTCGCGAACGCCGGGTCCCACTGCAGCACCACGCTGGTCACGTGCGCGGCGGCCCCGAGATCCACGGCGATCCAGCCCTCGTCGACCCAGCCCGTGTCGGGGCTGACGGCCCAGCGGCTGGCCGGGTCGAGGTCGAAGGCCTTGTCGGGGGAGCAGAGCCAGCAGTTGCCGTCGTTCTGCGAGCTGGAGGCGCTGCCCTGCTTGCCGTAGGAGAGGAGCGAGGCGTCGGTGGGCGTGCCGCCCCCGGTGCCGAACACCTGCAGCTCCCAGAGGGAGACGCCCCACTGGGTGGCGCGCTGGGTGGCCCAGAGCCGCAGGTAGCGGCCGGAGCCGTCGACGTCGAGGTTCTGGTCGCCGCCCGTACCGGTGGTGGTCGAGTAGATCGTGGACCACGCCGCGCCGTCGGCCGAGGTCTCGATACGGAAGCCGGACGCGTACGCCGTCTCCCAGTCGAGGACGACCCGGTCGATCGCCTGGACGGAGCCCAGGTCGATGCGGATCCACTGGTTGTCGGCGGCGGCGCTGGACCACCGGGTGCCGGGGTCGCCGTCGACGGCAGCGGCGCCGGTGCTCCAGTCGAACTCGGTGCTGGACGTGGTGACGGGCCGGCCCTGGGAGAGCGGTTCGGCGGCGGCCGAGGCGGTGGTGACCTGGGTGATCGCACCCAGGGCGAGGAGGGCCGCGGCGGTGGTCGCCGCCGCGAGCAGGCGGAGGTGTCTGCGCATCTGACGTGCTCCTTCGAACGTCGGTCTGGCACTTCGGGCAGTGTGAGAGAGCGCTCTCTGACACTGTCGCGGACATTCCGGAACCGGGTCAAGGCTTTCGGCGAAGTTTGCTGACCGGGCTGTCAGTGAGGAAGGTCAGGGCCGGACGACGACCTTGCCGAACTGCTCCCCCTCGTGCAGCCGGGCGAGGCCCTCCGCGGCCTTGGCGAGCGGCACCTCGGCGTCGATCACGGGGCGCACGCCCGTGCGCGCGCAGAACCGGGCGAGCGCGCCCAGGTCCTCGCGGGTGCCCATGGTGACCCCCTGGATCCGGAGCTCCTGGAAGAAGACGCGGGTCAGCTCGGCCGGGGCGGCGTCGCCCGACGTGGCCCCGCAGACCAGCACCGTGCCGCCCGGACGTACCGAGCGGACCGAGTGCGCCCACGTCGCCTGACCCACCGACTCCAGCACGGCGTCGACGCGCGCGGGCAGTCGCGCACCGGTCTCGACGGCGCCCGCCGCGCCCAGGGCGACGGCCCGCTCCCGCTTCTCCGCGGAGCGGGAGGTCACCCACACCTCCAGCCCGGCCGCCGCGCCGAGCGTGATCGCCGCCGTCGCGAGCCCGCCGCCCGCGCCCTGCACCAGCACGCGGTCGCCCGGGGCGAGGCCGCCCTTCGTGAACAGCATCGTGTACGCGGTGAGCCATGCCGTCGGCAGGCACGCGGCCTCCTCGAACGACAGCTCGGCGGGCTTCGGCACGAGGTTCGCCGTCGGCACGGCCACCCGCTCGGCGAGCGTCCCGGGGTAGCGCTCCGACAGGAGCGAGCGCGGCTCCTTCGGCCCGACGCCGTGGCCGTCGGCCCCGATGACGCCGTGCACGATCACCTCGGAGCCGTCCGGGGCCACGCCGGCGGCGTCGGTGCCGAGGATCATCGGGAGCTGTTCCTCGCGCAGGCCGACGCCGCGCAGTGACCAGAGGTCGTGGTGGTTCAGGCTCGCGGCCCGGACGTCCACGGTGGTCCAGTGCTCGACGGCGGCCGGCTCGGGGCGGTCGCCCACCTCCAGGCCGTCGAGAGGGCTGTCGGGCGAGAAACGGGTCACGAAGGCGGCGAGCATGTTCTCAACCTACTCGCCGGTGGTGCCGGACCAGCCGGCGGGCACCGTGCCGAGCCGCACCCGCTGCGGATGGTCGCCCACCGGCACGGACGTGATCTTCCGGCCCGTCGCGAAGTCGATCGACGTCACCTGGTCCGCCGCCGACTCCGAGACCACGCAGGCGGCGCCGTCGCCGGTCACGGTGGACCAGTACGGCTTCGCGACCTCGATCCGGGGCCCCTCGGCCAGCGTGGCCCGGTCCACGACCATCGCGTAGTCGTCCATGGTTCCCGCGACGCACAGGTGCTCACCCGTGGGCTGCATCGTCAGGCCGTGGTGCCGCGAGTCGTTCACCATCTCGTCGCGGCGGCCGTCGAACACGCGCGGCAGCGTCTTGACCCGGGTGATGCGGTCGGCGGCGACGTCGTACTCCAGGAACCCGCCGAAGAACGAGACCTGGAAGTAGAGCTTCGACTCGTCGGGGCTGAACGTGGCGGGGCGGACGGCGTCGGACAGGTGGCCGAGCCCCGCGTCGTCGAGCCGGTCGCGCATGTCGATCTCGCGCACCACCTCGAGCGTCTCGGCGTCCGCCACCGTGATGACACGGTCACCCTTGAGGAAGTCGAGCGCCGGGTCGTCCAGGTCGTTGTTCACCTCGCCGATCGACATGTTCCAGATCAGGCCGTCGGCCGTGTAGACGTTCTCGTGCGGCTTGTCGCCCGTGCGGAACGAGCCGACCTCGGCACCGGTCTCGATGTCCAGCACGTGCACGCGGTTGCCGGTCGACGCCGAGACCGCCACCTGGGTGCCGTCCGGGGACACCGCCATGTGGTCGGCGCGCAGGCCGGAGACCGGGAACCGCCACTCCACCTCGCCCGTGGCGAGGCTCAGGGAGACGACGTCGGCGAAGCTGGGCCGCGACACCACCAGCGAGGTGCCGTCGGGCGTGGTGTACATGTCGTCGGCGAACTGGTCGTGGCCCTCGCCGACCGTCTCCCGGATGACGAGGAACGCCGCCAGCCGGACCGGGTCGCGGTAGATCTCGCGCATCCGCTGCTCGCGGTCGGGGATCACGTCGATCTCGCCGACCGGGGTGAGGTCGGCGCCGGAGGAGAGCACGGAGGCCGTGCCGTCCCAGTTGTTGGCGACGAACAGCACCTCGCGCGGGGGCGGGTCGGCGTGCGCGGGTGCGGAGGCGGTGGCCGCGGCGGACACCGCGAGGCCGAGCGAGGCAAGGATGGAGAGTGCACGGCGCTGTGTCACTGGACGCTCCTCTTCGTCGGACCGGTCGGCTCCGACCGGCCCGACGAAGGTTACTGGAGTCGGGTTCAGTAACGAAAGATCACCCGGCGGACTGCTCCGTGGCGATGTCGAACATCCAGGAGATGCCGAACTTGTCCGTGAGCGCCCCGTAGTAGTCGCCCCACGGCGCGAGCTCGAGCGGCTGGCCCGGCGTCGCGCCGTCGGACAGCTTCTCGAAGGCGCCCTTGATGTACTCGTGGTCGTCCGGGCCGCCCGTCAGGGCGACGGTCACGCCCGCGGACGGCGCCACGTACTCCATGAAGGACGGCGTGTCCGCCGCCATGATGGTGAGCCCGCCCGGGGTGTCGAGCTGGCCGTGCATGACGAGGTCCTTGTCCTCGTCGGGTGTGGGCATCCCCTCCATCGGGGTTCCACCGAAGGTGCTGACGTCCAGCTCGCCGCCGAGCACGGACTGGTAGAAGGCCAGTGCATCCTTGGCCTCGGACCGGAAGCTGAGGTATGGATTGAGCTTTGCCATGCGTCCACGCTAAGCCTGGCGCCGCCGGGCCGCCGGATGGTTACCCGAGGAACTCACCGACCATCGGGCCGATCTGGTCGGCCTCCACGAGGAAACCGTCGTGGCCCACGTCGCTCGTCACGATCCGCAGCGGTTCCGCGCCCGGGATCCACTGGGCGAGCCGCGCGGACTGCTGGGGCGGGAACAGCCGGTCGCTGTCCACGGCCACCACGAGCGTCCGCGCGGTGACCTGGCTGAGTGCGGCCTCGACGCCGCCGCGGTCGCGGCCCAGGTCGTGCGACAGCATGGACTCGGTGAGCACGAGGTAGGAGTTGGCGTCGAACCGGCGGGCCAGCTTGTCGCCGTGGTGGTCCAGGTAGGACTGGACGGCGAAGCGGCCGCCCGAGAACGGGTCCTCGCCGCCCTGCGGCAGGCGGCCGAAGCGCTGGTCCAGCTCGTAGCCCGTGCGGTACGTCGTGTGCGCGATCTGCCGGGCGATGCCCAGGCCGGCGTGGGGGCCGTCGTCGTCGGCCGCGTCGTAGTAGTCGCCGCCCCGGAAGCGCGGGTCCATGCGGATCGCGGCGAGCTGCGGGTGCGCCCAGGCGATCTGGTCCCCGCCGGTCTGCGCCGTGGTCGCGATGGCGGCGAGGTTGCGCACCTCGATGCCGGCCTCCGGCCCCAGCAGCGCCCACTCCAGCACGCGCAGCCCGCCCATCGAGGCGCCGATGACGAGATCCCAGGATCGGATGCCCAGCTCCCGGGTCAGAGCGATCTCCACGGCGACCTGGTCCCGGGTGGTCACGTACGGGAAGCGGCCGCCCCAGGGACGCCCGTCGTGCGCCGTGGACGAAGGCCCCGTGGTGCCCTGGCAGCCGCCCAGCGCGTTGGGTGCCACCACGAAGTACCGGTCGGTGTCGATGGGCCGGCCCGGGCCGACCATCTGCGACCACCAGCCGGCCGTCGGGTGACCGGGGCCGGCGTCGCCCACCACGTGGGAGTCGCCGGTCAGGGCGTGCAGCACGAGCACCGCGTTCGAGCCGTCGGCGTTCAGCGTGCCCCACGTCTCGTAGGCCACACGGACGTCGGGCAGCCGCCCTCCGGCCTCGAGCTCGAACGTGCCGACGTCGGCGAACTGCCGGCGGCCCGGGTCGTCTCCCTCGCGCCACGCGCCGCTCGGCGGCACCGGCGGCTTGCTCCGGGAGCGCGAGGTCTCGACCGGTCCTGCCGGGCGCGGTGCCGTGACGTCACCGCCGGACGTGCCCTCGGGCACGGGGAACGGCACGCGCGCCGTGCGGACCTCGGGATCGTGGACGTCGGCGTCCAGGGCACCGTGAGCGGCCTCCGGGGTGGTGATGGCCATGGCTCCTCCTGCGGCTCGGGATGGTGAGCCCAGGGTGGTGAGCTCGGGGTGGGTGCCTCGCGGTCGTGCTCGCGGGACACGCCCGGGGCGGGCACCGGAGGGTTCTCCGGTGCCCGCCCCGGGCGTGGACGGGTCGATCAGCGCTCCTCGCCGAGGAGGTTCTTCGCGGCGGTGAAGCCGAGCTCCAGGTCGGCCAGGATGTCCTCCACGTTCTCCAGGCCCACCGCGAGACGGACCAGGCCGGGCGTCACGCCCGACAGTGCCTGCTCCTCCGGCGTGAGCTGGGAGTGCGTGGTGGACGCGGGGTGGATCACGAGCGAGCGGACGTCGCCGATGTTCGCCACGTTGGAGTGCAGCTGCAGAGCCGAGACGAAGGCCTGGCCCGCCTCGGTACCACCGTCGAGCTCGAAGGCGAGCACGGCACCCGCACCCTTCGGCGCGTACTTCTGGGCGTTGCCGTACCAGGGCGAGCTCGGCAGGCCCGCGTAGTGGACGCCGCGGACGTCGTCCCGGGCCTCCAGCCATCCCGCGACGTGCTGGGCGTTGGCGACGTGCCGCTCCACCCGCAGGGACAGGGTCTCCAGACCCTGGGCCAGCAGGAAGGCGTTGAACGGGGAGATGGCCGCGCCGAGGTCGCGCAGGAGCTGGACGCGCGCCTTGAGCACGAACGCCAGGTTGGCGCCCAGTGCGCCGTCGACGCCGAGGTCCCGGGCGAAGACGAGCCCGTTGTAGCTCGGGTCCGGCGTGTTGAAGCCGGGGAACCGCTCGGGGTCGGCCGCGAAGTCGAACCGGCCGCCGTCGACGATCACGCCGCCGATCGCGCTGCCGTGGCCGCCCAGGTACTTGGTCGCGGAGTGCACCACGATGTCGGCACCGTGCTCGAACGGGCGGATGAGGTACGGCGTCGCGACGGTGTTGTCCACGATGAGGGGCACACCGGTCTCGTGGGCCACACCGGCGACGCCCTCGATGTCGAGCACGTCCGAGCGCGGGTTGGGGATGGTCTCGCCGAAGAAGGCCTTGGTGTTCGGGCGGACGGCGGCGCGCCACGCGTCGAGGTCGTGCGGGTCGTCCACGAACGTGGTCTCGATGCCGAACTTGGGCAGCGTGTGGTGCAGCAGGTTGTAGGTGCCGCCGTAGAGGCTCGCGGACGCGACGACGTGGTCACCGGCCTGCGCCAGGTTGAGGATCGCGAGCGACTCCGCGGCCTGGCCGGAGGCGACCAGCAGGGCGCCGACGCCGCCCTCCAGGCTGGCGATCCGGTCCTCGACCACCTGCTGCGTGGGGTTGCCGATGCGGGTGTAGATGGGGCCGAGGTCCTTCAGTGCGAACCGGTCCGCCGCGACCCCGGCGTCGGGGAACACGAACGACGTCGTCTGGTAGATCGGCAGCGCGCGGGCGCCGGTGGCGGGGTCCGGCTCCTGGCCGGCGTGGATCTGGCGGGTCTCGAACGACCACTGGGGCTGCGTCATGGCTCTCCTGCTTCCTGGCTGTGGTGGCGGTGCATCGGGCGGACTGCTTCTGGCTGGCGGGCAGAGACGTGCCGCGGCGTGCCCCCAGGGGGCCTGCGCATCAGGAGGTGGGTCCGCGGCGGGTTGGCGCGCACGCGGATGTCCGGCCGGACGGCCGAGGGCAGGCGAACGTGCGCTGGGTCAACAACACATTCGACGAGTCATGGGTGAGACCGTAGACGGCCGCGAGCGGGGCCGAAACCGGTGTCTTGTATTTTGAGATTCGAAAATGAGACGGTTGCCGGCTCGCGGGGTGCTGGCGCGCCCTTGGTGCACCGTTTGCCTTCCGGTAGCGCGAACCGGCGCCGTGGGTCACATTGGTCGATGACATCGGAGTGATTCACAGGATCTGCGCAAGGCGACACGCCGGGAGCGCGCCGATCGGAAGGGGGATCATGGGACAGGTTCGACACGGGAGCGGCCACGGCGCGGTGCTGGTGATCCGTGCGCTCGCGGCGGCGGTGCTCGCACTCGGGCTCGTGATCCCCTGGGGTCCTGTGGCCAAGGCCGATCCGCCCGCGGACCCGCCGTCGGCACCCTCCGAGCAGGAGGCGCAGGCCGCCCGTGACGCGGTCGCGGCCGGGACCCTCGACGTCCGGCAGGCCGAGGCGGCGCTCGTCGCGCTCCGCACCGAGCTCGAGGCGGCCCAGGTGCGGGTGCAGATGGCCGCGGCCGACTACGCCGAGGCGCAGCAGGCCGTCCAGGAGGCACAGCGGGAGGTGGCCGAGGCCCGCGCGGCGGCCGAGAAGGCGCACGCCGGCGAGGTGGCCGCCCGCGGGAGCCTGGCGGAGGTCTATCGCGCCTCTGCCCGCGACGACGGCCTGGGGTCGCTCGGTGTCGCCCTCGAGGCCGAGTCGGTGCCGGACATGGTGGGGCGCAGCGCCGCCGAGCGCGCGGTGCAGCGCAAGCTCGGGGGGTCGCTGGCCGAGTACCAGGAGGCGCGGGCGGCCTCGGAGTCCGCCGACGCGCGGTGGACGGCGGCCAAGGCCCACCGGGACGCCGCCGCGGCCCAGGCGGAGTCGGCGTTCGACGCGGCGCAGGCGGCCGCCGCCGACCTCGCCGCGCGGACGCAGGCCGCCGAGGTCCAGCGGCAGGCCCTCGTCGAGCGGCTCGCGCAGCTGCGGCGCACGAGCGTGGAGATCGAGCGGCAGCGGGAGGAGGCGCGGGCCGCGGCGGAGGCCGCCGCCCGGGAGGCCGCCGCGAAGGCGGAGCTCGAACGGCAGCAGGCGGCCAGGGAGGCCGCGGAGGCGGCGGAGGCGGCGGCTCAGGAAGAGGCTGCCGCATCGTCGGGGGACGAGACCTCCGGCGCGGAGGGCGCGGACGGCCCCGGGGCGGGTGACACGGCCTCCTCGGCGGAGGGCTCGTCGGGCGGCTCGGTCGCCCCGCCGGCGCCGCCGGTCGTCGTCGGCCCGCCCACGTCCGGGGTGTCCACCGGGTCCGCGGACCGCGGCTACGGTGCGGTGGCCTGGGCGCGGACCCGGATCGGGGCGCCCTACCTGCTCGGGGCGGCGGGGCCCACCGCCTACGACTGCTCGGGCCTGACCATGATGTCGTGGGCGAGCCAGGGCGTGGACATCACGCGGACGTCGCGGTCGCAGTACCTCGCGGTCGGCAAGGTCGGGTACGACGCCCTCCGGCCGGGTGACCTCATCTTCTACGGTTCGAACCCGGCAGACCCGTCGTCGATCTACCACGTCGCGATGTACTCGGGCGGCGGCATGATGATCGAGGCGACCCTGCCCGGCTACCCGCTCGCGGAGAACCCGCTGCGCCTGTCCGGTGCGATGCCCTACGCGGGCCGCCCGTAACCCGCCGACCCCGCCGAGACAGAGCTGGGGCGGAGCGACCGCGCTCGGTCGCTCCGCCCCGGTCCCGTCTCGCCCCAGCTCCGTCTCGGCGCGTCGGGCTCAGTGCTTGTCGTAGTAGCCCGTGTCCTTGGCGCGCTGGATCGAGCGCACGATCTCGGCCTCGGCGTCCGCGCGGCCCACCCAGTGGGCGCCCTCGACCGACTTGCCCGGCTCGAGGTCCTTGTAGACCTCGAAGAAGTGCTGGATCTCCAGACGGTGGAAGTCCGAGACGTCGTCGATGTCCTGTCGCCACGCGGCACGCTGGTCACCCGTCGGCACGCACAGCACCTTGTCGTCGCCGCCGGCCTCGTCCCGCATGCGGAACATGCCCAGCGCGCGGCACTTGATCAGGCAGCCGGGGAAGGTCGGCTCCTCCAGCAGGACCAGTGCGTCCAGCGGGTCGCCGTCCTCGCCGAGGGTGCCCTCGATGAAGCCGTAGTCGTCGGGGTAGCGCGTCGAGGTGAAGAGCATGCGGTCGAGGCGGATGCGTCCGGTCTCGTGATCCACCTCGTACTTGTTCCGCTGACCCTTGGGGATCTCGATCGTGACGTCGAACTCCACGCCGATGTGCTCCAGTTCTCGAAGATGGTCGCCGAAGTGACTTACCGCGGCGGCGGCCTTGCGCCCGTCCAGTGTGCCACGGGTCCTGTGTCCCGACCGTGACCTGTGGTCAGGACCACTCTCCGTGTTGGGCATAATTCGCAGCGTGCGCGTCGCGCGCGTGAGCCACGCGCGTGAGCGGGTGAAATTTCCCGCGGATCGACCTCGCCGTACCGGTCACCCGGTTTGCCGCGACTAGAGTTGCAGATGGCTCTTACGTGACGATCGAGAGGATGCCCATGGAGTGGGGGTTGCGCTCCGGCGCTGCCGTCGCCGCGGTCGTCGCGCTGTTCGGCGGGTACCTCGTCGCCGACGCCTACGACATGGTCCCCGGCATGCTCACCACGGCCGAGCCGTGGCCCGAGCCCAACCCCTTCCCGACGGCTCCCGGAGCGGTCGAGGGCCCCGCCCCGGCCGCGCTCCTGAGCGGCCTGCCCGACGACGCCCCCGTGCCCGACAGCGTGGAGATGCAGCGGCTGGTCTCGGGCCTGGCCAAGGACAAGCGGCTGGGTTCGCGCGTCGGCGTCGTGGTGGCCGACGGGGCGTCGGGCGAGGTGCTGGGCTCCTCCAGTCCCGACAAGCTGATGACCCCTGCCTCCACGCAGAAGCTGTTCACCGGCGTCGCCGCGCTGTCGGCGTTCCCCGCGGACTCCACGCTGGACACCAAGGCGGTGCTCGTCGGCGACAACACCGTCGTGCTCGTGGGTGCGGGGGACATGATGCTCGCGGCGGGCCACGGCGACCCGGACGCCGTCAACGGCCGCGCCGGGCTCGCCGACCTCGCCCAGCAGGTCGCCGCGCGGGTCAAGGTCACCGGCACCACCCAGGTGCGCGTCGCGCTGGACGACACGCTCTTCACCGGCGACGACATCGCGCCGACCGTGGCCAGCCCCGACATCGCGGCCGGGTACATCGCACCCGTCTCCTCCCTGGGCGTCAACGTGGGCCTGCTGTCCGACGGGTACAGCGACAACGGGCCCCGCGCGTCCGACCCCGGCAAGTACGCCGCCGAGGCCTTTGCCGCGGCGCTGGAGGACGAGGGCCTCACGACGGCGGGTGCCGTGGTCGACGAGACCGCGCCCGCCGACGCGCAGGTGCTCGGCCAGGTCAGCTCGGCGCCGCTGGGCGACGTCGTCGGCTTCGCCATGCAGTACTCGGACAACACGATCACCGAGGTGCTCGGGCGCCTCGTCGCCGTGGACGCCGGGCTGCCCGGCTCGAACGACGGCGCGACGCAGGCCGTGATCACCGCCGCGAAAGGGCTCGGCGTCGACATGACGGGCGCGCGGCTGCGCGACTGCTCGGGGCTCGGTGACGGCTCGTACCTGAGCTCCGAACAGCTCGTGGACCTGCTGGAGGTCATGGTCGACCCGGCCCACCCGACCCTGCGCAGCGAGGCGGTGGGCATGCCTGTCGCGGGCCTGTCGGGCACGCTCGACACCAGCCACGGCCGGTTCTCCGGCGACAACCCCGCCCGCGGCCTGGCCCGCGCCAAGACGGGGAGCCTGCCCAAGGTCCGGGCGCTCGCGGGCACGGTGGTCACTGCCGACGACCGGCTCCTGGTCTTCTCGATCCTGGCCGACGCCATCCCGGCCGACAAGACCGTGGGCGCCACCTGGATCTACGACGACTTCGTGGGTCAGCTCGCGAGCTACAGCGCGCTCCCGGCCCAGGGCGGCTGACGCGGCCCGGGCCGTGACCGTTACCGTGGTCCGGTGACCCAGGCCTCCACCGCCCCGCAGGTCGTCGACTGGACGGCGGCAGCACAGATCGCCGGGCGCCTCTCGCCGCCCGGTCCCCGGGCTCCCCGGGAGGAGCTCGCCGCCCTGGTGAGCGGGCTGCGCTCGGCAGCGGGGGACGCCGTCGGGCACGTGCTGGAGACCACGCGCATGCAACCGGCTGCGGGGGCGGGCGAGGCGCTGAGCCCGGTCGCCGTCGTGGACCGCGCCACGTGGGCACGCGCCAACACGCAGTCCATGGCCGTCATGACCGACGGGCTGGGCGCCGTCGTCGCGGAGATCTCGAAGGGCGCCACCTCCGCCGGGGCCCAGCTCGCCGGCGCCGCGGAGATCGGGGCGGTCCTCGCGCTGCTCAGTGGCCGTGTCCTGGGCCAGTTCGACCCGTACTCCGATCCGGGCCGGCTCCTGCTCGTCGCGCCCAACGTGCTCCAGGCCGAGCGCGCGCTGCACGTCCCCGTCCGGGACTTCCGGCTCTGGGTGTGCCTCCACGAGCAGACGCACGCCCTGCAGTTCGCCGCGGCGCCCTGGCTCGCCGAGCACCTCAGCGGCCGCACGCGGCACCTGGTGGCCGGGATGGCGCGCACGTCCGCGGAGCTGGCCAAGGCCCGGTTCGACAAGAAGGTCGTGGCGATCGGCCGGTCCGTCCTGGACGCCCTGCGAGGCGACGGCGGCACCCTCATGGACGGCATGCTCACCCACGACCAGAAGGCCGAGCTCGCCGACATCACCGCCGTCATGGCCCTCCTGGAGGGGCACGCCGACGTGATGATGGACGCCGTCGGGCCGCGCGTGGTGCCATCGGTGCGGCGCATCCGCGCACGGTTCGAGCGCCGGCGCGACGGCGAGGGGCGCAACACCTTCGACGTGGTGATCCAGAAGCTGCTCGGCATGGACGCCAAGCTCGCCCAGTACCGCGACGGGGCGGCGTTCGTGCGTTCCGTGGAACGGGCCGTGGGGCGCGACGGGCTGAACGCCGTGTGGGCCGCCCCGGAGAACCTGCCGAGCGCCCGCGAGATCGCCGACGCCCGGGCGTGGGTGCGGCGGGTGCACGGGTGACGAGGGAGCGCGAATGAGGGTTCGGGGCGCCCTGCCGGACCGCCGGGTGGCGGCGGCCGGCCGTGCGCCGGTCCGCCGGGTGGCGGCGGCAGGCCGAGCGCCGGTCCGCCGGGTCGTGCCCGACGGCGGGAGGTGCTGACGTGGCCCGCGTCGACCCGGCCGTCGCCGTGGCCCGGAACGCCGTCCGGGCGGTGCTGGCGGAGCTCGGCCCGGACGAGCTCGTGCTGGTCGCCTGCTCCGGCGGGGCCGACAGCCTGGCGCTCGCGGCGGTCACGGCGTACGAGGCCCGCCGGGTCGGCCGCTCCGTGCGCTCGCGGGGGTACGCCGTGCGGGCGGGCGCGGTGATCGTGGACCACGGGCTCCAGGCGGGCTCCGCGCAGGTCGCCGAGCGCGCGGCCGCGCAGTGCCGCGCCCTGGGCCTGTCCCCGGTGCTGATCCGCCCCGCGGCCTGGCGGCCCGGCCTGCCGCCGGCCGGGTCTGTCCCGACGGCCGCCGACCGGGTTGGTGTGGACGGGGTCGGTGTCGGCGGGGTCGGTGTCGGCGGGGTTGGTGTCGGCGGGGTTGGTGTGGACGGGGTTGGTGTGGACGGGGCGGGTGTCGAACGTAGGGAAGCTCGCTCCATGGCGCATGGGGCGACGGTGTCTACGTTCGGGTCGGACGGACCCGAGGGGGAGGCCCGGGAAGCTCGGTACGGCGCCATCGAGGGAGTCGCCGGGGAGGTGGGGGCGCGGATCGTGCTGCTCGGGCACACCCTCGACGACCAGGCGGAACAGGTGCTGCTGGGCCTCGCCCGGGGCGCCGGGGCCCGGTCGCTGGCCGGCATGCCCCGCGAGCGCGGCATCTTCCGCCGGCCGTTCCTCGGTCTGCGGCGGGTGCAGACCGAGGCGGTGTGCGCCGCGCAGGGGCTGGACTTCTGGACGGACCCGACGAACCTGCTGCCCCCTGCTGATCCCTGGTCGGGGGGCGGTGAGGCTGCTGGTTTTCCGCCGGGTGCCGGTGACGCTGCTGATCCCTCGCCGGGAGCCGGCGATGCTGCTGGTTTCCCGCTGGGAGCTGGTGACGCTGCTGATCCCTCGCCGGGAGCCGGCGATGGTGCTGGGTTTCCGCCGGGAGCCGGCGATGCTCCGATCCCTGATCGGTCCCTTGCTGATTCCCCACGGGCAGATCGGTCGGTTGCCTCGAGATCGGTCCATCGGGTGACCGATCTCGAGGCAAGGGACCGAAGCCGTACCCAGTTGCCAGCAAGGGACCGAAGCCGCACGCAGATGTCAGCAAGGGACCGAGCGGGCCGTGCGGACCAGGCGTTCGTGCCGCTGCGGTCGCAGGTGCGCGGGCGGGTGCTGCCCGTGCTGGAGGAGACCCTGGGGCCCGGTGTGGCAGAGGCGCTCGCGCGCACCGCGGACCAGCTCCGCGACGACGCCGACCTGCTGGACGAGCTGGCCGCCGACCTGCTGGACCGGGCGGGCGCCGACGTCCCGGAACGCGCCCACGCCACCCCGGACCTGACCCTCGACACCCCGGACCTGGCCCGCGCCGCCCCGGACCTGACCCGCGCCGCCCCGGACCTGACCCGCGCCACCCCGGACCTGACCCTCGACGCCGCCCTGCTCCACGACGCCCACCCCGCGCTGCGCCGTCGTGCGCTGCGGCTTGCCGCGCTCGCCGTCGGCTGCCCGCCGTCGGACACCTCCGCGCGGCACGTGGACGCCCTGGACGCGCTCGTCGTGGCGTGGGCCGGCCAGGGGCCGGTCCACCTGCCGGGTGGCGCACGGGCCCGTCGCGCGTGTGGCAGGCTTTTCCTGCGCGCCGCGCCGACCGACGTACCGGACGGCAGGACCGGCGTCCGGCCCCCCAGCACAACCCAGGAGTGACCCGTGGACCAGTCCGACGTCGGCACCGACCTCGCAGAGGTGCTGCTCACCGAGGAGCAGCTCACCAAGAAGCTGGACGAGATGGCAGCCCAGATCGACGCGGACTACGCGGGCAAGGACCTGCTCCTGGTCGGTGTCCTCAAGGGTGCGGTCATGGTCATGGCCGACCTGTCCCGGCGCCTGCACCACCCGGTCCAGATGGACTGGATGGCGGTGTCGTCGTACGGGTCGGGCACCAAGTCGTCGGGCGTGGTCCGCATCCTCAAGGACCTCGACGCCGACCTGACGGGCCGCAACGTGCTCATCGTCGAGGACATCATCGACTCGGGGCTCACCCTGTCCTGGCTCGTGTCGAACCTGCGCTCGCGCGGTCCGGAGTCGGTCGAGATCGCCTCGATGCTGCGCAAGCCCGACGCCGCGCAGGCCGACGTCGAGGTCAAGTACCTGGGGTACGACATCCCCAACGAGTTCGTCGTGGGGTACGGCCTCGACTACGCCGAGAACTATCGGAACCTGCCGTTCGTTGCCACCCTGGCACCGCACGTCTACGGGGGCTGAGATACCAGCACCTGACGACCCCGCGAGTGCCCGTCCCGGGCGGTTCGTCACGTCTGGGCGAGGTGTGGTCCAGGCATCACATGCTCTGGGCGAACACTCGGGGCTCCTCCCAGGGAGACCATGTAGTTTCGACGGAAACATACTGCGCGAGCGGAGGGAAACGGGGCCTGGTCCCCGTCGCCGATGAACATCAAGAAGCTTCTGAGTGGGCCGGTCATCTGGATCCTGGTCGCCCTGGTCGTGGTGACTCTGGCCATCTCGGCACTGAATCAGCCCAGCGTCTCCCGCATCGAGACGTCGCAGGGCATCGAGCTGCTCGAGGGCGGCACGGTCAAGCACGCGCTCATGGTCGACGGCGAGCAGCGGGTCGAGCTCGAGCTCACCAAGGCGTACAAGTCGACCGAGGGTGAGGGCGAGGACGCCGAGGAGGTCGACCACGGCAAGACGGTCGAGTTCTTCTACACGCAGCCCCAGGGCGACCGCCTCGAGGACGCGATCGTGAAGGCCGACCCGGCCGACGGGTTCAACTCGGAGGTGCCGCAGCCCAGCTTCTGGTCCTCCATGCTGTCGGTGCTGATCCCGTTCCTCCTGATCGGCGTCGTGTTCTGGTTCCTGCTCTCGCGGGCCCAGGGTGGCGGCAACCGGGTCATGGGCTTCGGCAAGTCCAAGGCCAAGCTCGCCAGCAAGGACACCCCGCAGGTGACGTTCGCCGACGTCGCCGGCGTGGACGAGGCCGTGGAGGAGCTGCAGGAGATCAAGGAGTTCCTGCAGGAGCCGGCGAAGTTCCAGGCCGTCGGCGCCAAGATCCCCAAGGGCGTGCTGCTGTACGGTCCGCCCGGTACCGGTAAGACGCTGATCGCGCGCGCCGTCGCGGGCGAGGCCGGCGTGCCGTTCTACTCGATCTCCGGCTCGGACTTCGTCGAGATGTTCGTCGGCGTGGGCGCCAGCCGTGTGCGTGACCTGTTCGAGCAGGCCAAGCAGAACTCCCCGGCGATCATCTTCGTGGACGAGATCGACGCCGTCGGCCGTCACCGCGGTGCCGGCATGGGCGGCGGGCACGACGAGCGCGAGCAGACCCTGAACCAGATGCTCGTCGAGATGGACGGCTTCGACGTCAAGACGAACGTCATCCTCATCGCCGCGACCAACCGCCCCGACATCCTCGACCCGGCGCTGCTGCGGCCTGGCCGCTTCGACCGCCAGGTCGCCGTGGAGGCCCCGGACCTCAAGGGCCGCGAGGCGATCCTCCACGTGCACGCGCAGGGTAAGCCGATGGTCCCGGAGGTGGACCTCGCGGCCGTCGCCCGGCGCACCCCGGGCTTCACGGGTGCCGACCTGGCGAACGTGCTCAACGAGGCCGCGCTGCTCACCGCCCGCAGCGGCGCGCAGCTCATCGACGACCGCGCGCTGGACGAGGCGATCGACCGCGTCGTGGCCGGGCCGCAGAAGCGCACCCGCGTCATGAACGTCAAGGAGCAGAAGATCACCGCGTACCACGAGGGCGGCCACGCCCTGGTGGCTGCCGCGATGCGCTACACGGACCCCGTGACCAAGGTGACGATCCTGCCGCGCGGCCGGGCCCTGGGCTACACCATGGTCATGCCGCTCGAGGACAAGTACTCGACCACGCGCAACGAGCTGCTCGACCAGCTCGCCTACGCGATGGGTGGCCGGGTCGCCGAGGAGATCGTGTTCCACGACCCCACCACGGGCGCGTCGAACGACATCGAGAAGGCCTCCGCCATCGCCCGCAAGATGGTCACCGAGTACGGCATGAGCGAGAAGATCGGCGCCATCAAGCTCGGCACGAGCGGCGGTGAGCCGTTCCTCGGCCGCGACTACGGCCACGAGCGGGACTACTCCGAGTCGGTGGCCGGCACCATCGACGAGGAGGTGCGCAAGTTCGTCGAGGCCGCGCACGACGAGGCGTGGGAGGTGCTGACCCAGCACCGCGACGTGCTCGACGACCTGGTGCTGCGGCTGCTCGACAAGGAGACGCTGAACCAGAAAGAGCTGGAGGAGGTCTTCCGGCCCGTCCAGAAGCGCCCCGCGCGCGACGTCTGGCTGTCCAGCGAGCAGCGCACCGTGCACACGCGCGGTCCGGTGCTGACGCCCAAGGAGCTGGCCGCCCAGAACGGCCACTCCGTGGTGCCGCAGGACGAGGCGGTGCTGGACGTGGCGCCCCCGACGGACGCGGCGCCCACGGACTCGCCGAACTGAGCACGAACGACGACCGGAGCAGCACCATGACCGACAGGTCAGTCACCCCCGTGACGGCGCCCGTGCGGCGTCCGGCGGACATCCCGCCGTACGACGCCGCACGGGCCGAGGCGGCCGTGCGGGAGTTCCTCCTCGCGGTCGGCGAGGACCCGGACCGCGAGGGCCTGCGCGAGACGCCGGCCCGCGTGGCCCGGGCGTACCAGGAGATCTTCGCCGGCCTGCGCCAGGAGGCCGGCGACGTGCTGACCACCACCTTCGACCTCGGGCACGAGGAGATGGTGCTGGTGAAGAACATCGAGGTGTACTCCACCTGCGAGCACCACCTGGTGCCGTTCCACGGCGTCGCGCACGTCGGCTACATCCCCAACGTCGACGGGCGCATCACGGGCCTGAGCAAGCTGGCCCGGCTCGTCGAGGTCTACGCGCGCCGCCCGCAGGTGCAGGAGCGCATGACCACCCAGATCGCGGACTCCCTCGTGGAGATCCTCGAACCGCGCGGCGTGCTCGTCGTGGTCGAGTGCGAGCACCTGTGCATGTCCATGCGGGGCGTGCGCAAGCCCGGCTCGCGGACCATCACGTCCGCGGTGCGCGGCGTCATGCGTGACGCCGCCACCCGCGCCGAGGCGATGAGCCTCATCGCGGGGAAGTGACGGTGCCCCCCACCGCCGGCCATCGGGCCCGGGTGCTCGGCCTGCCGGAGCTGTCCGGGGTGGGGCGCACGCTCGTGATGGGCGTGGTCAACGTGACCCCCGACTCGTTCTCGGACGGCGGGGAGTGGTTCGAGCCGTCGGCCGCCGTCGCGCACGGGCTGGAGCTGCTCGGCGAGGGTGCGGACGTGCTGGACGTGGGCGGGGAGTCCACGCGCCCGGGCTCCGCGCGCGTCCCGCAGGACCAGGAGCTGGCCCGGGTGCTGCCGGTGATCGAGCGGCTCGCGGCGCAGGGCGCGATCGTCAGCGTGGACACCACGCGTGCGGCCGTGGCCGAGCGGGCCGTGGCCGCGGGCGCGCGCATCGTGAACGACGTCTCGGGCGGCCTCGCGGACCCCGCGATGGGCCGGGCGGTCGCCGAGACCGGCGCGGCGTACGTGGCGATGCACTGGCGTGGGCACGCGGACGTCATGGACGACCACCAGGAGTACGACGACGTGGTGGCGGACGTCCGGGACGAGCTCGCGGCCCGGCTGGCCGCGCTGCACGACGACGGGGTGCACCCCGAGCAGGTGATCCTGGACCCGGGTCTCGGCTTCGCCAAGGCCGGGGCGCTGAACTGGCCCCTCCTGGCCCATCTCGACGCGCTGCACGAGCTCGGCCGGCCGGTGCTCGTGGGCGCGTCCCGCAAGAGGTTCCTGGGCCACCTGCTGGCGGACTCCGCGGGGCACCCCGCCCCGCCGCGCGCCCGGGACGACGCGACCGCCGCGATCTCGGCGCTGTCGGCCGCGGCGGGCGCCTGGTGCGTGCGCGTGCACTCCGTCCGGGCGAGCGCCGACGCCGTCCGGGTCGCCGCCGCGTGGACCGCCGCGGGGCAGGAGCCCCGGGTAGGGTCACCGGGTACTTCTCCCCGATCGGCACCGGAGGCATTGACTTCCACCGTGGCCTTGACCACAGAATCGTGGACGGCCGGGGAACAGGACATGCCGACCTGGCAGGATTCCGGTGCACGCAATGACGATGGAGGGGGACCACGGTGACCACAGCGTTCGGAACGGGCGTCACAGGCCCGGACGGCCGGTCGCTGGACCAGGTCCGGCTGACCGGCGTGAGCGCGCGGGGCTACCACGGTGTGCTGCCGTCGGAGCGCCAGACCGGCCAGGAGTTCCGGGCTGACGTCGTGCTGTACCTGGACACCCGCCAGGCCGCGGCCGGTGACGACCTCGCACGGACGGTGAGCTATGCCGACGTGGCGCGTGACGTCCACGACATCCTGACCGGAGAGCCCGCCGACCTCGTCGAGACGGTCGCCGAGCGCATCGCCGCCGCGGTGCTGACCCGCCCGCAGGTCGAGGCGGTGGACGTGTGCGTGCACAAGCCGCACGCGCCGATCCCGGTGCCGTTCGCCGACGTCGAGGTGGCCATCCGCCGGGACCGCGCGCAGGTGCGGCCCGTGGTCGCCGCTCCCGCGACGGCGGGCGCGGTGGAGCCCGTGGCGGGCGTGCAGGACTTCCAGCCGGAGCCGGCCGCCGAGCCGACGGCCTACGAGCCGTACGCGGCCGATCCCGAGCCGCAGGACTTCGAGCCCCTGGGTCAGGCGGCCGAGGAGCCGGAGCCGCTCCCGCAGGAGCCGGCGCGGACCGAGTCGTACCTTCCCGAGCCCACCGAGCCGGCGCATCGGGCCGAGGCGTTCGAGGCGGAGCCCCTGGTGGAGCGCGTCCCGGCCGCCGCACTGGCGCCCACGCAGCACGCGGAGGTGCCGGAGCCGTTGCCCGTGCCCGAGCTCATCGCGCCTGAGCCGCTCCAGGTGATCCCCGCCGGATGGGACCTGCAGGCCGAGCCCGCGCCGTCCGAGCAGCCCGCCAAGGAGCCCGTGTTCCAGCCGGAGGAGCAGCTCCGGTCCGAGTCCGTGTTCGAGCCGGTCCAGCAGTACGAGCCGCTCCAGGACCTGGACCAGCGGCAGGGGCTGGAGCAGCGGCCGAGCCTCGAGCGACGCCAGGGTCAGGACCGGCCTGGCGGGTTCGAGCAGCCGCCGTACGACCAGTTCGCCCAGCCGGACGCGCAGCGCGAGCAGCCGGTGCAGCCGACCCAGCCGTTCGAACCGTTCGACCAGCCGGCCCAGCAGTTCGAGCCGGCCCAGCAGTTCGACCAGGCGCAGCCCTTCGACCAGCAGAGCCAGTCCTTCGACCAGCAGGGCCAGCCGTTCGACCAGCAGCCCCAGCCCTTCGACCAGCAGGGCCAGCCCTTCGACCAGCAGCCCCAGCCCTTCGACCAGCAGGGCCAGCCCTTCGACCAGCAGCCCCAGCCGTTCGAGCAGGCGGGCTACGAGCCGCCGCAGCAGCAGCCCGACCCGCAGCAGAACCACTACGACCAGCTCTTCGACCAGCAGTACGACCAGGCCGACATGGAGCGGACCCGGGTGGCGGGGGCCGTGCCGGACGCCGCCGTCGGGCAGCCGGAGCAGCCGTACGGGCAGGAGCAGCAGTACTCCTCCGGGGAGTACCGGGCGGAGCAGTACCAGGCCGAGGAGTACCAGAACGAGCCGCGCGACCGGTTCGACGAGGTGCCGGCCGGGTACGTGGACGTCGTCATCGCCATCGGGGCCAACCTGGGCGACCCGCAGGCGACCATGCGGTCGGCGGTCGCGGAGCTGGACCGCATGCCGGGCCTGCAGATCACGGACGTGTCGCCGCTGGCCCGCACGGCCGCCGTCGGCGGTCCCGAGGACCAGCCCGACTACCTCAACGCGGTGCTGCTGGCCCGCACCACGCTCCCGGCCCGCGCGCTGCTGCACGCGTGCCTGGAGATCGAGAACCTGCACGGCCGCACCCGCGACGAGCGCTGGGGCGCGCGCACGCTCGACGTCGACCTGATCACCTACGGCACCCTGACCGACTCGGCCGACGACATCGAGGTGCCGCACCCCCGCGCCCACGAGCGCGCGTTCGTCCTGGAGCCGTGGTCGCAGATCGCGCCGGACGCCGTCCTGCCCGGCCTGGGCGGTGGCCCGGTGGCCCAGCTCGCGGCGACGGCGCCGGACCGCACCGGCATCCGCTGGCTCGCGCTGGACTGGCTGACCGACGCGGCTCCCGAGCAGGCCGGTGGTGCCGCGGGCACTCCTGACGACGGTGCCCAGCCGGGTCAGGACGCACCTGCCGCCGAGATGCCCCCGGCCCTGCCGCCGTCGCTCCCGCCGAGCGGCCGCCCGCAGGTCTCGCCGGGCGGTCCCGTGGTGGAGGTCCCGGGCGGCGGTGGGCACCCGCAGGCCTACCCGAGCGGCCCGACGCCGGGACCGGGCGGCTCCGTACCGATCCCGCCGCAGCAGGCGGCACCTGCCGCTCCGCGTGGTGCGGCACAGAACGGGATGCCGGGTTCCGCCGTCCCGCCGCCCGAGGAAGCACTCGTGCCGGCTCCGTCGCCCATCGCGCCCCGCGCGGTGCGGGACACCGCCCACGAACCCCCGGAGCACGAGCCGTTGCCCCAGCCGGCCGCGCCCGCCAAGCCGGTGTTCGCCCCGGTCAACCCGTCGCGCCAGTCGGGGAGCGTGTTCCCCCCGACGGGCGGCGCCGCCCCGCAGGAGCCGGCTGCCCCGGTGTTCGCCCCCGTCGGGACGCCGCCGAACGGGGTGTCGGGCACCGGCCAGGAGGGGCACGCGTCGAACGGCCACTCGAACGGTCACCCTGCCGCCTACGACAGCGACCACACGGTGATCCGCGTGCCGGGTTTCGTGGGCGAGCAGCGTTCGGCACCGGTGGACGGTCCGATCGACTCCGTGCCCTCGTGGGCGCCGGTCCGGGACGAGCGGGGGCGCGACGCCTGACATGCGCAGAACGCCGATCGGTTCCCTGGTCGCGGTTCTCGTGGCCGTGGCGGTCGTCGGCTGGCTCGTGCTGCGCTCCCTGGAGGGGCGCGGCGTGTACCTGCCGGTCGTGCCGTGGCTGGTCGACGTCGCGATCCTCGCGCTCGCCGGCGCGATCTTCTGGGCGGGCTGGGGCGTGCGGGCCTACCAGAAGGGCAAGCGGCCGACCCTCGACGGGATCCGCGCCGCCCGGACGCTCGTCCTGGCCAAGGCCGCCGCGCTGACCGGTGCGCTGCTGGGCGGGTGGTACCTGGCCCAGGTGCTCCTGGTGCTCGGCGACCTCGCGATCGAGCCGCGACGCGACCGTGCGGTGGCGGCGGGTGTCGCGGTGCTGTGCTCGGTGGCGCTCGCCGTCGTCGGCCTGGTCGTGGAGAAGTTCTGCGAGCTGCCGCCGTCGGACAAGGACCGCGCGAGCTCGGACGAGGGCGAGTCCCCGGCACCGGCCTGAGGCCGGTCGGCGGGTACGTGCCGCCCGCACTTGCGCACTGCGGAACAATGGCTTCATGACCAGCCCCTTCGAACCGCACGACGTGACCTGGAACCGCGTGTCCCCGCGCCTCGTGACGGCCATGCTGGTACCGGCCGCCTTCTGGCTCGGCATCCCGGCCGTCGTGGGTGTCGTGCTGTCCCTGACCGTCAGCCCCTGGTTCTGGTTCCTCGGCGGCATCCCGGCCGCCCTCCTCCTGTGGTCGGTCCTGCTGATCCCGCGCCAGGTGCGGGCGATCGGCTACGCCGAGCGCGACGACGACCTGCTGATCCGCAAGGGGGTCATGTTCCGGTCGCTGGTGGTGGTGCCCTACGGCCGCATGCAGTACGTGGACGTCGAGGCCGGGCCCCTGGACCGCCGGCTGGGCCTCGCGAAGGTGCAGCTCCACACGGCGTCCGTGGGCACGGACGCCCAGATCCCCGGCCTGCCCCCGGACGAGGCGGCGCGTCTGCGCGACCGCCTGGCGTCCCGTGGTGAGGCACGTCTGGCGGGCCTGTGAGCACCCCCGAGCCCGCGCAGCCGGGACCGGCCGGTCCGGAGCCCGTCGAGCCCGAGGCCGACGAGCTGCACTGGCGGCGCGTCCACCCGGTGACGCCGCTCGTGCGGGGCTGGGCCGTGGTCGGCGCCGCCATCGTCATCCTGGGCCAGCAGAGCCTGGAGGGCGGCCCGCGCGGCGGGCTCATCGCCCTGCTGTCCGGCGAGTACTGGTGGACGCTGCTCGCCGCGCTCGCCGCCGTCGCGCTCGTGGGCTGGGGCTACTCGGTGCTGGCGTGGCGCATGACGTCGTTCGCGATCGGCGAGGAGACGGTGCACCTGCGCCGCGGCATCCTGTTCCGCCAGCAGCGGCACGCGCGCCTCGACCGGCTGCAGTCGGTGGACATCCGGCAGCCGCTGGTGGCGCGCTTCTTCGGGCTGTGCGAGCTCACGCTGGAGACCGCCGGCGGCACCGACTCGGGTGTCGCCATCGGCTTCCTCAAGGGTTCGGACGCCGACGAGCTGCGTGCCGAGCTGCTCGCGCGTGCGGCGGGTCTCAAGGTGGCCAGGGCCGGCGGGGCGGTCCCGGCCCCGGCGCCGGACGGAACCGCCGCGCCGCAGGACGCCGTCCTGCCGGCCGCGCCGCGACCGGACGGGACGCACCCCGCCCTGGAGCCCGGCCCCGCCGCGGCGCCCGGCGCGCCCGTGACGCTCGAAGCGCCCCAGGTGCCCGTCCTCACCGTGCCGGTCGGGCGGCTGATCGCATCGGTGGTGCGCTCCGGCGCGATGATCACGCTGCTCGTCTGGGGCCTGGGTGTCCTGGTGGTCATGATCGCCACCGGCGAGTTCGCCGTCATCTCGGCCTCGCTGCCCGCCGTGCTCGGCGCCGGCGGCTACCTGTTCGGACGTGTCACGGGGGAGTTCGACTTCCGGGTGGCCATCTCGCCCGACGGCGTCCGCCTGCGGCACGGGATGCTGGAGACGCGCTCCCAGACCATCCCACCGGGCCGCGTGCAGGCGGTCCGCCTGGTGCAGAGCGTGCTGTGGCGCGGGCGCGACTGGTGGCGTGTCCAGGTGAACGTCGCCGGGTACGGCGGCGACAGCGAGGACAAGAACAGCGTGCTCCTGCCGGTCGGCACGCGGGACGAGGCGCTGACCGTGCTGTCCCTCGTCCTGCCCGACCTGGGCGTGGACGAGCCGCGCCGGGTCCTCGACGCCGGCCTCGACGGCGACTCCCGGACGCCCAGCGCGTACGTCACGGCGCCTCGGCGGACGCGCATACTGGATCCGGTGGCATGGCGTCGCAACGGGTTCACCGTCACCGGCCGCGCGCTGCTGCTGCGCCGGGGCCGGATGGTCAAGATCCTGGACGTGGTGCCGCACGAGCGGACGCAGTCGCTGGGCCTCAGCCAGGGCCCGTGGCAGCGCCGGCTGGGCGTCGCGTCGTTCCAGGTGCACTCGACCGAGGGACCGGTGCACCCCGAGGCGTCGCATCTCGACGCCGCCGACGCCGCCCGGCTCATGGCCGAGCAGGCGCGCCGCGCCCGCACCGCCCGCGCGGCGGCGGGCCCCGAACGCTGGATGGAACGACAGGGAGAGTGACCGGTGACTGAGCCCGACGAGGCAGGCCGCAGGCCCGGCCGGCTGGGTGTCGGAGTGGTCGGTGCGGGACGCGTGGGCGCGGTGCTGGGCAACGCCCTGCGCGCGGCGGGGCATGCCGTCGTCGGTGCGAGCGGCATCTCCGAGGACTCGCGGGAACGTATCGAGACGCTGCTGCCCGGCGTCCCCAACCTCGAGGTGCCCGACGTCGTCGAGCGCGCGGAGCTCGTGCTCCTGGCCGTGCCCGACGACGCCCTGGCCCCCCTGGTCTCCGGCCTCGCCGACACCGGCGCCTGGCAGCCGGGGCAGCTCGCGATCCACACGTCGGGCCGCTTCGGGACGGCCGTGCTGGAACCCGCCCGGCTGGGCGGCGCGATCCCGCTCGCGATCCACCCGGCGATGACGTTCTCCGGTACCTCCCTGGACCTGGCGCGCCTGGAGGGCTGCACGTTCGCGGTGACCGGGCCGGCGCCCGTGCTGCCGATCGGGCAGGCGCTGGTGGTCGAGATCGGCGGTGAGCCGGTGATCGTCGACGAGGAGGCCCGGGGGCTCTACCACGCGGCCCTCGCCCACGGGGCGAACCACCTCGTGGTGCTCGTGGCGCAGGCCGCGCAGGCGCTGGAGGCCGCCGGCATCGCCGCGCCCGGCCGGGTCCTGGCCCCGCTGCTCTCGGCGGCCCTGGAGTCGGCGACCCGGTCGGCGGACGTGCGCGACGGCGTCGGGCCCGGGGCGATCTCCGCGCTCACCGGACCGGTCTCGCGCGGCGACGTCGGAACCGTGCGCCGCCACCTGACCGACCTCAGCGCGCTGGCCGCCGCCAGCGGCGCCACGGACGTGCCCGACAGCTACACCGAGCTCGCCCGCGGGGCCACGCGCCGTGCGCTGGCGAGCCACCGCATCGACGACGCCGCGGCCCAGGCGCTCCTGGACGCCCTGGACAACGCGACCGGTTCGTCGCGCGCAGGAAGGAAGACCCCGTGACCACCACGCCCGCCGAGACCCCGTTCGCCCAGGACCCCTCCGCCGCACAGCCCGGGCAGCGCGCGCCGCTGGTCGTCCGCACCCGCCCCGAGCTGCGGGACGCGCAGATGCGCTGGGCCCTGGCGGGACCCCTGGACGCGGCCGACGACGGCCCGGGGCGCCGCGCCGTCGTCATGACCATGGGCGCGCTGCACGACGGCCACCTGGAGCTCGTGCGCCGGGCGCGTGCCGAGGCCGGGCCGAACGGCCAGGTCGTCGTGACCATCTTCGTGAACCCGCTCCAGTTCGGCGCGGGGGAGGACCTCGACACCTACCCGCGCGACCTGGACGGCGACGTCGCCAAGCTCGCGGGGGTCGGCGCCGACGTCGTCTTCGCCCCCACGCCCGACGTCGTCTACCCCGACGGCGACCCGGTGGTGCGCGTGTCCGCCGGCCGGATCGGCGAGGTGCTGGAGGGCGCGTCCCGTCCTGGGCACCTCGACGGCGTGCTCACCGTGGTGCTCAAGCTGATGCACCTGGTGCGGCCCGACGTCGCGCTGTTCGGCGAGAAGGACGCCCAGCAGCTCCTGGCCGTGCGCCGCATGGTGCGTGACCTGGAGGTCCCGGTCGACGTGGTGGGCGTGCCGACGGTGCGGGAGCCGGACGGCCTGGCCCGGTCGTCGCGCAACGCGTACCTGTCCGCCGACGAGCGGGAACGCGCCCTGGCGCTGTCGCGCGCGCTGCGCGCCGGCGCGGCGGCAGCCGGCCGCGGCGCGGCGGGTGTGATCAACGACGCGCGCGAAGTGCTGGACGGGGCCGACGGCGTCGTGGTCGACTACCTGGCGCTCGTCGATCCGGAGACCGCTGATGCGGTTCCCGACGACTTCTCCGGCCGCGCGCTGCTGCTCGTGGCCGCACGGGTGGGGACGACCCGCCTGATCGACAACCAGGCCGTCGAGGTCTCGCCCGAGGTCCAGAGGTAACGTCATGAGCACCACCCCGCACCGCCCGCCCGTCGGCCGCCCCGCATCGCTGCAGCGGCCCATGATGATCGCGAAGATCCACCGCGCCACGGTGACGCAGGCGGACCTGCACTACGTCGGCTCCATCACGGTGGACGCCGACCTGCTCGACGCCGCGGACCTGGTCCCCGGCCAGCAGGTCGACGTCGTGGACGTGACCAACGGTGCCCGCCTGACCACCTACGTGATCCCCGGCGAGCCCGGCTCCGGCCAGATCTGCATCAACGGCGCCGCCGCGCACCTGGTCAGCCCGGGCGACGTCGTCATCCTCATCGCCTACGGCATGCTGTCGGACCACGACGCGCGGACCTTCCTGCCGCACGTCGTGTTCGTGGACGAGGCGAACCGCATCGTCGAGATCAACGACGAGCCCGGGCACGTCCCGGACGGGTACGGCCTCGAGGAGAGCGGGCTCGCCATCGAGCCGTTCCAGCAGGCCGGGCTCGTGCGGACGGCGTCGGGCCGGGCGTGAGCGCCACCCCCGGACCCGGACCACGTCTCGCCCGCTCCCTCGCCGCCCCGGCACCCGGCTGGACCGCGCAGGCCGACGCCGTCGTGGTCGGCTCCGGGATCGCGGGCCTCACGGCGGCGCTGGAGCTGCGCACGCGCGTGCCGCGGGTGCTGCTCGTCACCAAGGGGCGGCTGTCGTCCGGGTCGACCGTGTGGGCGCAGGGCGGCATCGCCGCGGCGCTCGACCCGTCCGACTCGCCCGCGGCGCACCTCGCGGACACGCTCGCCGCGGGCGGCGGCCTCTCCGACCCGGCGGCCGTGCAGGTGCTGGTCACCGAGGGCCCGGAGCGCGTCCGTGAGCTCGTGGCCCGCGGCACCGTCTTCGACAAGGCCGCCGACGGCGACATCGCGCTCACCCGGGAGGGCGGCCACCACGCCGACCGGATCGCGCACGCGGGCGGGGACGCCACGGGCGCGGAGATCTCCCGGGCGCTGGTGGCGCAGATCGAGGCCGTGCGGCACGACCCCGGGATCGAGGTCGTGGAGAACGCGCTCGTGCTGGACGTGCTGACGACGGCGCCCGGCGGTTCCGCCGTCGGCGGCGCGGGCAGTCCTGGCGCCGCGGGCGGCCCCGGCTCCGCGGACGGCGGTCTCGCGGTGGCCGGACGCGGTGCGGGTGACGGGCGACGGGTCTGCGGGGTGACGCTGCACGTGCGCGGCACCGGGTCGCGCGACGGCGTCGGCGCGGTCCTCGCGCCCGTGGTGATCCTCGCGACCGGGGGGATCGGGCAGGTGTTCCGGTCCTCGACCAACCCCGCGGGGGCCACGGGCGACGGTATCGCCGCGGCCCTGCGGGCCGGTGCCGTGCTGGGCGACCTGGAGTTCGTGCAGTTCCACCCGACCGTCCTGTGGCTCGGCTCGGGTGCCAAGGGCCAGCTCCCGCTCATCTCGGAGGCCGTGCGAGGCGAGGGCGCGCTGCTGCTCGACGTGAACGGCCACCGCTTCATGCCCGGCGTGCACGAGATGGCCGAGCTGGCGCCGCGGGACGTCGTCGCGCACGCGATCGTGCGGCAGATGGCGGCCACCGGGGCCGACAACGTGCTGCTCGACACCCGGCACCTGGGCCGCGAGTTCCTGCGCACGCGGTTCCCGACCATCAACGCGCGGCTCCTGGAGGCCGGCATCGACTGGTCCGAGGAGCCGGTTCCCGTGGCGCCCGCCCAGCACTACCACTCGGGCGGCGTGGTGACCGACCTGGACGGACGGTCGTCGGTGGACGGGCTCTACGCCGTCGGCGAGGTCGCGTGCACGGGTGTGCACGGCGCCAACCGGCTCGCGTCCAACTCGCTGCTGGAGGGCATCGTGTTCGCCTCCCGGGCGGCCCGGGACGTGGCGGCGCGGTTCGACGCGGGCGAGCTGGAGCAGGGGGAGCCGGTCGCACGTCCGGGCGGGTCCGCGCTCGTCGCCGCGGCCGCCCGCTCCCGGATCCAGACGGTGACCTCGGGCGGGGCGGGCGTGATCCGCTCGGCGCGGTCGCTGGCCGAGGCGGACGAACGGCTGAACGCGGTGCGCGCCGACGCGCACCTGGCGGCCGAGGTCGTCGCGGAGCCGCAGGCCGCCGAGTGGGAGACCACCAACGTGCACATGGTCGCCCGCGCGCTGACCCGCGCCGCCTGGGTGCGCGAGGAGACCCGCGGTGGCCACTACCGCACCGACTTCCCCCGCCCCGACGACGCCTGGCGCCGCCGCGTCCGGATCTGGCTCGACGACGAGGGCGTCCTGACGACGGTTTGACGGCGGTTTGACGGCGTCCCGGCGACGTCCCGGCGGCGTCCTGACGGCGTCCTGACGGCGTCCCGGCGGCCCGACGGCGGGTGCCGTGCGCCGTCGCCCACGCGAAGTGCGCTTCTACCCAGTCATTGCGCCCGGATCCGGGGTGGGTTCTGGGCGCAATGACTGGGTAGAACACCCCCTAGGGCGTGAGACGGCCTAGCACGTCGCCCGCCGCGATCTGCGCGCCCTCCGCCGCGACGTGTTCCAGCACACCCGCCGACTCCGCGACGAGCTGCGACTCCATCTTCATCGCCTCGACGACGGCGACCGGCTGACCGTCGGCCACGGCTGCGCCGTCGTCCACGAGCCAGCGGACCAGGGTGCCCGGCATGGCCGCGAGCAGCGGGACGCGCCCGTCGTCCGCCGCGGAACCCGGGGACGACGCCGCTCCGCCCGCCGCCGGTGTCCCGCCGGACGGTACGGCACCGCCGCCGCCCGGCCCGCCGCCCGGCACGGCACCACCGCCGCTGCCCGGTACGGCACCACCGCCCGGAACGCCCGCGCCCCCCGGCGCGCCGACGCCGAACCCGAACCCGAACCCGACCGGTGTCCGCACCCGGCGCCGTCGTCCGTCGATCTCGATCCAGGTCTCGACGACCCCGGGCTCGGCCACGGGTGCGGCGAGCGACTGCGGGTCGACGGAGGCGAGCATCTCCGTCTCGATCCACTGGGTGTGGACGGCGAACCCGGGCTGCTCGTCCGCGCCCCCGCGGGGAGCCCCCGTGAACGCCGGGTCGGCCAGCACGGCGCGGTGGAACGGCAGCACCGTCGGCACGCCCTCCACCACGGTCTCGGCCGCGGCCCGCCGTGCCCGTGCGAGCGCCACCTCCCGCGTGGGACCCCACACGACGACCTTGGCGAACAGCGAGTCGAACTCGCCGGGCACCACCGAGCCGCTCTCGATCCCGGCGTCCACCCGGACCCCGGGGCCGCCGGGCGGCACGAACCGGTCGACCCGCCCGGGCCCGGGCAGGAACCCGCGGGCCGGGTCCTCGGCGTTGAGCCGCAGCTCGATCGCGTGCCCGCGCGGTGCGGGGTCCTGTGTCACCGACAGCGGCAGGCCGCTCGCGACGCGGAGCTGCTCGGCCACGAGGTCCAGCCCGGTGGTCTCCTCCGTGACGGGGTGCTCCACCTGGAGCCGGGTGTTCACCTCCAGGAAGGACAGCGTGCCGTCCGCACCGAGCAGGAACTCCACCGTCCCGGCGCCGCGGTACCCGGCGGCGGCACACAGGTCCCGGGCCGACTCGTGCACACGCGCCCGCACCGCGTCGTCCAGGAACGGAGCCGGGGCCTCCTCGACCAGCTTCTGGTTGCGGCGCTGCAGGGAGCAGTCGCGCGTGCCCGCCACGACGACGTTCCCGTGGCTGTCGGCCACCACCTGCGCCTCGACGTGCCGGGGCCGCTCCAGGAACCGTTCGACGAAGCACTCGCCCCGCCCGAACGCCGCCTCCGCCTCGCGCCGCGCCGCCTCGAACAGCTCGGGCACCTCCTCCAGGGTGCGTGCCACGCGCATGCCGCGACCGCCCCCGCCGTGCGCGGCCTTGATGGCCAGCGGCAGACCGTGCTCCTCGGCGAAGGCGAGCGCGGCGGCGGCGTCGGGCACCGGGCCGTCCGAGCCGGGCACCAGGGGGGCGCCTACCTTCCGGGCCAGGTCACGGGCCGCGATCTTGTCACCGAGCAGCTCGATCGTGTCCGCCGTGGGCCCCACCCAGACCAGCCCCGCAGCCGCGACGGCGCGGGCGGCGGCCGCCCGCTCGGACAGGAAGCCGTAGCCGGGATGGACGGCGTCCGCCCCGGACCGGCGTGCGACGTCCAGCAGCTTCTCCACCGAGAGGTACGTCTCGGCGGCGGTGCGTCCCTCCAGCGCCCAGGCCTCGTCGGCCAGGCGGACGTGGAGCGCGTCCGCGTCGCCGTCGGCGTACACGGCCACCGAGCGGATGCCCAGGTCGGCGCACGCGCGGACGACGCGCACCGCTATCTCGCCTCGGTTCGCGACGAGCACGGTGCGGATCATGGGGTGCCTCCTGCGGGGTTCGGGACGGTGTCGGCGGGACGGGCGGCCCGGACGACGAAACGGATGCGGGCCCCGGCGGGAAGCTGCCCCGCGAGTGCCACGTGGTCGCTGACGACGGCCCCGATCACGGGATAACCGCCGGTCAGGGGGTGATCGGCGAGGAAGAGCACGGGCAGCCCGTCGGGCGGCACCTGGATGGCGCCGGTCACGCACCCCTCGCTCGGCAGCTCGGTGCCCGCCAGGGCGGGGGAGCGGAGCACGGGCTCCCCGGAGAGCCGCAGGCCGACGCGGTTGGAGCGGGGCGTGACCAGCCAGTCCTGGCCGGTCAGCCGGTCGAGCGCCGCGGCGTCGAACCAGTCGTCCCGGGGCCCGAGCACGATCGGCAGCACGGTCGTCTCGCCGGGCGCGGGCAGCACGCCGGGCTCCACCGACCCGTCAGCCGCCCGCCCGTCAGCCGCCCGCCCGTCAGCCGCCGAGCCGGTGGCCGGAGACCCGGCAGCCGCCGACCCGGCAGCCGCCGACCCGGCAGCCGCCCGCCCGGCAGCCGCCGACCCGGTCGCCGGTAGCGCCGTCGCCGGCAGTCCCCGCTGCGGCGTCCCGACGGGCAGCACGTCGCCGGGCCGTACCGGGTCGGGTCCCAGGCCCGCGAGCACGTCGGTGGCGCGGCTGCCGAGCACGGGCGGCACGGCGATCCCTCCGCGCACGGCGACGTACGCCCGCACCCCGTGGGCCGGCGGCGCGAGCCGGAGCTCGTCGCCGTCGTCCAGCGCGAAGGGTTCCCCGGGCCGCGGCCGGCGCTCCGGCCGGTCGGCGGGTGCCCCGCCGGACCCGGCTCCCCCGGGACCGGGGCGCACCACGAGGTCACCGACGGCCCCCGTCACCGCGAGCACCTGCGCCCCCCGGGCGCGGAGTCGCAGCCCGCCCACCGACTCGACGACGGCGGCGTCCGGCGGGTTGCCGACCACGCGGTTGGCCGCGCGCAGGCTCGGCCGGTCCAGCGCCCCCGACGCCGACACCCCGGCCCCCTCGGACCCGGGCCGCCCGAGATCCTGCACGAGGGCCAGCACCCCGGCCCCGACGACCTCGACACCCGGCCGGGCGCCGCCCCCGAGGCCCGTCCCGCCCCCGAGGCCTGTCCCGGCCGCGGGACCCGTTCCGCCTGCGGGACCCGTTCCGGTGCCGGCCCCGGGGGCACCGTCCGGCGCGGCCCCGGAACGACCCGGCGTCGCGGGACCCTCCGCGGCCTCGGGACGACCCTGTGGCGCATCCGCGTGACCGCCGGCAGACCTCCCGCCCGCAGACCCCCCGCCCGCAGCGCCCGCGACCTGCTCCCGCACCGCGACGAACCGCACCCGGTCCCCGGGCAGCATCAGGGCGGGCCGCTCCCGCGTCACGTCCCACACCGGCGCGTCGGTGCGGCCCAGGAGCTGCCAGCCGCCCGGGCTCTCCCGGGGGTAGACCCCGCTGTACGGCCCGGCGAGCGCCACCGACCCGGCGGGCACGCGGACGCGGGAGGTCGGGCGCCTGGGTACCACGAGCTCGGCGTCGTCGCTGGTGAGGTAGGCGAACCCGGGCGCGAAGCCGACGAAGCCCACGGTCCACGCGGCGCCCGTGTGCCGATGCACCAGCGCCTCGGTGCTCCAGCCCAGCAGGCCGGCCACCTCGGTGAGGTCCTCGCCGTCGTACCGCACGGGGATCTCGACCGTGCGGGCGGTGGTGGCTGCCTGCCGCACCAGGGGGCGGCGGCGCAGCTCGGCGGCCAGGTCGTGGGCGGTGATCGCCGCGGGCCGGAACGGCACGAGCAGCGTCCGCGCACCCGGTACGGGTACGCCGACGCCGCGCACCGGCTCGGCCCGGAGGGACTCGTACAGCGCGACGGCCTGGTCCAGGTCGTCCAGCTCGATCAGGAGAGCGTCGTCGCGGGCGGTCAGTACCCGCATCACGCCGCGGCGCCGCCCGTCACCGGCGCGAACGACCGCAGGCGGATGCCCTCGGCGTCGAAGACCTCGCGGATCCGGCGGGCCATGGCCACGGCGCCGGGGGAGTCGCCGTGCACGCACACGGAGTCGGCGCGCACGGCGACGTCGGACCCGTCGATCGCCGTCACCACGCCCTCGGTCACGAGGCGGAGCATGCGGCGGGCGACGTCGTCGGCGTCGTGCAGCACGGCGCCCGGCTCGCGCCGCGAGACCAGGCGCCCCTCGGGCGTGTAGGCGCGGTCCGCGAACGCCTCGGTGGCGGTCGCCAGGCCTGCCGCCGAGGCCGCGGCCAGGGCCGTGCTGCCGGGCAGCCCCAGCAGCACGAGCCCTGGGTCGACGGCGGCGACGGCGCGGGCGACGGCGGCCGCCACGCGCTCGTCGACCGCCGCCGTGTTGTAGAGCGCGCCGTGCGGCTTGACGTAGGTGACCACGCCGCCCTCGGTGTCGGCGAGGCCGCGGAGCGCGCCGATCTGGTAGGCGACGTCGGCCTCCAGCTCCTCGTCCGGCACGTGCATCTCCCGCCGTCCGAACCCGGCCAGGTCCCGGTAGCCGACGTGCGCGCCGATCGTGACGCCCCGTTCGACGGCGGACCGCACGGTGCGGCGGATCGCGGCAGGGTCGCCGGCGTGGAACCCGCAGGCGATGTTGGCGCTGGAGACGATGCCGAGCATCTGCTCGTCGTCGCCGAGGCTCCAGCGGCCGAAGCCCTCGCCGAGGTCGCTGTTCAGGTCGACGGCGCTCATGGTGCAGTTTCTCCTTCGGTGTGGTGACCCGGGGGTCAGGCGGACAGCAGGTCGAAGATCGGGCCCACCGCGTTGACCGCCATGTACCAGGTGACCACGGCGGCCAGGGTGCCGACCACCAGGAGCCACCGCGGGTATCGCGCCGCCCCCAGCAGGGAGCCGCGGAACCAGCCGATGTACATGAACAGGGTCAGGCCGATGGGCAGGATGAGGCCGTTCACGCCGCCCACGAACACGAGGAGCGTCGCGGGTGCCGTGCCGATCACCAGGTACACCACCAGCGAGACCAGGATGAACCCGACCGTCCACAGGTCGGCGGCGCGGCCGGTGATGCGGGCCGAGAACACCGGCAGGAACGAGACCGACGTGTAGGCGGACCCGATGACGCTCGTGATCGCGGCGATCCAGAACACGGCGCCGAAGATGCGCAGGCCGACCTCGCCCGCCGCGGCGCCGAACGCGTCGGCGGCCGGGTTGCCGGCCACGTCCAGCACGACACCGGAGGCGACGACGCCGAGGACCGCCAGGAACAGCACGTACCGCATGATCCCGGTGACGATGATGCCGCTGACGGCGGCCCGGTTGACCTCGCGGACGTGCTCCGGCCCGGCGGTGCCCGAGTCGAGCAGCTTGTGCGCCCCGGCGTAGGTGATGTACCCGCCGACGGTGCCGCCCACGATCGTGGTGATGGTGGCGAAGTCGACCGTGTCGGGCAGCACGGTCTGCCGCAGCGCCTCGCCGACCGGCGGGCCGGACAGGACGGCGACGATCACGGTGAGCACGATCATCACCAGGCCGGCCACGATGACGACCCGGTCGACGACCGCCCCGGCCCGCTTGGCGAGGAAGATCGCGACGGCGATGACGGCGCTGATCGCGCCGCCCAGCCGGGGGTCCAGGCCGAACAGCGCGTTCAGGCCCAGGCCGGCGCCGGCCGTGTTGCCGATGTTGAAGATGAGCCCGCCGAACACGATGAGTACGGCGAGCACGTAACCGCTGCCCGGGAGGGCCTCGTTCGCGAGCACGCTCGCGCGCTTGCCGGTCAGCGTGATCATGCGCCACACGTTCATCTGGACGGCGAGGTCCAGGAGGATCGAGACGAGGATGCCGAACGCGAAGGCGGCCCCGAGCTGCTGCGTGAACGTGGCGGTCTGGGTGATGAAGCCGGGCCCGATGGCGGACGTCGCCATGAGGAAGAGGGCACCCAGCAGGGAGCGGCCGCGTGCGGAGACGTACCGCTTGAGGCCACCGGGCGGGCCGCCCGGTGCGGTGTCGGCCGGCGCCGTCGCAGGCTCGTGGCTCGTGTCGGACATCGTGTCCTCCTGGTCGTTGGGATGAGCCGGATTGTTCAACAGTCAGGATCGTCCCGCCCAGTTGTTACCGCCGCATTGCGGGACCTTGTCGATCATGACACGGCACCAGTGCTGGTGGATAGCCCGGGACACCAGATGTTTACGCCCCGAGCCCTGTCGGATTGTTCAACGAACCTCTACGGTCGGTGACGAACGCATCTCTGAGGGGAGAACCATGCCGACATCACGACCTCCGGCCAGGATGCGCGCGGGCGCCGTCGCCCTCGCGCTCTGTGCCACCACCGCGCTCGCGGTCCCCGCTGCCGCCGCGGACCCGGCGAGCGGTCCCGCCGCGGCCGGCACGCAGGCCGCCTGCCTCGACCCGGACATCCCGCTCTCGGCCGAGGAGAGCCGCCTGGCCGCCTACCTGCCCGATGCCACCGACCCCACCGTGCCCGCCGCGCGGACCTACGCCCGCACGGTGATCGAGGGCGGCGGGTTCGGCGGGTACACGGCGGCCTTCACGGCCGAGCTGTGCCGCACCCGCACCCTGAAGGACGCGACCGCGCTCGCCGAGCGCAAGGGCGAGGCCCTGTGGGACGCCGCCGTCCGCCGGGCGCAGTCCGACGACGACGCGGTGCGCGGCGACCTGCCGGCGAGCGACGACCGCCCGCTGTACTGGACCCGGGTCGAGACCATGGCCGTGCTGCGGCAGTGGGACCCCCGGGGCGGCCTGACCGACGCCGAGCGGGCCGGCCTGATCGAGCGGTTCGACAAGGCGTCCCGGGGCATGCTCGACATCGACCTGCCGCGCGGCCGCGACGTGCTGCGCGTGATCGTGAGCGGGTTCGACGTCTACACGCTCGACGGCGGCACCACCGGGTCCGCGCCGGGCACGGTGGGCAACAACATCCGGCACGGCAACCCGTCGGGTGCCACCGCGCTGTCGCTGGACGGTACCCGCTACCGCACCGACGACGGCCGGATCGCGTACGTGGAGGCCTACACCCTGCCCGTGAGCTACCGCGAGTTCGCCGAGGGCTACCTGGAGGACACGGTCGGCCCGTTCATGGAGCCCGGACCGCGCCAGGTCGACGCCTCGATCACGGTGAGCCAGGCCGGCGGGTCCCAGTTCAACCTGGAGCAGTGGAACGCGCGCTACCACGGCGTCTCCCTCGGCAACGACCGGCTCGCCCCGTGCCCGCGGGTCGGCGGCGTGCCGCAGCTCGCCCTCGACAACCCGGGCTGCAACTCCCAGGTGGTCGACCGCTGGGGCGGTGGTGACGGCCTCACCGACCCGCCCCAGTGGACCTCGGCCAGCCTGCCCGTCGCCGAGATGATCGCCGCCGACACCGGCGCCGACGTGCCCCGCCCGCCGGGCGACACCTGGCCCGACCCGTCCGTGGCCTTCGGGGTGGTCTGGAACACGAGCTACACGCAGTTCACCGACTGCACCTCGCCCGCGCTGACGACCTTCAACAGCCCGCCGTCCGTCACCTACCCGCCGGCCACGCCGCCGGTGCCGCCGGCCGAGGGCTCCTGCTCGTACAGCGGCGGCGGTGGCAACTACCTGTCGAACGAGAGCGCCTACCGCAACACGCTGCTGCGGGACCGCGCCGGGCTCGACATCCCGGCCGGGCACATCCACACCCCGGACATGCAGCACTTCGAGACGGACTTCGGCGTGAGCGACCCGACGTTCGACGCCTGGCGCACCTCGATCGCCGCCCAGACCCGCAACCTGGTCCACGCGGTCCTGGACACGGTCGACTGACCCGTCGAGTGCTGGATATTCGCCCTCCTTGCCCGCGGGAAGGGGCGAATATCCAGCACTCAGCGGTCCGTAGGATGGGGGAGTGACAGTCGATCGAGCGGAGCGGAGCGCCGACGCCATCCGCGAGCTCATCGTCAGCGGCCGGCTGGCCCCCGGGCAGCGGCTCTCCGAGCAGGCCGTGAGCGAGACCCTCGACGTCTCCCGCAACACCCTGCGCGAGGCCTTCCGGATCCTGGTGCACGAGGGCCTCCTGGTCCGCCGGCCCAACGCGGGCGTCGCGGTCGCGCGACCCACGTTCGCCGACGTCGTCGACATCTACCGCGTCCGCCGCCTCATCGAGGTGCCCGTCCTCGCCGCGGGCGACCCCGCGCACCCGGGCGCGCGCACCATGCGGGACGCCGTCGACGCCGCCCTCGCCGCCCGCCTCGGCGGCGACTGGCGCGACATCGCTGCCGCCAACATGCGCTTCCACGCGGGGATCGTGGCGCTGGCGGGCAGCCCGCGCCTCGACCGCGTGCACGCCAACCTCTCCGCCGAGCTGCGCCTGTCGTTCGGCCTGCTCGGCGACAACGGCGCGTTCTTCGACGGCTTCGTGGACCGCAACGCGGGCCTCCTGCGCCGCTTCCTCGCGGGTGACGCCGCCGGCGCCGCCGACGACCTGAACCGGTACCTCACCGACTCCGAGCGCATGCTCCAGGACATGGTGGACCGCGCCGGTGCGGCGGGTGCGCCGGATACGGTGAGCCCGTGAGCACCCTCCCCGTCTTCACCACCCCCACCGCGGTCAGCCCGGCCCTCGACCCGGCCTGGGTGGCCCGTACCGTCGAGGTGGCCCTCGACGAGGACCTGGGCCCCGCGCCCGGCCGGGACGTCACCTCGCAGGCCACCATCCCGCCGTCCGCGACCGGCGTGGCGGACCTGGTGGCGCGTGAGGACGGCGTCGTCGCGGGCCTCGTCGTGGTGCGCGAGGTCCTGGACCAGGTCGCGGCCCGCCTGGGCCTGCCCGCCCCGGCCGTGACCTTCCACGCGCAGGACGGCGACGCCGTGACCCGCGGCCAGGTGCTCGCCGCGCTGGAGGGCCGTACCCAGGTGCTGCTCGTGGCCGAGCGCACGCTGCTCAACCTCGCGAGCCGGGCCTCCGGCGTCGCCACCGCGACCCGCGCCTTCGCCCGCGAGCTGGCGGGCACGGGCGCGCAGGTGCTCGACACCCGCAAGACGACACCGGGCCTGCGCGCCCTGCAGAAGTACGCCGTGCGTGCCGGCGGCGGCACCAACAAGCGCATGGGCCTGTACGACGTCGCCATGGTCAAGGACAACCACGTGGTCGCCGCCGGGTCGGTCGCCGCGGCGGTCCGCGCCGTCCGCGAGCGGTTCCCGGACGTACCGGTCCAGGTCGAGGCCGACACCACGGACCAGGCGCTGGAGGCCCTGGCCGCGGGAGCGGACTTCCTGCTGCTCGACAACATGGAGACCGGCCTGCTGGCCGAGACGGTCGCCGCCGTCCGCGCGCGCGAGGGTCGCGACGGCGTACCCGCCCACGTCGAGCTGGAGGCCACGGGCAACCTCACGCTGCCGGTGGCGCGAGAGGTCGCCGCCACGGGTGTGGACTACCTCTCGGTGGGCGCCCTGACCCACAGCGCCCCCATCCTCGATCTGGCCCTGGACCTCCGCCCGGGGAAATGAGCCCGGGGATATCAGGTCGTGCGGCCCCGATAGAATCGCCCTCGTGACCGAGAACCCCGCAGCCGAGAATCCCGCTGCCCCGCCGACCGACGACCTGCCCGAGCAGCTGCGGGTCCGGCGCGAGAAGCGCGAGCGGCTGCTGGCCGCCGGGGTCGAGGCCTACCCGGTCACCGTGCCGGTCACCAGCACGATCGCGGAGGTCCGCGCGGCCTACGGGCACCTCGAGGCGGGCCAGGAGACGGACGACGTCGTCGGTGTCGCCGGGCGGGTCGTCTTCGTGCGCATCGGCGGCAAGCTGTGCTTCGTCACGCTGCAGGACGGCGAGGGCAACCGTCTCCAGGGCATGCTGAGCCTCGCCGAGGTCGGCGAGGAGGCGCTCGCGGCCTTCAAGACCGACGTGGACCTGGGCGACCACCTGTTCCTGCACGGCCGGGTGGGCTCCTCCCGCCGCGGCGAGCTGAGCGTGTTCGCCGACGGGTGGCAGATCGCGGCGAAGTCGCTGCGACCCCTGCCGGTGCTGCACAAGGACCTGTCCGAGGAGGCCCGCGTGCGCCAGCGCTACGTGGACCTCATCGCGCGTCCCGCGGCCCGGGACATGGTGCGCCTGCGCGCCGGCGTGGTGCGCTCGCTGCGCGAGAACTTCCACCGCCGCAGCTTTCTCGAGGTCGAGACGCCGATGCTGCAGACCATTGCGTCGGGTGCGGCGGCACGTCCTTTCTCGACGCACATGAATGCGTACGACCTGGAGCTGTTCCTGCGCATCGCGCCCGAGATCTTCCTCAAGAAGGCCGTCGTCGGCGGCGTCGAGAAGGTCTTCGAGATCAACCGGAACTTCCGGAACGAGGGTGCCGACTCGTCGCACTCCCCGGAGTTCGCGATGCTGGAGGCCTACGAGGCCTACGGGGATTACAACACCATCGGCGCACTCACCCAGGACCTGGTGCAGACCGCCGCGCAGGACGTTCTTGGTACCACGCTGGTTACTCTCGCGGACGGTTCCGAGTACGACCTGGGCGGGGAATGGACAAACCTGCGCATGTACGCCTCGCTCTCGGAAAGCCTGGGCGAGGAGATCACCGCGGGAACCTCGGTCGATGAGCTCGAGAAGATCGCGGCCCGGCTCGACGTCGAGGTCGGCAACAAGAAGATCCTCAACCATGGAAAGCTCGTCGAGACGCTCTGGGAGCACCGGGTGGGCGACCACCTGACGGCGCCGACGTTCGTGCGGGACTTTCCGGTGGAGACGTCACCGCTCACGCGTGACCACCGCACGGAAAAGGGACAGGTCGAGAAGTGGGACCTCTACGTCCGCGGGTTCGAGCTGGCCACGGGCTATTCCGAGCTGGTCGACCCGGTGATCCAGCGTGAGCGCTTCGCGGCGCAGGCCAGGATGGCCGCGGCGGGCGACGACGAGGCCATGCTGCTGGACGAGGACTTCCTGACGGCGATGGAATTCGCGATGCCGCCTTCGGGCGGAATGGGCATGGGCATCGACCGCCTGCTCATGGCGCTGACGGGTCAGGGCATCCGCGAGACCATCCTTTTCCCGCTGGTGAAGCCGCAGGCCTGAGGAAAATGAACCGCGTGGACGAGCTTGTGAGGATCTTGTGATGGATACGACGCTTGCGGTGCTTGCCGGGCTCACGCCCTCGGTGGGTGTCGGCCTGCTGTTCTGGTTTGCGATGCGCAAGATCCTTCGCGCGGACCGGCACGAACGTGAGGCGCTGGACCGAATGGACCGTGAGGCCGCCATCGCTGCGGCAGCGAAAAAGGCAGAGAATTCCCCTTCGCGCTGATCAGCGCCGCTGAGGTTATCCCCGCGGGTCCGGCAGATCAAATCCGCGTCTTCACCGCGCCGGGTGAAGTTTTGGTGATCGGGGTCACATGCCCATTATTGACATGTCAATATTGGGTGAGGCATGCTCACGAACTAACCCCGGAATTTGTGGCGCGGAAGGGAAGTACCCGTATGGTTCAGAAGGTTCAGCTCGTTCTCGAAGATGACATCGACGGCGGTGCCGCCAACGAGACCGTGAACTTCGGCCTCGACGGCGTCTCCTACGAGATCGACCTCAATGCCGAGCACGCGTCCCAGCTTCGGGACGCGCTCGCCTCGTGGGTCGGCCACGCGCGCAAGGTGAAGTCGCCTGTCGCCCGTGGTACCACGACCACCACGCGCCGTTCGCGGTCCGGCAACGACACCGCGGCGATCCGTGAATGGGCCAAGGCCAACGGCTACACCGTGAGCGACCGCGGTCGCATCTCGGCGGAGGTCCAGGACGCCTACGCGAAGGCCAACGGCTGACGCGAGCGCGGCACGAGGTATGTCGCGCCCCGGTTCCCCGTCCTGGGGAACCGGGGCGTCGCGCGTCCCGGGCCGGAACGCCCGCCCCGGCCGGAGCACGCGCCACGCGGAACTAGGCTGGCGGCATGAGCATCCCCACCGCCGCCCTGTGGATCGGCACCTATCCGACGACGGGCGCGGCCCCGGGCTCCGGTGAGGGAATCTGGCGCGCGGGCCTCGACCCGAGCGGGACGTTCACCGGCGCCGAGCTCGTGGCCCCGGTCGCGGCCCCCTCGTTCCTCGCGCTGGACCCGTCCGGCCGCACGCTCGTCGCGGTCACGGAGACCGAACCGGGCACCGTCACCACGTTCCACGTGTCCGACGCCGGCGCGCTGACCCGCGCGGCGAGCGGCCCCTCGGGCGGGGCGAGCCCGTGCCACGTGGTCGCGACCGGCGCCGCCGCCTGGGTGGCGAACTACGGCGACGGCGTGGCCGCACGCCTGTCGCTGGGCCCGGACGGCGAGCTCGGCGCGGCGCGCACCCACCCGCACGCCGGGTCGGGACCGGTGCCGGACCGGCAGGAGGGCGCGCACGCGCACTTCGTGCACCCGTGGGGCGACCGGGTGCTGGTCTGCGACCTCGGCACCGACGAGCTGCGCTCCTACCCGCTCGACGGCTCCGGCCCGGCGGAGGGCACCGTCGCCGCCGTGCTGCCGCCCGGGGCGGGCCCGCGCCATCTCGTCGAGCTCGCCGACGGCACGATCCTGGTCGCGGGGGAGCTGGACTGCCGGCTGCACGTGCTGGTCCCCGCCGGCCCCGGCCGCCTGGAGCACGCCGGCTCCGTGGCGATCACCACCCGCACGCTGCCCGACGGCGCCGCCGGGTACCCCTCGCACATCACCGTCGTCGGCGACCTGGTGCACGTGGGCGTGCGCGGGCCCGACGTCCTGTCCGTGCTCCGGGTACGCGCGGCGGGGGCGGCCGAGACGCCGTCCGCGCCCGGGTCCGGGCCCGCGCGGGGAGCGCAGGAGGCCGGGCACCTCACGATCGAGAACGTGGCCGACGTCGACCTGGGCGCGGGTGCCTGGCCGCGGCACCACGCGGTCCTGGCCGACGGCGAGGTGGTGGTCGTGGCCGCCCAGAACACGGACGAGCTGATCGCGGTGCGTCTCGACCGTGCGTCGGGCAAGGGGGAGATCACCGGCCGGCTGGAGCTGCCCGCGCCCGCGTGCGTCCTGGTGGCGTGATGCGCGACAGCCTGCCGCCCGACCTCGCGGACCCGGGTGAGACGCGCCCGCTGCGGATCGCGATGGTCTCCGTGCACACCTCTCCGCTGGAGCAGCCGGGCACGGGCGACGCGGGCGGCATGAACGTGTACGTCCTGGAGCTCTCCCGGGCGCTGGCCCGCCGCGGGGCGCAGGTCGAGATCTACACGCGGGCCACGTCGTCGGCCCAGCCGAAGGTGACGAACCCGGAGCCCGGGATCTGCGTGGTCCACGTGGCGGCCGGGCCGTACGAGGGCCTGGACAAGAACGACCTGCCCGGACAGCTCTGCGCGTTCGCGGCGGGCGTGCTGCGCGCCGAGGCGCACCGCCCGGAGGGCTGGTACGACGTGCTGCACACCCACTACTGGCTGTCGGGCCAGGTGGGCTGGCTGGCGGCCGAGCGCTGGGACGTGCCGCTGGTGCACACCATGCACACCATGGCGCGCGTCAAGAACGCGGCCCTCGCGCCGGGTGACTCGCCCGAGCCGCACGGTCGCGTGATCGGCGAGGAACAGGTGGTCGCCGAGGCGGACGCCCTGGTCGCCAACACGGACGAGGAGGCCGCCGACCTGGTGCGCGACTACCACGCCGACCCCGCCCGGGTGCACGTGGTGCAGCCGGGCGTGGACCTCGGGGTGTTCTCGCCGCTGCCCGGGGGCACGGAGGGCGACCCGGCCGGACGGGACCGTGCGCGCGACGAGCTGCGCGAGCGCCTCGCCCTGCCCACCGACCGCAGGATCGTGCTGTTCGCCGGCCGGGTGCAGCTGCTCAAGGGTCCCGACGTGCTGGTCCGCGCGCTCGGGGAGCGCGTGTGGGACGGCCGGCCGCCGCTGCTCGTGGTGCTGGGTGGTGCCTCCGGCCGCCCGACGGCGGTGCGCGAGCTGGAGGCACTCGCCTACCAGGAGGGAGTGGCCCGGCACGTGCGGGTCCGGCCGCCGGTGCCGCAGGGGATCCTCGCCGACTACTTCCGCGCCGTGGACCTGGTGGCGGTACCGTCCCACAACGAGTCGTTCGGCCTGGTCGCGGCGGAGGCCCAGGCGGCCGGGACGCCGGTGGTCGCGGCGGCGGTCGGTGGCCTGCGCACGGTGGTCCAGGACGGCGTCTCCGGCGTCCTGGTGCCCGACCACGAGCCCGGGAGCTGGGCCCTGGCCCTCAAGACCCTGCTCGACGACGACGCGGTGCGGGAGCGGCTGGCGGCCGGCGCCCGTGCGTCCGCCGCCCGCTTCGGGTGGGACCGCACCGCGGAGGAGACGCTGGACGTCTACGAGCGGGCGCGCAAGCGTCACGCCGCACGGTAGCGGCGTCGCCCGCACGCCGGACCGCCGTCGGCGCGCGGCGGAAACTGGGGCAGGATGGGGGGCATGACCTACACCCTCGTGCTGCTCCGCCACGGCGAGAGCGAGTGGAACGCGAAGAACCTGTTCACCGGCTGGGTGGACGTCGCCCTCTCCGAGAAGGGCGTCGAGGAGGCCAAGCGCGGTGGCGCCCTCCTCAAGGAGGCCGGGGTGAACCCGGACATCCTGCACACGTCGCTGCTGCGCCGCGCGATCATGACCGCGAACCTGGCGCTCGACGTGGCCGACCGGCACTGGATCCCGGTCAAGCGGAGCTGGCGCCTCAACGAGCGCCACTACGGCGCCCTGCAGGGCAAGGACAAGAAGCAGACGCTGGAGGAGTTCGGCGAGGAGCAGTTCATGCTCTGGCGCCGCTCGTACGACGTGCCGCCGCCCGAGATCGAGCTGGGCTCGGAGTTCAGCCAGGACGCCGACCCGCGCTACGCCGACGCCCCCGTCGTCCGCACGGAGGCCCTCAAGCTGGTGCTGGAGCGCGCGCTGCCGTACTGGGAGAGCGAGATCGTCCCCGACCTCAAGGCCGGCAGGACCGTGCTGGTCGCCGCGCACGGCAACTCGCTGCGCGCCCTGGTGAAGCACCTGGACGGCATCTCCGACGAGGCCATCGCCGGGCTGAACATCCCCACGGGCATCCCGCTGGTGTACGAGCTGGACGAGGAGACCCTCGCGCCGGTGAAGCCGGGCGGCACGTACCTGGACCCGGAGGCGGCGAAGGACGCGATCGCCGCGGTGGCGAACCAGGGCCGCTGAAACACGTGAGTGCTGGATGTTCGCCCTCTCCCGTGTGTCGGAAGGGCGAACGTCCAGCACTCAGCGACGGTCGCGGTCAGTCCTCCGGGAAGTCGCCCGTGACCAGGAACGTGACGCGGCGGGCCACCGAGACGCCGTGGTCGCCGAAGCGCTCGTAGTAGCGGCCCACGAGCGTCACGTCGACGGCCTCCTGGACCGTGCCCTGCCACTCGGGTGCCAGGAGCGTGTTGAAGGTCTGCTGGTGCAGCTCGTCGAGCAGGTCGTCGTCGCGCTCGATGGCCTCCGCCACCTCCAGGTCGCGCGACGCGAGCAGCCGGGTGGTGCGCTGGGCCACGCGGACGGCCGCGTCGTGCATCTGCGCGAACGTCCCCCGCGCCTCCGGCACGATCGCCTGCGCGGGGTAGCGGCCGCGCGCCACCTGCGCGATGTGCCGGGCGAGGTCGCCCATGCGCTCCAGGGAGGCGCTCATCCGCAGTGCGCTGACCACCACGCGCAGGTCGGTGGCGACCGGGGCCTGCTGCGCGAGCAGGTGCACGCACCGCTCGTCGAGCGAGTCCTCGATCGAGTCGATGGTCTTGTCGGAGGCGATCACCTCCTGTGCGAGCTGGAGGTCGGCCTCCAGCAGTGCCGTACCGGCTCGGGTGATGGCGGACTCCACGAGCCTGCTCATCTCGGTCAGGTCCTCGCCGACCTGCTGGAGCTCAGCTTCGAAGATCTGTCGCATCGGTTTCCTCTCGCACTCGGGGCGCACGGACGGCTTCGCGTCCGCTGTCGCGCCGCCGCGGGGGCGGGGCGGGCCGACGCACGGCCGGACCGGCCGTCCGGACACGTCCCGGAACGGCGCGCGGCACAGCTACCGCCCGCACCCGCCAAGGCTCGACGGCGCGGTGTACCGGGAGGTTAACGCTCTTCCTCCCCGACATGAACACTAGGCGACGCGATGGTCGGAGCGCCCACCGACGTCGATCAGCGGTTGAAACATCGACCTACCCTGGAGGCGTGGACGGAATCATCTCCGGGGTACCGGTGCTGGTCGCCGGAATCTTCGGCGTGATCGTCGGCGTGGTCGCCACCCTGGCGTTCCGCGTCTCCGAGCGGCAGCAGCACGCCCTTCCTCAGACCGAACCCGACGAGCTCGACGCGGGCCTCGTCCGTGTGCTCTCCGTGCTGCGCTCCGCCGCCGTCGTGCTGGACGGCGAGGACGAGGTGGTGCGGGCCTCGCCGCCCGCCTATGCCCTGGGCGTGGTGCGCAACGACGCGCTCGTGCACCCCGCGATCACGGACCTCGTGGCCCTCGTGCGGCGCGACGGGGTGATCCGCGAGCAGGAGCTGGAGCTGCCGCGCGGACCGGTGGGCCAGGGCACGGTGCTGCTGCAGGTGCGCGTGGCCCCGCTGGGCCTGGACCGGGTGCTGGTGCTCGCCGAGGACCGCACGGAGGCACGGCGCGTCGAGGCGATCCGCCGCGACTTCGTGGTCAACGTGTCGCACGAGCTGAAGACGCCGGTCGGCGCACTGGCCCTGCTGGCCGAGACCGTGGCCGACGCCGCGGACGACCCGGTCGCCGTCCGCCGGTTCACCGAACGCATGCAGCGCGAGGCCGTCCGGCTGTCCGCGTTGGTGCAGGAGATCATCGAGCTCTCGCGCCTGCAGGGCGCGGGCGCTGTGCCAAAGCTCACCCCCGTCCCGATCCGCGACGTCGTGGAGGAGGCGGTCGACCGGGCCCGCACCACGGCGCAGGCCAAGAACATCGCGATCACCATGGGCGGCGACCTCGACACCGAGGTCTACGGCGACCACAACCTCCTGGTCACCGCGGTCCGCAACCTGGTGGACAACGCCGTCGCGTACTCCGGGCCCGCCAGCCGCGTGGGCGTCGGGGTGAACGAGCGGGCCGGCCTCGTCGAGATCGCCGTCGTCGACCAGGGCGTGGGCATCGCGGAGGACGCGCAGGACCGCGTCTTCGAGCGGTTCTACCGGGTGGATCCGGCACGCTCGCGCGACACTGGGGGCACCGGGCTGGGCCTGAGCATCGTCAAGCACGTCGCCGCCGACCACGGGGGCGACGTCACGATGTGGTCCGAACCCGGGCGAGGCTCCACCTTCACCCTGCGCATCCCGTCCGCGGACCGGCCCGACGGCGCCGACCGCGCGGCCCGGGACGACGTCCCGGCCGCCGAGGCGGGGGAGCAGGACCAGCACACGGCCGCGCACGACGGGGCCACGAGGAACGAGGAGGTAGGTGCGTGACGCGCATCCTGGTGGTCGAGGACGAGGAGTCGTACCGGGACCCGCTGACGTACCAGCTCACCCGTGAGGGTTTCGAGGTGGTGGAGGCGGCCGACGGCAACTCGGCGCTCGCCGCGTACGACGCGGAGGGAGCCGACCTGGTGCTGCTCGACCTGATGCTGCCCGGGCTCTCGGGCACGGAGGTGTGCCGGGAGCTGCGGGCCCGCGGTGACGTGCCGGTCATCATGCTGACCGCCAAGGACTCCGAGATCGACAAGGTCGTGGGCCTGGAGCTCGGCGCCGACGACTACGTGACCAAGCCCTACTCCTACCGCGAGCTGCTCGCCCGCGTGCGGGCGGTGCTGCGCCGGCGCCAGCCCAGCGACCCGGCGGAGAGCGACGAGGACGGCGTCCTGGAGGTCGGCCCCGTCCGGATGGACGTGGAGCGGCACACCGTCGCGGTGTCGGGCCAGAACGTGGCCCTGCCGCTCAAGGAGTTCGACCTCCTGGAGCTGCTGATGCGCAACGCGGGGCGGGTGCTGACCCGCGGCCAGCTCATCGACCGGGTCTGGGGCGCCGACTACGTGGGTGACACCAAGACGCTCGACGTCCACGTCAAGCGCATCCGCTCGAAGATCGAGCCGGACCCGGGCACACCGAAGTACCTGCTCACGGTGCGTGGCCTGGGCTACAAGCTGGCCGACGACGAGGGCTGACCCGACTCCGGCGTGCCCGCCCCCGTGTCGCACGTCACGGGCGGGGCACGCGGGCGGTCACCTTCCGTTCACCTGGAGTTTGCTCGCGAGACGGCGCCCGTGAGTAGTTTCGCGACCCGTGAGCACCCACTACACCCGTCTCGTCGCTGCCGCCACCGCAGGCGCCCTCGTGCTGCCGCTCGCGGGCTGCGCGGCGGTGGACCTGCCGGGTCTCGGGGCGCAGGAACCTACGACCGAGGCGGAGCCCGTCGTCGTCGGTGAGTTCCGCGGGGTCGGTGCCTCGTCGCAGGAGACGGCGATGGAGGCCTGGATCGCCGGGTTCCGGGAGAGCAACCCCGACGCCGCGATCACCTACGACCCCGCCGGCTCGGGTGACGGCCGCGCGGCGTTCCTCGCGGGCACCTCGGCCTTCGGCGCCTCCGACGTGGCCCTGAGCGACGACGAGATGGCCGCCTCCGGCCCCGCCTGCGACGGTGGCAACGCGATCGACCTGCCGGTCTACATCAGCCCGATCACGGTGGCCTTCAACGTGCCCGGCGTCGAGCGGCTGAACATGTCCTCCGAGCTCGTCGCCAAGATCTTCACGGGCAACATCACGCGGTGGAACGACCCGGCGATCGTCGCGGCCAACCCGAAGGCGACGCTGCCGGACCTGGAGATCACGCCGGTGCACCGGTCGGACGACTCGGGCACCACCGAGAACTTCACCGACTACCTGCACGCGACCGCCCCGGGCGCCTGGCCCTCCGCACCGGACGGGCTGTGGCCGCTGCCGGGCGGCTTCGGCGCGGACGGCACGGGCGGCGTGACCAGGACGGTCCGGTCCACGCCGGGCGGCATCACCTACGCCGACGCGTCGGCCACCGGTGGCCTGGGGCACGTCGCGATCAAGGTGGGCGAGGAGTACGTGCCCTACAGCGCGGACGCCGCGGCCGCCGTCGTCGACGTCTCGCCCCGGATCGAGAACCGGTACGAGCACGACCTCGCGTTCGCGATCGACCGCACCATCGACAAGTCCTTCGCCTACCCCCTCGTGCTCGTGTCCTACCTCGTGGTCTGCTCGCGGTACGACGACCGGGCCAAGGGCACCTTCGTCAAGGAGTTCGTCTCCTACGTGGCCTCGGCCGAGGGGCAGCAGCGCGCCGCCGCGGCCGCGGGCAGCGCGGCGATCTCGCCCGACGTCCAGGCCTGGATCGCCGAGGCCGCGGACGCCATCTACCTGACCCAGGAACGGCCCGAGGAAGGGGCCTGACGGGTGAGCCGGGCGGCCTCGTGCCAGGGTGAGCGTGGCGGGGATCACCCCCTCCGTGATGGCTTGTTCACCTTCCGTTTACCTAGTCCTGGGGATGAGGTCATTCCCGCTCCCTAGCGTCCCGACTGACGCTGCGGCGCTCGCCGCGCGTACGACTTGAACAGGATGGAACGACACGTGAAGATCAGCCGATTCCCCCGCGTTGGCTCCGCTGTCATGGTGGGCGCGCTCGCGCTGAGCCTCGCAGCCTGCGGTCAGAACCCGGGCGAGGACGAGCCCACCGGTGCGGGCTCCGAGTCCGCCATGGACCTCTCGGGTGAGCTCAACGGCGGCGGTGCGTCGTCGCAGGAGTCCGCCATGGAGGCCTGGCGCGCCGGGTTCCAGAGCCAGTACCCCGACGTCACCGTCAACTACGACCCGACCGGTTCCGGTGGCGGCCGCGAGAACTTCATCTCCGGCGCCTTCGCGTTCGCCGGCTCGGACGCCGCCCTGGACGAGGACGAGATGGCCGACGCCGAGGCGCAGTGCGGTGAGGGCGGGGTCATCGAGTACCCGGCCTACATCTCCCCGGTGGCCGTCGCCTTCAACCTCGAGGGTGTCGACACCCTGAACATGTCCTCCGAGACGATCGCGAAGATCTTCAACGGCGACATCGAGAAGTGGAACGACGCGGCGATCGCCGACGACAACCCCGACGCCGAGCTGCCCGACACCGACATCACGGTCGTGCACCGCTCGGACGACTCGGGTACCACGGAGAACTTCCAGGAGTACCTGCACACCGTGGTCCCGGACGTGTGGACCTACGAGCCCGAGGGCATCTGGCCCGTGGACGGCCAGGAGTCCGCGCAGGGCACCTCCGGCGTGGTCAGCGCCGCGCAGGCCGGCGAGGGCACCATCACCTACGCCGACGCCTCGCAGATCGCTGACCTGGGCACGGTGGCCGTGGGCGTCGGCGACGAGTTCGTCGAGTACAGCCCCGAGGCCGCCGCGGCCGTGGTGGAGGGTTCGGACCGCATCGAGGGCACCGGCGACCACGTGTTCGCCTACGACCTCAAGCGCGACATCCCGGGCACCTACCCGATCGTGCTCGTCTCCTACCACCTGGCCTGCGCCACCTACGAGGACGCCGCCACCGCGGACCTGGTCAAGGGCTTCTACACCTACATCCTGAGCGAGGAGGGCCAGTCCGCAGCGGCCGACTCGGCCGGCTCCGCCCCGCTCCCGACCTCGCTGACCGAGCAGTTCCTGCCGTCGGTCGAGGCCATCACGGCCGGCTGACCCGGCCGGCACGCAGTACCGGCAGTACGACCACCCGGCCGGTGGCCGGGCCGCACGGGACCGCAAGGTCCCGTGGCCCGGTCACCGGCACGGCCGTGCCAGGCTTGAACTCACATCCGACGAGCACAGACACGACGAGCCGAGGACCTCTGTGACCACCACTGACAGCCCACCCGCTGCCCCGGCGCCCACGCGGCCCCGCCGGTCGAGCGGCGACACCGAGCGGGGCTTCAGCCGGATCTTCCGCTGGATCACCACCGGTGCCGGTGCGCTCATCCTCGCGACCCTGGCTGCGGTCGCGCTGTTCCTGATCGCGCGCGCGTGGCCGGCGGTGTCGGCCAGCTCCGCGGAGCTCGCGGACGCCGTGCCCCGCTACCCCGACGACACGTCCTTCATCGCGTACGTCGGGCCGCTCGTCTTCGGCACGCTGCTCGCCGCCGTGCTGGCCCTGCTGCTGGCCACGCCCGTGGCCATGGGCATCGCGCTGTTCATCTCGCACTACGCGCCGCGCCGGCTCGCCCAGCTCATGGGCTACCTCGTGGACCTGCTCGCCGCGATCCCGTCGGTGGTCTACGGCCTGTGGGGGTTCACGGTCCTGGCGCCCGCCGTCGGGCCGGTGTGGTCCTGGCTCAACCAGTACGTCGGGTGGTTCCCGCTGTTCGCCGGTGACGCGTCGCCGACGGCCCGCACCCTGGCGACCGTCGCGGTCGTGCTCGCCGTGATGATCCTGCCGATCATCACGGCCGTCTCCCGCGAGGTGTTCCTGCAGACGCCGCGCCTGCACGAGGAGGCCGCGCTCGCGCTGGGTGCCACGCGGTGGGAGATGATCCGCACCGCGGTGCTGCCGTTCGGGCAGTCCGGCGTCATCTCGGCCGCCATGCTGGGGCTGGGCCGCGCGCTCGGCGAGACCATGGCCGTGCTGATGATCCTCTCGCCCGGCTTCCTGTACTCGTTCAAGATCCTCCAGGCCGCCCAGCAGCAGACCATCGCGGCGTACATCGCCCTGGACTTCCCGGAGGCGAGCGGCCTGGCCGTGAACGCCCTGATCGCCACCGGTCTCGCGCTGTTCGTCATCACGCTGGCGGTGAACATGGCCGCCCGGGCCATCGTCGCCCGCCGCAAGGAATTCTCGGGGGCCAACTGATGAGCGTCGACACGTCGACCACGGACGCCACGGAGCGCACCCGCGTGCTCCTGACCACCGCCGAGCCGCGCCGCCGGCGCACCGACCGCATCATGACGGTGCTCATCTGGGGCGCCTTCGCGCTCGCGATGGTGCCGCTGGTCTCGCTGCTGTGGACCGTGCTGTTCAACGGTGCCGGCCGCGTCACCCTCGAGTTCCTCACCTACTCGATGCGCGGCATCTTCGGCGGCGACCCCAGCGGCGGCATCTACCACGCGATCATGGGCACGCTGATCATCACCGGCTGGGCGGCGCTCATCTCGGTGCCGGTCGGCCTGCTGGTCGCCATCTACCTGGTCGAGTACGGCCGCGGCGCGCTGGCCCGTGCGGTGACGTTCTTCGTGGACGTCATGACGGGTATCCCGTCGATCGTGGCCGGCCTCTTCGCGGTCTCGCTGTTCACGATCTTCTTCGGCCCGGGCGCGCGCTTCGGCTTCATGGGCGCCGTCGCGCTGTCGGTGCTCATGATCCCCGTGGTGGTGCGCTCCTGCGAGGAGATGCTCAAGCTCGTGCCGAACGAGCTGCGCGAGGCGTCGTACGCGCTCGGCGTGCCCAAGTGGCTCACCATCGTGCGGGTCGTGCTGCGCACCTCCGTGGCCGGCCTGACCACGGGCGTGCTGCTGGCGGTCGCCCGCGTGATCGGTGAGACCGCGCCGCTGCTCGTCGCGGTGGGCGTGACCGACTCCATCAACTTCGACGCGTTCGACGGGCGCATGATGACGCTGCCGGTCTTCATCTACCGTCAGTACAGCCAGGGTCTGGCCACCTGCCGCGAGGGCCAGGAGAACTGCGTGGCGGACATCGCCCTGCAGAACGCGTGGGGGGCAGCCCTTACGCTGATCGTGATCGTGATGCTCCTCAACATCATCGGCCGGCTCGTGAACCGCTGGTTCGCGCCGAAGCTCCGCTGACGCACCGCGCACGTCCGCCTCACCCGAAGCCACAGTCCGAAGGAACTCAACGATGGCTCAGCGAATCGACGTCAAGGACGTCAACATCTACTACGGCGACTTCCGTGCCGTCGAGGGCGTCTCCATGACGATCGACCCCAAGTCCGTGACGGCCTTCATCGGCCCGTCGGGCTGTGGCAAGTCGACGTTCCTGCGCACCCTCAACCGCATGCACGAGGTGATCCCCGGCGCCTACGTCGAGGGCAAGGTGGAGCTCGAGGGCGTCGACCTCTACGGCGACGACGTCGACCCCGTGGCCGTGCGCCGCACCGTGGGCATGGTGTTCCAGCGCCCCAACCCGTTCCCCACGATGTCCATCCGGGACAACGTGCTGGCGGGCGTGAAGCTGAACAACAAGCGCATCTCGAAGTCCGACGCCGACGACCTGGTCGAGTCGTCCCTGCGCGGCGCCAACCTCTGGAACGAGGTCAAGGACCGTCTGGAGAAGCCCGGTTCGGGCCTGTCGGGCGGTCAGCAGCAGCGCCTCTGCATCGCCCGCGCCATCGCGGTCAAGCCGCAGGTGGTGCTCATGGACGAGCCGTGCTCGGCCCTGGACCCGATCTCCACCCTGGCGATCGAGGACCTGATCCAGGAGCTGAAGAAGGACTACACGATCGTCATCGTCACGCACAACATGCAGCAGGCCGCGCGCGTGAGCGACAAGACCGCGTTCTTCAACATCGCGGGCACCGGCAAGCCCGGCCGCCTCATCGAGATGAACGACACCGCGACGATCTTCTCGTCGCCCAGCGAGAAGGCCACCGAGGACTACGTCTCGGGCCGCTTCGGGTGACGGCCGGCTGAGCCCGGTACGACAGAGGCCGGTGGCCCGGCGTGGTCTCCCACGCCGGGCCACCGGCCTCTGTCGTACCCGTGACGGGCGTCAGGTCACTCCGTGGCGGACGGCGACGGGGAGGCCGACGGCGACCCGGACGGCGCCGCGGCCGCCGGCAGGAGCTCCGCGTACTCCGGCAGCGTGCCGTCCAGGACCGGGAGCTGGAACTCCTTGCTGTCCGCGCCCACGGTGAGCACCGCGTCGAGGTACTCGCCCGGGGCCGCGCCGACCGTGTCGAGCGCCACGGTCTCGCCGGTCTCGGTGCCCAGGTAGACGGTGCCACCCGCCGGGACGTCCAGCGTCACGGGGGCCGCGCCGGGGGCCTCCAGCGTGAACGCGGCGTCCTCGGCGGTCTGGTTGGCCAGCGCGCCGAGCACGTTGCCGGCCTCGCCCTCGGCCGCCGAGACGACCATCAGGTTGATGCCGCGCAGGTCCCGGTTCTCCTCGCCGAGCACCGAGACGCCCACGCCGTCCGACGGGTCGTAGTTCAGCGTCGTGGTGGTCGGCGAGCAGGCCGCCAGGAGGAGAGCCCCCGTGGCGGAGACCGCTGCGAGGGCGATGGTGCGGGCGCCTCGGGCGGCGGTGGCGCGACGGGACACGGTGAACTCCCTGATCTTCGGCTGGTTCGTGCGGGGTCGGATCCCCGCCATATCCTAGTGGGCCACACGGTGTGCCCGCGCATCGCGAAGGCGGCGAAATGCCCGGTCACGGCGTGGTGCCGGTCACGGCTCCGGAACGATCCGATCGGGGTGCGCGGGCCGGTCACGGGCCTCCCTGAGCCCTCTGCGACACCTCTGACCTGCGAAAACGCAGCGGCAAATGATGCCTGGAGGTTGCCAAGGGCGCAAGTTCTGCAGATCACGCCGTGGTAACCTGGTGTCAGGGAAAGGGGACATCTGCAGATGACGTTCACAGTAGGCGAGACGGTTGTCTACCCGCACCACGGCGCGGCGCTGATCGAAGAGATCAAGACCCGCAAGATTCGCGGCGAAGAGAAGATGTACCTCAAGCTCAAGGTTGCCCAGGGCGACCTCACCATCGAGGTTCCGGCGGAGAACGTCGACCTCGTGGGAGTGCGCGACGTGGTCGGCCAGGAGGGCCTCGACCGCGTGTTCGAGGTGCTGCGCGCCCCGTACACGGAGGAGCCCACCAACTGGTCGCGCCGGTACAAGGCGAACCTCGAGAAGCTCGCGTCCGGCGACGTCATCAAGGTGGCCGAGGTAGTGCGTGACCTGTCCCGGCGGGACGCCGACCGCGGCCTGTCCGCAGGGGAGAAGCGCATGCTCGCCAAGGCCCGGCAGATCCTCGTCTCGGAGCTCGCGCTGGCCGAGCACACCGAGGAGGAGAAGGCGGAAGCGATCCTCGACGAGGTCCTCGCCTCCTGACCGACCCACAGGGTCCCCCGCACGTCTGACACACCTGTCAGGACCTCGCGCCCCACGGGATCCTTCGCTCAACCAAGATCCTGTGGGGACCTGCGACGAGATGACGACCCTTGCAATCCTGACGGCCGCCGGCTCGGGATCCCGTCTGGGGCGTGACCTGCCCAAAGCCCTCGTGGAGCTGGACGGCTTCCCGCTCGTGCTGCACGCCGCACGCCGCCTCGCGGCGTCGGGTGTGGTGGACTCGCTGGTCGTCACCGCACCCGACGGCCTGGTCGGCGTCATGGCCGACCTGCTGTCCGCCGACCCGCACGTGCTCGTGCCGGTCGAGGTGACCGACGGCGGCCCCACCCGCCAGGCCTCGGTCGCGGCCGGCCTCGCGCTGGCCCGGCCCGGCGACGACGTGGTGCTGGTGCACGACGCGGCGCGGCCCCTCGTGCCCGCGGACCTCGTCCGGCGGGTCGTGGACGCGGTGCGCAGCGGGCACGGCGCCGTCGTGCCCGGGCTGCCGGTCACGGACACGGTCAAGCAGGTCTGCCCCGACGGCGACGCCGAGCTGGTCACGGGCACGCCCGACCGGTCGATGCTGCGGGCCGTGCAGACCCCGCAGGGCTTCGCACGGGACCTCCTGGTGCGCGCACACCGTACGGGTGCGGCCCGGGCCCTCGCGGAGCACCTCGCGGCGACGGACGACGCGGGCCTCGTCGAGGCACTGGGCGAACCGGTCCACATGGTCGCCGGGGACGCGACCGCCTTCAAGATCACCACCGAACGCGACCTGTGGCTCGCGTCCCTCGTGCTGCAGGAGAGCAACGCATGACCGACTCGCCGAGCACGCCGGAACCCCCGCGCCCGGGCCCGGCGGGGTACCCCCTGCCGCGCACCGGCATCGGGGTCGACGTGCACGCCTACGCCCCGGAGGGTTCCGACCGCGAGCTGTGGCTCGGCGGCCTGCACTGGCCGGGGGAACGCGGCCTGGCAGGCCACTCCGACGCCGACGTGGCCGCGCACGCCGCGGCGGACGCACTGTTCTCCGCGTCGGGCCTGGGTGACCTCGGATCGCACTTCGGCACGGGCCGTCCGGAGTGGGCGGGGGCCTCGGGAACCACCCTGCTCGCCGAGGCCGCGAGGCGCGTCCGGGCTGCTGGGTACATGATCGGTAACGTGGCAGTCCAGGTGATCGGTAACCATCCGCGGGTCGGTACGCGGCGCGACGAGGCTCAGGCGGCGCTGTCCGCTGCTGCCGGCGCGCCCGTGTCCCTGACGGCGACCACGACCGACGCGCTCGGCCTCACCGGCCGCGGCGAGGGTATCGCGGCCATCGCGACGGCCCTCGTCGTGCCCGACGGCGAGCCGTCGTCCGGCGCGGTCGGCGGGGACGCGACATGAACAAGCGCAAGCCGCTCGACGAGCGTCGGGCCGAGATCGTCGAGGCCGGCCTGAGCGTGGCGCTGCGCGAGGGCGTCGAGTCGGTGACCGTGCGCCGCGTGGCGCAGGAGGCCGGGATCTCCCTCGGCACCGTGCACTACTGCTTCGACGACAAGGACGCGATGCTGCGGGCCATGGGCCGGTCCATCGCGATGCGGGCGTCGGAGCCGGTGCTGCGCGCGCTCGAGGCCGGCCCCGACCGCCGGGTGCTCGCGGAGGCCACGGTCGACGCGATGCTGCTGGGGCTCAAGGAGCACCAGCACATGCGGCTGCTCACGTTCGAGTTCGCCGTCTCCGGGGCGCGTACGCCGGTGCTGCGCGAGGTGGCGCAGGCGCACCTGCGGCAGAGCATCGCGATGACGCGGGAGTACCTGGTGCGGCTGGCGGAGGTCGTCGGCGTCACGTGGGCCACGGACATCGACGACCTCGCCCGGATGACGGCGCTGCGCATCGACGGCATCGAGCTCGCGTGGATGGTGGACCAGGACGACGCCGCCGCGCGCGAGGGGTTCGCCGTCCTCACCCGGGACGTGTTCGACGAGATGCGGCCGACGGAGCCCTAGCCGAAGACCCGCCGGGTGTACGGGTTGGTGAACACGCCGTCCGGGTCGGCGGCCGTCCGTGCCCGGCGGAAGTCCTCGAACCGGCTGTACTGGCCGGCGAGGTAGGCGGCGTCGCGCGTGTGCATCTTGCCCCAGTGCGGGCGTCCGCCGACGGCCGTGAAGATCTGCTCCGCGGCGTCGAAGTACCGGCCGTACGGCAGGCGCCAGTACTGCTGCACGGCCACGTAGGCGGTCTCGCGGCCGTACGCGGTGGAGAGCCAGGCGTCCTCGGCCGGGGCGAACCGGATCTCCAGCGGGAAGGGGACGTTCTCGCCGGTGCGGCGCAGCCAGCCGTCGATCTCCCGCAGGACGTCGACTACGACCGCACGCGGGACCGCGTACTCCGTCTCCCGGAACCGCACCCGCCGCCGGTTGCAGAGCACCTGGTACGACGGCGCCGTGTAGGTGCGGGGGCGCAGGGCCTGGGCCGCGAACGCGTTCAGGCGGGGCGTCACGGCCGGGAGAGCGGTGGCCGTGCGGTTCGCGAGCTCCAGGCCCGCGTTGGACAGCACCTCGTCGTCGACGAAGGCGCGGACGGCGGACGCGGCCCGGCGCACGCTGTGGCCCGCCCCGGCCGGCGTGTCGGCGTCCGCCCGGGCCGGGACCCGGGTGTTGGTCAGGGTCTGCACGTGGCGTGCGGTCGGGAACCAGAAGAACTCGAAATGGTCGGCACCGTCGACCAGGTGGTCCAGCTCGTCGAGCACCCGCTCCACCGGCTGGACGTCCTCCTGTGCGCACAGGTCGAAGGCCGGGACGGCCTCGACGGTGACCGTGCTCAGCACACCCGTCGTGCCCAGGCCGAGGCGGGACGCCTCGAACAGGTCGGGGTGCTCGGTGGGGCTGCAGCGGGTGACCTCGCCGTCGGCGCCCACCACGGTGAGGGCGCGCACCCGGCTCGCGAGGCTGCCGAACCGCGCGCCGGTGCCGTGCGTCCCCGTCGAGACGGCGCCCGCGATCGTCTGCCGGTCGATGTCGCCCAGGTTCTGCAGGGCGAGCCCACGCTCGGCGAGCACCCGGTTGAGCTGGTGCAGCCGGATGCCCGCACCCACGGTCACCAGGGCGTTCCCCGTGCCGGGGTCGCGCTCGACCCGGTGCAGGGCGTTCAGCCGGTCCAGGTCGACCTGTACGCCGTCCGTGGCGGCCGCCGCGGAGAACGAGTGCCCCGCGCCGACCGCCCGGACGGTGTGTCCCTCGCGCACGGCCCGGCGCACCGCGGCGGACAGGTCCTCCTCGGTGGCCGGGTGCACCTGTCGCGCGGGAGTCGCACTGGCCGTCCGCGCCCAGTTCGTCCAGATCATCGACGCACTATCCCATGGCTCGGTCCCCGGGGAGTAGCGTTCGGGCATGAGCTCCGTCGCCGGGACCGCCGCTCGCCTGACCGCCGCCACGTCGGGCCTGCCCGCGCCGCTCGCCGTCGTGGACCTGGACGTGTTCGACGCGAACGCGCTCGACCTGCTCAAGCGTGCCGACGGCGTCCCCGTCCGCGTCGCCTCCAAGTCCGTGCGGGTGCGCTCGCTCGTCGAGCGGGCGCTGGGGCACGGCTTCGCCGGCGTCATGGCCTACTCGTTGCGCGAGGCGTTGTGGCTGGTGAGCGAGGGCATGCGCGACGTGCTGGTGGGCTACCCGACGGTCGACGCGGAGGCCTTGGCGACGTTGGCCGCCGACTCGGTGGCACGCGCGGAGATCACGCTGATGGTCGACGACGCGGCCCACCTCGGCCTGATCGCCGCCGCGACCGAGCGGGTGCGCGGGGCGGACGGCACGACGGCCGCGGGACCGGTCCAGGTGTGCCTCGACGTCGACTGCTCGCTGCGCGTCGGCGCCGGGCGGCTCACCGCGCACCTCGGGGTGCGCCGTTCGCCGCTGCGCGACCCCGCCGACGTCGCGGCGCTCGCGACCGTGGCGCAGGCGCAGGGGCTGACCGTGCGCGGCCTCATGTTCTACGAGGCACAGGTGGCCGGGCTGCCCGACACGAGCCCCGCCGTCCGGCTGGTCAAGCGGCTCTCGATGCGGGAGGTCAACGCGCGCCGGGTGCGGATCCTCGCCGCGGTGCGTGACGCCGTCGGGCACGACGTGGAGCTCGTCAACGCGGGCGGGACCGGCTCGATCGAGGTGAGCGGCGCGGCGCCCGGCGTGACCGAGGTGACGTCGGGCTCCGGGCTCTACGCCCCCGGGCTGTTCGACGGCTACCGCTCGTTCGAGGCGCGGCCGGCCGCGTTCTTCGGGCTCGACGTGGTGCGTGAGCCCGCCCCGGGCTGGGTGACGGCGTTCTCCGGCGGGTACGCCGCCTCGGGCCAGGCGGGCGTCTCCCGGCTGCCCCGGCTGTTCACGCCGGGCTACGCGCTGACCGGCACGGAGGGTGCGGGCGAGGTCCAGACGCCGCTGCGCGCGACGCGTGGGTCGGGTCCCGACGGCCGGCTGCGCACCGGTGACCGCGTCTGGCTCCGCCACGCGAAGGCGGGGGAGATGATGGAGCGGTTCGACCGGGTGCACCTCGTGCGCGGGACCGAGGTGGTCGAGACCGTGCCGACCTACCGGGGCGAGGGCCGGAACTTCGGGTAGGCCGTCGCGCGCCGTTTCGGGTAGAACAAGGCCCATGTCCACCCTGCACCACCGCAACCGGCCCATGACCGGCCGCGACCCCCACGAGCCGGCGCGTACGGCCACCCCGCTGGAGCTGCTGTTCGACCTCGCCTTCGTGGTCGGGTTCGGCGTGGCGGGGGAGCAGGGCGCCCACCTGGTCGCCGAGGGCCACGTCGCCGCCGGCGTGATCGGGTTCGCGTTCTCGATGTTCGCGATCTGCTGGGCGTGGATCAACTTCACGTGGTTCGCCTCGGCGTTCGACACCGACGACTGGTTCTACCGCGTCACCACGATGGTGCAGATGGTCGGCGTCGTGGTGCTGGCGCTCGGCCTGCCGGACATGTTCGGGTCCCTGGTCGAGGGCGACCGGGTGCACAACGAGGTGATGGTCGCCGGCTACGTGATCATGCGCCTGGCCATGCTCGTGCAGTGGCTCCGCGCCGCGCGGCAGGCGCCCGAGTACCGCGCCACCTGCCTGGCCTACGCCCGCACTCTCGTGATCACCCAGATCGGCTGGCTGGTGCTCGCCGTCGCGCCCGTGAGCGTGTCCGTCTTCTTCGTGGGCGGCGTGCTGCTCGGCGCCGCCGAGATGGCCGGGCCCTGGCTCGCCGAGCGCCTGCGCACGGAGGGCCCCGGCCAGCGCAGCACACCCTGGCACGCCCACCACATGGCCGAGCGGTACGGGCTGCTCGCCATCATCACGCTCGGCGAGGGCGTCATCGGCACCGTCGCGTCGCTGTCCGCCGTCGTGCACGAGTCGGGCTGGACGCTGGACGCCGCGCTCGTGGCGCTCGCGGGCACCGGCCTCACGTTCGGTCTGTGGTGGACGTACTACCTCACGCCCGACGCCGAGATGCTGCACCGGCACCGCGAGCGGTCGTTCGTGTGGGGCTACGGGAACATCGCCGTCTTCGCGGCGCTGGCCGGCGTGGGCGCGGGACTGCACGTCGCGGCGTACTACCTGGAGGAGCACTCGCACGTCGGCGCCGTGGGGACCGTGCTCGCCGTCGCCGTGCCGGTGCTGGTGTTCCTCGTGGTCGACCACGTGCAGTTCGGTCTGCTGACCCGCTCGTTCCAGGCGCTGCACGTCGGTCTGGTGCTCGGCGCCGTGGCCGTGCTCGCGGCGGCCGTCGCCACCGCCGCGGCCGGGCTGCCCATGTCCTGGTCGCTGGTCCTGGTGATGCTCGCGCCGGTCGTGATCGTGGTCGGCTACGAGACGCGCGGCCACCAGCACGTGGCCCGGCTGCTCGGACAGGGCTCCGGGCAGGAAAAGGGTGCCTGAGCGCCGGTACCCTTGACAGGTGACTCTTCGCCTGTATGACACCGCCACGCGCGAGGTGCGCGACTTCACCCCCATCACCCCGGGCGAGGTCGGCATCTACCTGTGTGGTGCCACCGTGCAGGCACCACCCCACGTGGGCCACCTCCGGCCGGTCATCGCGTTCGACGTGCTGCGGCGCTGGCTCACCCGCCGGGGCCTGAAGGTCACGCTGATCCGCAACGTCACCGACATCGACGACAAGGTGCTGGCCAAGTCGGCCGCCGCCGGCCGGGAGTGGTGGGCGCACGCCGCGCTGTACGAGCGCGTGTTCACGCAGGCGTACGACGCCCTCGGCGTCATCCCGCCCACCTACGAGCCGCGCGCCACCGGCAGCGTGCCCGAGATGGTCGCGCTCATGGAGCGCCTGGTCGAGAAAGGCAACGCCTACACCACCGGCGCGGGCAACGTCTGGTTCGACGTGCGTTCCTGGCCGGCCTACGGCGAGCTCACCCGGCAGAAGATCGAGGACCTCAGCCCCGAGGAGGGCGCGGAGGTGTCGGGCGCGGCCGCGGACAAGAAGAACCCGCACGACTTCGCGCTCTGGAAGGCCCCCAAGCCCGGCGAGCCGGAGTCGGCGTCCTGGGACACCCCCTACGGGCGCGGGCGGCCCGGCTGGCACCTCGAGTGCTCCGCCATGGCCCGCCGCTACCTGGGTGAGACGTTCGACATCCACGGCGGCGGCCTCGACCTGCGGTTCCCGCACCACGAGAACGAGCAGGCCCAGTCTCGCGCCGCGGGCTACGGGTTCGCGCAGCGGTGGATGCACGTCGCGTGGGTCACGCAGGCCGGCGTCAAGATGTCCAAGTCGCTGGGCAACGGGCTCCTCGTGAGCGAGCTGCTGACCCAGGCCCCCGCACCGGTGGTGCGCTACGCCCTGGCCGCCGTCCAGTACCGGTCCATGCTGGAGTGGGCGCCGGACACCCTCCAGGAGGCCCGCACCACGTGGGAGCGCCTGTCGGGCTTCGTCACGCGCGCGTCCGAGCGGGTCGGCGACGTCCCGGCCGAGGAGGTGGCCAAGGCGGAGGTGCCCGAGGGGTTCGCGGCGGCCATGGACGACGACCTCAACGTGCCGCAGGCGCTCGCCGTCGTGCACGAGCACCTGCGGGCCGGGAACACGGCCCTCGCCGAGGGCTCCGACGCCGCGGTGCGTGCGGAGCTGGTGACGGTGCGTGCGATGCTGGACGTGCTGGGCCTGGACCCTGCCGACCCGCAGTGGGCCACCTCGACGGACGACCGGTACGCGACGGCGCTGGACGCGCTCGTCGCCGCGGAGCTCTCGGCGCGCGCGCAGGCCCGTGCCGCGAAGGACTGGGCCGCCTCCGACGCGATCCGGGACCGCCTGGCGGCGGCCGGTATCGAGGTCCAGGACTCCGCCGACGGCGCCCGCTGGGCGCTGTCCTGATCTGACACCCGGCTGAGAGACGAGAGACACGATGGCAGGCAACTCCAAGCGCGCCGGTGCGGTGCGCAAGGCCGGCTCCAAGAAGGGCGCCCAGGTGGGCACCGGCGGGCACAGCCGCAAGGCGCTGCGCGGCAAGGGCCCGACGCCCAAGGCGGAGGACCGCACCTACCACCCCGCGCACCAGCGCAAGATCGCGGCGGAGAAGCGGGCCGCGACCACCCAGCGCCGGCCCGGTACGCCGGGCGGGCGCGGCGCGGGCCGCAAGGGCGCCGGCGCCGCCGAGGTGGTCGCCGGCCGCAACTCCGTGCTGGAGGCCCTGCGCGCCGAGATGCCCGCCGAGGGCATCTACCTGGCCTCGCGCCTGGAGGCGGACGACCGGACGCAGGAGATCCTCGAGATCGCGCACGCGCGCAGCCTGCCCATGTTCGAGGCCTCGCGCCTCGACCTCGACCGGATCACCGACGGCGCCGTGCACCAGGGCGTCGCCATGAAGGTGCCGCCGTACGAGTACCGGGACGTCGAGGACCTGCTCGACGTCGCGGCCGAGGCCGGCGAGGCGCCGCTGATCGTGGCGCTCGACAACGTCACCGACCCGCGCAACCTCGGCGCGGTGCTGCGGTCGGGCGGGGCGTTCGGTGCGCACGGCGTGCTGGTGCCCGAGCGGCGCGCCGCGGGGGTCACGGCGTCGGCCTGGAAGGTGTCCGCGGGTGCCGCGGCGCGGGTGCCCGTGGCGCGGGCGACCAACCTGGCCCGCGAGCTCGCGGAGCTCAAGAAGGCCGGCTGCTTCGTGGTCGGCCTGGACGCCGGCGGCGACATGCCGGTGGGGGAGCTCGCCTACGCGACCGACCCGCTGGTGCTGGTGGTCGGCTCCGAGGGCAAGGGCCTGTCCCGCCTGGTCCGCGAGGCGTGCGACGCGGTGGTCTCCATCCCGATCGCGGCCACGACGGAGTCGCTGAACGCGGCGGTGGCCGCCGGCATCACCCTGTACGAGGTCGCGAAGCAGCGAGCAGCCGCACCCGGCGCGTGATCGGCAGAAGGTCAGGTGATCGGTACCCCGGGGTGCCGATCACCTGACCTTCTGCCGATCACTCGACGTAGTCGGCGGCGGTCGCGCCCGGGGGCAGGCCCAGGACCGCGTCCTCGTCCGGGCGGTGTCGGAGCACGTTCTCGACGTAGGACTCGGCGGCCTCCGGCATCGGGATGTCGCGCTGCGCCTGCTGGGAGATGAACCAGCGGTGGTCCAGGATCTCGTGGAACAGCTGCGCCGGCTCCAGCTTGCGGCGCAGCTCGCGCGGCACCGCGTCGATCGTCGGCCGGAAGACCTGACGGACCCAGGCGTGGGCCACGATCTGCTCCTGGTCGTTCTGCCGGTCCGTCGCGGCCCGGTAGCTGTCCAGGTCGTTGAGCATGCGGCGGGCCTGGTTCTCCTGGACGTCGAGCCCGGTGAGGCGCAGGAGCCGGCGGGAGTGGTGCCCGGCGTCGACCACCTTGGGCTGGATGCGCACCTTGGTGCCGTCGATGTCGGTGGTGATCTCCAGCTCGCCCACGTCGAAGCCGAGGTCGTTGAGCCGCTCGATGCGGGCGGCGACCCGCCACCGCTCGTTGGAGTCGAAGGCCTCGGAGCCCGTCAGGGCGGCCCACAGCTCGTTGTAGCGCTCCACGAGGGCGTCGCCGATGGCCACCTCGTCGACGTTCTCGTCCAGCAGCTCGCCCGCGGCCAGGTCCATCAGCTCGCCGATGATGTTGGTGCGCGCCAGGTCGACGTCGTAGTTGCGCTGGCCGTCCGTGAGCTGACGGTGCATGTCGCCGGTCTCGGCGTCGACCAGGTAGGCCGCGAACGTCTCGGCGTCGCGCCGGAACAGCGTGTTCGACAGCGACACGTCACCCCAGTAGAAGCCCACCAGGTGCAGGCGCACGAGGAGCACCGCGAGGGCGTCGATGAGGCGGGTCGCGGTGTCGGGGCGCAGGTCCTGGCTGAACAGGGCGCGGTAGGGCAGGGAGAAGGACAGGTGCTCGGTGACGAGCACCGCCTCCAGCCGCTCGCCGTCGGGCGCCCGGCGGCCGGTGATGACGCCCACGGGGACCACCGAGGGAACCTCGATGCGGTGGAGCTGCCGGAGCAGCTCGTACTCGCGGTAGGCGACGGTCTCGCCGATCTCCTTGATCGCGATGACGCGCCCGCCGTGGTTGACGAAGCGGACGACGTGCCGGGAGATGCCCTGCGGCAGCGCGGCCAGGACGTCCTCCGGCCAGTCGACCAGCGGCACGTCCCACGGGAGGTCCAGCAGCGCGGGGTCGGGTGCGACCGCGGTGATCTGGAGGTTCTGCTGGGGCATGGGCACCATTCTGAACGACGGGGCCGCCGGGGTGGGTCTCCGGCGTGGGACAGAACTGTGGCGAGACAGGACGTCGGCTCTGGCCGGCGTTCTGTCTCGCCACAGTTCTATGTCGCCATGGTTCTACCTCGGCGGCGGGTGGGGTCAGCCGAGGCGTTCGCCCGAGGTCGCGGAGAACACGTGGGAGTGGCCGGCCTGGATGGCCACGGAGATGACGTCGCCCTTGTCCGGCACGCCACGCGGGTCGATACGGACGATGACCTGGTTGGTGTCACCGGCGGACAGGTCCACGTCGGCGGCGTCGCCCTTGAGCGAGCCGTACACGAACGCGTCCGAGCCGAGCTCCTCGACGAGGTTGACCTCGACCTCGAACGACCCGGCGGTACCGGCCGGGACCACGTCCAGCGACTCGGGGCGGAAGCCCAGGGTCACCTTGCCGCCGTCGGAGTCCGGGATCGCGCTGGCGATGGACCGCTCCAGCGGGACGCTCGCGGAGCCGACCTTGACGCCGCCGTCCTTGACGTCGAACGTGCCGATGTTCATCGCCGGGGAGCCGATGAACCCGGCCACGAACACGTTGGCCGGGCGGTCGTACATCTCCCGCGGGGTGCCGACCTGCTGCAGGATGCCGCCGTTGAGGACCGCGATGCGGTCACCCATGGTGAGGGCCTCGGTCTGGTCGTGGGTCACGTAGACCGTGGTGACGCCCAGGCGGCGCTGCAGCGAGGCGATCTGGGTACGGGTCTGCACGCGCAGCTTGGCGTCCAGGTTGGACAGCGGCTCGTCCATGAGGAACACCTGCGGCTGACGCACGATCGCGCGGCCCATGGCCACACGCTGACGCTGACCACCGGAGAGGGCCTTGGGCTTGCGGTCCAGGTACTCGGTCAGGTCCAGGATCTTGGCGGCCTCCTCGACCCGCTGGCGGATCTCGGCCTTCGGGGTGCCGGCGATCTTCAGGGCGAAGCCCATGTTGTCCGCCACGGACATGTGGGGGTAGAGCGCGTAGTTCTGGAACACCATCGCGATGTCGCGGTCCTTGGGCTGCACGTCGGTGACGTCCCGGTCACCGATGAAGATGTGCCCGCCGTTGACGTCCTCCAGACCCGCCAGCATGCGCAGCGAGGTGGACTTGCCGCAGCCGGACGGGCCGACGAGGACGAGGAACTCGCCGTCCTCGATCTCCAGGTTCAGCTGGTCGACGGCCGGGCGCTCCGTGCCCGGGTAGACGCGCGTCGCGTGGTCGAAAGTGACCGTAGCCATGAGAAAACATCCCTCCACCGGCAGGTACGTGCCGGACGATCCGTTGTGGTCGGGTGCCGTTGCTTCCACTGACGTGTCGGCGGTGACACTGTTGCAGCGCGATCGTACCCCGGTTGGTCAAGGTCGCGGTACAGACCAGGTCACAGGCAGGTCACTCCTCGCCCAGCGTGCGGGCCAGGCCGGCCAGGACGGCGGCGAGCGCGTCGGGGTCGGGCACGCGGTGCGAGGCGAGGGTGTCGCCGGTGCCCACCTTGATCGACAGGTCGCCGGCCTCCAGGGCGGCGAACGCCGCCTCGTCGGTGGTGTCGTCGCCCGCGTACAGCACGCGCACCTTCTCGACGCCCAGCTCGGCCGCGACGGTGCCGCGCAGGCGGCGCAGGGCCTCGCCCTTGCTGGTGGGCACCACGGAGACCTCGACCACGTCCTTGCCGTGCATGGCCGGCAGGCCCTGGTTGGCGGCCACCTCGTCGGCGGCCACGGTGATGGCTGCGGCGTCGTCCACGCTCGCCAGGCGCGTGTGCACGACGGCGGCGGCGGGCTTGACCTGCACCCACGCCCCCTCCCGGCCCGACACGGCGGACTCGAAGCCGGCCACGAGCGCATCGAGCTGGGCGGACTGCGAGGTCGTGAGGTGGAACGGCACCTGCTCGACGCCGGAGCTGGTGGCCCGGCCGGCCTCCGCGCCGTGGCTGCCCACGAGGAACGTGCCCTCGGGGGCCACGGTGCGCTCGGCGAGGTCGGACAGGTCGCGCCCGGACACGAACGCGAGACGGACCGGCGCCTCGTGCGTGAGCGCGTGCAGCTGCTCGACGGCGGCGCGGGCCGCCTTGGTCATGGCCGACGCCTTGGGGTCGTCGACCAGGGGCGCGAGCGTGCCGTCGAAGTCGGACGCGAGCAGCCAGCCCGTGGTCGGCTTCTTGCGTCGCCCGTTGCCGTTGCTCATCCGGGCCAGACCCTTGGCAGGCACGCCCTCCGGGAGCGTGGTGAACGCGGTCAGGGCGTCCCGGAGGTTGTGGTGCCGGGGCTCCGCCGCGCGCGGGTCCACGGTGAGCGGCCGGGCCGGTACCGCGGTGAGCACGCCGAGGAACGTCTCGGACCACTTGGCGACGTCGTCGGCCAGGACCTTGCGGCGCAGGCGGCGCATGCGGCGGCGCTGCTCGCGGGGGTCCATGGTCGCGGCGGCCACGATGATGTCCTTCATGCCGTCGATGTCGTGCGGGTTGACCAGCAGGGGGCCGGGGGAGAGCTCGTCCGCGGCGCCGGTGAACTCGCTCAGCACCAGGGCGCCGCGCTCGTCGGAGCGGGCGGCGATGTACTCCTTGGCCACCAGGTTCATGCCGTCGCGCAGCGAGGTCACCAGCAGCACGTCCGCCGCGAGGTAGAGGGCTGCCATCTCCTCGGGCGGGTAGGAGTGGTGCAGGTAGTGGATCGCGGAGTGGCCCAGCTCGCCGTACTCGCCGTTGATGCGGCCCACGAGGATCTCGACGTGCTCCCGCAGTTCCTGGTAGGCGCCCACGTTCTCGCGGCTCGGGCTGGCCACCTGCACGAGCGTGTGGTGCTCGACGTCGAGCCGCCCGTCGTCGAGCAGCTCGCCGTACGCCTTGATGCGGTGCCGGATGCCCTTGGTGTAGTCGAGCCGGTCCACGCCGAGCATCAGGATGTCGGGGTTGCCGAGGTCGGCCTTGATCTCCTTGGCGCGCGCCTGGACCTCGGGCGTGCGGGCCAGGGTGTCGAACCGGCGGGAGTCGATGGAGATGGGGAACGACGACGCGCGCACGTGCCGGCCGGGGCGCCCGTCGGCGTCGGGGATCGTGATGACCGGGCCGCGCGTGGTGAACCCGGTGAGGCGGCGCGCGGAGCGCACGAAGTTCGCGGCGTCGCCGTTGCGCTGGAAGCCCACCAGGTCGGCGCCCAGCAGGCCGTCGATGATCTGCCGGCGCCACGGGAGCTGCGCGAACAGCTCGACCGGGGGGAACGGGATGTGGTCGAAGAACCCGATGCGCAGGTCCGGGCGCAGGTCGCGCAGCATGCGGGGCACGAGCTGGAGCTGGTAGTCGTGCACCCACACGACGCCGCCCTCGGCGGCCTGCTCGGCGGCGGCGTCGGCGAACCGCTGGTTGACGCGGCGGTAGGCGTCCCACCACTGGCGGTGGTAGTCGGGCGGTGCGATGACGTCGTGGTAGAGCGGCCAGAGCGTCGCGTTGGAGAAGCCCTCGTAGTAGCGCTCGATCTCGGTGGCGCTCAGGGTGACCGGCACCAGCAGCATGCCGTCGGCGGTGAACGGCTCGTGGGCCAGGTCGGGTGCGCCCGACCAGCCCACCCACGCGCCGTCGGCGTCCTGCATGACCGGTTCCAGTGCGGTGACCAGGCCGCCGGGCGACCTCTGCCAGGTGAGGTCGCCCTCGGGACCGACCGTGAAGTCGACCGGGAGCCGGTTCGCGACGACGACCAGATCGTACCCGTCTTTACCCGGCAATGTACTGCTCCTTGGATGTAGAAGAGTCACGCTGTCCAGCGTCAAGAGTACCGAGGTCTTGTACCTGCTCAGGGTAACGATGTCGGCGACTCACTCGCCGGGGCGCGCTCCCGGTGCTGGTCAGAGGGCCGGACTTGACGGGCATCGCCCGTGCGCGGCGGATAGCGTGTGCCCCATGGAGGAGGTGGACACCCCGGTCGCGCTGCCGGGTGCCGGACCCGTCGCGGGCACTCAGCTCGGCGGGTACACGGTCGTGCGCGAGATCGGGTCGGGCGCCATGGGCGCCGTCTACCGGGCGGTCGACGGCGGCGGGAACGCCGTCGCGCTCAAGATGCTGCACCGCCACCTCGACGACCCGGCCGCCCGCGAACGCCTGCGCCGCGAGGCCGCCGCGCTCCAGGGCCTGCGCCACCCCGCCGTCGCCCGCGTGCTGGACGCCGAGCTGGAGGGGCCCGAGGCCTTCATCGTCACCGAGCTCGTCGAGGGACCCACCCTCGAGGAGGAGATCGACGAGCGTGGGCCGCTCGACCCCCGGGACCTGTTCGAGCTCGCCGACCAGCTCGCCGACGCGCTCGAGGCCGTGCACGGCACCGGCGTCGTGCACCGGGACCTCACCCCGTCCAACGTGCTCATCGCGCGCACCGGGCCCGTCCTGATCGACTTCGGGCTCGCCCAGGGGCCGAACGACCCGCGCGCCACCCGCACCGGGTTCGTCATGGGCACCCCCGGCTACCTCGCCCCCGAGCTGCTCGACGGCGCCGAGCCCGGACCCGACACCGACTGGTGGTCATGGGCCGCGGTGCTCGCGTTCTCCGGTACCGGGCGCGCGCCGTTCGGCGTCCGCCCCACCGAGCTGGTGCTGCGCCGCTCCCGGCAGGGTGACGCCGACCTCGACGGGCTCCCGCCCCGTGCGGAGCGGGCGCTCGCGGCCGCGCTGCGCGCCGTGCCGGCCGAACGGTGGGGTCCCGACGAGGTGGCCCGGGCGCTCAAGGCCGAGTCCGAGGCGTTCGTCGCTCGCACGGAGGGGGAGGACGACGAACAGACCGCCGTGCTCGGGGCCGCGGCCACGACCGCCGAGACGGCGGCCGACGCCGGCTCGACGCGCGTGCTGCCCGACGGCGTGCCGGCGCGCCGTCGCCCGGTCTCCGCGGCAGCCGGTGGGACGGGGGTCGGCGCCGCTGCGGGTGCCGCCGCACGCCGCCGCAACGCTGCCGGTGGCGTGACCGACCTCGCGGCCGCACCCGTCAGCCAGGCCCGGGGGCGTTCCGTGACCGGGCGGGCCGTCGGCGCGCCGAGCCCGGCCCCGCCGTCGGTCGCGCCGGTCGTGGTCCCGGAGAACCCCGCACGTGTGCGGGGGTACCGGGGGATCTTCCTCACCGCGGGGCTGGCGCTCGTGGCGCTCGCGGCGACCATGCCCGGCATCGCCGCCGCCGTGCTCGTGGCCCTGCTGGTCCTGACCCGCCTCGCGGGCATCGCCGTCGAGGAGTTCCGCAGCCGGCGCGAGCGGCGCGGCCCGAGCCGGGCCGACGCCCTCGTCGCGACCCTCCTGTCGCCCTGGCACCTCGTGCGCGCCGTGTTCGGCGTGCTGCCCGCCGCGGCCGTCGGCATCTGCTGCGGCGTGATCGTGGTGCTGCTGGGCCTCCTGCTGTTCGCGCCCGGCAACCTGATCATCGTCCCGGATCCCAGCATCGAGGCACGGTCGGTGGGCGGCATGAACCAGCCGATCGTGGACAGTCTCGTGCTCGGCGTGGCGATGCTGGTCACGGTGGTCGTGGCCTGGTGGGGGCCCGCCTCGTACGGGACCCGGGTCGGTGCCGGCCCGCTGCTGCGCCGCATCGCGCCGTCGCGGCGGGCCAAGGTGGTGCTCGGGCTGGTGCTGCTGGCGCTCGCGGTGCTCGCCGCGGTCCCGCTGTTCGACGGCACCGTGGACGTGCTGTGGTGGCCGCTGAGCGGCCGGCCCGACGTGGCCTGGTAGACCGCACGGATCGTAACGAAACGTTCAGGGGTCTCCCAGCGAGCGCTAGTAGTCTTGGTCCAGGCGCGTGCCGCGCCTCGCCCCCATTGGCCCGCATCTCGAAGGACCCCGATGTCGACGAATCAGACCAAGGCGCAGCGCCGCGACGCGGCCCGCGCCGAGGCCCTCGCTCTCCAGAAGAAGCAGCAGGCTCGCGAGAAGCGGAACCGGGTGATCGTCCTGAGCGTCCTCGCGCTCGCGGTGGTCGGCCTGGGCGTCGCCATCTGGCTGATCCTCGCCGAGGGTCAGAAGACGCCCATGGAGAAGGTGGAGAACATCCCCGCCGGCGTGGTGGAGCAGACGGGCATCCCCGTGGGGGCCGACGGCGTCGCGGGGACCGAGAACGAGGGCGCGAAGACGCTCGACGTGTACGTGGACTACATGTGCCCCGTCTGCGGCCAGTTCGAGTCGCTGAACGGCGCCAGCATCACCGAGATGCGGGAGGCCGGGGACGTCACGCTGATCGTGCACCCGATCTCGATCCTGGACCGCACGTCGCAGGGCACCGAGTACTCGACGCGTGCGGCGGCCTCCGCGGCCTGGGTGGCCGACCGGGCCCCCGAGCAGTTCAACGCGTACCACGAGGCACTGTTCGCCAACCAGCCCGAGGAGCAGACGCCCGGCCTGACGGACGAGCAGCTCGCCCAGATCGCGCAGGACGCGGGCGTGCCCGCCGACGTCGCAGCGGGCATCTCCGACGGCGACGCCATGAACACCTACGGCGAGTGGGTCGAGGCGGCCACCGCCGTTGCCGGTGACGACCCCGACGTCGTGAACCCGGAGACCGGCGGCCTCGGCACGCCGAGTGTCCTCATCGACGGCGAGCGGTTCACCACCTGGCAGACCGTCGGCGCTCTCACCGAGGCGATCACGGGCGAGGCCGCGCCGTCCTCCTCGCCTTCCGCGGAGCCCTCCACCGAGCCGTCCGAGTGACGACGACGCGGTGACCGCGGAGCCCCGGACATCGCGTCCGGGGCTCCGCTCTTCCCTCTCGGGCCGGAACCGTTAGGCTGTTCCCCGCCCGCCGCCTTAGCTCAGCTGGTAGAGCTCCCGCCTTGTAAGCGGAAGGTCGTCGGTTCGAACCCGACAGGCGGCTCCACGTTCCTGCGAGGTCGGGGGGGGGGGGGGGGGGGGGGGGGGGGGGGGGGGGGGGCCCCCCCCCCCACCCCCCCCCCCCCCGCGGGGGGGGGGGGCCCCCCCCCCCCGGGGCCCCCCGGGGCCGGGGGGGGGGGCTTTTGGGGGGGGGGGGGGCCCCGGCCGGGCCCCCCCCCCCCCCAACCCCCCCCACCTCGCTCGGGCTACCGCACCTTGAAGCGCGTCAGTGGCCCGAGCCGTATGCCGACGACGCCGAACCTGGGCCGTAGCGCCGCAGCAGCACCGTGGTGACCAGGGCGCCCACGGCCAGTACCCCGGCGCACACCATCATCACGACGTCGTAGCTGTGGCCGAACGCCTCGAACGCCGCCGCGAGGACCTCCGGGCCGGTGCCCTCCGCGGTCAGGGCGTCGGTCAGCGACCGGGCGGCGTCCACCGGCGCGTCCTCGGGCAGGCGGACCGTCATCGTGTAGACCGTGGTCAGCAGCGAGCCGAGCAGCGCCACGGCTGCGAGGCTGCCGAACTCGTAGGAGACCTCCTCCACGGAGGACGCCATGCCTGCCCGCCGTGCGGGGGCGTTGCCGATGATCGCCGTCGAGGCCACCGACATGGCCGCGCCGAGCCCCAGACCGGTGATCAGCAGCCCGCCGAGCAGCCAGCCCAGCCCGTGGTCGACGCTCACCAGCGTCCAGGCGACGCCGACGGCGCCGAGGCCCAGCCCGCCGCCGATCAGGAACCGCAGGCCCACGACGTGCAGGAACATCCCGCCCAGGAGCGACGAGGGCAGCGACCCGGCGGCGATCGCGGCCACCAGCAGCCCCGACTCCAGGGGCGAGAAGCCGGTCACGAGCTGGAACCGCTGCGTGGTGGCGAGCTGCAGGCCGCCCATGGCGAACATGGCGACGGCCGCCGCCAGCACGCCGGACGCGAACGCGGCGTTGCGGAAGATCGACAGGTCCAGCAGGGGGAACGGCAGACGCCGCTGACGCCGCACGAACACCCACCACGCGACCACCGTGGTCAGCGCGGCGCCCAGGAGCAGTGTCCCGTCGCGCTCCACCTTCGCGACCTCCTTGATCAGCACGACCAGCCCCACCAGGGTGACCAGGGCCTGGACGGAGGAGACGAAGTCCCACCGGACGTCGGGGTGCGGGTCGTCCTGCGGTGCGACCGCCAGGCCGACCACGGCGGCCACGACCACCACGGGCACGTTGATCAGGAAGATCGAGCCCCAGGCGAAGTGCTCCAGCAGCGCACCGCCCACGATCGGGCCGAGCGCACCGCCCACCACGGACAGGCTGCCCCACACGCTGATGGCGATGTTGCGCTCGCGCTCGTCGGTGAACGACACACGGATCAGCGCCAGGGTGGCCGGCATCATCGCCGCCGCCCCCACGGCCAGCAGGCCGCGCGCCGCGATCAGTACCTCGGGCGTGGGCGCGGTGGCCGCCATGAACGAGGCCAGCCCGAAGACGATGAGCCCCGCCAGGAACATGCGCCGGTGGCCCAGCCGGTCGCCGAGCGTGCCCGCCCCGAGCAGCAGGCCCGTCATGACCAGGGGATAGGCGTTGATGATCCACAGGCTCTCGGACCAGCTCGCGTCGAGCTCCCGGGTCAGCGTGGGCAGCGCCGTGTAGAGGATCGAGTTGTCCAGGGTGATCAGCAGCAGGCCGGTGCCCACGGTCACCAGGAGCGTCCAGCGGCGTCCGAGGCCGAGGCCTGGCGTCTTCTCGGCGAGCGGGGTGCTCGTGGTCATGATCGTCTCTACCATCCAGGGATCCCGGGCGCGGCACGGCCGCCCGCCCGTACGACGACGGAGGCTCCCCGGCGCACCGGGAAGCCTCCGAGATTCACCCGCGAAAGTCTACGTTGACGTGGGACGTCATGCGCGCGGCCACGCCTGCGGCGTGGGCCATTTCGCGGAGCGGCCGTCACCGCTGGAGGTGCCCGTCAGACGGCGCTTCACCCAGGGGCCGACGTGCTGCCGCATCCAGGCGGCGTTGGCGCGTGCGGTCTCGCGGAACGCAGCCGGCGGGGCGGCGTCGAGCGGTGTGTCGTAGGCGTCGTCGTCCGGCTCCAGGCCGAGCGCGGCGAGCGCGGCGTTCGCGACCCGCTGGTGGCCCTCGGGGGTGAGATGGATGCGGTCGCTCGACCAGAGGCGCAGGTCGGCGAGCGACCGCATGCCCCACAGGTCCAGGACCCGGGCGCCGTGCCGCCGGGCGATGGTCCAGATGTTCGCGTTGAAGACGCCCACGCGGCCGTTGGTCCAGCTCAGCGTGCCGCCCGCCTTGAAACCGGTGCCCAGCAGCACGTCGGCGCCGGTCGCCCGGAGCGCGACGACGGCGTCCTCCAGGGCTGCCGAGATGGCGTCGACGTCGGCCGAGGGGCGCAGGATGTCGTTGCCGCCTGCGACCAGCGAGACGAGGTCGGGCCGGGCGCTCACGGCGACGTCGAGCTGCTCGGCGACGATCGGGCGCAGCTTGCGCCCGCGGATGGCGAGGTTCGCGTACTCCAGCGGTGCGTCACCGGCGGCGATGCGGCGCGCGGACAACGACGCGGCAAGGTTGTCGGCCCAGCCGCGCTGGACGTCGGGCGCATCGGGGTACGGGTCCCACAGGCCCTCCGTGAAGGAGTCGCCCATGGCGACGTACCGCGCCCAGCGGACGGGATCGGTGGCGGGGAGATCGGTGGCCGGGCCCTCCGGGTCCGGAGTCGTCGTGGCACTCACGGCGTTCATTGTCCCGCCAGGTACCTGATACCCGCCGGACGAAGAGTGTGACGGGCGGCACAGGCTGTCCGTGTCGGTGGCTCCCGGTAACCTCCTGCGCGTGGAGACCACCGTGAACCCGACACCCCCTGCCGACGCCGCCGCCGTGCCCGGCCCACCGCCGTTGTCGCAGGTCATCGCGCCGGACTGGGCAGAGGCGCTCGCCGATGTCGAGCCCCGCATCCATGCGATGGGCGACTTCCTGCGCGCCGAGGTCGCGGCCGGGCGCACGTACGTCCCGGCGGGGGAGAACGTGCTGGCCGCGTTCAAGCGACCGCTCGCGGACGTGCGGGTGCTCATCGTGGGGCAGGACCCGTACCCGACGCCGGGCCACGCCATGGGGCTGTCCTTCTCGGTCCAGCCGGACGTGCGGCCGGTGCCGCGCTCGCTGGGCAACATCTACAAGGAGCTCCAGGACGACCTGGGCCTGCCGCTGCCGTCGAACGGCGACCTGCGCCCCTGGGCGGACCAGGGCGTCATGCTGCTGAACAGGACGCTCACCTGCCGGCCCGGCTCGTCCGACTCCCACGCGGGCAAGGGGTGGGAGGCGGTCACGGAGGCGGCGATCCGGGCCCTGGTGGCGCGCGGTGGGCCGCTCGTGGCCGTCCTGTGGGGCGCCAAGGCACGCAACCTGAAGCCCTGGCTCGGCGACGTGCCGGTGGTCGAGAGCGCGCACCCGTCCCCGCTGTCCGCGCGCAGCGGCTTCTTCGGATCGCGTCCCTTCTCCCGGGTCAACGCGCTGCTCGAGCAGCAGGGTGCGCAGCCGATCGACTGGCGGCTCCCGTGAAGAAAGCCGTGCTGCACGTCGCCGACGTGCCGGTCGCCGAGCAGGCGCCGACCGGGTCCGTCGAGGCGCCTCGCACCGAGCTCTCCGACCGGGACCGCGAGATCCTGGCGTTCGAGCGCCGGTGGTGGAAGTACGCGGGCGCCAAGGAGGAGGCGGCCCGTGAGCTGTTCGACATGACGGCCACCCGGTATTACCAGGTGTTGAACGCGTTGATCGACTCGCCGGCGGCCCTCGAGCACGACCCGATGCTGGTCACACGCCTGCGCAGACTCCGGGCCACCCGGCAGCGGGGACGTTCCGGGCGTCGTTTGGCCGACGAGAACCACTGAGCGGGCACCGATCCGTCACAACGACCCGCTACTCTCTCTGCCGTGACGAAGAGTGGCTACCCCTACCCGCCCGACGAGTTCGACGTCGCTGTCCCCGGGGGCGCACCAGTGGGTGTGCACCGTGCGCCGCGCAGCGGATGGAGCTCGGCCTGGCCGTTCCTGCTGGTCGCCGTCGTGTGCGCCGCCGTGGCGTGGGGCGGCATCACGCTGCTGTCGGGGGGTGACGACCCGGCAGAGGCGTCGGGTGACCCGTCGTCCTCGGCGTCGGCCCCGGCGGCGTCGCCGAGTGCCTCCCCGAGCGCTTCACCCTCTGCCTCGCCGTCGGCCCCGGCCGCGCAGTACCCGGGTAACCCGGCCAACGCGAACAAGTCCGCCGAGACCATCATCGGTGTCTACAACGACGGCGCTGGCGACGGCATGGCCGCGGTCGCGCAGACCAATCTCCAGGCGGCGGGCTTCGAGGGAGAGATCCACCCCGTCACGGCCGGTGACGACCCCGCTGGTCCTCAGCCGGGTGCGGTCACGGCCAACACCGTGTTCTACGGCGGTGACCGGGCCGACACGGCTACGGCGGTGGCGCAGGCTCTCGGCATCGAGGCCGCCAACGTGAAGCCGTCCGACGATGTCGCGGCCCACCCGACCGAGGGCATCTGGGTCGTCCTCGTCGCCCCGCCGGCGGGGTGACGGTTCGCTCGTCGTCATCCCGAGGCAACGCCACGACAAGCGCCGACGCAGGGTGGTTGATCTCGCCAACCTGTACCACCATCTTGATATTCGCTGACAGGAGTCGTCACTCGGCCCCCTGACCTGCGCGTTCGCCAACCGCTTAATGCGTCATACCGGACATAGAGGGTTCCCTGGTGTGAGCCGGACCACTAGGCTCGAACCACCACGGGTCGACCGAGTGTCCCGTGCAGAGGTACAAGGAGAACTACGCATGGCCCAGGGCACCGTCAAGTGGTTCAACGCCGAGAAGGGGTACGGGTTCATCACCCCGGACGCCGGCGGCCAGGACCTTTTTGTTCACTACAGCGCGATCCAGACCGACGGTTACCGGTCCCTCGATGAGGGTCAGAACGTCGAGTACGAGGTGGGGCAGGGGCAGAAGGGTCCGCAGGCAGAGCAGGTCCGTCCACTCTGATATCGATGGGACGACGGGCGGGAAGGGCCCGCCCGTCGCCCGCCGCCCCCCAAGGACTCCGGGACCCAGACCCCGGCGTCCGAACCCCCCCAGCGGTCGACGACGACCGCCCTCGCACCTCGCCGGACGACGATGCCTGGCGCCACGAGCAGCCGCCCCGTACCGCGGCTGCTCGTTCCGTCCCGCTCGCGCCACGTGCCGGTGGCCGACGTTCCCACGCCCACGACCCCCGTCGCTCGTGGTTCGATGGAGCGGTGACCTTGCTCGACGCCGTCGTGGTGGGCTCCGGGCCGAACGGCCTGGCGGCCGCGGTGACGCTCGCCCGCGCGGGACTTGGTGTGCGGGTCCTCGAGGCGCAACCGACCGTCGGCGGCGGTGCGCGCACCCTCCCCGTCGCCGGGCTCGACGACGACCTGGTCTTCGACCTCTGCTCCGCCGTGCACCCCATGGCCTGGGCATCCCCGTTCCTGCGGGCCTTCGACCTCCCGGCGCGCGGCGTCGACCTCGTTGCCCCCGACATCGCCTACGCCCAGCCCCTCGACGGCGATCGCGCCGGCCTGGCCTACCGGGACCTGGACCGGACGGCCGAGCGCCTCGGGCCCGACGGCGACGCGTGGCGCGGCCTCCTGGGACCGCTCGCCGCGAGCTGGCGGCAGGTCACGGCCCTCGCCCTGGGAGACAAGCGGACCCCGCGCGGCATGCTGGAGGGGGTGCCCGGACGGGCGGCGCTCGCCACGATGCTCCGGCCCGGCCTGCGCTTCGGTACCGCCCTCCTGGAGCAGGGTGGCCCGCGCTGGGACCGGCGGTTCCTCACCGACGAGGCGAAAGCCCTGCTCACCGGGGTTGCCGCGCACAACATCACGCCGCTCCCGTCGCTCGCGGGCGCCGGCACAGCGCTGCTGCTCGCTGCCCTCGCGCACGCCGACGGCGGGTGGGCGATCCCCGTGGGTGGCTCACAGGCCATCACGGATGCCCTGGTGCACGACCTGGAGGCGCACGGCGGGTCCGTCGAGACCGGCCGCAGGGTCGAGGCGTGGTCGGACCTTCCGCCGGCCCGCGCCGTGCTGTTCGACACGACGCCCGCGACGGCGCTCGCCGTCGCGGGGGACCGGATCGGGCCGGCACGTCGCGCGGCCCTGCGGCGCTTCCGGTACGGGAACGCGGCGGCCAAGGTCGACTTCGCGCTCTCGGGGCCGGTGCCGTGGCGGGTGCCCGACGTCGGCCGCGCGTCGACCGTGCACGTGGGCGGTACCCGGGCCGAGATGGTGATCGCCGAGGACACCGTGGCGCACGGGCTGCACGCCGATCAGCCGGTCCTCCTGGTCAGCGACCCGAGCGTGGCCGACCCGGGCCGGCTGCGCGGCGGCCTGCGCCCGCTGTGGACCTACGCGCACGTCCCGGCGGGTTCGCCGCAGGACGTCACCGAGGAGGTCACCCGGCAGATCGAACGGTTCGCGCCGGGGTTCCGCGACGTCGTCGTCGCCTCGCGGTGCGTGCCCGCGGCCGAGATGGAGCAGCACAACCAGAACTACCCCGGCGGGGACATCTCGGCGGGGGCGGCCACCATGTGGCAGATGGTCGCGCGACCCACCGCCGCGCCCGACCCGTACCTGCTGGCCGAAGGGGTGTACCTGTGCTCGGCGTCGACCCCGCCCGGCCCGGGCGTGCACGGCATGGGCGGGTGGCATGCGGCCCGCCGCGCACTGCGCCGCGAGTTCGACGTGCGCTCCGAGCCGTCGTTGTGGCCGTGAGCGAACGGCCGGACCGCGCCTTGCACTCTCCTGGTCCGAGTGCCAATAATGTCTTAGCACTCTCCGTTGGAGAGTGACAAGCACGACCAGCGGGTCGAATGGTGAGGCCTCCTGCCGTGGCGAGACGTGATCGCCGGGGTGGGTTGCCGTCCGTCGCGGGCACCGGCCGGCCTGGACAAGCCACCAGCGGAGGATTCATCCCCATGGCCAAGATCATCGCTTTCGACGAGGAAGCTCGTCGGAGCATGGAGCGCGGGCTCAACCAGCTCGCCGACACCGTGAAGGTCACGCTCGGCCCCAAGGGCCGCAACGTCGTTCTGGACAAGAAGTGGGGCGCCCCCACGATCACCAACGACGGTGTCTCCATCGCCAAGGAGATCGAGCTCGACGACCCGTACGAGAAGATCGGTGCGGAGCTCGTCAAGGAGGTCGCCAAGAAGACGGACGACGTCGCGGGTGACGGCACCACCACCGCCACCGTGCTCGCCCAGGCGCTCGTGAAGGAGGGCCTGCGCGTCGTTGCCGCCGGTGCCAACCCGATCGCCGTCAAGCGCGGCATCGAGAAGGCCGTCGAGTCGGTCACCGAGCAGCTGCTGAACGCCGCCAAGGAGATCGAGACCAAGGAAGAGATCGCTGCCACGGCCGCCATCTCGGCCGGCGACCCGGCGATCGGCGAACTCATCGCCGAGGCCCTCGACAAGGTCGGCAAGGAAGGCGTCATCACCGTCGAGGAGTCGAACACCTTCGGCCTCGAGCTCGAGCTCACCGAGGGCATGCGCTTCGACAAGGGCTTCCTCGCCCGTTACTTCGAGACGGACCCCGAGCGCCAGGAGGCCGTGCTCGAGGACCCGTACGTCCTGATCGTCGAGTCGAAGATCTCGAACGTCAAGGACATGCTGCCGCTGCTCGACCAGGTCATGAAGTCGGGCAAGTCGCTCCTCATCATCGCCGAGGACGTCGAGGGCGAGGCCCTGGCGACCCTGGTGCTGAACAAGATCCGCGGCACCTTCAAGTCCGTCGCCGTCAAGGCCCCGGGCTTCGGCGACCGCCGCAAGGCCATGCTGCAGGACATCGCGATCCTCACCGGCGGCCAGGTCATCACCGAGACGGTGGGCCTCAAGCTGGAGAACGCGACGCTCGAGGAGCTCGGCCAGGCGCGCAAGGTCGTCGTCACCAAGGACGAGACCACGATCGTCGAGGGTGCCGGCGACGCCGACCTCATCGCCGGTCGCGTGAACCAGATCCGCAGCGAGATCGACAAGTCCGACTCGGACTACGACCGCGAGAAGCTGCAGGAGCGCCTCGCCAAGCTGGCCGGCGGCGTGGCCGTCATCAAGGCCGGTGCGGCCACCGAGGTGGAGCTCAAGGAGCGCAAGCACCGCATCGAGGACGCCGTGCGCAACGCGAAGGCTGCCGTCGAGGAGGGCATCGTCGCCGGTGGTGGCGTGGCCCTCATCCAGGCCGGTGCCGTCGCGTTCCCGAAGCTGGAGCTCGAGGGTGACGAGGCGATCGGTGCCTCGATCGTGCGTGCCGCGATCGACGCCCCGCTCAAGCAGATCGCCATCAACGCCGGCCTCGAGGGCGGCGTCGTGGCGGAGAAGGTGCGCAACCTTCCCTCGGGCCAGGGCCTGAACGCCGCGACCGGCGTGTACGAGGACCTGCTCGCCGCGGGCGTCAACGACCCGGTCAAGGTGACCCGCTCGGCGCTGCAGAACGCCGCGTCGATCGCCGCGCTGTTCCTCACCACCGAGGCTGTCGTCGCCGACAAGCCGGAGCCCGCCGCGGCCCCGGCCGGCGACCCGACCGGTGGCATGGGCGGCATGGACTTCTGATCCGTCAGGAGCACGCGTGAGGAGCCCCGTCGGCCAGCTCGGCCGGCGGGGCTCCTTGCTGGGCCCGACCGGTCGGGCCCCGGCCGCGTCAGGAGAACATGCGTGTCGCCGCGGCCTCCGCCTCCGCGTAGGTGCGGGCCGCTGCGGCGAGCGCGGTCTGGATCGCGTCCAGAGCCCCTTCCACCTGCGCCTGCGCACCGCGCCACTGCGTGACGGTGCCCCCGAACGCCGCAGCGGCCGGACCCTGCCACGTCGCCTGCAGGGCGTCGAGGTTGCGCACGAGCGCACCCACCTCCGTGCGTACCGCCGCCACCGAGCCCGCCACCGCGGCGCTCGCCTGCTCCACCTGGTCGCTGTCGACCTCGAACCGCATGTCCCCACCTCCCGCGCGCCGGCCCCTCCGGCGTCGTCCACCCGACCGTAGGCGCGGGCAGACGGCGGCGGGGCGTCCGCGGGCGGGGCCTGTGCACAGGTTGGGGAAAGCCGCCGCTGTGGTCGTGCTCGGACCGTGCGGGTGCCGTCCTGACGGGCCGGACCCGCTCCGCTCAGGCCGATTCGAGCTTGGCCTGCTCCTTGCGCAGCCGGTGCAGCTCCATGTCGAGGTTCTGCCGCGCGGGCTCCTCCCACGCGGTGCCCATCGGGCTCAGGAACAAGGACTTGCGGGCGAGCAGCCGCTCGATCACCCGGATCCGGGCCCGGAGGTAGTCCTCGGGCGGGATGTGCGCGTACTCGGCCCGCACCGCGGACTTGTACTCCTTGTAGCGCTGGGGCTCGGCGGCCAGCATCGCCAGGTCGGCGTCGTTCAGCACGGCGGCGTCGAAGTCCGACGGGTCCGGTGCGTGCCGCACGATGGCGTTGACGAGCTCGGCGACCCGGTCGGCCGCGCGGTCCGGCACGCCCAGGGCGGTCAGCTCGTCGTGGGCCAGCACCGCGGAGGCCGTGGACTGCTCACCCCCCTGCGAGACGTCGGCGAACTTGCGGTCGGCGCTGAACACCGCCCCGTGGTACCAGGCGGCGAGCCGCACCAGGTCGGGCTCGTGGGTCTCCTCGGCCAGCTCGTCCACCCGGTGCAGCACCGCGGCCAGGTGCCGCAGGTTGTGGAAGTGCCGGTGCTCGTCGGACCACCTGTCGAGAAGTGCCTGGCCGACCTCCTCGATCGACTCGGTGCCCGCCGTGGCTCCCGCGCCCGCCGCACTGCGGACGAAAGACCTGAGGAACCACTGCGGCGCGTCAGACGTCAGCACGCCCATGTGAATTCTGCCTAACGGTTGAGGTCGGTCACTCCTGTACCAGCCTATTACCCCTCCGGTCAGGCGCGGCTACCACCGTCTTGGATGGTGGTCAGCGGGGGAGCGTGACACGGACCGTCAGACCGCCGCCCGCGGTGTCGGACACCTCGACGTGACCGTCGTGCGTGCCCACGATCGCCGCGACGATCGCCATGCCGAGACCCGACCCGCCGGACTCCCGCGTGCGCGAGGAGTCCGCGCGGTAGAACCGCTCGAAGATCCTCCGGCCCTGCTCCTCGGTGAGGCCGGGGCCGTGGTCGCGCACCTCCAGCACGGCCACGCCGTCGTCCGCCGACGTGCCGAGCGCGATCTCGGCGGGCGTGCCGGCGGGCGTGTGCCGCGAGACGTTGCCGATCAGGTTGGTGACCACCTGCCGCAGCCGGTCGGGGTCGCCCTCCACGACGAGCTTCTCCGGGACCTCCCCCGCAGGGTCGAGCGGGACCACCGTCACCTCGCGCGTCGGGTCCAGGGCGTGCAGGTCCTGCGCGGAGTCGCGGGCGAGGGCGACCAGGTCGACGTCCTCCCGCGCGACGGGACGGCCCTCGTCGAGTCGCGCGAGCACCAGCAGGTCGTTGACGAGCGCGCCCATGCGGCGGGCGGCGTCCTCGATGCGCGACATGGTGTCGTCCACCTTGTCGGTGCTGTCCAGGGCGCCCATGCGGTACAGCTCCCCGTACCCGCGGATCGTCGCGACCGGCGTGCGCAGCTCGTGGGAGGCGTCCGAGACGAACTGCCGCATCCGTACCTCGGAGGCCTCCTGCGCGGCGAAGGCGCGCTCGATCTGCGTCAGCATCGCGTTGAGCGACGCCGCCAGCGAGCCCATCTCGGTCCCCGGGGGCGCCTCGGGGACGCGCAGCGTGAGGTCGCCCGCCGCGATCTGCGCGGCCGTGTGCTCCACGGACCGCAGCGACCGCAGGGTGCGCTCGACGAGCATCCAGGCCGTCAGCCCGCCGAGCAGCACGATGCCCAGGCCGGACATGATCAGGGTGCGGGTCAGGATCGAGACCGTGCTGTCCATGCCGACCAGGGGCAGGGCCACGTAGACCACCAGGCGTTCGCCGGTCTGGTACTGCGCGGCCACCGTGACCACCCGCCAGCTCTCGGTGCCGGCCCCGTTGCTCGCGCCGGAGGTGGTGAACGGCTTGCCCTTGCTCGCGACGGCCTCCTCGTACGTCACCTCCGGCAGCTCGGGCGTGCCGAACCGGACCATGGCCGAGTAGCCGAGGGCCTTGGGCTCGCTCTGCTCGCCGACGATCCGGACGTAGTAGTCGCTCGGCAGGCTCTGCTGGGAGCCCGGCTGGAGCGAGTCGAGGGTCGAGGGCAGGTTGTCGGCGGCGACCTCCAGCTCGTCGTCCACCTGGCCGACGAGGAAGTTCGACACCACGGTGGTCGTCGCGATCCCCGCGATGCCCAGCCCCGCCGCCAGCAGCAGCGAGATGATCGCCACCAGCCGGGCGCGCAGGGGTATTCCGGCGAGACGGTCCCTAAGCACGGGCGGGTTGCGGGGCGCGGAGCAGGTACCCCACGCCGCGCTTGGTGTGGATCAGGGGCGGCAGGGTCTCGCCGTCGACCTCGAGGGTGTCGATCTTGCGCCGCAGGTAGGAGATGTAGGACTCGACGATGTTGGCGTCGCCGCCCCAGTCGTACTGCCAGACGTGGTCCAGGATCTGCGCCTTGGACAGCACGCGGCCGGAGTTGAGCATGAGGTACCGCAGCAGCTTGAACTCGGTGGGCGAGAGGTCCACCTCGACGCCGGCACGCCGCACCTCGTGCGAGTCCTCGTCCATCTCCAGGTCGCCGACGTGCAGCACCGCCTCCTCCTCGGGCGTGGGCACGCCGGTGCGGCGCAGCACCGCGCGGATCCGGGCCACGACCTCCTCGAGGCTGAACGGCTTGGTCACGTAGTCGTCGCCGCCGACGGTCAGGCCCTGCACCTTGTCCTGGGTGTCGTCCTTGGCGGTGAGGAAGACGACGGGGGTGTGCCGCCCGGTGGCGCGCATGCGCCGGGTGACCGTGAAGCCGTCCATGTCCGGGAGCATGACGTCGAGCACCACGAGGTCCGGCTCGACGTCGCGGACGAGCTGGAGTGCGCCGTTGCCGTCCGCGGCCGCATGCACCTCGAAACCCGCGAACCGCAGGGAGGTGGACAGGAGCTCACGAATGTTCGGTTCGTCATCCACGACGACGAGACGCGCCTCTGGAGTAGCCATGTCTCCAGTGTGCGACCGGTTCCTGGACGATGCCTGAGTTTCGCCCGGGAAATCGCCCGGGGTGCCGTGGGGTGGTCCGTCCGGCCCGCGACCTGGTGCGGGGCTACGCTGTGTCGCATGTCAGCACCGTTCTCGCAGGACCCGGGGCCCGCGCCCCGACGCACATACCTCATCGTCGACGGCGAGAACATCGACGCCACGCTCGGCATGAACGTGCTGAACCGCCGCCCGGCGCCCGAGGAGAGGCCTCGCTGGGACCGGATCTCCGGGTTCGCGGCGAAGGTGTGGTCGCAGGACGTCGTGCCGCTGTTCTTCCTCAACGCCACGTCGGGCCAGATGCCCATGCCGTTCGTACAGGCGCTGCTCGCCATGGGCTACAAGCCCATCCCGCTGGCCGCCCAGGGTTCGGAGAAGGTGGTCGACGTCGGTATCCAGCGGACGCTCGACGCGCTCCTGGACCGACCGGGTGACGTGCTGCTCGCGAGCCACGACGGCGACTTCCTGCCGCAGATCGAGGCGCTGCTGGCCGACGACGGCCGGCGCGTGGGTCTGCTCGGGTTCCGGGAGTTCGTGAACGCACGGTTCACGGAGCTGGAGCAGCGCGGCCTGGTCATGTACGACCTGGAGGGTGACGCCGACGCCTTCACGACGATGCTGCCCCGCGTTCGCATCATCCCGATCGAGGAGTTCGACCCGCTGCGCTACCTGTAGCGGGACCCGCGCCGGCGGGTGGCCCGGCCGGCCCGCGCCGGCCGGGCCGGCCGTCAGTGCTCGACCACCCGGACCGTGCCCTCGTGCGCGACGCGGTCGCCCTGCGGCTGCACCGGGCGCGCGTTGTCCGCGTAGGCGGCCTCGAGCGCCTCGATCTGGTCGGCGGAGAGCTCGACCGGCGTGTGGTAGACCACCCACTCGACCCCCTCGGTGCAGGGCGGGGTCGTGAGGCTGCCGGCGTACTCCTCGAAGGTCGGGTCCTCGGGCAGCATCGCGGCGACGTCGATCGGCAGGTCCGTGGCACCCGGCGCGGCCGCGCCGTCGATGAAGGGCTGCCACGCCGCGTTCTCGTCGCCCTCCTCGGCGAGCACACCCAGGACCAGGGCCTGACCGTCCTGCGCGGTGTGGACGAAGTGGAACTCGGCGTCCGCCGGCTCGCCCTCGACGGTGTGCTCCGACGGCACGTGGAAGTGCACCTGGGCGAGATCGAACGTCTCGTCCTTCCACTCGACCCGCGACGCGTCGCCGTCGGGCACGAGCTGGACGGTGTGGCCGGTGTCGACGGACTCGCCCACCGTGGGCGACGACTCGATCCGCGGGTGCTGCGCCAGCTTCTGGCCGGCGTGCTCGGGCAGGTCGATGGGCGACTGCGCGTCGCCCTGCTCGCACTCGGCGAACTCGTCGGCGAGGTGCCCCCACTCGTCTGGCCCCTCGTCGCCCTCGTACGACCAGTGCACCTCGCCGGCCGCCGCGGGCGGCGGCGCCGTGGACGCGGCGTCGTCCGTGGTGGCGCCCGTCGTGCACGACGCGAGCAGCGGAGCGAGGAGCAGGGCGGCAGGGAGGGCGAGCTTCTTCATCTGCGGGCTACCTTCCGGACGGCGATCCGGTCCCTCGGGTCCGAGGGATCAGCGCCCACGAAGGTACGCCTGCGCCGCCCCGCCGTCCGGTATGTCCGCCGTGACCTACCTCACGTTGGCCGGCCACCAGGCGCGCACCGTGCCGAGCTTCCGCAGGGCCACGGGACGCCCGCCGCCGAACCCGCCGCCGCCGAACCCGCCGCCGATGTGCGCCGTGCTGGCGCGCCGGCGGGACCGGACGAGGTGCGGGTCGAGCAGGATCCCGCCGAGCATCATGCCGCCGGTGATCGGTCCGTTGGCGTCGGCGCTCTCGTCGGACTCCGCCGCGACCGCGGCGGCCACGACGGCGTCGGCGTCTGCGCGGGCGAGCCGTGCGGCCTCCAGCACGAGGAGGCTCGCCCGCTGGGCCTCGCCCAGGGCCGCCGTGGGGTCCGTGGGCTGGAGCGCGCGGGCGCCGTCCGCCAGGCGCACCGCCTCCGCGAGGCGCGTGCGGGCCGTCGCGCCGATGGCGCCGCGCCGGGTGGCCACGAAGACGGCCGTCTGCCGCAGCTGCTCGTCGACCCGGCCGAGGGTGTCGCGCAGCAGTGCGGACGCCCGGGCCTTCACCTCGGTGGTGTCGCGGGTGGGCGCCAGCGCGGCGTCGAGCGACGCCTCCGCCGCGGCGATGCGCTGCAGCCCGGCGAGCGGGTCGCCGCCGGCGCGCGTCACCGCCACGTGCTTGAGCGAGGCCTGGGCCGCGGTGCGCGCGAGGGTGACCCGGAAGTCGCCCTCGACCGACCGGGCCGAGGCCACGTCCTGGGTGAGGGACGCGACGGCCTTGTCCAGGCGGCTGGCGGCCTCCTCCAGGTGGGTGGCGGTGGCGTCCACGGCGTCGAGCAGCACGACCGCCTGGCCGAGCGCGTTCTGCGCGCCCCGGGCGTGCGAGACGGCCACGGCCTTCTGGCCGCCCTCCAGTGCCGAGCGCCCGGCCGCCACCGCCTCCTGGGCGTTGGTGAGCAGCAGCTCGGCCTGCTCCGGGTTGCCGGAGACGAGGGCCAGGGCCTCGGTCGGGTACGTCTCCGCGAGCTCGTCCAGCGTGGCACGCGCCCGCTCCACCCGGCCGGCGACCTCCGGCGCCCGGTCGACGACGTCGGCGAGCAGCTCGGGCGCCCGCTGCTGCAGCCGGCGCAGGTCGTCGAACGCACGGGTGCGCGCGTCGAGGGTGTCGGCCGCGCCCTCGCACAGCCCCAGGACGCGCACCAGGTGGGCGCGCCGCTCCGGGTCCTGTGCCGCGGTGTCCTGCTCGCCGGCGCCGTTCTCGGCGGCGGTGTCGAGCGCCTGCCGGATCGCGAACGCCTGCCGCACGTCGGCGGTGGCGCGGGCGAGGATCAGCTCGAAGTCGCGCGTGGCGTCCGCGCCGAGCTCCGCCCGCGCGAGGCCGAGCTCCTGCTCGCAGGTCTTCAGCGCGTCGTCGATACCGACCAGGGCGGCTGCCGCGCGATCGTCCAGCTCGGTGAGCGACAGGTGCGCGAGCTCGTCCGGCGTCGGCCCGGCGGCCGGCGGGGTGCGGCGGGCGAGCCCGGCCAGGCGCGGGCGGAGCCGGGGCACGACGAACCGCCAGGAGACGTACCCCAGCGCGGCGAGCACCAGCACGCCCGCCACGACGAGACCGGCGACCAGCAGCGGGCTGGTCGTCGTGGTGCCGGTCGCCCGGACCGCGTCGGCGGCGTCCGTCGCGGCGGCGGACCAGCGCTCGTCCTCGACCGCGGCACCCGCGGCGTCCTCGATGCGGCCGAGCTGCGCGTCCGTGAGGGCCACGTTGCTGTCCGCCGAGAGCCCGAACTGCCGGTCGGCGGTGGCCACGGCCAGCAGCAGGTCGTCGGTGCCGAACCCGGACTGGTTCGCGCTCGCGTTGGCCCAGTCCTCGGGCTGCGTGCCGTCGAAGCTCTCGATGTAGACGACGAACATGCGCAGGTCCGACTCGTCGGCGAGCCGGGCGAGCGCGGACCGGACCTCGTCGCGCTCGGCGTCGTCCAGCGCGCCCGCACCGTCCGTCACCGGGTCCGTGAGGGTGATCGGCGGCGAGGCCGGCAGCACGTCCGACATCATCTCCGCCTGCATGGCCGCCGTGAGGCTCGGCGAGACGGACGGGCGCGGCTCGGCCGGCTCCCTGACGGTCGCGCTCGCGGCCTGGGAGGTGGCCGTCAGCGCGAGGCCGGCCAGACCCGCGAACGCCACGAGAGCCCATCCCCGGGACACCCGGGGAGCGGCCTCGTGCGAAGGCTCGTGTCTTGCTGGGGACTCGATCACGTCCCTGATCGTCACCCCGGGTTCAAGACATCGCAATCGGAGGGCGCCGTGTTGCGCATATGCAATGAATCCCCAGGTAAACGCACTTGATGAAGGGGTTTTTCACGGCGTCGGAGCGGTCAGGTCCTCGGCGTCGACGATGCGGTACGCGTAGCCCTGCTCGGCCAGGAACCGCTGCCGGTGGGCGGCGAAGTCCTGGTCCACCGTGTCGCGTGCGACGACGGCGTAGAAGTGGGCGGTGCGCCCGTCCGCCTTGGGCCGCATGATGCGTCCGAGGCGCTGCGCCTCCTCCTGCCGCGACCCGAACGAACCCGACACCTGGATCGCCACGGAGGCCTCCGGCAGGTCCACCGAGTAGTTGGCGACCTTGCTCACCACGAGCCGCGAGATCTCGCCCTCGCGGAACGCGCCGAACAGGCGCTGCCGCTCCTTGGTGGTGGTCGCCCCGGTGATGATCGGCGCGCCGAGGTGCTCGGCCAGCTCCTCGAGCTGGTCGATGTACTGCCCGATGACGAGCACCTGGTCGTCCGGGTGCTGCGCGACGATCTGCTCCACGACCTTCTTCTTGCCCGACGCCGACGCCGCGAGCCGGTACTTGTCCTCCATCTCGGCCGTCGCGTACGTCATGCGCTCGGACTCCGGCAGCGTGAGGCGCACCTCGACGCAGTCGGCCGGCGCGATGTAGCCCTGCGCCTCGATGTCCTTCCACGGCGCGTCGAACCGCTTGGGGCCGATCAGGCTGAACACCTCGTCCTCGCGGCCGTCCTCGCGCACCAGCGTGGCGGTGAGGCCGAGCCGGCGGCGCGCCTGCAGGTCCGCCGTCATGCGGAAGACGGGCGCGGGCAGCAGGTGCACCTCGTCGTACAGGATGAGGCCCCAGTCGCGGGCGTCCAGCAGCTCGAGGTGCGTGTAGACGCCCTTCCGCTTGGTGGTCAGCACCTGGTAGGTCGCGATGGTGACCGGCTTGATCTCCTTCTTGGTGCCGGAGTACTCGCCGATCTCGTCCTCGGTCAGCGTGGTGCGCCGCACGAGCTCGTCGCGCCACTGGCGCGCGCTCACCGTGTTCGTCACCAGGATCAGCGTCGTCGTGCCCGACTTCGCCATGGCGCCCGCGCCCACGATCGTCTTGCCCGCGCCGCAGGGCAGCACCACGACGCCGGACCCGCCGTGCCAGAACCCGTCCACGGCCTGCGCCTGGTAGGGCCGCATCTCCCACGCGGCGGCCTGCTCGTGCGGGGTGCGCGGCTTGGTGACGGGGCTCAGGTCGATGGCGTGCTTCTCGCCGTCCACGTACCCCGCGAGGTCCTCGGCGGGCCAGCCGAGCTTGACCAGCACCTGCTTGAGGTGGCCGCGCTCGGACGGGTGCACCACGACCGTCGACTCGTCCAGACGCTCGCCCACGAGCCCCGCGGTGCGCTTCGACTTGAGCACCTCGGCGAGCACGGCCCGGTCGGTGGTGCGCAGCACCAGGCCGTGCGCCGGGTCCTGCACGAGCTGCAGCCGGCCGTACCGGGCCATCGTCTCGGCGACGTCGACCAGCAGCGCGTGCGGCACCGGGTAGCGGCTGTACTCGATGAGCGTGTTCACCACCTGCTCGGCGTCGTGCCCCGCCGCGCGCGCGTTCCACAGGCCCAGCGCCGTCAGGCGGTAGGTGTGCACGTGCTCGGGCGCGCGCTCCAGCTCGGCGAACGGCGCGATGGAGCGCCGCGCCTGCTCGGCGCTCGGGTGGTCGACCTCCAGCAGCAGGGTCTTGTCGCTCTGGACGATCAGCGGGCCGTCGGGCATGAAGCCTCCCTCGGTGGTGCAGCGGTCGTGCCGGGCTAGGGCGTGGATGACGTCGGCAGGACCGACGCGATGCGGTGGACGGCGATGGTGAGCTCGGCCTCCCGGTCGGGGTCGAGGGCTCGCAGCCGGCCGCCGTCGAGGTTCAGGGGTCGCAGCTCGCGGCGCTCCAGCCGGCCGGTGTGCCCGGCCATCTCGACGATCACCGTGGAGCCGTCGCGGAGCGCGTCGCGCAGGAGTGCCAACCCGTCGGCCGGGTGTTGTGTTCCCGGGTCGTCGTCCTCGGGACCGGCGGGCTGCCGTACGGCGCCGTTCCCCGGTGTCGGCGCCCCGTTCCGTGGTGCGCGTGCGCCGGGCGGGCCGGCTACCGCACCGCCGGACACGGGCGCGCCGGGACCGTGTTCGCCCGGGTGGGCGACGGCTCCGGTCACCGACCGGGCCACGGCCGCCGCCTCGGCGCGCGCCCGGGCACCCGACCGGGCGGCCTCCTCGACGGCGCGCAGCTCGGCGACGAGGGCCTCGGGGTCGGGAGCCCGCGTGGCGACGTCGGAGCCCGTGCCCATCCGGATGGCCGCCGCGGAGCGTGGCGCGGGCATCGCGCGGCCCGTCACGCCGCGGCGGGCCACGAGCACCCGGCCGTCCGGCCCCTCCAGGGCCGACACCAGGCCGCGCTCCCGCAGCGCCTCGTGCAGGGCGGCCGCGGGGACGGACGCCGCGAGCACCGTCGGTGCGAGCCGCACCAGGCCCAGGCCGGCCAGCGTCGGGTCGTGCTCCAGGCCGGCCAGCACCGTCGCGTCGGCCGCCCGCAGGTACGACGACGCCGAGCCCACGCGCACGGCGCCGTGCCGCCGGGCGGTGTCGCGCACCAGGTAGTCCAGCGGCTGCGGCACCGGCACGGGCGACCGGCGGGCCAGCTCGTCCAGCAGCTCGTCGGCCGTGCCGCCCTGGTCGAGCGCCCGGGTGACGGAGGCCGGGCTGAACCGGACGGTCGTCGCGGCACCCCGCGACTCGACGTCCGCCGCGCGCTCCAGGAGCCGGGCGAGCTGCCGGGACGGGCGGCCCGGGACGATGCCGGTCAGGTCACCCTGCAGCAGGATCTCGTCCACCTCGTGCGGCAGCACCGCCCGCAGCGCGTCCGCGGCGCGGTCCGTGACCGGCGCGCCGTCCGGGATCGGGCCGTCCGGGGGCGTGCCGGGCGAGGCCGGGCCGGGTGCGCCGCCGGTCCGTGCGTCCGGCGCGTGGGGGCGCAGGAGCGCGCGGCCCGGGGTGGACAGCGCGCCCGCACCCGTCACGCCCAGCCACTCCGCCTCCGCGAGCAGCCCCTCGACCGCGCTCGACGGCGGTACCGAGCGGGGCGTGTGCCAGGTCAGCACCTCGACGACCGCCTCAGGGGTGGGGGCGAGCACCGTGCCCTCCGCCGGGACCGGGGCCGCGAGGGCGTCCGGCCCGGCTGTGCCCGGCGTGGCGCCGTCCGGCCCGGCCAGCACGCCCAGCACGCCGTTGCGCAGGCGGGGCACCCACGGCCGCTGCAGGTCGGGCGACAGCGGCGCGCGCAGGGCGCCCTTGTCGTCGCGCGAGCCGACCAGCCACGGCGCGCGGCGCGAGGACAACCAGGCCTCGGCCAGCCGCGCCCAGCGACCGGCGTCGTCCAGGTCGTCCCAGTCCGCGACGGTCGGCACGTACGACGGCGGCGCCTCGCCGTCGTCCCGGACCAGGCCCGCCAGGGCCGCCACCTCGACCACGAACGCCGCGGCGCGCTCGTCCGACTCCAGCTCCGCGGCGACCCGGCGCAGGTCGCGCACGCCCAGGCCACCCGCACGGAGCACCGACGGCGGGTTCTCGTCCCAGGACCGGCGCAGCAGGCGCACCCGGCGGACGAGCTCCAGCGCGGCGCTCGCGGCCTCGGCGTCGGCCGTGGCGAGGGGTACCTCGCGCCCCGCGGGCGCAGGGGGCACGGCGCGGGGCGCGCGGTGGGTGCGTCCGTCCCGGAGGGCGAGCCCGACCAGGCGCGGCAGCACCACGTGGCGTGCGTCCGACCGGACCAGGAGGTGCTCCGTGACGAGCCAGTTCACCGCGTCGCGGGGTCGGGTTCCCGCCGCGGGCACGAGGCCGACGGGCGGGCCCCACGCGAGCGCGTCCAGGACCGTCCGGGTGCCCGGGGGCGCCGACGCGAGGAGGGCGTCGAGTGCCGCGCCGGGCGCCGCCGGCTGCGGGGTGGTGCCGAGGGCCCGGCCGACCGCCGTCGCCAGCCCGTCCGGGGCGGGGGAGAGGTGGGGGCCCAGTCCGGCCGGGTTGGGCCCGAGCAGCTCGTCGAGCCCGGGCACCGTACGCAGGTCGCGGGGCCCGGCCGGCCGGTCGTCGCCCGCGGTCGCCGCGGGCCCCGCGTCCCACAGGAGCGCCTGCTCGACCGCCCGCCGGACGGCGCGTTCCACGGCGGGCTCGTCCGCCGCCGACCCGCCCAGTGCCCGGGCGACCACGTCGGTGGTGAGCGGGCCGGGCAGCGGCGGGTCGGTGACGGGCGGGTCGTCCGGCGCGGGACGGTCCGTCGTGGCGCGGGGCTCGGACGCCCCGACGAGCGGTTCGAGGGCGAGCACCGCCTCCAGGACCTGCAACGTCAGGGCGTCCGTACGGGCGAGGGCACGTTCGAGCGACGTCCTGCTGGAGGCCCGGGCCGCGAGCGAGCGCAGGGTGGAGGGGGACGGTGTGGCGAGGTCGGGACGGGCGCGCAGGAGCGCGGCGAGCGCGGTGTCCGAGCGCTGCCGGAGGTCGTCGGCGAAGTGCCGTGTGGCCGCCGCCGGCGCTGCGGGGAGCGAGGAGGCCATCCTCACGATGCTACGCGGGTTTCCTGGGGCCCCGTCCGGTCGTACCACGTCCCGGCCGCCGTCAGACCTGCGCGGTGCGGCGGCAGACCTCCTCCCAGGGGGTCGGCGTGATGCCGAAGCGGGCGCGGGCCGCGGTGTCGTCCAGCACGTACGGCCGCTCCCACTGGTAGATGATCTCGCGCATCTCCCGCATGAAGGGCACGGCGAGCGCGGACGCGGCGAGCGCTGCGCCGCGCAGCGAGGAGATCCTGACCGGTGGCCGGCCGGCCGTGGCGAGCACGTCCGTCAAGGCCTGGGCCTGGGTCACGGGGGCGTTGCTCGGCACGTGCCAGACGCGTCCGTGGGCGCCCGGGTCCTCGGCGGCGGCGACCAGGGTGCGGGCGGCGTCCGCCACGTCGGTGAAGGTGTGGGGCAGGTCGGTGCGGCCCATCATCAGGACCCGGCGGCCCTGCAGCGCGGTGGGCACCAGGCGGGAGATGTGCCCGTTGCCGCCGACGCCGCGGCCCATGTAGTCGGAGCCGCGGATCTCCACGGCCCGGATGCGCCCGGCGTCGTGGGCTGCCTTGGCCTGCGCCCACATCCGGGCGCGGAGGCGGCCCTTGTGGTCCGTCGCGGCGTCGGGCAGGGCCTCGGAGATCGGGCCGTCGACGGGGCCGTAGGGGTAGAGCGTGCCCGTGATGGCGTAGACGGCGCCGGAGCGTTCCGCTGCCGACAGCAGGGACGCGGCCAGCGGGGGCCACACCCGCTCCCACTGGGTGTAGTCGGCCGGGTTGGCGCAGTTGTAGAGGTGGTCGGTGCCCTCGGCGGCGCGGGCCAGGGCGTCGGCGTCGGAGGCGTCGAGGGCGAGGTGCTCCACGCCGTCGATCCCGGTGCTGCGACCCGAGCGGCTCACGACGGTGACGTGCGAGCCGCGCTCCGCGAGCAGGGCTGCGACGTGGCGGCCGATGGGGCCGGCGCCCACGACGAGGTGACGGTCGGACATGATCAATGCTCCAATCCGAGAGCGGTGCTCTCTGTGTGCCGCCAGCGTGGCACGTCCCCCTGCCTCTTGGCAAGAGCGGTGCTCTCGGTTGTGTGCAGTGATCTGTCATGCGAGGCTGGGGCGCATGAGTCCCGCCCGTTCCGCCCGCGCCCTGGCCCGCGAGACCATCACCCGCGAGATCCTCGACGCCGCCCGGGCGCGGTTGTCCACGGACGGGGCTGCCGCCCTGTCGCTGCGCGCGGTGGCCCGGGACGTCGAGATGGTGTCCTCGGCCGTGTACCGCTACTTCCCCAGCCGGGACGCCCTGCTCACGGCGCTGCTCATCGAGGCCTACGGCGAGCTGGGCGCCGCCGCCGAGGCGGCCGACGCCGGAGTCGCGGACCGCACCGACACCCGCGCGCGCTGGCTGGCCACCTTCCGGGCCGTGCGTGCGTGGTGCGTGGCGCACCCGGGGGAGTTCGGGCTGCTCTACGGCACCCCGGTGCCGGGCTACGCCGCCCCGCGCGACACCGTGGACCCGGCCACGCGCGTGGTGCGAGTGCTCGTCCGGATCGTCGGGGACGCGTTCGCCGCGGGCGCACGTCCCCCGGTGGTGCCCGCGACGGCGCCGGACCCCGCGACGATGGCGCCCGCCCTGGCGTTCATCGCCGAGCACGGGCTGATGAGCAAGGCCGCCCTGGCGGACGACGTGCTGCCCGAGACCGTCCGCCGCGCCGTCCTGGCCTGGACCACGCTGTTCGGCATGATCTCGTTCGAGCTGTTCGGCCACCAGGTCGGCTCCGTCGCCGACTCGGCGGCCTGGCTCGACGAGGTGGCGCTCCGGCTCGCGGCGGACCTGGGGATCGAGGCCTGAGGCGGCGCGCCCCGGGGCCGTCCGGGGCCCTGTGCCGCGCTGTGCGGATGAGCCGTGCGGGTGAGTGGCGCCGAATGCATGCGACGCGGTACGCCCGCGCCCGGTAACCTTGTGCTTCGGCCAGAGGTGGCGCGCTCAGTCGCAGCAGCCCTGACCGCTGTCAGCGGATTCGCGGACAGCATCGACAAGCACAGAAGAAGGTCGCAGTGCCTACCGGCAAGGTCAAGTGGTTCGACACCGACAAAGGGTTCGGTTTCATCGCCAGCGAGGACGGGGGCGAGGTGTTCCTGCACGCCTCCGCCCTGCCCCAGGGCGTCGTGCCCAAGCCCGGCGCGCGCGTGGACTTCGGGGTGGCCGACGGCCGCCGGGGTCCGCAGGCGCTCGCCGTCAAGGTGCTCGACGCCGCGCCGTCGGTCGCGAAGGCCAAGCGGAAGGACGCCGAGGACATGGCAGTGATCGTCGGCGACCTCACGCAGATGCTGGACCGCGTGGCAAATGACCTGCGCAAGGGGCGTTATCCGAAGAACACGGAGACGCTTGCCAAGATGCTGCGCAAGGTCGCAGACGACTTCGACGCCTGAAACCCACGAGGTCCCGAGGAACATGGTCACCATCGCGCCCGCCGCACGCACGTCCACCCGGCGGGTCACCGCACGCTCCAGCCGCGACGCGGTGCTGAACGGCGCCGTCGAGATCGCGCGCGCCGCCGCCCAGGAGGTGGCCGAGCGACCGGACGACGTCGGGGAGCACCTCGGCACCGTCTTCGAGGACGAGCGGGTGGCGTCGCACCGCTTCGCCGCGACCATGCGGGGCTACCGCGGCTGGCACTGGACGGTCACGGTGACGCGCGTGCCGCGCGGCCGGACCGCCACGATCAGCGAGGTCGAGCTGCTGCCGGGCGACGAGGCGATCCTCGCCCCGGCCTGGCTGCCCTGGTCCGAGCGGCTCCGTCCGGGTGACGTGGGCCCGGGCGACGTGCTGCCCTTCAAGGCCGACGACCCGCGGCTCGAGCCCGGGTACACGCCCACGGGTGACCCCGAGGTGGACGAGGTGGCGATCGACGAGCTCGCGCTCGCCCGCGCCCGCGTGCTGTCCCCGCAGGGCCGGGCCGAGGCGGCCGAGCGCTGGTACCGCGGGTCGCGCGGCCCCACCACCGCGGGTGCCGTCGCCGCGGCCGCGGAGTGCATGACGTGTGCGTTCCTCATCCCGCTGTCCGGCTCGATGGGCCAGCTCTTCGGGGTCTGCGCCAACGAGTGGTCGCCCGACGACGGCAAGGTGGTCTCCCTCGACCACGGCTGCGGGGCGCACTCGGAGACCGACGTCGAGGAGCACCCGACCGACTGGCCGGCCCCGGCGCCGCTGATCGACGAGAACGAGGTGGAGCCGGTGGCCGTCGCGGACGCGGGTGGCACCGACGGCGGCGGCCCGGACGCCGACGGCGCTGCCGCCGGCCGCGAGGACGCACCGGGCGAGTGACCCACGACCCCTTCGGCACCGGCGCGCTGCGGCGCGCGGTGACCGAGGCGTGGCTCGCCTCCCCGACGCGGTTCCGCGAGGACGCGAACGCCGAGGAGGACCACGCGCGCGGGTACTACCGCGACCGGGTGGTGGTGGAGCTCGCGCAGAACGCGGCCGACGCGGCGGCGCGTGCGGGGGTCCCGGGGCGGCTGGTGCTGCGGCTGGAAGCCGTCGGGGCTGCTGGCGGGCCTGGTGACGGGGGTTCGGGTTCGGGCTTCGTCGCTGGTTCGGACGGCGACGGTACGGACGGCGGCGACCCGGGCGGCGGCGGCTCGGGCTGGCGGCTCGTCGCGGCGAACACCGGTGCACCGCTCGACGCCGCCGGGGTCGCGTCGCTGGTGTCCCTCCGGGCCTCCGCGAAGGTCCCGCTCGGCACGAGCCCGGGCGGCGCCGCGCAGGTCGGGGCCGGTACCGTCTGGAGCGGCCCGGCGCAGGGCCCGCCCGGCAGCGGCTCGGGCGACGCCGGGCGAGCGGCCGGCGGCGATGCCTGGCCGGACGGCGGCTCCGGGACCGGCGGGGCGATGCGCGCCGTCGGTCGGTTCGGAGTGGGGTTCGCGGCGGTCCGGTCGGTGTCGGACGAGGTGCTGGTCCGCTCGCGCGACGGCGGCGTGCGGTTCTCGCTCGCCGCGACCCGTGCGGAGCTGGCCCTGGACCCTGATGCCGGCGAGGATGACGCCGAGGTCGGTCCTTTGTCTCGAGATCGGTCCATCGATGGGCCGATCTCGAGACAAAGGGCCGACCTCGCGTCGGCGGCGGGGGAGCAGGAGAGCGCCCGGTTGCTGGGTGACGCGCGGGCGCGGGGGGACGCGCTGCCCGTGCTGCGGCTTCCGTTCCCTGCTCCCGGCACCACGGCCGGCGAACCGGACACCGTGGTCGAGCTCGTGCTGCGTGACGCCGCCGCCGTGGCCGCCGTCCGCGACCAGCTCGCCGCGCTCGACGATGCCCTCCTGCTCGCCCTCCCCGCGCTCGCCGAGGTGGTGATCGAGGACGACTTCGCAGGTCAGCCGGGTTCTGAACCGCACGTCGCCCCGCCGTCGGCGATTGCGCGCGTGCTGCGCGACGTCTCCTCGAGGTGGCGCGTGCACCGCACCTCGGGGGTGCTCGACCCGGACGGCACGCTGCCGACCGAGGAGCGCCGCGCGGACTGGTCGGTGCTCTGGGCGCTGCCGACCACGGCGGAGGGCGCGCGCGTGAGCACCTCCCTGCACGCCCCGACGCCCACCGACGTGCCGCTCACGTTCCCCGCCCTGCTCATCGCGTCGTTCCCGGTCGACCCGGGGCGCCGGGGAGTGCTGCCCGGGCCCACCACGGACCGGGTGGCCGCCGAGGCCGGCCGGGCGTACGCCGCGTTCCTGGGCGGGCTCGCGGCGGAGCGCGACGTCCTCGGCCTGGTGCCGACCGGTCTCCCGGCCGGCGAGGTCGACGCCGCGGTGCGCGCCGCGGCCGAGGCAGCCCTGCGGGCGACCCCGCTGCTGCGCCTGCCGGGGCCCGGCGACGCGCCGGGAGAGGATCCGTCCCGGTCCGGGCACGCCGCTCCGGAGGGCACCCTGGCGCATCCCCGTGTGCCGGACGAGGAGCACGTCCTGCGCGTGCCGCCGCAGGACGCCGCCCACCTCGCCGGCCCGCTCGGGGAGGACCCGGCGCTCGCCCGTGTGCTTTCCGGCGGCTCGCCGGCCGCCCTCGTCACCGTCCCGGTGCGGCACCAGGCACTGGCACGGTCGCTCGGCGCGCACCGTGCCGACCTCGCCGAGCTGGTCGAGGCGCTGCCGCCCGAGCCGGGGGTCGTCCGCGACGCCCTCGACGCCCTCGCGGCGCACACCGGCGACCCCGCGGTGCTCGAGGCCGTCGCAGGCCTCCCGGTGCCGCTCGCCGACGGGCGCACCAGCCGGGGCGCCCGGGGCACCGTGCTCCTCGACGCCCCGCACCTCGCTCAGGTCGCGCGTGACCTGGGCGTCCGGGTGGTGCACCCGGACGCCGCCCACCCGCTGCTGGAACGGGTCGGTGCCGCGCGCACCTCGGCGCGTGGTCTGCTGGCCGACGCCGCGGTCCGGTCCGCGGCCCTCGCCGCCGCCGAGGAGATCCTGGAGGACGGTGACGCCGACCAGGTCGGCCGCGTCCTGTCCGCGCCGTCCGCGGAGGATGCGGCGGCGTCGCCGTCCGGAGCCGCGCAGACGGTGCGGGCCGTGCTGGAGCTGGTCGCGCTCGCGGTCACCGAGGACGACGTGCCGGGCCCGGGCGGGCACGGCGGCGGCCGCCTCGGTGCGGGTTCGGTCCCGGAGCCGGACGGGCTGCCTTTCTGGCTGGGTGAGCTCCCGGTGGTGGCGGACGGCGACGTCGTGCCGCTGCGGGAGTCCGCGCTGCCGGGCACCTGGGCCGCCCGGAACCTGGACGTCGCCGTGGTGGACGAGCACGTCGTCGAGCGCTGGGGGCCTGGGCCGCTGGCCGCCGCGGGTGCCCGTGCCGGCCTGGCGCCGTACCGGGTCGCCGACGTGCTGACGACCGAGGACACCGCCGACCACGGCCCCGACGACCCGGCCGGCTGGCTCTCCGCGTGGGACGAGTACGTCGAGCATCTCGCGGACGAGCTCGGCCCCGGGGCCTGGGTGGGCGACATCGAGGCGGTCCCGGACCTGGACGTGCTGCGCGAGGCGCCCGAGGGCGACCGGGGCCGGACCGGGCCCGGCGACGAGACCGGCGTCGAGGATCCCCTCGCCGCGGCGCTCGGCCGCATCGCGGCGGACAGCGCGCTGCGCCGCGCGCTGCTGACGCCCGTGCGCTCGCCGGACGCCCCCGGGCGGGAGGCGGTGTCGTACACCGCGTGGTTCCTGCGCCGTGTGCTCGGCGCGCCGTTCGCGATCGGTGACACGCCCCTGCTGGCGCCCGCGCCGCCCGCGACCGCCGGGCTCGACGACGCCGTCCTGGTCGCGCTGGGTGGCCTGCACAACCTGGCTGACCTGCCCGGACGTGACTGGGCGACGGTCCTGGACCGGCTGCCGGAACCGGTGGGCGACGAGCGGGTGCCGGCCGCCGTCGCGCGTGCCGTGTGGGCCGGCCTGGCCGCGCTGGCCCGCACCGGCGACGCGGGCTCCGTGACCCCGGCGCGGCTCCCCGCGCTCGGGCCCGGCGGGGTCACCGTGGAGGCCACTGAGGACCTCGCCGTCGCCGCCTCGCCCCGGTGGGCCCAGCTCGGCCCGGTGGTCCCCGCGCCGGCCGACGTCGCCGAGGACCTCGCCGACCTGCTCGACCTGCCCTACGAGGACGACCCCGCCGTGGTGCCCGACGGCGCCGGGGAGCGCGTGGACCTGGACCCGCGTGTCCGCGCCCTGGTGCCGGGTGCCCCGGCCACCTGGCGTCGCCACGAGCCGCTCACCGTCGAGGGCACGCACGTCGCATGGTGGGTCTCCACGGCGGACGACGGCTCCGGCGTGCCGCACGCCGGTTCGGTCGAGGGCCTCGCGCGGGCACTGGCCGAGCTGACCGGGGCCGATGCGCTCCTCCTGGAGGCGGCGCTGCGCGACCCGGACCGGGCGGAGCTCCTGGACGCGGAGCGTGCCTGGCCCTGACCGGCCGTCCGGAGCGCGACCGGGTCAGCGGTGCCGGCGCGCCCAGAGGAGCCCGAGCCCGCCGAGCGCCATCCCGGTGCCGCAGATCGCGACGGCCTCCATGCTGCCCCGCCCGGTGAGAGCCAGGACGAGCATCACCACGAGCCCGATCGCGAACATGCCGATGCCCGCGCCGAGGACCCGGAAGAGATCGGCGCGCGGAGCCGGAGGGCTCGGCCGGCGCTGCTCCGGGTGAGCCAGCAGAGAGCGGATCGTTGGCACCTTGCCAGTGTACGGACAAGGACTCGTCAAGCCCGGCGACGACGGGGGTGTGCCAGGGGTGAAACCGGGGTGTGCCCGGTCACGCCCGCAACGCGGCCACCACGGACGTCAGGGCGTGGACGATCTGGTCGTAGCTGCGCCGGTACGTGGCGCCGGACCGTCGGTAGGGGTCCACGACGTCGTCGTCGTGGCGGCGGCCCGCGTGGCGGGGCCGCTCCTGGAGGGCGGCGGGCAGCAGGGCGGCGAGCCGGGCGGCGTCGTCCTCGCCGGTGACGGCACCCGGTGCCAGCGTGCTCGACAGGCGGCCCAGCTCGGTGACGGTGACCGTGCGGCGCACGGCGGACGGGACCGACTCGACCACCCGGGCACGGTGCGCGGTGGTCAGGGCGAGCACCAGGTCCGCCTGCTCGACGAGCGCGGGCACGAGCTGCCGGGCCGCGAACCCGGTGGGCGGGAGCCCGTCTGCCGTCAGCAGCTCGGCCATCGGTTCGGCGACCGGCTGGCCCACCAGCGCGCGGGTGCCCGCGCTGGCGACGGTGACCGACGGGTCGAGGGCGTGGCGCAGCAGCGTCTCCACCGCCGGGGACCGGCAGATGTTGCCCGTGCAGACCGCGAGCACGCTGAACGCCATCGCACATGCCTTTCTTCGGGACCGTGGTATGTCGCGGCTATTCTATCCGCGCATTGCATGACCTTGACCAGCATTTCTATGCGGCATCATGGAAATGCTCGCCGACAATCATCGGTCAATGCAAACTGGTGAATTCCGGCGCGCTCCTCCGGCGGGTCGCGGGTAACGTAACGCGCACTAAGCCGTCAGGAGGTCCGGTGACACATCCTGGATGGGGCGACAAGTGGGCGGACGTGCCGGTGTCCCCGCCCGCCGCGGCCCCCGCAGAGAACACGCGGAACCCGAGATCCAGGGAGGGTTCTGAAAGCAGCCGCCTCGGCGAGAAAAAGGGTGAGGGTGCAAAGGTGCTGCCGTTGCGCAGGCCCGGCCCGCCGCGGCCGCCACGGCCTGGCACCGGGCGGGCCGGCACCCTCGTGGCGGAGCGTCCGGCACCGCCCCGATGGGAGAAGCCGTCGTTGCCCCGGCGGGAGTTCTGGACCCGCCGCCGTCGCCGGAACCTGAGGGTCGTGCTGCTCTGCGTGGGCGGGTTGCTCGCGGTGCTCGCGCTGGTCCTCGCGTGGGTCGTCGTCGACGCCGTGCGCGCCCGCGCGGCGCTCGGTCAGGCGGCGCAGGGCGTCGCCACGTTGCAGGCCGACGCCGTCGCCGGGCGCATCGACCGGCTCGACGCCGGCGTCGCCGACCTGCAGCGGCACACCGCCGAGGCGCGGGACGCGACCGACGGCCCGCACTGGTCGCTGGTGAGCAGGCTCCCGGTCGCGGGGCCGACGGTGGAGGCCGTCGCGACGATGGCAGCGGTGGCCGACGGTCTCGCCCGTGGACCGCTGCCGCGGCTCGCCGACGTGGTCGAGCTGGCCGACCCCGCGACGTTCGCCCCGCACGACGGCCGGATCGACCTCGACCCCCTGGTGGCGGCCGCACCCGCGGTGGCCCAGGCGGACCAGGCCGTGGGCTACGCGCAGCAGCGCGTGGCGCGCATCGACCGGTCGCCGGTCCTGCCGCAGGTGTCCACCGCCGTCGCCGACCTGCACCGGCAGCTCGGCGACCTGCGGATGTCGACGGCGACGGCGGCGCGCGCCGCGCAGCTCATCCCGCCGATGCTGGGCGCCGACGGCCCGCGTGACTACCTCGTCCTCGTGCAGAACAGCGCCGAGCCCCGGGCGCTGGGTGGCATCGTCGGCACGGTGCTGGTCCTGCACGCCGACCAGGGCCGGATCGAGCTCACCCGGCAGATGCCCGCCGACGAGGTGGGCCCCTTCCCGACACCGGCGGCCGAGCTGACCGAGGACGAGCAGGCGGTGTTCGGCGACAAGGTCGGGCGCTGGATGCAGAACGTGACCGCCACCCCGGACTTTCCCCGCGCCGCCCAGATCGCGCGGGCCATGTGGGCCCGGGAGACCGGGCAGACGGTGGACGGTGTGCTCGCGACGGACCCCGCCGCGCTGGCCCGGCTGCTGGCGGCCGACGGCCCGCTGGAGGTGGGACCGGCGGGCGGGCTCCAGGGTGCTGACCTGGTGAGCTACCTGATCAACGGCGTCTACCTCACCGAGACGCCGCAGGGCGCGGACCAGATCTTCGCGGACGTCGCCCGGACCGCGTTCGGGTCGCTGTCGTCCGGCGCTGCCGGGTCGGCCGGCATGGTGGAGGCGCTGACGGTCGCCGCCCGCGAGGGGCGGCTGCTCGTGTGGTCGGCGGACCGGACCGAGGCCGACCTCCTGTCGGGCACCGTGCTCGACGGCGGACTGCGCGGCGTGAACGGCGCGCGCCCCGTGGTCGGGGTCTTCACGCACGGACTGCAGATGGCGAAGATCGGCTACTACCTCGACACCGCGGTGGACGTGGCCGAGCGGGAGACGCGGCCCGACGGCTCCCGCCGGCTGGACGTCACGGTGACGTACACCTCCCGGGTGAAGGCGGCCGACGCGGCGCGCCTGCCCGCGTACGTGGTGGGTGACGACGAGCGCGAACCGGGGCTGATCCGCCTGCGTTCCGTGGTCTACGCGCCTGCTGGAGGGACTGTCGTCGAGGCGTCCGAAAACTCCGAGAAAATCGGTCTTTCTCCGCAGAAGCACGATCAATTGTCCAGAGTATTCGATGACATAGAACTTCACCCTGGCGAGACAGCATCTGTCACCTATGCCATTATCTCTGGGAAGCGCCAGGACGGAGGCGTCATTCTTCGCACGACACCGGGCCCCAGGCCCGTCAAGGTGTCGTTCGAGAAATAGCCTTTCCTGGTTGATCCGCTCCTCATTCGGGGCAGGCGTGTGACCGCGCTGGATATGCCGGGCACGCAGACCGGTGCCGCGGCACCTATCACGTGCAGCAGTCAGTCACTATCCAGGGGACAGAGCAATGCTTCGACGCTTTATCAGCGCCATTGCGATCGCTACGGCGGCCGTGCTGGCACCCGCCGGGGCCGCCCATGCGGACCAGGCGGACACCGACTACAGCGAATTCCCGTGCGTCATCACGTTCGACAGCCAGACGGTCACGGTCGGGGATCCTTTCGGTTTCACGATCGACTGCGCCGACATGGCGTCCGCGACCGTCACCGTCCAGATCTCCTTCGCGGGCCAGGCTGCCGGGAACGGCACGGACGTCGACGTGGCCGGTGCCGACTCGGCCCAGTTCACCCTCGACGAGAACGGCACGGTCAGCGACTCGGCGACCGTCTCCGCACCGGGCGACTACACGGTGCAGGTGCTCGACGAGGACGGCGGGCCGCTGTCCGAGACCTACACGATCACCGCCGTCACGGCGGGCTCCGCGGCGGCGGGCGGGGGTGGTACCGACGAGGACGTGGTCCTGGCCTCGACCGGGGCCACCAGCCTGCCGTACCTCGCCATCGCCGGCGGCCTCCTGCTCGCGGGCGTGGCCGCGCTGGTCGTGTCCCGCGTGCGGGCCGCCCGGCAGCACTGATCCACGCCGGGCCGGCCGTGCGCCGCACCTCACCGTGGAGCTGAGGTGCGGCGCACGGCCGTCCGCAGCGCCCCGGCCTCGTCGCCCTTGTCCTGGAGCGTGCCGTGACCATCGGTAACCATCCGAACGCCGCCGACGTCGACCGCGAGGCGGCCGACCTCGCGACCGACCTCACGAGCGAGCTGGACCGTGCGGCCGCCCGGCACGTGGCCTCGATGACCGCACCGGCCCCGCGCCGTGGCCCGGCCGCCCCGTGGCAGGAGGTCCTCAACCGTCGGGCCCTCTTCGTCGACCTCGCTGCCGTGGTCGCCGCCGTCGCCCTCGGTTACGTGCTCCGCTTCGACCGCCAGGTGGAGGTCGACCTCTTCGAGCCCCGCGGCGGCCAGTACGTGCTCATCTCGGTCGCGCTGGCGGAGGCCTGGGTGATCGCGATCGGGCTCGCGGGAGCGCGCAGCCCACGCATCCTGGGCTCGGGCCGTGAGGAGTACGTGCGGCTCGCGCGCGGCACGCTCGCGCTCTTCGGCCTCGCCGCGATCGTCTGCTACCTCGTGAAGTTCGACCTCGCCCGCTCGTACGTCGCGGTGACGCTGCCGGTCGGCCTCCTGCTCCTCGCCGTGGGACGGCGCGTCCTGGCGGCGCGCCTGCACGCCGACCGGGCGCACGGCAGGTTCCAGCGCCGCACGCTCGTGGTCGGGGCGCGGGACGCCGTGCTCGACCTGTGCCGCCGCGTCGAGCGCGCGCACGAGGCGGGGTTCCAGGTCGTGGGCGTCTGCCTGCCGGGCGGGCCGAGCGTCCCGTCCCCGGTCGCCGGCGTCCCCGTGCTCGGCCGGGTGGAGGACGCCGCGGAGGCCGCGCGCGCGGCTGACGTCGACGTCGTCGCGGTGACGGCGTCCGACAGTGCCACGCCCATGACGCTCAAGCGGCTCGCCTGGGACCTGGAGGCCACGGGTGCCGAGCTCGTCGTGGTCCCTGCGCTCGCCGACGTGGCGAGCCCGCGGCTGCTCATCACGCCGGTCGACGGTGTACCGGTGGTCCAGGTGTCGCCGCCCGGGTACACGGGCCTCCAGCACGCGGTGAAGCGGGTCTTCGACATGGTCGTGGCCGCCCTGATCGGGCTCGTGGTGGCCGTCCCGATGCTGGTCCTCGCGCTCTGCGTGCGGCTGACCAGCCCCGGTCCCGCCCTGTTCCGGCAGCAGCGGATCGGCCTGAACGGCCGCCCGTTCACGCTCTACAAGCTGCGCTCCATGCGGCAGGACGCCGAGGCCGCGCTCGCCGAGGTGCTCGACGGCGACGTCGGCGTGTTCTACAAGCCGAAGGACGACCCGCGCGTGACGCCGCTCGGCCGTTTCCTGCGCAAGTACTCGCTCGACGAGTTCCCCCAGCTCCTCAACGTCCTCCGCGGCGACATGAGCCTCGTCGGGCCCCGCCCGCAGGTGGCCCTGGAGGTGGCGCAGTACGACGACGCGCTGCGCCGGCGCCTGTTCGTCAAGCCCGGGCTGACCGGCCTGTGGCAGGTGAGCGGTCGCAACGACCTGTCGATCGACCAGGGCGCGCGCCTCGACCTCTACTACGTGGAGAACTGGAGCCTGCTCGGCGACATCGGCATCATGCTGCGCACGGCCCGCGAGGTCTTCGCGCCGAGCGGGGCGTACTGATGGTCCAGATGCGGTTCTCCTCCCGTGCCGGGACCATGAGGCCTGTGAACAGGGGCAACGGTGCGGACCACGGAGCCGGCCCCATGCCGGACGCCGCCCCCGTCACCCGCGGGCTCGTGCGTGTGCTCCATGTGCTGCCCGCCCCGGACGGCAGCACGCAGTACGTGGACCACATGATCGGCGGTGCCCCGCCGGAGGTCCGGATCCTGACGTTCACCTGGCTCCGCGCGATCTTCGGCGCCTACGACGTGCTGCACGTGCACTGGCCGGAGTTCCTCGTGCGGCAGCGCACCGTACCCGGCCGGATCGTCAAGCTCGTGCTCGCCTGGACGCTCCTGCTGCGGCTGGAGCTGACGGAGACGCCGGTCGTGCGCACCGCCCACAACCTCGCCCCGCACGAGTCGGGCGACCGGCTGGAGCGGGCGTTCCTGGCCGCGCTCGACCGTCGCACGGAGCTGTGGATCCGCCTCAACCCGACCACGCCGCTGCCGCTCGGCGTGCGGACCGCGACCATCCCGCACGGGCACTACCGGTCGGTCTTCCCACCCGACCCCGCCACCGTGGCGGAGCCCGGGCGGCTCCTCCAGTTCGGCCTGGTCCGGCGGTACAAGGGCATCGAACGCCTGCTGGAGGTGTTCGGGTCGATCGACGACCCGGGCCTGCGGCTGACGGTCGCCGGGCGGCCGGAGGACGCCGGCCTCGCCGAGCACATCGCCGCGGTGGCCGCCGCGGACCCCCGGGTGGAGACCCGCCTGGAGTTCGTGCCCGACGACGTCCTCGCCCGCGAGGTACGGCGCGCCGAGCTCGTGGTGCTGCCCTACCTGCAGATGCACAACTCCGGCGCCGCGCTGCTGGCTCTCTCCCTGGACCGCCCCGTGCTGGTACCGCGCAGCGAGGCCACCGACGCCCTCGCGCGTGAGGTCGGTGAGGGCTGGGTGATCATGTTCGACGGCACCCTCCAGCGCGGCGACCTGCTCCGGGCGCTCGCGGCCGCGCGGCTCGTCCGGGAGCGCGGCACGCGCCCCCACCTCGCGGACCGCGACTGGGAGCTGGTCGGCATCCGGCACGCCGAGGCGTACCGCCGGATCGTGCGCGCCGTCGGACGGCGAGCGTGACCGGTACGTCCACGGCCCCCGACCGGACGCCGCTCGGCCGGCAGGCGGCCCGCGGGGGTGCCGTGACCCTGGGCGGGCAGCTCCTCAAGGTCGGGGTCCAGGCGGTGTCGATCGTCGTGCTCGCGCGCCTGCTGGCCCCGGAGGCGTTCGGCTACCTCGCGATGGTGCTCGCCCTGGTCGGTGTCGCGGAGACCGTGCGGGACTTCGGCCTGGCCAACGCCGCGATCCAGGCACGGACCCTGTCCGACGCCGAGCGGGACAACCTGTTCTGGCTCAACACCCTGATCGGCGCCGTCCTCACCGGTGCGGGCATCGCCTGCGCGCCGCTCGTCGCCGCCTTCTACGGGCAGCCCGAGCTCGCGGACGTCACGCGCTGGGTGTCCCTGAGCTTCCTGCTGAACAGCCTGGCCACCCAGCACCGCGCCGGCCTCGTGCGCGGGATGCGGCTGGGCGCCGCCGCCGTCGCCGACGTGGCCGGTCCGGTCGCGGGGCTCGCCGTCGCGATCGTCGTCGCCGTCGCGGGCGGTGACTACTGGGCACTGGTGGCCCAGCAGCTCGTGGCTGCGTTCGTGATGTCCGCCGGCGTGATCGTCGCCGGGCGCTGGCTGCCCCGGTGGCCGCGGCGGGACGTCTCCGTGCGCCCCTTCGTGCGGTACGGGTCCAACCTGCTCGGGGCGCAGCTCCTGGGCTACGCGACCCGCAACATCGACACCGCGATCCTCGGCGTCCGCTTCGGGGCGGGCGTCGCCGGCCTCTACAGCCGCGTGTACCAGCTCATGGCGCTGCCGATCCGGCAGGCCACCTGGCCCGCCAACCGCGTGGCGCTCCCCGTGCTCTCCCGCGTGCGCGACGACGCCGCGCGCTACCGCGAGTTCCTCCTGTTCGGCCAGACCGTCCTGCTGCACACGATCGTCCCGGCGCTGGCGCTCGCGGCGGCGCTGGCGGGACCCGTGGTCGACGTGGTGCTCGGCGAACGCTGGTCGCAGGCCGCGCCCGCCTTCGCGATCCTGGCGGTCGGCGGCGTGTTCGAGGCGGCCGGGTTCGCCCCCGGCTGGGTGTTCCAGTCGTCGGGCCGCACGGGTTCGCTGCTGCGGTTCACGCTGGTGACCCGGCCGGTGGTGCTGCTCGCGATCGGCGGCGGCAGCCTCCTCGGCATGACGGGGGCCGCGCTGGGCTACGCGGTGTCGACCGCCGTCGTCTGGCCGCTGGGGTTGTGGTGGGTCGGCCGGGTGACCGACGCGCCGGCGGGCGCCCTGTTCCGGAACGGGGTCCGGGCCTTCGCGGGGCACGGTCTGGCCGCGGCGGCGGCGGGACTCGTCGTGAGCCTGCTGCCCGGCCCGGGCCCGTGGCTCGCGATCGCCGTCGGCCTGCTGGTGTGGGCCGCTGCGCTCGCTGTGCAGGCGCTGCTCTGGCGCCGTCTGCGGGCCGACCTGGCCGTGCTGAGGCATGCCGCCCGTCTGCTGTCGCGGCGTGGTGGGAGTCCGTCCGTGGAGAAGGAGAGCGCGTGAACCCACGAACCAGGGTGACCCTCGTCTGGCTGGAGGGCGCCGCAGAGTCGGCTGCCGCGGGCGTGCACCTCGACGGCACGCTCCGCCGGCTCGCGGCGCTCGGGATCGAGGCCGACCGGGTCGTGGCCCGGCGGGACCGGTTCGGGGGGCGGGTCAGCCGTCTCGCCCGGCTGCTGCTGGACTCGGTACGTCAGCCGCGGCGCGGCGTCGTCGTGGTGCGGTGGCACCCGTTCGCGCTGCCCGCCCTGGTCGCCGCCAGGCTGCGCGGCGGTGCCTGCGTGGTCAGCGCCCAGGGGGTGCTGGCCGAGGTCGAGGCCGTGCACCCGTGGATCGGGCGCTCCCGGGTCGCCCGGTGGATCGCGCTGCGGCCGCTGGTCCTCGCGGACCGGGTCGTGGCGCCGTCGGCCGGCATCGCGCGCTGGGTGGTCGAGGTGACCGGCCGGCCCGCCCACGAGGTGACCGTCCTGGAGAACGGGGCCGACGTCGCGCTGTTCGCCGCCGGACGGCGAGCACCCGTGTGGCCGCCCTACGCCGTCTTCGTCGGCAACCTCGCGCCCTGGCAGGGCATCCGGGAGCTCGTCGACGCCGTGCGCCGGCCGGACTGGCCGAGCGGGCTGCGGCTGGTCGTGGTCGGCGACGGAGCCGAACGGGACGCCGTGCTGGCGGCCCGGGACGACGGCGTCGAGTGGCGGGGCGTGCTCGACCGCGCCGCCGTCGCGCGCGTGCTGGGCGGTGCCACGCTCGCCTTCGCGACCCGGGGCGCCGTCGCGGCGAGCGCCCGGGGCACCTCGCCGTTCAAGGTGGTCGAGGCCGCGGCCGCGGGCCTGCCCGTGGTGGCGACGGACGTGCCGGGACAGGCCGAGGTGGTCCACGACCTGGGCAACGGCCTGGTCGTTCCGCCGGGCGACGCCGCCGCGCTCGCCGGCGCGGCGGCCCGGCTCATGGCGGACGAGGACCTGCGGGACCGGCTGCGCGCCCGCGCCGTGGAGCGCGTGGCCGCCTACGACTGGACGGCGGGCAGCGAGCGGCTCGGCGCGGCGATCGACGCGGCGGCGCGCGCTGCCGGCCGGGCGCGCTGGAGCCTGCGCGCACCGGTGATCCCGGCAGGGGATCGGCTGGTGGTGCGGCGATGACCAACGACACGGCCCGGGAGACGGCCGCAGGTGCGGGCGCTGGCGCAGGAGCTGGCGCTGGTGCTGGCGCAAGGAGCAGAGCCGGCGCGACGGCGCCTCTGGGCCTGTTCGCCGACCTTGCGGCGAACCGCACCAGCGACGACCCGCGTCGCCCGGGTACCGCCGGCGTGCTGCCCACGCTGCTCACCCTGCGGTTCGCCGCAGCCTTCCTGTACCGGGCGTCGGCGCGCGCGGGGCACGTGGTGCCCGTGCTGGGTTCGGTGCTCAAGCAGCTCAACCACCTCGTCACCGGGGCGGACATCGCCTGGTCGGCGCGGATCGGTCCCGGCCTCGTCCTGTGGCACCCCACGGGCGTGGTGATCGGTTCCGGCGTGGTGATCGGCCGTGACGCCCGCGTGCAGCAGGGCATCACGCTCGGCGCGGCACGTTCCCGCTCCGGGGAGGACGGCGACCCGGTGCTGGGCGACGACGTCTACGTCGGCGCCGGAGCCCGCGTGCTCGGCCCGGTCCGGGTCGGGGACAGGGCACGGATCGGGGCCAACGCCGTGGTGCTCGCGGACGTCCCGGACGACGCGTCCGCGGTCGGTGTCCCGGCCCGGATCATTCCGTGACACCGGTGCTCTGGTGCCTCCCGGGCGCCGGCGTGACGCATGGCCGGTGCTGAGGACCGGGCGCCAGGGTTCGGGGCGCGCGCCTCAGCCGCGGAGCGTTCCGGGCGGCGTGCTCGTGGCGCTGACGGGCGTCCGCCGCGCACCCGCGAGGCGGCGCCAGCCCTTCTCCACCCTGCCCTGGTCGGCACCGCCGGCCGGGGCGTCGTCCTCGTGCGGGCGGTAGTCGTAGTAGCCGGCCCCGTAGGCGTCGGCCTCCCGGCCCGCCTTGTTCAGGACGATCCCGAGCACGCGCGCGCTGACGGCGGACAGGTTCGCGAGCGACTGCCGGAGCTGCTCGCGGCGCACCTGGCCCGCACCCGCCACCATCAGCACGCCGCTGGTCATCTTGGCGATGAGCGCGGCGTCGGTCACGGGCAGCAGCGGCGGGGTGTCGATGATGACGTAGTCGAACTTCTGGCTCGTCTCCTCGATCAGCCGGGCCATGCTGCGGGAGCCGACGAGCTCGGCGGGGTTCGGCGGCACGGCCCCCGACGGGATGACGTACAGGCCGGCCGAGCCCCAGGGCTGCACCACGTCGTCGATCGTCGCCCGCTGGATGAGGAGCGTCGTGAGGCCCACCGACCCCTCCAGGCCGAGGTACCCGGCGACGGAGGGCCGGCGCAGGTCCGCGTCGATCAGCAGGACCTTCGCGTCGGCGTCGGCCAGCGTGATGGCCAGGTTGATCGCCGAGGTGGTCTTGCCCTCGTCCGGCACGGAGGAGGTGACCACCAGGGCCTGCGGGCCGCCGTCCAGGTCCAGGAACTGCAGGTTGGTGCGCAGCCGCCGGAACGCCTCCGAGCGCGTGTGGTACGGGCTGGTCTGCACGACGAGCGGGTTGCTCTTCGCCTCGTCGTCGAGGGTGATGGTGCCGATGACCGCGGAGTCGGTGACGGTCCGCAGGTCCTGCTCCGAGCGCACGCGGGTGTCGACGATCTCGCGCAGCACGGCGAGCGCGACCCCGAGGGCGGAGCCGAGGAGCAGGCCGACGAGGATCATGACGGGGATGTTCGGGTAGCTCGCCGAGGCCGGCGGCACGGCTTCGCGGACGAGCTGGAGCTGCACGGGGGAGTCGCCGGCGCCCTGCGGCGTCTCCAGCGCGTCGACCCGCACGGCGAGGCTCTCGGCGACGGTGTTCGCGATGCGCGCGGCCAGCGTCGGGTCGGCGTCCGTCGTGGTGATGTCGATGAGCACGGTGTCGGTGACGGGGGCGGCCTGGACCCGGGTGGCCAGCTCGCCCGGGGTCGTGTCGAGGCCGAGCTCCTCGACGACCGGTTCGAGCACCTGCGGGCTGCGCACCAGGTTCGAGTACGACACGACGCGGCGCTGCACATAGGTGGTGCCGGTGGCGAGCTCGGACGTGGACTCGGCGCCGTGGAACGACACGAATACCTGCGCGGAGGTCGTATAGGTGGGCGTCCTGGTGAATGCGAACAACCCGGCGAGCACAATTCCGGCAAGTGCCAGAGCGGTCACGGGAACCCAGTGCTTACGGATGATCCTGAGATATTCGGTCACGTTCAACGTGTTCCCCTGACGGGCCTGCCTGCGCTTCCGTTGGTAATCTAACCGACGTTCCGGAGAAGCGCGCCCGCTGGGATATCCCGGTTTATTGCCGCAAATTCCGGACGTAAAGGGCGCTCGACAGGGAGATCTGCAGGTGCGAATTCTGCACGTCACGGACCGCTATTCCGGGGGCGTCGGCCGAGCGATCGACCGCATCACCGAGCTGGTTCCGGAGGCCGAGCACCACCTGCTCTCCACGGGCATCGAGAGCACGCACGGCCGCGGCGCCTACCGGGGCACGGCGGACCTCCCGGACGGGCACGTGGCCCGGGTCCGCGCGGTGCGGGACGTCGTCGACGAGGTGGCGCCCGACGTCGTGCACGCGCACTCGAGCTGGGCCGGTCTGTACACGCGGGTGCGGCGGCTGCCCGTGCCCGTCGTGTACCAGCCGCACTGCTACTACTTCGAGCGGCCCGACCTGCCCGGCCCCGTGCGCCGCGCCGTCCGCTCCGCCGAGCGGTTCCTCGCGGCGAACGGCTCGGTCGTCGCGGCGGTGAGCCCGCGCGAGGAGCGGCTCGCCCGGTCGATGGGCGCGCACCACGTGGTGCGCATCCCCAACGCGCCGTCGTCCGCGGCCGTCCGTGAGGCCGGGGCGCGCTCCGGTGCGGCGGCAGGGTCCCGACGCACCGTCACGATGGTCGGCCGCGTGGTGGCACAGAAGGACCCGCGGTTCTACGCGGCGACGGCGCGGGCCGCGCACGCGTCCGGCCTGGGGCTCACCTTCCGCTGGCTGGGCGACGGCGACCCGGACCTCGTCCGGGAGCTGGCCGGCGCCGGGGTCGAGGTCACGGGGTGGCTCACCGCGGACGACGTCATGCGGCAGATGGCGGCCTCCGACGTCTACCTGCACAGCGCCGCCTACGAGGGATTCCCGATCAGCGTGCTCGACGCCGCCCGGGTCGGTCTGCCGGCGGTGGTCCGCGACATCCCGGCGTTCGAGGGGGCGCGGCTGACCGCCGTCGGCACGCCGGACGAGGCCGCGGCCGCCGTCCACGCCGCCGTCGAGGACCCCCGGCAGCGGCTGCGCATGATCGCGTCGGGGGACCGTCTCGTGGGTGAGATGGATGAGACGGCCCTGCACGACGGCGTCGTGCGGGCCTACGCGACCGCCGCCGGAGGGGCGCTGGTGGCGTGACGCAGAGCCCGCACCCCGAACGCCGTGCGATCGACGGCGACCGCACGGTGAAGCAGCTCCTCGTCGGGCTGCTCCTGGTCGGGAGCGCGTGCTTCGTGCTGCTGGGCAGCCCGGCGGTGCCGCAGCGGTTCCTGTACGACAGCCGGAAGATCGCCACGATCGCGGGCGGCTACCAGGGCTACGACTCGGACAAGTCGTTCAGCACGGTGGGCGCGATCTACCGCGACCTCGGCCTGGCCGAGCAGCCGGTCTGGGCGGGGCTGCTGGGGTACCTCCTGTTCGCCACCGTGCTGCTGGTGGCGCTGCGGGGACGGATCGGGAACGCGGGGCTCCTGGGGCTCGCCCTCGTCGTGGGCTCGGTGGTGCTGGCCGTGGTGTACGTCGGCACGTACTCCAAGGACGTGTTCGTGCTGCCGATCGCGCTCGTCGCGCTGTGGCGCCGGCGCGGGTGGTGGCCCGAGATCGCGCTGGTGGCGGCCATGGCCGTCTACGCCCACGAGTTCCGGGACTACTGGTACCTCGTCATCGGCGGCTACGTCGGGTTCCGGGTGGTCATGGCGCGGGGGTTCTCCGTGGGCCGGATGATCGCCGCGGCGGTGGCAGCCCTCGTCGTGCTGGCCGTCGTCTTCCAGAACTACCTCGGGGTCGAGCTGGACTTCTACCGCACCAAGGTCAACGAGGTACGCATCGGCGACGTGGACACGCGCACGCTGATCGAGCCGTTCGTCGACGTGGCGGGACCGGTGGGCAGCTTCCTGAACTCGGTGATCGTGCTGGTGACGTTCGCCGTGCCCCTGCCGCTGATCCTCAAGCTCTCGCCGTACTACCTGATGGTCGCGGCGTTCCTGGCCGTGCTCTGGTTCCAGTTCGGACGGGCGGTCCGGCTGTGGGGTGCGCGGGCGCGGAGCGACCCGCAGTGGGCGCGCCTGGTCGCGCTCGTCCTGGGCCTGACCGTCGTGCAGAGCGTGTTCGAGCCCGACTACGGCTCGTACGTGCGGCACCTCACGCCGCTGCTGCCGGTGATGCTCGCGGTCATCCTGTGGCGCCCGCGTCCGCGTCCCTCGGACGGGTCGGACCCGCAGGATGCCCGGGTGGCGCAGGAGGCCGACACGGCGGCGGGCGCGCCCGGTGACGCCGTGGCGGGTGGGCCCGGTGGCGCCGTGGCGGGGCGGTGAGCGCGGTGTACTCCGTGGTGATCCCCTGCCGGGACGGGGCGGCGACGCTCGGCCGGCAGCTCCGGGCCCTCGCGGCGCAGGACTTCACCGGCGACTTCGAGGTGGTCGTCGCCGACAACGGCTCGAGGGACGAGAGCCGCGCCGTCGTCGCCGCGGCCGCCCGGACGGACCCGCGCGTCCGGGGTGTCGACGCGAGCGGCCGGCCCGGCATCAACCACGCCCGCAACGTGGGCGTGGCGCACGCCCGGGGCGAGTTCGTCCTGCTCTGCGACGCCGACGACGCCGTCACGCCGGGCTGGATCTCCGCGATGGACCGGGCCCGCCGCGCGGGGGCGGACTGCGTGGGCGGAGCCGTCGAGCGGCGGCTGCCCGACGAGACGGTCGTCGGCACCGACCCCGCCACCTCCACCCACCTGTGGCACGTGCCGCGCCCCATCGGCGCCAACTGCGGCTTCGCCCGGGAGGTGCACGACGCCGTCGGCGGGTTCGACGAGTCGCTGCTCGGCGGCGGCGACGAGTCCGACTTCTTCTACCGGGCGCACCTCGCCGGGTACCGCACGCGCGCGGTGCCGGACGCCGTCGTCGTGTACTACGAGCGGGAGCGGCTGCGCGACCTGGCGCGTCAGCAGTTCCGGTACGGGCGCCAGTCGGTGCGGATCTACCTGCGGTTCCGGGACGCGGGCCTGCCGCGCCGGCCGCTGTGGCGCGTGCCGGTCACGGTCGCGGGCGGCCTGGTCCGGGCGCTGTCGCCCGACCGGCTGGTGCGCCGTCGCGGGGTCAAGCGGCTCGCGCTGACGGCGGGGCGCGTGGCGGGGAGCGTGCGGGACCGGACGCTGTTCGTCTGACGCGGCAGATGCTGCAAGCGGGCTGCATGTTTCGTGCAAGGCCGCCTTCCTACGGTGGGTCGCGGCGCCGATGGTGCCGCGTCCGCCCCTCGACCCCCCGAGGGGCGGACGGACCAACGGTCCGTCGAGGAGGGCACCGGCATGAGGCGCGCGTACTTCATCACCTGCGTGACGGCGGTCGCCGTCCTGACCCTGGCCGGATGCACCGCGGCGGCGGGCCTGGAACCCGGCCCGGCGCGCTCCGGCGACGTCCCGGCCCGTGAGCTGACCGACGCCGAGCAGGTCCGGGTGGACGAGGCGGTCGAGCTCCTGGTCCGGGACTGCATGAAGGCCGAGGGTTTCCGGTACGTGCCGGCGTGGGTGGCGAGCGTCGAGGAGCGGCAGGGTTCGGGCTACGTGCTCGACGACGTCGCCTGGGCGCGGGAGCACGGCTACGGGCTGGAGCTGGAGGACCGGGTCGCCGAGATCCAGCGCAGCGACCCGAACCACGCCTACGCCAACGCCCTGCCGGAGGCAGAACGGGTGCGCTGGTCCGTGGCCCTGGACGGTGACCCGGCCGGCGGCATGCTGACGGCCGAGCTGCCCGCGGGCGGTGTGGTCCAGACCCCGCGTGAGAGCTGCTTCGCGCAGGCGAAGGACAAGCTCTACGGCGACTTCGCGGCGTGGTTCCGGACCGAGAAGGTGGCCACCAACCTCGTGGGCCTGTACGCGCAGGACATCGTCGCCGACGAGCGCTTCGTGACACAGCTCGGCGCCTGGTCGGAGTGCATGGGCCGGCGCGGCTACGACTACCCGGACCCGCCCGCGGTCCGCGATGACCTGCACCACGTTCTTGCCGGACTGAGCGGGGAGCGGGCGCGCACCGCCGAGCGCGACCTCGCGGTGGCCGAGGCGACCTGCGCCGTCCGCGAGACGGCGCTGGTGAGCACGGCGCACGACCTGGAAGACGAGTACCGCGCGCGGCTGGACCAGTACGACGACGAGGTCGCCGGGTACCGGCGGATGCAGGTCGTGGCGCTGGAGAACGCCGAACGGGTGCTGGCGTACTGAACCGGAACCAACCAACCAAAGGAGTACACATCATGCGCAAGATCTTCGTCCTGCTCGCGTCGCTCGGTCTGGTGATCACAGGGGCGCTGTTCCCTGTGAGCGCGCAGGCCTCGACGGCCTGCGACAACGCGTGGCACAACGCGACGTCGGGCTACTTCTACGCCTACGACTACATCAACTGCAGCGGCTACCTGGGCAAGTCGAACGGGAACGACGCCAACTGGGGCAACTCGTCGGGTGGCTTCCAGGGCACGGACAACAACAAGGCGCACTCGCTGCTGCACAAGGGCACGTCGGGCATGGCGGTCATGGTGTTCAACGGCTTCAACCACAGCGGCAACTGGTCGTGCGTCAAGAAGTCCGAGTACTACGTGAGCAACCTGAACGACGACTCCCTGGCGGGTGGCGCCGGCTCGTCCGGTGCGTCGAACACGATCAGCTCGCACAAGTGGGTGTCCACCTCGTCGTGCGGTACGTCGTTCCTGCACTGAGGCTCATCCAGCGACTCCGGCGCGGCCGGCGGTGTCCCCGCCGGCCGTGCCGGAGCCGTTCAGCGTGCCGCCTCGGTCAGGAGCACCCCCAGCCGGTTCAACGCTCCCGGCACCACCGAGTAGTACGCCCACTTGCCCCGCTGCTCGCGGGTGAGCAGGCCGGCGTCGACCAGCAGCTTGAGGTGGTGGCTCACCGTGGGCTGGGACAGCCCGACCGGTTCGGTGAGGTCGCAGACGCACGCCTCGCCGCCGTCGTGCGCGGCGATGACCGACAGCAGGCGCACGCGCGTCGGGTCGCCGAGCGCCTTGAACACGTGCGCGAGCTCGGCGGCCGTCTCCGGGTCGGCGGCCTCGCGCACCAGGGGCGCGCAGCAGGCGCCGGACGCCGGCTCCGTGGCCGTCCGTGACCCGTCCGTCAGGGGGAGCGTGGTGGTCATGCCCACCATCTTGCCACGCATCGAAGTCTGTGGATACGTTGTACTCGTTCACGCATTGATAGGTATCGATCTGAGGAGTGGATCATGTCCGGATCCCGCGAGAGCCTGCCCGTCGTGGTCGTCGGGGCGGGGCCGGTCGGCCTCGCCGCGGCGGCTCACCTGGTGGAGCGCGGCCTCGAACCGCTCGTGCTGGAGGCGGGCTCCGGCCCGGCCGCGGCCGTCGCCTCTTGGGGGCACGTGCGCCTCTTCTCGCCCTGGCGGTACGACGTCGACGCCGCCGCCCGCCGCCTGCTCGCCGGTGCGGGCTGGACCGAACCGGCCCCGGACGCCCTGCCCACCGGCGCCGACCTGGTCGAGCGGTACCTGGCGCCGCTGGCCGCCGCACTCGGCGAGCGGGTCCGCTACGGCGCACGTGTCGTCGCCGTCGCCCGTGACGGCGCGGACCGGTCCCGTTCGCTCGGGCGCGAGCGGCGCCCCTACCTGGTGCGCTGGACGACGAGCGAAGGGGTGCACGAGATCCTGGCACGCGCCGTGATCGACGCCTCGGGAACCTACGGCACGCCGAACCCGCTCGGCCTGTCGGGCCTGCCGGCGATCGGCGAGGAGCGCGCCGCCGACCACCTGACCGGTGCCCTGCCCGACGTGCTGGGGGCGGACCGGGAGCGGTTCGCGGGTCGCACCACCCTGGTGGTGGGCATGGGTCACTCCGCAGCGAACACCCTGCTCAGCCTGGTCGAGCTGGCTCAGGACGAGCCGACCACCCGCATCCTCTGGGCGATCCGCGGCGGTTCGGCGCGGCGCCTCTACGGCGGCGGAGCCGACGACGAGCTGCCCGCCCGCGGACTGCTCGGCACGCGCCTGCGCGACGCCGTGGAGTCGGGGCGCGTCGAGCTGCTCACCCGGGTCGCCGTCGAGCGCCTGGAGCCTGAGCCCTCGGGCGCCGTGCGGGTGCTGGGTACAGGGCGCAAGGACGGCACCGACGGCGCGCTCGACCTGACCGTCGACACGATCGTCACCGCGACCGGCTTCCGCCCCGACCTGGACATGCTGCGCGAGGTCCGCCTCGACCTCGACCCGGTGGTCGAGGCTCCGCGCGCCATCGCGCCGCTCATCGACCCGAACCACCACTCCTGTGGCACGGTGCCCGCGCACGGCGAGGCGGAGCTCGCGCACCCGGACGACGGCTTCTACCTGGTCGGCATGAAGTCGTACGGGCGAGCGCCCACCTTTCTGCTGGCCACCGGTTACGAGCAGGTGCGGTCCGTGGTCGCGGCGCTGGCCGGGGACCGGGCGGCCGCCGACGCCGTCGAGCTGGACCTGCCGCAGACCGGTGTCTGCTCCTCCGACCTCGCGCTGGCCGCCGATGTGGACGGTGTGGTCTCGTCCGAGGCGCTGGCGGGCACGTCCGGCGGCGGGTGCTGTGCGGTCCCGGCGGTCCCCCAGGCCGTGACGATCGGTCTGGGCGTACCCGCCGAGACGGCGTCCGGGTGCGGTGGGGCGGCGAACCCGGCGCCTGGACGGGCCGCGGGTGCTGAGCCTGTCACGGCCGGATTCGCGACCGGTGTCCGGCACGGGCGGTCCGGAGACGAGTGACGTGCGGTGACCGGAGGGCGGGTGCGTGCACCTGCCCTCCGGTGGCAGGTCTCGGGGTGCTCACGCAGTCTCGGGAAGCGCCTTCGGCCCGGGCCGGGCCTCGGCCTCGGGGAGCAGCACGGTGGCGACCAGCAGCCCCAGTGCGCCGCCCACCGCTTGCGCGGTGACGAAGGGCAGCACTGAACCGGGTGCGATACCGGCGAACGTGTCGGTGGCGACACGGCCGACGGTCACGGCCGGGTTGGCGAACGAGGTCGAGGAGGTGAACCAGTAGGCGGCGCCGATGTACGCACCCACGGACGCCGGGATCCACGCGGCCCGACCGGACCGGGTCAGGGCCAGGACCACCACGACCAGTCCGGCGGTCGCGACGACCTCGGCCAGCAGGTGCGGTCCGGTCGCGCGCTCGGTGGCGGACAGGCCCGCCGGGATGCCGAACATGGCGTTGGCCAGCAGTGCGCCGCCGATCGCGCCGGCGATCTGCACGGCGATGTAGGCGCCGCCCTCGGCGATGCGCACACCGGAGCCGTCCCGCCGGCCGGTGAACCAGTCGACGACCGTCACCACCGGGTTGAGGTGGGCGCCGCTGACCGGACCCAGGACGGCGATCAGTACGGCCAGTCCGAGCGTCGTGGCGAGGCTGTTCTCCAGGAGCTGCAGCCCGACGTCGTCCGGCGACAGGTTCTGTGCCGTGATGCCGGATCCGACCACTGTCGTGACCAGCAGGCACGTGCCCAGCGCCTCGGCGACCGCGCGCCGCCACAACGCCGGCCGAGTCGCCGCGAGGTCCCCCGGTGTGATCGGGGTCGGCGGGCTGCCGAGCGCCGGCGCCTCGAGGGCGGTCACGCGACGGGTTCCACGCCGAGCTCGGCCAGCAGCCGTCGCACGCGCCGCTCGATCTCGTCGCGGATGGGGCGCACCGCCTCGAGGCCCTGGCCGGCGGGGTCGTCCAGCTCCCAGTCCTGGTAGTTCTTGCCGGGGTAGTACGGGCAGGCGTCGCCGCACCCCATGGTGATGACGGCGTCCGACGCCTCGACCGCCTCGGTGGTGAGCACCTTGGGCTGCTCGCCGCGGATGTCGACCCCCTTCTCCAGCATCGCCTCCACGGCGACGGGGTTGATCATCTCGGCGGGCATGGAGCCGGCCGAGCGCACCTCGACGGCGCCGCCCGACAGCGCGCGCAGGAACCCTGCGGCCATCTGGGAGCGGCCCGCGTTGTGCACGCAGACGAACAGGGCGGACGGCTTGGTCTCGGTGGTCGGTTCGGTGAGGCTCATCAAGGGGCTCCGGTGGGTGCGGGGTGGTGGGGTACGGGTCAGGTCGTCCGTAGGATCAGGCGGCTTCCGGCACGAGATCGGCGAGCAGGGCGCGCACGCGCTGGTCCAGGTCGTCGCGGATGGCCGCCACGCCGGCGGGGGAGGCGAGGGCCGGGTCGCCCACCGCCCAGTCCTCGTACCGCGTGCCGGGCAGCACCGGGCAGACGTCGCCGCAGCCCATGGTGATCACCACGTCCGCGGCACGGACCGCGTCGTCGGTCAGCGGCTTCGGGTAGAAACGGGTCACGTCGTCGACCTGGTCGGCCGAGGTGCCGTCGCCCAGCTCCTCCAGGAGCGCGCGGACGCCCGCGTGCACCTCCGCCGCGGGCGCGGACCCCGCCGAGCGGACCACCACGCGGTCGCCCGCATGGTGCCGCATCAGGGCGGCGGCGAGCTGGGACCGGCCCGCGTTGGCCACGCAGACGAACAGCACCTGCGGCAGGTGCTCACCCGCCGCGCCCAGCTCCAGGGCGCGGGCCTTCTCGGCGTCGACGATCCGCTGCCGCGCGAAGTGCTCGGTCAGCGGCACGAGGTAGGTGGCCTCGCCACCCCGGCGCACGAGGGCGGCGTACGACTCGCGGACCACCCGGGCACACTCGCCGGGCGGTGTGCCGGGGAAGCGCTCGGCCAGCGACGCCGCCAGGCGGTCGAGAGCGGGCTCCACGTTCGTCAGCCCGGCCAGCTGCCGGGTCCGGCCGACGTCGACCGCGGCCGGGGCGAACCGGTCCAGCAGCGTGCTCACCGCCCCGCGGTACGCCGGCTCGACGCGGTACCAGACCGAGGTGCCGCGCCGGTCGGCCGTGAGCAGGCCGACGTCGCGCAGCACCTTGAGGTGGTGGGACACGGTGGGCTGGGACACGTCGGTGAGGGTGGCGAGCTCGCCCACGGTGACCTCGCCGGACACGCTGGTCGCGACGGCGGACAGCATGCGCAGCCGGAGCGGGTCGGCCATCGCCTTCAGCGTCGCCGCCAGGGCGGTCGCCGCGTCGAGGCCGATCGCGTGGGACTCGGCGGCGCCGTGCGGGGAGAGAGCGGTCATCGTCGGCACCTCGCTTGCATTGATGTACTTCTATGTTGACATCTTTCGATACAGCCCCGCAAGCACCAAGCCGTCTACCGTCGAGCGCATGATGCTGCTGAGGTCGGTCGTCCTGTTCCTGGGCGCGGCGCTGTTCGAGATCGGCGGGGCGTGGCTCGTCTGGCAGGGCGTGCGCGAGCACCGGGGCTGGATCTGGATCGGCGCCGGCGTCGTCGCGCTCGGGATCTACGGGTTCTTCGCCAGCCTGCAGCCCGACGCGAGCTTCGGGCGCATCCTCGCCGCGTACGGCGGCGTGTTCGTCGCCGGCTCGCTGGCGTGGGGGATGGTCGTGGACGGCTTCCGTCCGGACCGCTGGGACGTCACCGGCGCACTCATCTGCCTGGTCGGCGTGGCCGTCATCATGTACGCGCCCCGCTCCGCATGAATCCGGCGTGACCCCGGCGGCATATGTACTACCTTGCCGCTCTTCGCCTCCTCTATCCTGAGTTTTCTGTCTGGGGGTGGACGGCGTGATCCGGTTTCAGCTGCTCGGCGGCGTGGCCGCGCACGACGAACGGGGCGCGGTCCCGCTGGGTTCGGCCCGGCAGCGGGCCGTGCTGGCGGCGCTCCTGGTGGAGCCGGGGGCCGTCGTCCCGCTGGACCTGCTGGTCGATCGGGTCTGGGGCCGGTCGGCGCCCCGCAGCGCGCGGCAGACCCTGCACGCCTACGTCTCACGGCTGCGTTCCGTGCTCGACGGCGCGGGCGGACCGGTGCCCGTGCACGGGCCGGGCGGTTACGTGCTGGCGGCGGACGGCTCCCAGGTGGACCTGCACCGGTTCCGTGCCCTGGTGGCCCGGGCTCGCCGCCGGGGCGCCGACGGGGGCACCGCCGGAAGTGCTGCGGGCGCCGTCGGTAGCGCCGTCGACGGCGGTGACGACGCGGACGCCGGCGCGCTGTGGCGGGAGGCGCTCGCGCTGTGGCAGGGCGAGCCGTTCGCCGGCCTGGACAGCGACTGGCTCCGGTCGGTCGCCGTCACCCTCGACGCCGAGCGGCACGCGGCCGTGCTGGACCACCACGACCTGCTGCTGCGCCGTGGCGAGCACGGCCGCCTGCTGCCCGAGGTAGCCGCGGCCGCCCACCGGGCCCCGCTGGACGAGCGGCTGGCCGCCCAGCTCGTGCTCGCCCTGTACCGGTGCGGCCGGCAGGCCGACGCACTGGAGCACTACCGCCTCGTCGCCGAACGGCTGGCCGACGAGCTGGGCAGCGACCCCGGCCCTGATCTCCAGGAGCTGTACCAGCGCATCCTGCGGCACGACCCGGGCCTGGCCGTTGCGGATCCCGCGGCCGCGTCGGCTCCTGCCGGTCCCGGGGACCTGACGGCGACCGGTCCGGTCCCGGGTGAGCCAGCCGACCGGCCGCGTCCCGCCCAGCTACCGCTGGACGTCGCCGCGTTCACGGGACGGGCGGGCGACCTGCGCCGCCTGGACGACCTGCTGACCGGGCTCACCGCGGCCGGCGTCGCCGTCATCAGCGGGACCGCGGGCGTCGGCAAGACGGCGCTCGCGGTGCACTGGGCCCACCGGGTCGCGGACCGGTTCCCGGACGGGCAGCTCTACGTGAACCTGCGCGGCTACGACCCCGACCAGCCCGTACGCCCCGCCGACGCCCTGGCGCGGTTCCTGACCGCCCTGGGCATCGCCGAGCGGGACGTCCCCCTGGACGACGAGTCGCGTGCCGACCGGTACCGCAGCGAGCTGGCCGGGCGTCGCATGCTGATCGTGCTCGACAACGCGGGCAGCGTGGCCCAGGTGCGCCCCCTGCTGCCGGGCGGAGGGTCGTCCCTGGTCCTGGTCACCAGCCGGGACAGCCTCGCCGGCCTGGTCGTCCTGCACGGCGCCCACCAGGTGGGCCTCGACCTGCTGCCCGCCGCGGAGGCGAACCGCCTGCTGCACCGCCTGATCGGTGACCGTGTCACCACCGAGCCCGACGCGGCGGCGACCCTCGCCGAGCAGTGCGCCCGACTGCCCCTGGCGCTGCGCGTCGCGGCCGTGCTGGCCACCTCCCAGCCCGACCGTTCCCTGACCGAGATCACCGCGGAGCTCGCCGACCGGCAGGAGCGGCTGGAGCTGCTCGACCCGGGCGGCGACCCCTACGCGGCCGTGCACGCCGTGTTCTCCTGGTCCGTGCAGCACCTCCCCGACCAGGCGGCCCGCACGTTCCGGCGGCTGGGGCTGCACCCTGGTCCCGACCTCGACCCCTACGCCGCGGCTGCCCTGACCGGCCTGGAACCCCACCGCGCCCGCCGGGTCCTGGACACCCTCGTGGCCGCCCACCTGCTGCACCGCACCACACCCGGCCGCTACGGCATGCACGACCTCCTGCGTGCCTACGCGGCCCACCTGGCCCGCACCCACGACACCGGGCAGGACCGTGCCGCGGCCGAGGAGCGGCTCCTCGACTACTACCGTGCCGCGGCCCACGCCGCCGTCAGCACCCTGTACCCCGCCGAGGTGCAGTACGAGCTCGACCGGGTTCCGGACGTCCCCCTGCCCGACGTGTCGGAGCCGCGCAGTGCCACGGCCTGGCTCCAGGCCGAGCAGCTCTGCCTGGCGGCCGTCGCCGAGCACGCCGCCGACCGGCAGGACGCCGCGTACGCCGTCGCCATCGCCCTGATCCTGCACCGGTACGTGAACAGCGCTCATCCGGTGGGCCAGTTCGTCGTCAACGCGCACGCGCTGCGGGCCGCCGAGGCGGTGGGCGACCGGTCCGGTCAGGCCCACGCCTTGCGCCAGCTCGGGGTGGGACACTCGCAGGCGTGCCGGTACGAGACGGCGCTGGAGCACCTGCACCGGGCGCTCGCGCTGTTCCGCGAGGTCGGCAACCTCGCCGGGGAGGCACACACGCTCACCAACCTGGCGACGGTCGCCCACCGGCGGGGCGACCACCGGGGCGCCCGGGACCGGCACCGGCACGCGCTCGAGGTGGCGCAGCGGTCGGGTGACCGGTTCGTCGAGGCCTCGGTGCTCAACGGCATGGTCGGGGTCGAGGCCAGGCTGGGGGACCACGACGCCGCCTACGAGCGCTGCCGGCAGGCGCTGACGATCTTCCAGGAGATCGGGGCGCGCTACTGCGAGTCCATCGCGCTCAACAACCTGGCGAACAACGACATGGAGCGCGGGGACTACTCGACCGCCGGCGAGCGTCTGCGCCGCTCCCTGGCCACGGCCGACGAGCTGGGCATCGTGACCTCACGGGGGTACATCCTGGACTCGCTCGGCATGCTGCACCTGCGCCTGGCGGAACCGGACGAGGCCGCGGCGTACTTCGGGCGGGCGCTGACCGCGTGCCAGGAGACCGGTGACGTCACCGGGCAGGCGTGGTCGTACAACGGCCTGGGCGAGGCGGCGCGGCTCGCGGGGACCCCCGCCGAGGCCCTGCAGGCGCACACCGAGGCGCTCGGCATCGCCGTCCAGGTGGGTTCGCGCGACCAGCAGGCCCGGGCGTACGCGGGGATCGGCCACGCGCACCGCGGCCTGGGGGACCCGGGCGAGGCCCGGGCCGGCTTCCGGCAGGCCCACGCGATCTACGTGGATCTCGGCGTCCCCGAGGCCGAGGAGCTGGATGCTCTGCTCAACGAGGCGCCTGTCGCGTGAGACCGCGAGGGCCGGACCTCAGCCCGCCGTGCCGGACGAGCGCCAGAGCATGCTCGCGACGCTCCGTCGCACGGTGGGTGGCACCACCTCGGGCGGCACCATGCGGGCGATCCGCCGGGCCGGCGACGCCGCGACCCTGCGGTGCACGTAGGGGTAGAGCGCGCGGAGCCGGTCGAACTCCGCCCGGGTCCCGGGGTCGTCGTGCTCGGGGAGCGCGTCGAGCGCGGCCCACGTGTCGTCGGCGAGGCTCCGCAGCGGCGCCGGGACGGGCACGTCGTCCCACGTGGCACCGACGCGGTGCAGCGACGGGTCGATGAACGCGTCGACCCGGTGCACGGCGGCCCTGTCGTCCGGGTCGACCATCGGCAGGTCGAGCGCGGCGGCGGCGTTGAAGACGGGCTCGTCCCAGTCGTGGATCAGGTCGGCGTAGCGGACGAACGCCCGCGGCGTCGACCGGGTCGCCAGCTCCGTGCCGAGCATCAGGTTGATCCAGCCCGCCACCCGGTCGACCATGCCCCGGCCCTTGTAGTTGGCCGCCTTGCTGCCCACCACCTCGGCGGGCGGGCGCAGCATCGTCAGGCACGACGCGCGGGCGCCCGTGCCGGCCGCGGCCTCCAGCCAGAGCTCCAGGAACCAGAGCAGGCGCGGGTCCTTGATGACCAGGTCGCCGTGCTCCGCGACCTGCGCGTCGAGCCATACCCGGATCTGGCCGAGCGCGTTCGCCTCGACCCCGGCCCGGTCCACGAGGTGCCAGGCCAGCGGCCGCGGGTCCGACGTCTGCACGTCGGCGGCCCGCAGCAGCGAGTCGTGGAAGTCCACCACCCACCGTGGCTCCGAGAAGCCCCGCGGGTTGGACGGGTCGGCCTCGACCTCGGGTGCCGGGACCCGCAGGCCGAACTCGCGCAGGACGCCCGCGAGCGTGCTCGTGCCGCTGCGGCCCGAGCCGGTCACGTAGACGACGCGGTGCGGTGCGCTCATCGGGTCTCGGCCGCCATCGTCGGGACGCGGACCACCGGGGCCCACGGCGCGGCCTCGTCGAGCGAGTCCAGGTCGTAGCCGTGGGCGCGGATACGGTCGCCGAGGTGCTCGCCCACCACGTTGCGGTAGCGGGGCAGCAGGGCGGCGTCGGTGACGTCGCGGAGCAGGTCCGCCCGGGGCGTGCCGTGCCGCGACCCGAGGCGTGACACGTGGTGCCGCACGCGCCCGGCCAGCTCGGCCCGGCCGCCGGAGCGCCACAGCTCCGCGTAGCGGTTGCTGCGGCCGGCGTCCACGGCGTCCACCGCGTCGTCGTCGAGCTCCACGCCCAGAAAGCGGGCGACCCGGCCCAGCTCGCCGGCCGGGTCGCGCATCAGGTGCTCGTACCGCAGCACCAGCAGGTTCTCGATGTGCAGGGCGTCCTCCGCGAACACGTCGTGCGCGTGCACCCAGTGCTCCACGAGCCGGGGGAACCCGAAGGTGAACCGTCCCCGGCTGCGGGTGGCCCACTTGCGCACGGCCAGGGCCTGGACCACGGGGTGCCGGGTGACGACCACGAACCGCGACCCGGGGAAGATCTCCTGGAAGTAGCGCATCTTCGTCAGGTTGGGCGGGGACTTCTCGACGAGCACCGTGCGGTCGAGGTCCCAGTACGGGGACCAGCTCTGCCAGAGCCGTGCGCCGGCGTCGGGCGTGCGCTGCGCGTCCTCCTCGGTGAGGTGCGCCCGCGGGTGGAAAGACCATTCGGACGTATTGCCCAGACCGCCGAGATACGTGTCCTGAATATGTTGCCCCTCGTCCATCACGGCGCCCGTTCCGGTCAGCCCGGAAGCATTCGGACTAGAACTAATAATTCGGGCGAGAAGCGTGGTGCCGCTGCGGTGCAGGCCGCCGACGAAGGCGATGCGATGGTTGTTCCAGGGTGTGGTGCTGGTGCTCGTTCCGGACATCGGGAAACCTAGCTGGTCGGCTGGAAAGGTGATCGCTGGTGCCCCGCAAAAATATGCGATGAATGTTCCGCGTGCGACCCGAATCGTCCCCGTCCCGCGTGGTCGATAATTCCGACCTGCGTCATCGGATAACAGCATCCATGATGGTCCCGACCGCGAACCAGACCGACAGGGGCACAGACATGATGCGTCCGGACGACCACGCCCATCTCGCGGGGCTGCGGGACGCGACCGCGTCGACCCTCGCCGCCGTGATCCGTCCCGGCCCTGTCGCCCTCCTCGACGTGCCCAACCAGCGCAACGTCGGTGACTCGCTCATCTGGGCCGGCACGGCCGCCTACCTGCGGCGCCTCGGGCGCGACGTCCGCTACGCGGCCGACCTGCGCGGCTACGTGCCGGCGGACCTGCGGGCGGCGATGCCGTCCGGGACCGTCCTCGTCCGCGGCGGGGGCGACTTCGGCGACCTCTGGCCGGGCCACCAGGAGCACCGGGAGCGCATCGTCCAGGACCTGCCCGACTACCCGGTGGTCCAGCTCCCGCAGTCCGTCTGGTTCGGGTCGGCGGACCGCGCCGCGCAGGCAGACCGGATCCTGGGCGCGCACCCCGACTTCACGCTCCTGCTGCGGGACACCCCGTCGCTCGCCCGGGCCGCCGAACAGCTCCCCTCCCTGGCCGCGCGGTTCTGCCCCGACCTGGCTCTCGGCTGGGAACCGCCGCGCCGCGAGCGGTCCGTCGACGACACCCGGCGGCTGCTCGTGCTCGCCCGCGCGGACAAGGAGACCGCCTCGGGCCTGCACGACGTCGGGCCGGCCTGGGTCCCCGGGCTGGACGCCGACCGTACCGACTGGCACGCCGGCGGCAGCGAGGCCTGGCGCCGGCGGGCCGCCCGAACCGTCACGACGCTCGGTCACCAGCGTGCCCGCGTCGCCCGCCGGGTGCCGCTGCCGGCGTCGGGCCTTGCGAACCGGCCCGTGGCGGCGGCCCTCGCGACGATCAACCGGGCCGGCATCGACGCCGGGGTGCGGCTGTTCGCGCCCGCGCGGGGCGCCGTCGTCGACCGCCTCCACGCGCACGTGATGGCGGCGCTGCTGGGCGTGGAGCACGTGGTGCTGGACAACAGCTACGGCAAGGTCCGCGCCGTCTACGACGACTACACCGGCACGTTCAGCACCGCCCATCACGCGTCCGGCCTCGACGAGGCGCGCGAGCTGGCCGCCCGGCTCTGGGCCGCCTGATGCTCGCGTTCGTGACCTCGCTGCGCCATCCGCGCAACGCCGCCGACTACGGCCGGGTCGAGGAGCTGCTGCGCCTCACCCTCGCGTCGCTGACCGCGCAGACCAGCGGGGAGTACGTGGTGCTGGTGGTGGGCAACCGCGCCCCGGGGTTCGACCTGGGGGAGCGGGTGCGGTTCGTCCCCGTCGGCTTCGCGCCGCCCGAGGCCGCCCACGGCCCGCACGCCGACCGGGACCGGTTCGTCCGGGACAAGGGCAGCAAGATCGGCGTCGGGCTGCTCGCGGCCCGCCCCTACGCGCCGGACCACGTGATGATCGTGGACGCCGACGACTTCGTGCACCGCGACCTCGCCGCGTTCACCGCGCGGCACCCGGGGCACCCCGGGTGGGTGGTCGACCAGGGCTGGGTGTACTCCCGCGCCCGCGGTGTCTACCGGCGTCAGCCCGCCTTCCACCGGACCTGCGGCACGAGCCTCGTGGTCCCGTTCGACGCCTACGGCGTACCCGCGCACCTCGACGAGACCGCCACGCAGGAGGAGGTCCTGGCCGGGTACGGCGAGCGGGTCGACCACGTGCTCGGCGCCCACCGGCACGCGGTCGAGTGGTTCGCGCGGCACCAGGGCAGGGTGCTCGAACCCCTGCCGTTCCGTGGCGCCGTCTACCACGTGGACACGGGGGAGAACCACTCCGGCAAGCGCCTGCGCGGGCTCGCCCGCCCGCTCGACCCTGACTTCGCCGCGTGCTACGGCCTGCCCCCGGTGCGGCGGACGACGGCGACGCTGTGGTCCGCCGTCGGACCCCGTGCGGTCGCCGAGACCGCGCTCGTGCTCGGCCGCCGGGCGTTGCGGCCCGTCCGGCGGGCGCTCGCCGCGGGGGCCCGGTCATGACCGTCGAGGTGGTGCACTGGAACCCCCGGCGGCCGGTGGTACCTGGGCCGTTCGGGCGGCTGGTGCCGGTGCGGCGCCGGGTCAACAACTTCGGCGACCTCGTCGGCCCGGCGCTCGTCGCGCGGATCCTGGCCGCGCGCGGCGTCGACCCCGCCCTGGGCGCCGGGCGCAGGCTCCTCACGGTGGGCTCCATCCTGCACCTGGCGAGCCCGGGCGACGTCGTCTGGGGCACCGGCATCAACGGCAAGCAGGCGCACCTGCCCCGCGGTCTGCGGCTGGACGTGCGGGCCGTGCGCGGGCCGATCACCCACCGGGTGCTGCGCGAGGCGGGCATCACCGCGCCGCGCGTGTTCGGCGACCCGGCGCTGCTCTGGAGCCGCTTCTGGCCCCGGGAGACGTACGCCGACGGCGCACGGCGCGCGGTCGGCTTCGTACCCAACCTGCACGACTGGGTCCGGTACCGCGACGACCCGCGGACGATCGCGCCGCAGGGCGACCTGCACGCGATCGCCGGGCAGATCGCGCGCTGCGACCTCGTCGTGGCGACCTCCCTGCACGGCATCGTGCTCGCCGAGTCGTTCGGCATCCCGGCGCGGCTCGTCCCGCCGTCGGCCGAGCCGATGCACAAGTACCACGACTACTACGCCGGCACCGGGCGCGAGGCGTTCCGCGTGGCGGCGTCGGTGGACGAGGCCGTGGAGATGGGCGGCGCCCGCCCGCCGGTGTGGGACGCCGACGCCCTGCTGGCCGCGTTCCCCCTCGACCTGTGGGCGTGATCGCGGGCCGGGTCAGAGCTCGAACGTCGCGGTGACCGTGGCGCCGTGCGCACCGGCCAGGTCCACGGCGAGCGCGATGCCGGGCTCCAGGCGTTCGACGGTGACCCGCTCGTCCGCGCCGGTCAGCCGGGCCGCCGTGCGGGCCAGCATGATCCGCAACGGCCGCTCCAGCCGCTGCGTGGGGTCGGCGACCGCCACGGTCAGCCGCGTCCCCTCCTGCACCACGAGCACCGCGGCCGGCCGGTCGCACCGCACGCCGCCCGTCCCCGGCGCTCCCGCCTGCCAGACGTTCAGCGCCACCGTGTCGTCCCGGCGCACCGCCTGCACGGCCCGCGAGTTCGCCAGGACCTCCGTCCGCGGGGCCGCGGCGTAGGACGCCACCTCCTGCGGCGTCGCGCCCGGCAGGATCGTGTACCCGTAGCGGCCGTCCGCGGGGTCGGTGCCGTGCTCCAGCCAGAGCGTCGCGAAGCTGTTGGCCCGCACCGCCGGATCGCGGTGCGGCGCACTGCGGTTGATGTCGGCCCACCGGCCCGTGCGCCGCTCGCGGAGCAGCCGCAGGTGCTGCCCGTCGCGGAACACGTAGCCGATGCCGGTGCCCGGGGTCGCGCCCGACAGATGGGCCCACCGGGCGCTGTCGGCCACGGTGGGGGCGGGCGTGCCCGGTCCCGCCGCGTGCGGCACGGTGCGGCCGTCGACGACGAGCCGCTGGGCTGCCGGGTCCACGAGCCGGCGGTTGTCCACCACGGTCTCCACCGGGCGTCCGGACGCCGAGGCGATGCCCGTGCCGAGCGCCACGATCTCGTCGTCCAGCAGGAACCACGACTTGAAGCCCGACACCCCGGCCATGCCCGGGGCCGCCGGGTGCCGGAACGCCATGCCGACCGCCGCCCGGGAGCCCAGGGCGGCGCCGCCCGCCCAGTGCGACGTGCCGCGGAAGCCTGCGCCGGCGGAGTCGCCGGGCGTTCCCGTCGCCGTCGTCGTCCCGGGGATGCGACGGGCGTCGACAGTGGGCCAGTAGTCGTCGTCGTAGGGGGTGCCGGCCGCGTCGTACAGGTAGTACGCGCCGCTGCCCGTGTACCAGCCGTGCAGGTTCTCCGCGCCGATCGACTCGTACGTGGCGATCCGCGCCGACGACATCGCCAGCGCGACCGTGAACGCGGGCCGCCGGTGCACCACGCGGTCCATCGCGGGGAAGACCCGGGTGCCCTGCGGGGGAGCCAGCGGCGTGACGCCGTCGGCCGGGTCCGGTGACGCGTAGGCGGCCAGGCGCGTCCAGCGTGCGGCCCGCTCGCCGTCCGCCGCCGAGGCCAGGAGGCGCAGGGCGGACGCCGCAGCCCGCCCGGCGTCCCGGTCACCGACCGAGCGGCGAGCGATGTTGCGCCCGCGCACCGGGGCCAGGACCGCACCGGCGTGCAGCCACGGCACGAGCCCGTCGTCCACCCAGCGCAGCAGGTCGTCGAGGGCCGGACCCGGGAGGTGCCACGGCGTGTCGTGCAGCAGGGCCAGCACGGAGGCGGCCGAGGTGAGCAGGGACAGCCCGTACCCGCCCGAGTAGGGGTGCACGTCGTGCTGCAGGAACGACCCGTCGGCGTGGATCCCGTCGCCGGACGCCGTGGGCCGGAACGCGGGCGCCATGCCCCGCAGGCCGGCGGTGAGGGCGTCCTCGTCGTCGAGCAGCAGCGCGCGCTCCACCACGACACGTCCCGTCCAGGCGCGGTTGGCCGCCGTGTACGCCGGGGCGGGGGTCTGCTCGTGCACCGTGGCCATCCAGCGTCGCAGCCGGTCCTCGCCGAGGTCGTCGTACAGGAGCATCGACGTCGCCGTGAGCTGGAGCGGGATGCCGACCTGCCGGTCCCACCAGTTCCCCGACCGGCCCGTGCGCGCGGCGTAGTCCTCGTGGAGCCGGTCGAGGCCGGCCAGCAGGACGTCCCGCACCTCGGGGTCCTGCGCGTAGCGGGAGCCCGGCGTGGCGTAGGCGCGGGCGAGCTCCCGGAGCCGCTCGTAGCGGATCCGCAGGCCGACGGTCCGTTCGCGGGAGGTCAGCGACAGGTCCGGCCACCGGCCGTCCGGGCCGAGCTGGTCCAGCAGGCGGCCGGCGGAGGCGTCGTCGGCGGCCGCGCCGGTGAGCTGGGCGAGCCACCGTGTGCGGACCGCGGCGAACGGGTGCGTCGTGTCCTGGAACGCGTCCCACGCCACCAGCCCGCCGGCCACGAGGGCGGACGCGCCGAGCGCGAGGGTGCCGATCCGCAGGGCCTGGCGGCGCGTGATGTGCGGGGGTGCGGACGGGGGGTCCGCGGGCTGGGGCGGGGGCTCGGACGGGGGGTGCTCGCGCTCGGACGGGGGGCACGGGGTCGTCGCGTCGTGCCGGGTGCGCGCGCTGTGCGGAGGCGGCGGGGCGTGTTCGGGGGACGCGTCGTGCTCGGTGGGCAGGTCGGCCTCCTCCTGGTCGCGGGTCACGGACCATGGTGTCCGGGCCGCGGTTCCCGCGCGCGCCGGGGCATTCCACATCGTCGCGATCGTCTGTATTGTCCGCACTTGTGTCCCCAGCACGCCGCACGACGTCGTCCGCGACCCGACCGGGTCGCGTGGTCGGTGCAGGGCGTGTGGTCGGTGCGGTGCGTGTGATCGGTGTGGCTGACCGAACTGTCGTTCATCGGCGCGGACGGGGAGGCGCGGGCCGTGTGGTCCGCGCAGGTCGTGCGGTCGCCCGCGTGACGCTGGTGGTCATGACCGGGGCAGGGCTCACGGCGTGCGCCGGTCTGCTCGCGCCGGGAGCCGAGCCGATGCCTGCGCCGGGAATCGCCCCTGGCGTCGTCGGGGTGGCCGCGCCTGTCGAGCACGCGCCCGGCCCGCAGCCCACGTCGGTGGGCGCGATCACGGGCGAGCACACCCAGGAGTCCGCGGCGGTGGACGTGCAGCCGGCGCCCAGCGGCTCGGCGTCGCGCGGTGCGGACCGGGGGCCTGTGGGTGGTGACGGGTCGGACGGCGGCTCGGGCGGGGCCGGTTCGGGCGGTGGGTCCGGGGACGGCGCGGGTGGTGCCGAGGGTGGCTCCGGGGGCGGTGGTTCCGGGGGCGGTTCGGGCGACGGCGCGGGTGGCGGTCCCGGCGGCGGGGGCGCGGACGACGCACCCGACCTGACCGACCCCGTCCAGTACGCGGCGGCCCTGGAAGAAGCGGTCAACGGTCACCGCACCGCGAACGCGCTGCCCGCCCTGATGCACGACACCTGCGCGTACGACGTGGCACTGGAGCGCGCCCAGGCGCTCGTCGGGCAGGAGCTGGCGCACGCACCGCTCGACCCGATCTTCGAGAGGTGTCCCACGACGGCCGTCGCGGAGAACCTGGCCAAGGGCGGCTGGACGCCCGTCGAGGCCGCGCAGGGCTGGATGGACTCCGACGGGCACCGCGCCAACATCCTGAACGGTGACCTGACCCGCGGCGCGGTCGCGTGCGTCCCCGACGGCGGCGACCCGGCCGCGCCGACCATGATCTGCGCCCACGTCTTCCTCGCCTGATCTTCTCGCCGCTCCTTGCCGGCGCTCGCTGGCACTCGCTGGCGCTCGCCGGCCCGAGCCGGTACTCGCTGGCCCGTGTCGGCCCGAGCTGGCCCGTGTCCGCCCATGGTGCGCTTCTACCCAGTCATTACGCCCAGAATTGGCGGTGGTGCTGGGCGCAATGACTGGGTAGAAGCGCACCATCGCGAGGCGGCGGGGGTTCCGGTTGTGGGCGGTGGGTGGCGGGTGTCGAATCGACGTCGTGCACCGCGACCCAGCCCGCCCCGTGCGGCTGATCATGACGGCCTGGGCCTGGCTGGCGGCTCCGGTCCGTGCGACGGTCGCCGTCCGTGCGACGGTCGCCGTCCGTTCGGCGGTTGCGGTCCGCGCGGCGGTCGCCGTCCGCCCGGCGGCTCCGGTCCGCCCGACGGTCGCCGTCCGTTCGGCGCTCGCCGTCCGCCCGGCGGCTCCGCCTCGCTCGGCGCTCGTAGCCCGCTCGACAGTTCCGATCCTCCTCGGTCTGGCCCTGATCGGCGCCCTGCTCGCCGGCTGCTCCGGACCCGGCCGCGACACCCGCCCGAGCGACACCGCGGCGAGTCCCGGCCCGACGGCCGATGCACGGGAGGCGCCGTCGGCCCTCCGCCCCACCTGGACGCCGCCCGCCGGTACCGACCTCGCCGACCGCACCCGGTACGCGGCCGCGCTGGAGGACGGCGTGAACGCTGCCCGCGTGCAGCTCGGCGCACCGCCGCTGGAGCACGACGACTGCCTCGCCGCCGTCGCCGAGGAACGAGCGGCCGCGCTGATCGGTTCGCCCGAGCTGACGCATGCACCCCTGCCGCCCGTGCAGCGGAGCTGCCCCGGCGGCACGATCGCCGCGGAGAACCTCAGCCGCACCGACCGCCCGCCGCAGGACGTGGTGCAGGCCTGGCTGGACTCGCCGACGCACCGGGACAACCTCGTCAGCACCGACCTGCTGCGCGGTGCGATCGGCTGCGTGCGCGACGGCGGGACGGCCGGTCTGCCGGTGCTGGTCTGCTCCCACGTGTTCCTCGGCTGAGCACTTGTCCACAGGCTGTCCGGACGGACCGCGCGCGCCCGTTATCGTGTGAGCCGCGCACCCGTCCGGACCGACCGCAGGAGACACATTGGCGCAGGCGACGACCACCGCCGTCGACCGACCCACCGGACCGGACCCGGAGCACCGCGGCTCCGGCACGGCGGCGGACCCCGCGTCAGGGGGCCACACCTTCCGGACCGACATCAACGGGCTGCGGGCGGTCGCCGTGCTCGCCGTCGTCGTCTACCACGCGGGCATCGCGGTGCCCGGCGGGTTCACCGGCGTCGACGTCTTCTACGTCATCTCCGGCTATCTCATCAGCTCGCTGCTGCTGCGCGAGGTGGGGCGCAGCGGGACCGTCGACCTGGTCGCGTTCTGGACGCGGCGCATGCGGCGTCTCGTCCCGGCGCTCGCGCTGGTCGTCACCGTCACGCTCGTCGCCTGCCTGGTGCTGCTGTCGCCGCTCGCCTGGCAGAAGATCGCGACCCACGGCGCGGCGGCCATGCTGTTCGTCTCCAACCTGCTGTTCCCCTACCAGGGGCAGGACTACTTCTCCGAGTCCGCCGTCCCCAGCCCCTACCTGCACACCTGGTCACTGGGTATCGAGGAGCAGTTCTACCTGTTCTGGCCGCTGCTCGTGCTCCTGGCCGTCGCCGTGGCCCGGCGAACCCGCGTCCCGGCCCGGCGCACGCTGCAGATCCTGTTCGCGGGGACGTTCGTCGTCTCTCTGGCCACCTCGGTCTGGCTGACGGCGGTCGCGCCGGACTGGGCGTTCTACATCCTGCCGACCCGGGCGTGGGAGTTCGCGGGCGCGGCCCTCGTCGCCACCCTGCCCTGGGCGCGGCTCGCCGACGTCGTGCACCTGCGGCCGTGGCTGCTGCGAACCCTGCTCGGCACCGCCGGGTTCGTGCTGCTGGCCCTCTCCTTCGCGTTCGTGCACGAGACCGACCCGTTCCCCGGCACCGTGGCCCTGCTGCCCGTGGGCGGTGCGCTGCTGGTGCTGGCCGCGGGCAGCGTCCCGGCGTCGGCCACCTGGGTGGACCGGGTGCTCGACCTGCCGCTGCTGCAGCGGTTCGGCGACGTCTCCTACTCCTGGTACCTGTGGCACTGGCCGTTCGTGGTGCTCACCACGGCCGCCGTGCAGGACGACGCGGTCTGGATCAAGGTGCTCGCCTCGCTCGCCGCCCTCGGCGCCGCCGTCGCGACCTACCGCTGGGTGGAGAACCCGGTCCGGTTCAGCCCGGCGCTGCGGTCCTGGCGGCGCACCGCCGCCGTCGCGCTCGTCATCGGGGTCGCCGTGGGCGGCCTCACCCTCGGCACCCGCGTGGCGACCGCGTCGGTGCTGCAGCGCGAGCCGTACGCCACCGCTGTCGCGGAGCGTGCCGAGCCGGAGCCGTACCCCTGCACGGAGGAGACCACGACGGCGTCGGGCGACGTCGTGTGCCTGCTCGGGGACGTCGACTCCGCGACCACCGTGCTCCTGCTCGGCGACTCCCACACCATGCACTGGATCCCCGCGTTCGACGTCGCGGCGCGCGACGCCGGCCTGCGCCTCGCCGTCCGCTGGCGGCACGGGTGCCCGGCCGCCGAGGTGGCCGTGGAGCAGCCCACCGAGCGGGGCTCGTGCCTGCCCTTCCAGGCCGGCACCCTGCGCATCGTCGACGATCTGCGGCCCGACGCCGTCGTCGTGAGCCAGGCCCAGATCTACGCCGACCGCATGCAGCACGCCGACGGGACGCGCATGGACGACGCCGAGGTGCGCGCCGCCTGGCGCTCCGCCAACGACGCCCTGTTCGCGCACCTCACCGCCGTCACGCCCCATGTGGTCGCCGTGGTGGACAACCCGCGGCTCGACGTCGACCCGCTCGAATGCCTCACCCGGCCGTGGCCCGGCCTCGGGGACTGCAGCATGACGCGCACCGAGGCGGAGGAGTCCAACGGGGACCTCCCGCGTATCAGCGCCGAAATATGGGCCCAGTACGGTGTCACCACCTGGGACGGGGTCTGGTCCGAGACGTGCGACGACACCACGTGCCGCGTCGGAGACACCAGCCACCCCGTCTACCGGGACTTTCACCATCTCAGCGTCGACTACGTGCTGACCCGGACGGACGCCGTGGAGCGGATGCTCACCGGTGCCGTGCGCGGCACGTCGTCGGGCGACAACGGGTAACGAAGGAGAACATCGGAGCATGGCTCACGACCAGGCCCAGGCGCGGGGCGCCATCGACCGGTTCTTCAAGATCAGCGAACGCGGGTCCACGGTGTGGACGGAGGTGCGCGGCGGTCTGGTCACCTTCTTCACGATGAGCTACATCGTCGTGCTGAACCCGCTCATCCTCGGCAGCGTGCCCGACGGGACGGGCCAGTACCTCGGCGGCGGCGAGACGATGGGCGACGTCACGGCCATCGCAGCGGCCACTGCCCTGGTGGCCGGCGTCATGTCGATCCTCATGGGCGTGGTCGCCAACTTCCCGCTGGCGCTCGCGGCGGGGCTCGGCCTGAACGCCGTCGTCGCCTTCTCCGTTGCGGCCCTGCCGGGCATGACCTGGGCGGATGCCATGGGCATCGTGGTGATGGAAGGCCTGGTCATCCTGATCCTGGTGGTCACGGGCTTCCGGGAGGCGGTGTTCCGGGCGGTGCCGCGCGAGCTCAAGATCGCGATCAGCGTGGGCATCGGCCTGTTCATCACGTTCATCGGCGTGTACGACGCCGGCTTCGTGCGCATCCCCGCCTCCCTGGCGACGCCCACCGAGCTCGGCATGGGCGGTTCGCTCGGCGCCTGGCCGCTGTTCGTGTTCGCGTTCGGGGTGCTGCTGGCCGCCGTCCTCGTGGTGCGCAAGGTGCGGGGCGGCATCCTCATCGCGATCGTCGCCTCGACGGTGCTCGCCGTCGTGGTCGAGGCCGTCGGCGGTATCGGCGGGCGCACCGAGGACAACCCGGGCGGCTGGGCGCTGAACGTGCCCGCCCTGCCGGACTCCGTGGTGAAGCTGCCCGACTTCTCGCTGATCGGCCAGTTCTCGCTGCTCGGGTCGTTCGAGGCGATCGGTCCCATCGCGGTGATCCTGCTGGTGTTCACGCTCCTCATCGCGGACTTCTTCGACACGATGGGCACGATGGTCGCCATCGGCGGCGAGGCCAAGCTGCTCGACGCCAAGGGCAACCCGCCCCGCACCACGCAGATCCTGGTGGTCGACTCGCTGGCCGCCGTGGCCGGTGGCGCGGGCTCGGTGTCGTCCAACACGGCCTACGTCGAGTCGGCGTCCGGCGTGGGCGACGGCGCCCGCACGGGCCTGGCCGCCGTGACCACCGGTGTGGCCTTCCTGCTCACCACGTTCCTGTCGCCGCTCGTCGAGGTGGTGCCGCACGAGGCCGCGACGCCCGCGCTGGTGATCGTCGGCTTCCTCATGGTCGTGCAGGTCACGGGCATCGACTGGACGGACCTCGAGGTCGCCATCCCGGCGTTCCTCACGATGGTGCTCATGCCGTTCGCGTACTCGATCACGGTGGGCATCGGGGCGGGCGTGATCTCGTTCGTGCTGATCAAGATCACCGTCGGCAAGGCGCGCAAGGTGCACCCCCTGCTGTGGATCGCGGCGCTGCTGTTCGTCGTCTACTTCCTGATGGGCCCGATCCGCGCTGCGGTAGGCATCTGACGCCGCCCGCCCAAAGGTCCGCCGCGAGCAGGCGATCCGGCATGGTTTTCACGGGGAATCCATGCCGGATCGCCTGCTCGCGGACCTTTGGGCGGCGGGTGGGGTCAGGTCGATCGGGGTGGTTGGGGCGGGGTAGGCGGCCGGGTGCCAGTCGTGGCGGCGGAGGACGGCGGCGACCTGCCGGCCGATCCCACCCGGCCGGGCGTTGTCGGCGGGCTTGAACCGGAGCACGATCACCCGTCCGGACGCCAGCAGCCGGTTCTGCCGCGGGGCGTCGCGGACCAACGCCCGGGCGGTGCTGTGCGGCCCGACTCCGTCGACCTCGACCACCAGCCAACGGCCGTCGGGCAGCCGCCAGACGAAGTCGACACGCGCCACGACGGTGCCGTCGATCACGAACCGGGCCTGCAGGTCGTCGGGCGGCACCCCGTTGTCGTGACACGAGAGCCGTGCGGCGGACTCGGCGGGGGACTCGGACCGCGCGTCGACGAGCGGGAACAGCGCATGCACCCGCTTCGCGCCGGGTCGTCCCCGAAGCAGGTCGTGAACGGTGGCGAGCCGGTCCGGGGTCATGCCCAGGCGCCGGGCGACGTCGTCGAGCACCGCCAGCGCGCTCTCCCGCGGCAGGACGGGCAGCGCCTGGGCGAGTGCGTGGTCGAGCCGCGCCACCTCGCGGTCGCCCACCCGGAGGGTGGGGAAGGGGCGGTACTGCCGCAGGGTCCCGAAGCGGCTCACCCGGCGTGACCCGTCGGGCATCGCGACCTCCGGCTCGAAGTCGGCCGGCAGTCCCTGCACGTCGTGCAGCACGAGCGCCGCGGCGCCCACCGCGACGGCGTCGGGGCCGTGGGACAGCAGGGCGAGCCACGTCCGCCAGCGCGCGGCATGGGTGAACCAGTCGTCCCGGACGCGTGAGCCGAGCGGCACCGGGTCCGTGTCGTAGACACCGCGCACCGGACGGCGCCAGCGGCCCTGCTGCACGAGCCGGCAGCGGGTCTGGCGCGTGACGCCGAACTCCTCGCACTGGCGGGTGGAGAGGAGCCCCTGCTGCCGGCTCAGGATGCGTTCGGCGTCGGGCAGGAAGGTGACGGGCTGGGGCATGCTCCGATCGCACCAGACCAGGACCCCCACTGCTCCGCGCCGCCCCCGCCCCTGTGGACAACGGGCCGTGACGACCCCCTGTGGTCCCCGTCGCGCGAACACAAAGGTCCGCCGCGGGCAGGCGATCCGGCATGGTTTTCACGGGGAATCCATGCCCGATCGCCTGCTCGCGGCGGACCTTTGGTAAGAGGCGGGTCAGGCTGCCAGGACCTGCCGCTCCGGCTCCGGCGTCGCTTCCGGGTAGGTCACCTGGAGGTACGGCCGCGGGATGCGGTGCGAGCGGGAGAGGCGGGCGCGGACGCGCACGTGCCACGTCCGGTAGGCCCAGATCGTCGCGACGGCGGTGACCAGCAGCGTCGCGACGGCGCCGATCAGGACCGCGTACCGGGGGCCGAACGTCTCGCCGATCCAGCCCACCACCGGGGAGCCCAGCGGCGTGGTGCCGAGCAGCACCATCATGTAGATCGACATGACACGGCCGCGCACCTCGGGCGCCACGGAGAGCTGGATCGCGGCGTTGGCCGAGGTCAGCATGGTTAGCGACGCGAAGCCCACGGGGATGCACATCAGCAGGTAGCCGAGGTACGTCGGCATGACGGCCTGGATGCCCATCGCGATCGCGAAGGCGAACGCCGCACCGAGCACGAGCCGTACGCGCGGACGCTCCCGGCGGGCCGCGAGCAGGGCGCCCGCGAGGGAGCCGATCGCCAGGACGGACCCGAGGATGCCGTACTCGCCGGCACCCCGGCCGAACTCGACCCGCGCCATCATGGCCGACGTGAGCTGGAAGTTCAGTCCCAGCATCGACACGACGCCCATGACGACCATGATCACCACGATGTCGCTGCGCCCCCGGATGTAGGCCAGTCCCTCGCGGATCTGGCCCTTGGCACGCGGGGCTGTCGGCAGCACGTGCAGGTCGCGCATGCGGGTGAGCGAGATGATCACGGCGCCGAACGCGATGCCGTTGATGACGAACACCCAGCCGGAGCCGACGGCGGCGATGAGCAGGCCCGCCACGCCGGGACCGATGAGCCGCGCGGCATTGAAGTTGGTCGAGTTGAGCCCGACGGCGTTCGCCAGTCGCTTGGCGGGGACGAGCTGGGCCACGAAGGTCTGGCGCACGGGGCCGTCGATGGCGCTGACCACGCCCAGCAGGGTGGCGAACACGTACACGTGCCACAGCTCGGCCACACCGGACAGCACCAGCGCACCGAGCCCGAGGCCCAGTACGCCCATGCCGCCCTGCGTCATCATCAGGAGCTTGCGGCGGTCGACGCGGTCGGCGAGCAGCCCCGCCCACGCGGACAGGAAGATGTGGGGGATGAACTGCAGTGCGGTGACGATGCCGACGGCGGCACCGGAGTTGTCGGTCAGGAGGGTCAGGACGACCCAGTCCTGCGCCACGCGCTGCATCCAGGTGCCGATGTTGGCGACGAGAGCGCTGGCGAACCAGAGACGATAGTTACGGTATTTCAGGCTGGCGAAGGTTGCGCTCATCGAGCGGCGATCCGGATCAGGAGCTCGCTGGCTCCCGCAAGGATCTCTCTCTCCTCTACGGTCAGGGTGGACAGTTGTTTCGTGAGCCAGGCGTCACGTCGACGCCGGGTCTCGGCGACCTCTCGGGCTCCGGCGGGGGTGAGGCGGACGACCACCTGCCGACGGTCCGTCGCGTGCTCCACCTTCTCGACGAGGCCGAGCTCGGCCAGGGTGTTCACCGCCCGGGTCATCGACGGCGGCCGGACCCGTTCGTGCTCGGCGAGCGAACCAGGGGACATCTCGCCGTGCTTGTGCAGCACCGTCAGGATCCCGAACTGGCCCTCGGGCAGGTCGGCCTCGCCTCGTTCGGCGCGCAGGCGGCGGGAGATCCGGGTGAGGGCGACGCGCAGGTCGCCCCCGACGGTGGCCGGGTTCCGGCCGGGCTTGCGGGAGCTCGACGACATCTACAGCAGTCTAGATCATTAGCGTGGCTAACGGTACGTGGGTGCAGTCACACACGACGAGGCGCCCGCCCCCACGAAGGGGACGGGCGCCTCGTCGTCAGAACGCCGGCGGGTCAGACCGTGCGGTGCGTCTGCGCGAACTGCGCCGCGCTCGGCTGCAGCTCCTGCTGCACGTTCTCGTACCGCTGCCCCTGCTCGGTGTGCGCCTTGAGCCGGTTCTCGAACTCGGCCTGCGTGCGCAGCTCCTCCTCGGTGGGCCAGAGGCCGATCCCGAGGATGAGCAGGAACGTCACGACGCTGACGGCCATCACGAGCGGCACGAGCAGCTGCATCGTGGAGGCGCCGGCGGGGACGCTGTCCACGGGGTTGACCACGGACACGCCCGCCATGCCGGTGTAGTGCATACCGGTCACCGCCACGCCCATCACCAGGGTGGCGATGATCGTGGCGAGCGTGCCGCGGATGTGGACGGTGCACCAGAGCGCCGCGGTGGCCGCGACGACGGCGATGATCACCGACGCGATGACGTACACGGGGTTGTAGACGACCTCCGCCGACATCTGCATCGCCTCCATGCCCATGTAGTGCATGGCCGCGACGCCGGCGCCCGCGAGGGCGCCGCCGACGAGCATCGCCGGGAGCCGGCGCTTGCCCAGCTCCGTGATGAAGAGGCCCGCACCGACCACGACGATGGCGATCGCCGCGCTCAGCAGGGTCTGGGGAACGTCGTACCTGATGGTCACACCGGAGGCGGAGAAACCCAGCATGGCGACGAAGTGCATCACCCAGATGCCGGTACCGCCGATGGCGATGGCGCCGAACACGAGCCATGCCGCGCGTGCACCGCCTGAAGCCCCTCGGGCGCGGGACGTGCACGCGAGGCCCGTCGCTGCGCCGGTGCACGAGATCGCGTACGCCAGCAACGGCGTGACGATCCCGAATGTGAAGTGGTCGATCACTGGCATGGTGTTGAACAGCCCCTCGAATGGTTCCCTCTGTTGCGGAAACGTTACAGAGTTCCGTTGCCCCGGACAATACGGGGAACCCGCCGTCGAAGGGATATTGCGGACGTGATCGCCCTGGTCAGAGGGTTTCGACGACGTAGTCGACGCACGCCGTGAGGGCGGCGACGTCGGCGGGGTCGACCGCGGGGTACATCCCGACGCGGAGCTGGTTGCGCCCGAGCTTCCGGTACGCGAACACGTCCTGGACTCCGTTGGCGCTCAGCTCCGCGATGACCCGGTCCGCGTCGATCTCGTCGGCCAGGTCGACGGTGCCGACCACCGTGGACCGCTCCTCGGGGCGCGTGACGAACGGCGTGGCCCACTCGCGCGCCTCGGCCCAGGAGTAGAGGGTCTCGGCCGACGTCGCGCTGCGTTCCGCCGCCCACTTCAGCCCGCCCTGGTCGAGCAGCCACTCCACCTGGTCGGCCAGGAGCAGCAGCGTCGCGACCGCGGGGGTGTTGAGGGTCTGGTCCAGCCGCGAGTTCTCGACCGCCGTCGTGAGGGACAGGAACTCCGGCACCCAGCGTCCGGACGCCTCGACGCGGGCGGCGCGCTCCACGGCCGCGGGGGACAGGACGGCGAGCCACAGGCCGCCGTCGGCCGCGAAGACCTTCTGCGGGGCGAAGTAATAGGCATCGGTCTGGCTCAGGTCCACGGGCAGCGCGCCCGCACCGGACGTCGCGTCGGTGAGCACGAGGGCGCCGTCCGGCCCGGCCGGGCGCACCACCGGGGCCATCGCGCCGGTCGAGGTCTCGTTGTGCGGCGTCGCGTAGGTGTCGACGTCGTCCGCCGGGGCGAGGTAGGCCACTGCACCGGGCTCGGCGGAGATGACCTGGGACGGCTCCAGGAAGGGCGCGCGCGACGTGGCCCTGGCGAACTTGCCGCCGAACTCGCCGAACTCGGCGTGCTGCGCCTTGCGCTCGACGAGGCACAGCGTGGCGATGTCCCAGAAGGCGGTGGCGCCGCCGTTGCCGAGCGCGACCTCGTACCCGTCGGGCGCGCCGAGCAGCTCCGTGACACCCTCACGGATACGGCGCACCAGGTCCTTCACGGGCGGACGCCGGTGTGAGGTACCGAGCACGTGCGCGTTCGCCACGAGATGATCGACCTGGCCGGGACGTACCTTGGACGGGCCGGAGCCGAATCGGCCGTCGGCGGGCAGCAGCTGTGTCGGGATTGTCAGTGGCACAGAACTAGACTAGAACCTGGGCCGACGCCCGGGCCGTACGTGTCCAGGGCGACTGGGCGGCTGGGCGCACGACGGGAGCAGACGTGACGGATCTGATCGACACCACCGAGATGTATCTCAAGACCATCTACGAGCTCGACGAGGAAGGCATCACGCCTCTGCGCGCGCGCATCGCGGAGCGTCTGGGGCACTCCGGGCCCACGGTGTCGCAGACGGTCGCGCGCATGGAGCGTGACGGCCTCGTGATCGTGACCGGCGACCGGCACCTCGAGCTGACCGAGCTGGGCCACGACAAGGCGATGCGCGTGATGCGCAAGCACCGCCTCGCGGAGCGCCTGCTGACCGACGTCATCAAGCTCGACTGGGAGCACGTGCACGTCGAGGCCTGCCGCTGGGAGCACGTCATGAGCGACCTCGTCGAGAAGCGCCTGGTGGGCCTGCTCGACCACCCGCACCACGACCCGTACGGCAACCCGATCCCGGGGCTGTCCGAGCTGGGCGAGGCCTACACCGACGTCCCGTTCCTGAGCGGTGTGATCTCGCTGCCGTCGGCGTTCGAGGCGGCGGCGAAGAAGGGCGTCAAGGGCGAGCCGCTCGCGGCGTCGCTCACCCGGATCGCCGAGCCGCTGCAGACCGACGTCGACCTGCTCGCACGCCTGGCGGACGCCGGCCTGGTCCCCGGGTCACGCATCACGGCCGAGCACAGCGACGGCACCTACACCGTGACCGTCGACGGCGCCGACACCGCGCTCGAGCTCGGCGAGGACCTGGCGCGCCACCTCTTCGTGGCCACTGCCTGACGACCGGCGGACGGCCGGTCCGAACCGTCCACTTTGTCGGAAAGGTGCCACCGCAGATCCGACACGTCATGGCATTCGTTGCCGGAACGTGACATCAGGTGTGAGGTCCGGTACGTTCGGAACGCTCACACGGAGCTTCATCCGCGAGAGTCCTCGGACGGACGCCGAACTCTGTCACCGGCCGGGGCCCCAAGACGACCGCATGACAGAGGCGGGGGACCCACCATCGGGCGCCAGGGTGCGTCCTCGGGGTGAAGCCGGGCAGTCCGCAGGGAGTGCACGGCCGGGTGATTTCTCCCACCCGAACCCGACAGCTGACCTCGAAGGCGTACAAGGAGAGGTACTACGTGACTGCACGTACGACCCGCGCACGCCATCGGGCTGCGCGACGCCCCGTGACTCCGCTCACCGAGCTCGCCCAGAACGCCGCCGTCGGTCGCCGTACCGCGGTCGCCGCCGCCGGTGGCGCACTCCTCGTCTCGACCTTCGGTGGCGCGATGGCCGCCCAGGCCGCTCCGATGGAGACCGGCCACGCGAAGATGAACTCGGTCGACCTGAACGCGCTGACGACGCAGGCCCGGGAGGCGCTGTCCAACGCCCCCGTGGTGACCGTCGCGCCGGACGCCGAGCTGACCGTCGAGAAGTCCGCGGTCTCCGTGATCTCGGCGGCCGACAACGAGGAGTACCAGGCGGAGCTCGCCGAGCAGGAGGCGGCCGAGGCCGCCGAGGCAGCCGCCGCCGAGGCCGCGGAGGCAGCAGCAGAGGCGGCGGAGACCGCCACCGCGTCGGTCGACGTCCCGGCGTCGGCCATCGGCAACTCCGTGATCTCCATCGCCAGCCGCTACATCGGCGTCCCGTACGTCTCCGGTGGCGCCAGCCCGAGCGGCTTCGACTGCTCCGGCTTCACCCAGTACGTCTACGGCCAGCTCGGCATCTCGCTGCCGCACTCGTCGTCCTCGCAGCCGGGCTACGGCACCATCGTGCCGGCCTCCGAGGCGCAGCCGGGCGACCTGATGTGGACCCCGGGCCACGTCTCCATCTACGCCGGCGGCAACACCATGATCGACGCCTCCAAGCCGGGCACCGTGGTCGACTTCCGCCCGATCTGGCAGTCGAACCCGACGTTCGTCCGCATGGGCTGACCCCCGCGGGTCGTACAGAGCGCCCGTCCGCCGCCCCGTGCCGGGGTGTGCGGGCGGGCGCTCTGGTATGAGGTTCCTGGTACCGCGTCCCATGAGGGCGTCGCCGCCGGTAGCGTTGGGAGTGCAAGGGTGCACTGCCGAGGAAAGGGCTGGGCGATGACACGATCCGAGGTCGTACTGGTCGGGGTGGACGGATCGGCCGCGAGCCTGCACGCGTTGGACTGGGCCACCGCTTACGCGCACCGCGTGGGCTGGTCGCTGCACATCGTGTGCAGCTACTCGCTGCCGTCGTTCACGGCGGCGTCGCTCGACGGGGGCTACGCGGCCCTCGACGACACCACCATCCAGGAGGGCGCGAAGTCCGTCCTTGCCGAGGCGGAGGCCCGCGTCGCCGACGCCGGGGTCCGCGCCACCACGGAGGTGGCCACGGGCGACGCGGCCGGCGTGCTCGTCGAGCTGTCGGCGGACTACGGCCTCGCCGTCGTCGGCACCCGCGGCCGGGGCGGTTTCACGGAGCGGCTGCTGGGTACGGTGTCGTCGGCCCTGCCGGCCCACGCGCAGTGTCCTGTCGTCGTGGTCCCGCTGCGAGCCGAGGCGAACCGGGGTGTCCCCTGGAACACGGCCGACGCCGGAACGCCGGCGTCGGGCACGGAGCCGACGGGCGTCGCACCCGGGGCGGCCGAGATCCGGGAGGTGCGCCGCATCGTCGTCGGCGTCGACGGGTCGCCGCAGGCCGAGCGGGCGCTGCAGCACGCGATCGTGCAGGCCAACGCGTGGGGCGCCGAGCTGACCGCCGTGACCGGGGTGCCCGTCGGCAACACCGGGTTCCTGGCGTGGCTGCCCTCGTCCATCGACCGCGAGCAGGTGCTGGCGGACGTCGGCGCCGGGATGGACGTGCTGGTCGACCGGTACGAGGCGGAGAACCCTGGGCTGCGGATCCGGCGGATCGTGCTCGACGGCACGGGGGCCGAGCTGCTCACGGAGTTCTCGACGGCGTCGGACCTCGTGGTGGTGGGTTCACGCGGGCGCGGTGGGTTCCGCGGGCTGCTGCTGGGCTCGACCAGCCAGGCCGTGCTGCACCACTCGGCGTGCCCGGTCCTGGTGATCAACAAGCACTGCCAGGACTGACCTCTCCGACGCCCTGCACAGGTCAGGCGCCCAGGTCGCTCCGGTGACCTGGGCGCCTGACGCGTGGGCGGGTCAGGGCCGGGCAGCCTCCGCGGCGGCCAGGAGGACGCACGTCGCCACGCCGTCCATCGCCGCGCGGACCTCGTCCAGCGGCGGCATCGAGGGCGCGAGGCGCACGTTCTTGTTCTCCGGGTCCTTCCCGTACGGGTGCGTGGCGCCGGCCGGCGTGAGCGCGATGCCCGCCTCCTTGGCGAGCTGCACCACGCGCGACGCCGTGCCCGGCGCGACGTCGAGCGACACGAAGTAGCCACCCTTCGGCTCCGTCCACGACGCGATGCCGTACCCGCCCAGGCGCTCGGCGAGGATCTGCACCACCGCCTCGAACTTGGGCGCCAGGATCTCGCGGTGCTTGCGCATGTGCGCGCGGACGCCGTCGGCCGAGCCGAAGAACATGGCGTGCCGCAGGTGGTTGACCTTGTCCGGGCCGATCGACGCGACCGACAGGTGCTTCTTGTACCAGGCGATGTTGGCCGGCGAGCTGCCGAGGAACGCGACGCCCGAACCCGCGAACGTGATCTTGGACGTGGACGCGAACAGGAGCACGCGGTCCGGGTGGCCGGCCTCCGCGGCCAGCGCGAGGGCGTTCGGACTGGTCACCTCGTCGTCGGTCAGGTGGTGGACGGCGTAGGCGTTGTCCCACATGATCCGGAAGTCCGGTGCGGCGGCCGGCATCGAGACGAGCGCGCGGGCGACGTCCTCGGTGATGACGGCGCCGTCCGGGTTGGAGTACGTGGGGACCACCCACATGCCCTTGATCGTCGGGTCGTCCGCGACGAGTGCCGCCACGGCCTGGGCGTCGGGCCCGTCCGCCGTCATCGGCACCGGGATCATCTCGATGCCGAGCGACTCGCAGATCGAGAAGTGCCGGTCGTAGCCCGGCACGGGGCAGATCCAGCGCACCTTCTCCTCGCGGGCCCACGGCTTCGGGGACTCGGGGAAGCCGAACAGCTCGGCGAACGCGACGACGTCGTGCATCGAGGTCAGCGACGCGTTGCCGCCCGCGAGGAGCTGCTCCACCGGCACGTCGAGCAGCTCGGCGAAGATGCGGCGGATCGCGAGGCCGCCGTCGAGGCCACCGTAGTTGCGCGTGTCCGTGCCCGTGTCGTCGGTGTGGGTGCCGACGCCCGGCAGGGCCAGCATCGCCTCGGCGAGGTCGAGCTGCTCCGCCGACGGCTTGCCGCGCGTGAGATCCAGCTTCAGGCCCTTGGCCTGAAGATCGGCGTAGGCCTGCTGGAGCTCGGCCAGGGCCGGAAGTGTTGCTGTCGGAGACGACGTCGTAGTGGTCACCTCCCGGAGCCTACGCTCAGCCGGCGGTCGGTGACAGTTCGGAGCGTCCACCCGTGCCGCCGGCCGGAGCACTGCCCTCGGCGGTCCCGGTGGCGTCGCCGGCTGCCGGGTCCTTGCCGTCCTCGGCCGGGGCCGGTGCGGCCTTGCGCCGGGAGGGGCGGGGCCGCCGGGGGAGCCGCTTCGCGAGCGGGGTCTTGGCCGACGGCGCGCTCGCCGCGGAGGGCGTCGCGGTGTCGTCGGCCGGGGCAGGACCGGGCTCGGGAGTGGGCCCAGAACTGGGCTCCGTGGTGGGCTCGGTGGCGGACGGCGCGTCGGCGGGGGCCTCCTGGGCCGAGCCGTCGGGTGCGCCTGCGGTGGCCTCGTTCGAGGAGGCCGTGTCCGACGGCGACGCGTCGGCGGGCATCCCGGGCGTGCCTGCCTCGCCAGCGGTTGCCTCGTCTGTGGTTGCTTCGTCTGTGGTTGCCTCGCCGGTGGTTGCCTCGTCCGTGGTCGCTTCGTCGGCGGATGCGCCTGTCGCGGGGACCTCGCCCGCGGTCGCCTCATCGGCGGCTTCGTCGGCGGGCGTCTCCGTTGCGGAGACCTCGTCTGCTGCCGGCAGCTCCGCAGACGCCTCTTCCGTCGGTACCTCTTCCACCGATGCGCCGTCCGCGGGTGTGTCCTGCGGCTGCGCGTCATCCAGGGAAGCGGCCACCACGCCGGGCGCCGCCGCCCCGCCCTGCTGCTCCTCGCGGAGCGCGAGCAGTGACTCCTCCAGGATGTCGAGCGCCATCTCCAGCTCGGGCTGCACGATCGACAGCGGTGGCGACAGACGGATCGTCGTGCCGTGCGTGTCCTTCGCGAGCACGCCGCGCTCCAGCAGCGCCTCGCACAGCTCGCGTCCGGTGCCGAGGGCCGGGTCCAGGTCGATGCCCGCCCACAGTCCCACCGTGCGGGCCTCGGTGAGGAGACCACGCTCCACCAGCGCGTCGAGCCTCGCCCTGAGCACCCTGCCCGACGCCGCGGCCCGCGCCTGGTACTGCCCGGTCGAGAGCAGGTCGAGCGCGGCGATGCCCACCGCGCAGGCCAGCGGGTTGCCGCCGAACGTCGAGCCGTGGGTGCCCGGGGTCAGGACGCCGAGGATCTCCGGCCTGCCGACCACCGCCGAGACCGGCACGATGCCGCCCCCGAGCGCCTTGCCGAGACAGACCAGGTCCGGCCGCACGTCCCAGAGCTCGCACGCGAGCGTGGTTCCGGTGCGGCCCAGGCCCGACTGGACCTCGTCGGCGACCAGGGCGATGTCCCGCCGCGCGGTGAGCTCGCGCACGCCGGGCCAGTAGTCGTCGGGCGGCACCACGACGCCGGCCTCGCCCTGCACCGGCTCCAGCAGCACGGCCACCGTGGTGTCGTCCACGGCGTCGGCCAGCGCGGCGAGGTCGCCGAACGGGACCCGGCGGAACCCGGGCGCGAAGGGGCCGAAGCCGTCGCGGGACGCCGGGTCGTCCGACAGGCCGACCAGCGTGGTGGTGCGGCCGTGGAAGTTGCCGTCGGCGACCACGATCGTCGCCTGGTCCTCCGGCACGCCGCGCACGTCGTAGCCCCACTTGCGGACCGCCTTGATCGCGGTCTCCACGGCCTCGGCGCCGGTGTTCATCGGCACCACGAGGCTGTCCTCGCCGCCGGTCGTCAGCGGTCCGACGACCTCGACGAGCCGCTGCGCGAACTCCTCGAGCCGGTCGTGGTCGAACGCGCGCGACGTGAGCGTCACCTGGCGCAGCTGCGACATCGCGGCGGCGATCAGCCCCTGGTGCAGGTGCCCGAAGTTCAGGGCGGAGTACCCCGACAGGAAGTCGAGGAACTCGTTGCCGTCCGTGTCCCACACGTGGGTGCCATGGGCCCGCGCGATGGTGATGGGCAGGGGGTGGTACGTCGGAGCGAGTGCGCCGTGCGTCGTGTCCGCCATGCACCGCAGCCTAGAGCGGGTCCTGCGATCGCGCCGGTCAACGGCATATACCGGGCCGCCCGACGCCGGGGCCGGGCTACTTCTGCTCGATGACCCGGGGGAAGCGCTCCGGCGGGGCGCCGAACGCGACCCGGGACTGCGCGATCACGGTGTGGCCGAGGGCACGCGCCCCGAACACGCCCACGACCGCCCCGATGCCGAACGGCAGGATGCGGCCCAGCATGAGGCTGCCCTGCTTGGCGACCTGCCGCTGGACGAACCGGTGCGTCAGCGCCTTGTTCACGCGGTGCAGGGTGGTGCGCGGCATGCTCGTGAGCAGCACCTTGCCCCAGGCGACGCCCGATCCGCCGATGGCATCCTCCACGTCCTGTGCGCCCTTGTCGCCGAGCACCGTGGCCAGGAGCAGCGCCCGACGGCGCGGGACGTCCTGGACGTCGATGCCGTGCACGTCCGCCACCGCGAGCGAGAAGGCCGCGGACGAGGCGAAGAACGTCGCGATGTCGCTCGTGGACAGGGCGATGCCCGCTGCGGTGCCGACCGCGGGGATGGCCGCGGCCGCGCCGACGGCACCGCCCGTGGTCTGGATGACGCGCAGGTACTCCTTCTCCAGGAGCTTGACGATCTGGGCCGGGGTGGCGTCGGGGTTCCTGGCCCGCACCTTGTCCACATGCTTGTGGATGGTCGCCGACGGGATCGTGACCGCCCGGTCGACCAGGTAGTCGAGCGGGCTGTCCGGCTTGTACCTGACCCAGTCCGCCGGGGTCACCTCGACCGAATCGTCCGGCTTGACGATCGCGTCACCCGGTACGGCCTGACCGTTCGGTCCTGAGGCGGTCACTTTCTCGTCGGCCATGTCAGCCCTCCGTCGGCTGCTCGAAGATCGCGTCCGGGATCTGGGCGCCGGCCTTGAGCGTACGGCCGACGGTGCATGCCTTGTCGATCGACCGCTGGGCGATCGTCAGAAGCTTCGCACGGTCCTCCTCGTCGAGCATGGAGAGGTCGATCTCGAACCTCTCCGTGAGCACCGGGTACCGGTCCTCCGACACGAGCTTCGGGTCCTCGACGCGGATCGTGGTCCGGTAGTCGTCACCGAGCCGCCGCGCGAACGCCTTGTCGCTGCTCATGCCGGCGCACGCGGCGAGCGCGATCTTCAGCAGCTCGCCCGGCGTGAACACGGCTCCCGCCTCGGCCGGGCCGATGTCGACGCGCGCGCCCCGGGCCGAGAAGCCCGTGTAGGTGCGGGTGCCGTTGCGCTCCACCCACAGCGGGTCCGTGGGCGAAGGCGTCGCGGCATCGGCTGCGCGCGTGGCGTCCGAGGTGGTGGTCTGCTCCGTCATGAGGGTCATCCTTCCACTGGTCACCGACACGGTCACGGAGCCGGGTCGTACGGCCCGGTCGGTCGGCCCGGTGTTCAACGCGGACGAGGTCCGCAACGTTCCCGCGGGCGGACGCGTTCGGCGGGCGGAGCAGGTCGGCCGCTGCGACGATCGTCTCCATGACGGAGAAGGCGAGCGACGGGCCCCGGGCGACCGGCGCGGCAGCGGGCGGTCCCGGCGGCACCGGCGGTCCCAGCGGCACCGGCGCGCCCGGCGGGACGGGCGCGCCCGGCAAAGGCGCCGGTGCGCGATGGCGACCGGACTGGCGCGACGTCGTCAAGCGGCTGCTCGGCGTCGTGGCCGTGATCGTGGCCGTGTGGCTGGTCTACCTGTTCCTGTCGGCGTTCCTGCCGCGCTGGTGGGCCCAGGTGATCGGCAACGCGGTGGACGGCTCCTTCGCCGCGGGGGCCTGGTGGGGCCTGGTCGTCGGAGCGGTGTTCACGATCGTGCCGCTGCTCCTGGTCACGCAGGCGGCCCTGCCGAACCGGTCCTGGCCGGTGCGGGGCGGGTTCGTGGTGGCAGCCGCGCTCTTCGCGGTGCCCAACCTGCTGACGCTGGGCATCGTACTGGGCACGTCGTCCGCGGCACACGCCGGTGAGCGGATCCTCGACGTCGACGGCCCCGCCTTCCGGGGCGGCAGCGCGTGGGGCGCGGTGCTGGGTGCCCTGGTGGCGATCGTCGTCGTCACGATGAGCGCGCTGTACCGCCGTCGTGGCCGGCACCTGCGCGAGCTGCGGGCGCAGCAGGAGGGCCGGCAGCAGCGCTGACCCCGCGACGGTCAGGTCGCGGTCAGGACAGGACCTGCGCCGGGTCGTGCCCGAGGTCACGGACCAGCCCTTCCATGGCCGCCTGCCGGTGCCTGCGGCTCAGGTCCCGCCAGACCGGCACGGGGACGGGCCGCACCACGACGGCGTTCGGGTCGCCGTCCGCCCCGATGTGCAGGGCGTCCATCGAGCTGAGCCCGATCCGGGCGAGCACCACCCGGACCTCGCCGGCGCCCGGCCGCGGCACCGACCACAGAGGTTCCTGCCCGTCCCGTCCCCAGAGCTCGACCCGGTCGGGGAGCAGCACCAGCACGGTGTGCCTCGACCCGTCGGGCCGGATGGCCCGCTGGTCCACGCCGAGCCGGGCCGCGGTCTCGACCATCGACGTGGCGGGCACGGTGAGCACCACCGTCGCGCCGGGTCGCCGGCCGGCCACCTGCCGGAGCGCGGCGCGGGTGCGCGAGTCGAGGATCGCGTAGACCACCGCCACGATCACCACGACGGCGACCAGCCCGACCGCGACCGGCCACAACGCCGACGTCCCCGCGATCCCGCCGGCGAGGCGGATCACCGCGGCGAGCCCCACCGCGACCACCGCCACCCACAGCACCGGCGAACGCTTGACCCGTGAACCCACCTGCTCAGGCATGCAGCCCCTCCTCGTCGGTGCCGCCGAGTATGGCAGGTGCGGGACGTCTCGCTCCACGACCGGGGCGTACCGGTCCGCGAGCCGGGAGGGCACCCTGGCCCGGCTGCGGCATAGGCTGGCCGCATGACCGTGATCGAGACCCCGTACGAGGACCTGCTCCGCGACGTGCTGGCCACCGGCACCCGCAAGGGCGACCGGACCGGTACGGGTACGCGCAGCGTCTTCGGCCGGCAGATCCGGTACGACCTCGCGCAGGGCTTCCCCCTGATCACCACCAAGCGCGTGCACCTCAAGTCGGTGGTCTACGAGCTGCTGTGGTTCCTGCGTGGCGACTCCAACGTCCGCTGGCTGCAGGAGCGCGGCGTCAAGATCTGGGACGACTGGGCCGACGAGTCGGGCGAGCTGGGCCCGGTCTACGGCGTCCAGTGGCGCTCCTGGCCCACGCCCGACGGCGGCCACGTGGACCAGATCGCGAAGGTCGTGGAGCAGATCCGCACCAACCCGGACTCGCGGCGGCACGTCGTCACGGCGTGGAACCCGGCCGAGGTGGACGACATGGCTCTCCCGCCGTGCCACGCCCTGTTCCAGTTCTACGTGGCGGACGGCAGGCTGAGCTGCCAGCTCTACCAGCGCTCCGCCGACCTGTTCCTGGGCGTCCCGTTCAACATCGCCTCGTACGCGCTGCTCACGCACATGGTCGCGGCGCAGACCGGGCTCGAGGTCGGCGAGTTCGTCTGGACGGGCGGTGACGTGCACATCTACGACAACCACGTGGAGCAGGTCGAGACGCAGCTCGCCCGCGACCCCTACCCGTACCCGTCGCTCCGCCTCGCCCCGCGCGACTCGATCTTCGACTACGAGTACGAGGACGTCGAGGTGCTGGGCTACGTCTCGCACCCCACCATCAAGGCACCGATCGCGGTCTGATGATCGGGCTCATCTGGGGACAGGCGCGCGACGCCGCCGGCCGGCCGGTCATCGGCGCCGGTGGTGACATCCCGTGGCGCGTTCCCGAGGACTTCGCGCACTTCAAGCAGACCACCGCGGGCCACCCCGTCGTCATGGGCCGGCTCACGTGGGAGTCGCTGCCGAAGCGCCCGCTGCCCGGGCGCACCAACATCGTGGTCTCCTCGCACGGCCCGCACGGGGTGCCGGACGCCGGGGGCGACGTCGTCGCGGCCGGCACGCTCGGCGAGGCGCTCGCGGTCGCCGCGGACGCGCCCGGCGGCGACGAGACCTGGGTGATCGGCGGTTCCCAGATCTACAGCGAGGCGCTCCCGGTGGCCGACCTGCTGGACGTCTGCGAGATCAACACCGAGGTCGAGGGCGACGCCTTCGCCCCCGAGATCGGGCCGGAGTGGGCGGTCGCCTCGGCGACGGAGTGGACGACGTCGTCCTCCGGGCTCCGGTTCCGGCACCTGCGCTACACGCGCGCGGAGTGACGCTGCCGCCCCGGTGACCACCGGCGAGGCGCCCGCGCCCGCCCTGCGTCAGCGGGCCTGACGAGGCGCGGGCGCCGGCGTCGCGGATCAGACCAGGTCGCGGACCGCTGCGTACTGCTCGCGGACGACCGGCTTCGGGTCGGCCTCCAGCGTGGTCGCGATCGTCGTCGACCAGGCGGGCGCGGCGACGTCGTCGGTCCCGCCCGCCGCCGCGAGCGTCCACGCGGCCTGGCGCGCGGCGCCGTCGGCCACGTACTCGCCGGGCTCCGGGATGCTGATCGGCAGGCCGAAGACCTGGGGGGCGATCTGCTGCACGGCCGGCGACTGCGCCGCGCCGCCGATCAGCATCACGCGCTCGACGGAGACGCCCTGCGCCCGCAGGGCGTCCAGGCCGTCCGCGAGGCCGGAGAGCATGCCCTCGATGTAGGCGCGGGCCAGGTGCGGACGCGTCGACGTGGCGAGGCGGATGCCGTGCAGCGTGCCGGTGGCGTCGGGCCGGTTGGGCGTGCGCTCGCCCTCCAGGTACGGGACCAGGACGAGGCCGTCGGACCCGGGCGGGGCCTGGAGGGCCAGCTCGGCCAGCTCGTCGAAGTTCACGTCGAGCACGGCGCGGGCCGCGTCCAGCACGCGCGCCGCGTTGAGCGTGACGGCGAGCATGAGCGCGTTGCCGGTCGCGTCGGCGAAGCCGTTGATCGCGCCGGACCCGTCGGCGGTGCGCTGCGGCGCGACGGCGGAGACCACGCCCGAGGTGCCGATCGAGATGGCGATGTCGCCCGGCGTCATGCCGAGCCCGAGGGACGCCCCGGCGTTGTCGCCCGCGCCGGGCCCGATCAGGGCGCCGCCCTCGACCTCGGAACCGGCGACGCTCGGGTGCGCCACGGCACCTGCCTCGGTCACGCCGACCACACGCGGCAGCACGACGTCGGTCCGCCCCAGGGCGCGTTCGAGCAGGTCAGGTCGGTATTGACCGGTCGAGGCGTCGTAGTAGCCGGTGCCCGACGCGTCCGACCGGTCGGTGAAGAGCTTGTCGAGCTGCGGTCCGAGCGGAGCGGTCGGGTCGTCCGCCGGGCCGTAGCCCGCGATGCGCCAGGACAGCCAGTCGTGGGGGAGCGCCACGGCGGCGACGCGTGCCGCGTTCTCGGGCTCGTTGTCGCGCAGCCAGCGGAGCTTGGTGATCGTCAGGGAGGCCACGAGCACGGAGCCGACGGCGTCGGCCCAGGCCTGGGCGCCCGCCTCGCGGTCACCGTCGCCCAGCTCGCTGATCAGGGTCTCGGCCGACGGCGCGGAGCGGGTGTCGTTCCACAGGAGGGCGTCGCGGACCACTCGTCCCTCGGCGTCGAGGGCGACCATGCCGTGCTGCTGGCCGCCCACGGCGAGGGCCGCGACGTCGGACAGGCCGCCGGCAGCGGCTGCCGCCTCGCCGAAGGCGTCCCACCAGTGCTGCGGGTCCACCTCCGTGCCGTCCGGGTGCTTGGCGGAACCGGTGCGGACCAGCGCGCCGGTCTCGGCGTCGCGCACGACGATCTTGCAGGACTGCGTGGACGTGTCCACGCCGGCGACGAGGGGCATCGATGCTCCAGGAAGTTCAGGGGAAGGGATTGGCCACGCTACCGCGCGCCCCATCCGTTGAGTGCTGGATATTCGCCCTGTTGTACGGGCGAATATCCAGCACTCGACGGACCAGAGGGTCAGCCGATCAGGTGCTTCAGGGCCAGCTGGTGGAGGCGGACCAGGCCGTAGTCCTTCTCCGCCAGGGCGTCCACGTCCGGGTCCGCCTCGGCCAGGAAGGAGTCGAACGTCTCGCCCTCCGCCAGGGTCGACTGGCCGAGCTCGAAGAGGCCCGCGTGCTCGAAGGCCGCCTGGACCTCGGCGTCGGCCCGGTACTGCGCGGCCTTGGCGGCGAGCATGTCGTAGGTCTCCATGTTGGCCTTGGCCGACTCCCACACGCCGTCGAGGTACTCGGTGCGCGAGGGCTTGTAGTCGAAGTGGCGGTAGCCCTCGAAACGCGGCCCGCCGTTCGGGAAGCCGTTCTCCAGCAGGTCGACCGTGAAGAACGCGGACAGCAGGTCGCCGTGACCGAACACGAGGTCCTGGTCGTACCGCGGGCCGTGCTGGCCGTTCAGGTCGATGTGGAAGAGCTTGCCGAGGTACAGCGCCAGCGCGATGCCGTGCGTGTAGTTGAGGCCGGCCATCTGCTCGTGGCCCGTCTCCGGGTTGATGCCCACGATGTCGCCGTTGTCGAGCGAGTTGATCAGCGCGATGGCGTGGCCGATGGTCGGCAGGAAGATGTCGCCGCGCGGCTCGTTGGGCTTGGGCTCCAGGGCGATCTTCAGCCCGTAGCCCTTCTCCTTGATGTACGAGGCGACGGTGTCGATGCCCTCGGCGTAGCGCGCGTGCGCGGCGTGCAGGTCCTTCGAGTTGTCGTACTCCGTGCCCTCGCGGCCACCCCACATGACGAACGTGGAGGCGCCCATGTCGGCGGCCAGGTCCACGTTGCGCAGCACCTTGCGCAGGCCGAAGCGGCGCACCTCACGGTTGTTGGAGGTGAACGCGCCGTCCTTGAAGACGGGGTGCGTGAAGGTGTTGGTCGTCACCGTGGTGCAGACCAGGCCGGTCTCGGCGGCGGCCTTCTTGACGGAGTCGATGTGCTTCTGGCGCGCGGCGTCGTCCGACCCGAACGGGAAGACGTCGTTGTCGTGGAACGTGAAGCCGGCGGCGCCGAGGTCCGCGAGCTTGCGGATGGACTCGGCCGGGTCCAGGTCGGGGCGGGTCGCCGTGCCGAACGGGTCGTTGCCGGGCCAGCCGACGGTCCACAGGCCGAACGAGTACTTGATGTCGCTCACGGGGGTCTCCTCATCGAGGGCGGCCCCGCGATGCGGCGCCGCATTTGTTGTACGGATGAACTATTACGCGACGTTCGGCTACAGTCAAGGCGTGACCAACGCCGGGACCGCACGCGAGACCTCCACGCGGACGGGCCCCGCCGCGGCCCGTCAGCACAGCCTGCGCGAGCACAACCTGGAGCTCGTCGCCCGCGCGGTGTTCGAGGTCCCGGAACCACTGTCGCGCGCGGGCGTGGCCGCCGCGACCGGCCTGGCCCGCGCCACGGTGTCGACGCTGGTGGACCAGCTCGTCGCCGCCGGGCTCGTGCGCGAGCTGCCCGCCGTGACCGGGGGCCGCGCCGGCCGGCCCGCCGTCCCGCTGATCCCCGCGCCGCGGACCGTCGTCGGCCTCGGGCTCGAGGTCAACGTGGACTACCTCGGCGTGCGTGTGGTCGATCTCACGGGCGACGTGGTCGCCGAGCGGGTGGTCCCCGGCTCGTTCCACGACAGCGACCCGACGGCGGTGCTCGCCCGGCTCGGCGAGCTCGCCCGCGAGGTGTCGCGCGAGGTCACCGCCGCGGACATGACCGTCGCCGGCGGCCGGCTGGCCCTGCCCGGGCTCGTCGACCCGCGTACCGGGCTGCTCCAGGTGGCGCCCAACCTCGGCTGGTCGTCCCTCGAACCGGTCCCGCTGCTGGGGCTCGGTGAGCTCGACGTGCGTGTCGCCAACGAGGCCAAGCTCGCGGCGCTCGCCGAGCTGGCCGGCGGGTCCGACGTCGCGGCGCCCGACTCGTTCGTCTTCGTGTCCGGCGACGTCGGCATCGGTGCGGCGATCGTCGTCGACCGCGCGCTCTTCCTGGGGGAGCGTGGCTGGAACGGTGAGATCGGCCACGTCGTCGTCGACCCGGCCGGGCCGCGCTGCTCGTGCGGCGCGTTCGGCTGCCTGGAGCAGTACGCGGGCAAGGAGGCGATGATGCGGGCCGCCGGCCTGCCGCCGGACGCCCCGCTCGACGCGTTGGTCAGCCTCCTGGCCGACGCCGGCAGCCGCGCCGTCCTGCCGGCCGGGCGGGCGCTCGGTTCCGCGCTCGCCGACTTCGTGAACCTGCTCGACGTCGGCACGATCGTCCTGGGCGGCGCGTACGCCGAGCTGATGCCCTGGCTCCGCGCCGACGTCGAGGCGGTGCTCGACGACCGCGTGCTCGCCGCGCCGTTCGTCGACCTGGAGGTGCGGGCCGCGCAGGCCGGGCCGCACGCGGCGCTCACCGGCGGGGCGCGCGAGGTGCTGCGAGCGGTGCTGGCGGACCCGGCGGCCTGGGTCTGAGCCTGCGGACCGGACCGCCTAGGGCTCGTCCGGCGTGTCGATCGGGCCGAGCGTGATCTCGGGGGCGTCGGCCGGTTCCTCCAGCGTCTCCACGGGCTCGTCGTCCCGGCCGAGCAGGCGCGCGACGGCGCCGTCCAGCATCTCGGTCAGGCAGGTGACGAGGCCGGTCTCGTCGCGCGCCTCCAGGCGCTCGACGATCACCGCGTGCGCGTCGGCGGTGTCCTTGCGCACCACGTACTCGTCGCTCACGGTGAACGTGGCCATCCGCACCTCGACGATGAGCGTGGTCATCCAGCGGGTCAGCCAGGGGTTGCCCGCCGCGGCGACGAGCGCCCAGTGCAGGTTCAGGTCGGCGCCGCCCACCCGGCGCGCGTCCTTGGTCCGGTTCGCGGCGACCAGCTCGTCGTGCGCCTGGCGGACGCCGGCGACGGCCGCGTCGTCCCCCGACCGCACCAGCAGCCGCGCCGCGGTGGTCTCGACCGACTTGCGGGCCTCGTAGAGCGCGGGCAGCCGGTCCGGTCCGATGGTCGCCACGCGCATGCCGCGCCCCGGCGTCGCCACCAGCAGGCCCTCCTGGACCAGGCGCTGGGCCGCCTCGCGCAGCGGGCCACGGCTCACGCCGAGCTGGGCCGCGACCTCGACCTCGCGGATCGGCGAGCCGACGGCGAGCGCACCCGCGTACACGGCGTTCCGCAGCTCCGTCTGGATCAGGTCGACGGTCGAGGGACGCGTCACACGTGAGAAGGACGGTGCGGTCGCCAGGGTGGCCCGCGGCGGGTGGGACATCGGTGCTCCTTCCATGAGCGCACGTCGATGACGACATCATCCCCGGTGCGCGGGCTGCTGTGCGGCAACGGCAGGGGGTCGGGGCGGTGCCGGCCGGGTGAACTTGTGGATTGTAGACAATCCTAATGTCGAACGCTAGATTGTCGGATCGTCCGATGTCGCGCTACGGTGCCACTCGTCCGTGAACTCCAGCCCACCCAGGCTTTGCCCTAGGCGCCGGGTGGCGTGAAGGGAATCATGTCTAGATCAAGCGTCCGCCCGCTCCGCCGAGCCATGCTCGCGGCAGGTTCAGCACTCGCCCTCGTCGCGTTGGCTGCCTGCTCGTCCACGGCTCCGGACGCGACCGGCGGAAACGACGCCGACGCGCTCCAGCAGCTCCAGGACGACGGCTCCGTCACCGTCGCGTTCAACGGCGAGGAGCCCTACAGCTTCGAGGACGCCGGTGACCTCACCGGCGCCACGATCGCGCTGGACCAGGAGATCTTCGGCGAGCTCGGCGTCGACGACGTCGAGGGCGTCCAGACCGAGTGGAACTCGCTCATCCCGGGCCTGACCGCGGGCCGTTACGACACGGTCAGCGCCGGCATGTCGATCCTTCCCGAGCGGTGCGAGCAGGCCCTGTTCTCCGAGCCGCAGATCATGTACACCACGGCCTTCCTGGTGCCGGAGGGCAACCCGGACAACCTGACGGACATGCAGTCCGCCCAGGACGCCGGGGTCAAGCTCGCCGTGCTCAGCGGCGCGATCGAGGCCGGCTACGCCAACGAGCTGGGCATCGACAAGATCGAGGTCGGTGCGGCTCAGGACGGCCTGGACGCCGTCACGAGCGGTCGTGCCGACGCGTTCGCCCTGACCGCGATCTCGCTGAAGACCCTCGAGCAGAAGACCGACGCCCCGATCGAGGTCACCGACTCGTTCGTGGCCGAGCTCGACGGCGTGCCGCAGATCGGCGCGGGTGCCGAGGTCTTCCCGAAGGGCCAGGAGGCGCTGCGCGACGCGTACAACGAGAAGCTCGCGGAGATCGTCGCGGACGAGGAGCGCTGGCTGGAGATCGTGGGCCCGTTCGGGTTCACGGCTGCCGAGCGCCCCGTGGAGGGCCTGACCACCGAGAAGCTCTGCGAGGGTGACCTCGAGTCGCTGGCCGAGGAGCTGGCTCCGGAGCTCGGCCTGGACGGCTGACCGACCACGTGTCCGACAACCTCCAGATCCTCGCCGGGCTGCTCCCGCAGCTCGGCGAGGGCATTCTCGTCACGCTCGAGCTCACGCTCGGCGGTGCGGTGCTCGCGCTGTTCATCGCGTTCACGCTGGGTCTCGCCTCGCGTGCCCGGACGCGCTGGGCGCGGATCCCGTCCCGTGTGGTCGTCGAGTTCTTCCGCGGCACGTCCCTCGTGGTCCAGATCTTCTGGATGTACTACGTGCTGCCGCTACCGCCCTTCTACGTCGAGCTCGACCCGCTCGCCTGCGGCATCGTCGCGCTCGGTCTCAACTACGGGGCGTACGCCTCCGAGGTGGTGCGCGGATCGATCAACTCGGTGCCCCGCGGGCAGTGGGAGGCGGCCACGGCCCTCGACCTCGGCCCCGTGCACCGGCTGCGCCGCGTGATCATGCCCCAGGCGTGGCCGCTGATGATCCCGATGTTCACCAACCTGCTGATCCAGCTCGTCAAGGGTTCGGCGCTCGCGGCGTACATCACGCTGCACGACCTCAACTTCTTCGCCGGCGAGCTGCGCCAGCGCACGTCCGACACGGTGTTCTCCTACACGGTGGGCCTCCTGCTCTACTTCGCGTTCGCCTACCTGCTCACGCTGGTCATGAACGCGATCGAGGTGCGGGCGAAGCACCGGGTCGGTGTGGGTCCGTCGCTGCGCGAGGTGCTGCGGCTGACGCCGTCGGCCTCCGTGGCCTCGGGTGCCGCCGCGCCGGCCCCGGCGTCGCCGTCCGTCACTGCCGCGAAGGGAGGTGCCGACCATGACTGAGACCGAGGCATGGAGCTGGGAGCACGCCGCCGCGGTGCTCCCCGCGCTCCTCGAAGGGTTGCAGATCACGGTCCTGGCGACCGTGGTCGGCATGGTCATCGCGGCGATCCTGGGCCTGGTCGTCGCCGTGGTGCGGCGGTCGAGCCTGCGGGTCGTCACCGTCCCGGTGGCCGTGGTGGTGGAGTTCATCCGGTCCACGCCGCTGCTGGTGCAGCTCGTCTTCGCCAACCTGATCTTCACCCAGTTCCCGTCGCTCGCGATCGGGTGCGTGGTGCTCGGCGTCCACTACGCGACGTACATGTCCGAGGTGTACCGCGCGGGGATCGACGCCGTGCCGAAGGGCCAGTGGGAGGCGGCGATCGCGCTCGACCTGCCGAGGCGCCGCACCTGGACCGCCGTCGTGCTGCCGCAGGCCGTCCGCAACACGCTGCCCGGGCTGGGCAACTACGCCATCTCCATGTTCAAGGAGACGCCGTTCCTGTTCGCGATCGGGGTGGTCGAGATGTACACCGCGGCCCAGCAGTACGGCGGGAACAACTTCCGCTACATCGAGGCGATCACCATGGTCGGCCTGCTCTTCCTCCTGGTGAGCTACCCGACCTCGCTGCTCGTCCGCCGATTGGAGAACCGCCTTGCTTGACACCGACATCAGACCCGCCATCCAGTTCCAGGGGGTGGGCAAGCGCTTCGGCGACAACGTCGTGCTCGACGGGCTGGACTTCTCGGTCGCCGCGGGCGACCGGGTGACCCTGATCGGCCCGTCCGGCTCCGGCAAGACGACCATCCTGCGCCTGCTCATGACGCTGGAGGAGGCGAACGACGGCCTCATCCTCGTCGACGGCGATCCCTACACGCACGAGATCCGCGGCGGCAAGCGGGTCGCCATCCCCGAGAAGCGGCGCAGCCTCGTGCGGCGCCGGGTCGGGATGGTGTTCCAGCAGTTCAACCTGTTCCCCAACATGTCCGTGCTGGAGAACATCATCGAGGCGCCGGTGCACGTGCTCGGCGTGCCGAAGGCCGAGGCGATCGCCAAGGCCGAGGACCTGCTGGAGCGCGTGGGCCTGGCCGACAAGCGCGACGCCCGGTGCACGCAGCTCTCGGGCGGGCAGCAGCAGCGCGTCGCCATCGCACGGGCCCTGGCCATGGAGCCGGAGATCCTGCTGCTGGACGAGGTGACCTCCGCGCTGGACCCGGAGCTCGTGGCCGACGTGCTCGGGGTGCTCCGCACCATCGCCGAGACCACGGACATCACCATGCTGATCGTGACGCACGAGATGCAGTTCGCCCGGGAGGTCTCCAACCGGGTGCTGATGTTCGACGGCGGCAAGATCATCGAGGAGGCAGACCCGGAGACGATCTTCACGTCCCCGCAGAACGAGCGGACCCAGGAGTTCCTCCGCGCGATCCTCTGACACCGACGACGCGAGGGGCCGGATCCGACGGATCCGGCCCCTCGCGTCGTCCTCGGGGTGCGTCAGACCGCCGCGCCCACGCCCCCCAGCGTGCCCACGAGCCCGGCGAGCTCCGGCACCTGTTCCGCCTCCTGCAGCGCCTCGTGCAGCGCGCGGTCGTGCGTCGGCCGCGCCGCCAGCAGCAGCTTCTCGCCCGACGGCGTGAGCTCGGTGTAGATGCCGCGCCGGTCGTCCTGGCAGAGCACGCGGGTGAGCAGTGCGCGGTCCTCCAGGCGGTTGACCAGCCGCGTCGTCGCGCTCGGGGAGAGCGCGGCGGCGCGGCCGAGCTGCTGCATGCGCATGTGCCAGCCGTCCTGGCGGGACAGCGCGTCCAGCACCGTGTACTCCACGACGGACAGGCCGTGCTCGGCCTGCAGTGCGCGCTCCAGCGCGGTGTCGATCATGCCGTGCAGCGCGGCGAGCGTGCGCCAGCCCTGGGCACGGATCTCGACGGCGTCGTCGGCGATTCCCATGAGCCCTCCTCTGCGCCCGTCCGGCGGGCGTGATGTCTGTCTCCAACTATAGCGCTTGTGCAACTAGTGCGCGCATGCAAATATCTAGAAGGCGCGTGCAACTAACCGCGTGCGCCAGGTGTCCGCGTACGCACAGCAGGCACCGTCCGGAGAACAGCAAGGAGTCGTCATGTCATCCCCCGCCGAGATCCCCGCCGTCGTCCTCCCCAACGCCGTCCGTCCGGGAGCGACCATGCCCCAGGTCGGGTTCGGCGTCTTCCAGGTGCCCGACGCCGAGACCACCCGCGCCGTCGGCCACGCGCTGGAGGCCGGCTACCGGAGCATCGACACGGCAGCGGCCTACGGCAACGAGGCGGGTGTGGGCCGCGCTCTGGCAGCCTCCGGCCTCGCCCGTGACGACGTGTTCGTCACCAGCAAGCTGTGGACCGACTCCATGGCGCGCGACGCCGTGCGTCCGGCCCTGGAGCGCAGCCTGGAGCTGCTCGGTCTCGACGTCCTCGACCTGTACCTGATCCACTGGCCCGCGCCGGGCCGCGGGCAGGCCGTCGCCGCCTGGGAGGGGCTCGTCGAGGCCCGCGAGGCGGGCCTGGTCCGGGAGATCGGCGTCTCCAACTTCGAGCCCGCGCACCTCGACGCGATCGTCGCGGCGACCGGCGTGCGGCCCGTCGTCAACCAGGTCGAGCTGCACCCGGCCCTCCAGCAGCGCGAGCTGCGGGCGCACCACGCGGACCTCGGCGTCGTCACCGAGGCGTGGAGCCCGCTCGCGCAGGGCGCGGTCCTCGACGAGCCGGCCGTGACCGATGCCGCCCGCGCGCACGGCGCGTCCGCCGCGCAGGTGGTGCTGCGCTGGCACCTGCAGCACGGGAACGTCGTGATCCCCAAGTCGGTCACGCCCGCGCGCATCGCCTCGAACCTCGACGTGCTCGGGTTCGAGCTCACCGCACAGGAGGTCGCCGCGATCGACGCCCTCGACCGGGACGGCCGCACCGGCCCGCACCCCGACCGCTTCGACGGCTGACGGCCCCCGGCCCCCGCCTTGCCCCGGCCCCGCCGGGAGAACCCAGCACCTCCACCAGTACCTCAAGGAGCATTGTCATGCCTGTCGCCCTGTGGGCCCTCGCCATCGGGGGCTTCGGGATCGGCCTCACCGAGTTCGTCATCATGGGCCTGCTGCCCGAGGTGGCCACGGACTTCGGCGTCACCGAGACCGTCGCCGGATATCTCATCTCCGGCTACGCCCTGTCCGTCGCGGTCGGCGCGATCGGTCTCACCGCCGCCCTGACCCGGGTGGACCGCAAGAAGGCCCTGCTGGGCCTGATGATCCTGTTCATCGCGGGCAACCTGCTGTCCGCCCTCGCGCCCACCTATGAGCTGATGATGCTCGGCCGGGTCGTCGCGGCGCTGTGCCACGGCGCGTTCTTCGGCATCGGCGCGGTCGTCGCGGCCGACCTGGTCGCACGCGACCGGCGCGCCGCCGCCATCTCGATCATGTTCGCCGGCCTGACCGTCGCCAACGTGCTGGGCGTGCCGTTCGGCACCCTGCTCGGCCAGGCGGCCGGCTGGCGCTCCACCTTCTGGGCCATCACGGGCATCGGCGTGCTCGCCTTCGTCGGCATCGCGCTGCTGGTCCCGGCCCGGGTAGGCGTGCCCGACGACGTCGCGGGGCCGAGCGGGCAGGCCGGTCCCGGCCTGCGCGGCGAGCTCGCGGCGTTCCGCGCACCGCAGGTCTGGCTGTCCATCGCCGTGACCGTGCTCGGCTACGGCGGCATGTTCGGGGCCTTCACCTACATCGCGTTCACGCTCACCGAGGTCAGCGGGTTCGCGACCTCGACCGTGCCGTGGCTGCTCATCCTGTTCGGCGCGGGCCTGTTCGTGGGCAACCTGGCCGGCGGCAAGGCAGCGGACAAGAACCTCGGGGCCACCCTGCTCACCCTGCTGGTGCTGCTCACCGTGGTCCTGGCGGTGTTCGCGCTGACCGCCACGAGCCAGGTCGCGACGATGATCAGCCTGGTGCTCATGGGCGCCGTCGGGTTCGCGACCGTGCCGGGCCTGCAGATGCGGGTCATGCGCCACGCGTCGGCCGCGCCGACTCTTGCCTCCGGCGCGAACATCGCGGCGTTCAACGTGGGCAACGCGTTCGGCGCCTGGGTGGGCGGGCTGACGCTCGCCGCGGGGCTCGGGTACACGTCGCCGCTGTGGGCAGGCGCGGCGGTGACCCTGGTCGGGCTGGTCGTGATGGTGGTCGCCACGCTGGTGCGGGGCGGCGAGCGTGTCGTGGCCCGCACCGGGGCGGCGGCCGGGGAGCGACCGGCGGTGCCCGCCGGGACGTTCACCGAGTAGGTGCGCCTGGGCAGACTCGAACTGCCGACACCCGCTTTAGGAGAGCGGTGCTCTATCCACTGAGCTACAGGCGCTCGCTCCTCCCGGGGGAGGAGCACGTCCGGGCGCTGCCCGGACCAGCGCACACAGCCTAACGGCAGCCCGGCCCGGCGCGCTAAGCGCCGGGTCGGGCGAAGGTGTCGATTGCGCAACATAGGTGACAAACCTTGACCAACCTGTCCCGGGGCTAGAACGATGCTCACCAACCTGGCGCGACGATGCGCCCGGTCCGCACGACGGCCGTGCGGGGGTGGACGAGAGGATCGACGATGCTCCTTCGACAGACCAGGTCCCGGGGCGCGGCGGCCCTGGCGGCGGCCACGGCGGCGGGCCTGCTGCTCGCCGGCTGCACCTCCGGCGGTGGTGGGAACGCACCCACGTCCAACCCCTACGCGTCCGCCGAGGGCATGGACGCGGCGAACGAGCTGGTGGGGGAGTACCCCCGCGAGGAGACCGTGTTCACGAGCGGCACCCAGTGGGGCCCGCCGTCGTCCTGGAACCCGATCCCCAGCTCCGGCGAGGCCACCGGCACGCGCGGCCTGGTCTACGAGCCGCTGTTCCAGTTCGACCCGATCACGCTCGAGCTCACGCCCTGGCTCGCCGAGGGCGGCGAGTGGACCGACGACGACACCTACGAGCTGACCCTCCGCGACGGCCTCACCTGGCAGGACGGTGAGACGCTCGACGCCGACGACGTGGTCTTCACCACCGAGCTGGGCAAGGTCGACGCCGTGCCGTACTCGAACCTGTGGACCTGGCTCGACACGGTCGAGGCCACGGACGACACCACCGTCGAGTTCACCTTCTCCGACCCGCGCTACCAGGAGTGGGACAACTGGCTCTACACCACGATGATCGTGCCCGAGCACATCATGGGTGACTGGTCGGACGAGGAGCTGCTGTCCAACCCGAACGAGGACCCGGTCGGCTCGGGCGCGTTCATGTTCAACGCCGTCGGGCAGGACCGGATGGTCTGGGAGCGCAACGACGACTGGTGGGCCAAGAGCGAGCTCGGCCACGAGATGCCGATGAAGTACATCGTGGACGTCGTGAACACCTCCAACGAGGTGGCGCTCGGCCTGATGCTGTCCGGCGGCCTGGACCTGTCCAACAACTTCCTGCCCGGGGTGAACCAGCTCGCCGACTCCGGCCAGGTGAGCACCTACTACGAGGGCGAGCCGTACATGCTGGCGGCGGCGTCGGCCAACCTCATCCCGAACCAGACGCGTCCGCCGATGGACGACGTCGACTTCCGGCAGGCGCTCGCGCGGTCGATCGACGTCGACAAGATCGTGGCGAACGCGTACGGCGGCCTGGTCGCCAAGGCGCACCCGTCCGGCCTGGTCCCGGCGTTCGAGGCGTACTACGACGAGGACGTCGTGGCCGAGCACGGGTTCACCTTCGACGCCGAGGAGGCCAAGTCGATCCTGGCCGACGCCGGCTACCAGGACACCGACGGCGACGGGTTCGTCGAGACGCCCGACGGCGAGCCGATCGACCTCAAGCTGATCGTCCCCGCCGGCTGGACGGACTGGATGGAGGCCGCGCGCGTCATCGCGGAGGACGCCTCCGCCGCCGGCATCAAGGTCACGGCCGACTTCCCCGACGCGGGCGCCGTCGACGACGCACGCGCCACGGGTGACTTCGACCTGGTGATCAACGGCAACGCGGGTGTGAGCAACACGCCGTGGACCTACTACAACTACGCGTTCTACCAGCCGATCCAGGAGCAGATGCTGGTCGGCAACTTCGGCCGGGCCGAGGACGCGGAGTCGTGGGAGCTGGTGCAGAAGCTGTCGCGCACCGAGACCGGCACGCCGGAGTTCGAGAGCACCCTGTCGCAGGTGCAGGAGCGGTTCATGACGCAGATGCCGGCCATCCCGCTCTGGTACAACGGCGCCTGGGCCCAGTACAACGAGTCGCAGTGGACCAACTGGCCCACGGAAGGTCGCGAGGACGCGTACTTCCCGGTCCTGTGGAACGGGTACACGCAGATGGGCGGCATCAACACGCTGCTCGCCCTCGAGCCCGCCTCCTGACGCATGCGTGGCTACCTCGCCCGCAAGACGCTGGTCTACGGGCTGACGTTCGTCGTCGCGGTCACGCTGAACTGGCTGATCCCCCGGCTCATGCCGGGGGACCCGGTCCAGCGGATGGTGGCGCGCACCGCCGTGCAGCACCCCGAGACGGTTGCCGCCATGACCGCGTACTACGAGCGCACGTTCGGCCTGGACCTGCCGGTCTGGCAGCAGTACCTGAACTACTGGGCGGCGCTGCTCCGGGGTGACCTGGGTACGAGCGTGTGGTTGTTCCCCGCGCCCGTGAGCCAGGTGGTGCTCGACGCCGTGCCGTACACCCTGGGCATCATGATCCCCGCGATCGTGCTGAGCTTCGTGGTCGGCAACAGCGTGGGGGCGATGGCGGCGCGCAGCCGGTGGCTCGACAACGTGGCGCTGCCCGTCGGCTACCTCGTCACGGCCATGCCGTACATGTGGCTCGCGATCCTGCTGGCGTGGGGGCTCGGCGTGGCGCTCGGCTGGTTCCCCGTGGCGGGCGGGTACGACTTCGGGCTGGTGCCGCAGTGGTCGTGGTCGTTCGCGGGCGACCTGCTGCACCACTGGGTGCTGCCGTTCCTGTCGCTGTTCCTGGTCTCGCTGGGCGGCTGGGCGATCGGCATGCGCAACCTGATCATCTACGAGCTCGAGTCGGACTACGCGAACTACCTGTCCGCGCTCGGCGCACCCCGGCGGCTCGTGCGGAGGTACGCCTACCGCAACGCGATGCTGCCGCAGATCACCGGCCTGGCGCTGCAGCTCGGCACGGTGCTGGGCGGCGCCCTGGTCACCGAGATCGTGTTCGCGTACCCCGGCCTGGGCAAGCTCGTGCTCTCCGCTATCCAGAACCAGGACTTCTTCCTGCTGCAGGGCACCCTGCTGTTCGTGGTGATCGGCGTGCTCGTGGCCAACTTCGTGATCGACATCGTCTACGTGCTGGTCGATCCCCGCACGCGGACCGGACTGACGGGGGCTACCGCATGAGCCGGAGCGGAGCCGCAGGCTCGTGCGGAAGGAGAACGGCATGACGGCGACACGACCGACCACGGGGCCCGGGACCGAGGCGGGCGACCAGCCCGGTGTGGCCGGGGCGCCGTCGGGCCTGCGAAAGCCCGGGGGCGACGTGCGCGAGACCCTGTACTTCGCCCTGCGGAACCCGAAGGTGCTGGTGGGCGGGGCTGTGGTGCTCGTGTTCCTGCTGCTGGGACTGATCGGGCCCGCGTTCCTGCGGTACGCCCCGATGGACTACGCGGGCCCGCCCATGGCGCCGCCCGGCGGCGACTTCCCGTTCGGCACCACGACGTTCGGGCAGGACGTGTTCGCGCAGTTCGTCGCGGGGCTGCGGTCCACGTTCCTCGTGGGCGTGCTGGGCAGCGCCGTCTCTGCCGTGATCGGCATGACCATCGGGTTCGTCGCGGGCTACCGCGGCGGCCTGATCGACGAGCTGCTCAACATGCTCACCAACGTGGTGCTGGTCATCCCGGGCTTCGTGGTGCTCATCATCATCAACGCCTACCTGGGCGTGCGCAGCGTGCCCATGCAGGCGCTGTACATCGGCGTCTTCTCCTGGCCCTGGGTCGCGCGCGCGGTGCGGGCGCAGACCCTGTCGCTGCGCTCGCGGGACTTCATCGACCTGGCGCGGCTGTCCGGGGTGGGGGTGGGCACGATCCTGCGGCGCGAGGTGGCGCCCAACATGTACTCCTACCTGTTCATGACGTTCGTGCTGCTGTTCGGCGGGTCCATCCTCACGGCGGCGTCGCTGGACTTCATCGGGCTCGGCCCCACCAACGCGATGTCGCTCGGCCTGATGATGAACCAGGCCGTGCAGTGGAGCGCGCTCCACCTGGGGCTGTGGTGGTGGTTCGTGCCACCCGGGCTCGGGATCACACTCATCGTGGGCTCGCTCTACGTCATGAACGTGGGCCTGGACGAGGTCTTCAACCCCAAGCTGCGGGAGACGTGATGGCACTGTCCGTGACCGACCTCCGGGTCTACTACCGCACGCTCAAGGGCGACGTGAAGGCGCTCGACGGCGTCACCTTCGACGTGGCCGACGGCGAGATCATGGGCATCGCCGGCGAGTCCGGCTGCGGCAAGACCACGCTCGGCAAGGCCCTCATCCGTCTCGACACACGCATGCGGCACGAAGGCGGCACGGTCGCCCTCGACGGCGAGAAGCTCCCCATCGCCGACGACGCCGCCATGCGCCGCCACCGCTACCGCGAGGTGTCCCTCATCCCGCAGTACGCGATGTCGGCGATGAACCCGACCCGCAAGATCGGCCGGATGATCCGCGACCTGCTCGCCGCCCACGGGGTGCGGTACGCCGAGGTGCTGCCCGAGCTCGAGCGGCGCCTCGGCCTAGTAGGGCTCGACGCCGAGGTGCTGAAGCGCTACCCGATCGAGCTGTCCGGGGGCATGAAGCAGCGCGTGGTGCTCGTGCTGTCCACGCTGCTCAACCCGTCCCTGCTCATCGGCGACGAGGTGACCTCCGCGCTCGACGTGTCCTCCCAGAAGGCCGTCGCCCGCGCGCTCGTCGAGTTCCGCGACCACGGGTTCGTGACGTCGATGATCGTCATCACCCACGACATCTCCGTGCTGTTCCAGGTCGCCGACACCATCCTGGTCATGTATGCCGGGCACCTCGCCGAGAAGGCCCCCGCCCGGACCATCATCGACGAGCCCCTGCACCCCTACACCAAGATGCTCATCGGGGCGCTGCCCCAGGTGGGCGACCGGTACGAGGAGCAGCGGCTCACCGGGATCGAGGGGCGGCCGCCGTCGCTGCTGAACCCGCCCACCGGGTGCCGGTTCCGCGACCGCTGCCCCCTGGCGCACGACAGGTGCGCCGAGGCCCCGCCCTTCCGCGAGGTCGCCGAGGGCCACCAGGTCGCGTGCTGGGCGGTGAGCTGATGCTGACCCTCGACCGGCTCGACAAGGTCTACAGAACCGGCACCTTCGGCAGCTCCGACCTGCACGCCGTGCGGCAGGTCAGCCTCGACGTGCAGCGCGGCGAGGTCGTCTCGCTCATCGGGGAGTCTGGCAGCGGCAAGTCGACCATCGGCAAGATGGTGCTCCACCTGCTCGACTCCTCGGGCGGCAGCATCACCTTCGACGGGCGCGACGTGACCCGCCTCGGGTTCCGGGAACGCCGCGAGTACTACCGCAGGGTCCAGGGCGTGTTCCAGGACCCGTTCAGCTCCTTCAACCCCATCTTCAAGGTGGACCGGGCCTTCGAGACCCTGCGTCGCTCCTACTTCCCCCGGGTCTCCTCCGCGGACTGGCGCGGCCGCCTGGAGGAGGCGCTGGGCGCCGTCACCCTCGAACCCGGCGACATCCTCGGCAAGTTCCCCCACCAGCTCTCCGGCGGCCAGCTCCAGCGACTGCTCATCGCGCGCGCCCTGCTGCTCGACATCGAGCTGCTGGTCGCCGACGAGATCATCTCCATGCTCGACGCCTCCACCCGCATCGACGTGCTCAACCTGCTCGGCGACCTCAAGGCGCGCGGCCTGGGCATCCTCTTCGTCACCCACGACCTCTCGCTCGGCAACTACGTCTCCGACCGGGTGGTCATCCTCTACCAGGGTCGCGTGGTCGAGCGGGGCGTCACCAGCGCCGTCTTCGACGACCCGCTGCACCCCTACACCCGGGACCTGCTCGCCTCGGTGCCGCACCTCGACCGCACGTGGGAGGACGTCGAGGCGGAGGAGGCCGAGCGCACCGCGCGCCTGGCAGGGCGGTGCCTCTACCACGAGGCGCTCGCGGCGCAGGGGCGGTCCCTGGGCGAGGAGGCGGCGTCGGCGGACGGGGTGCCGGACGGCGTGGGCCTGGTGGAGCACTCGCCCGGCCACTTCGTGGGGTGCTTCCGCCGGGCGGCGGACGACGCCTGCCCGGCGGGGGCGTGACGCGAGTCCGATCTCGCGCGGCGCAGCGGGGCGAGATCGTGCGGGGGAGAAGGTGCCCCGCGGAGGTGGGTTGCTGTGCGTCGACAATGTCTACGCACAGCAACCCACCCTCGTGGGACAACGTTCCTCCGGCTCGAGGCGGGTCCGGGGACGCTAGGCCGTCACGAGCACCGGTACGCCAGGGTCCAGGCCGGCGAACCGCTCGAAGTCACCGGGTGCGAGGCGCACGCAGCCGTTGCTGACCGCCTGCCCCTGGCCGACGCCGACGTGGATGGCGGTCGCGGCGTACTCGGTGCCGTAGAACCCGTCGAGGGACTCGCTCTGCATCGACAGGAAGACCGACAGGCCCGTGTTCACGGCCTCCGTGACCGTGAACACCTGGGTGAGCCCGAGCGGCGTCGGCGTCTCGGGGGCGCCGACGGCGGCGGGGAACGTCTCCCGGGTGCCGTCGGCCTTGCGCAGGGTGATCGTGCGGTCCGACAGGTCGACCAGGACCGCCCGCTTCTCCGCGCGCAGTACGACGTCGTCCTCGCGCAGCCAGCCCGCGGTGCCGTTCACGCGCTCGGGGTCCTGTGACGGCAGCGCGCCGCGACCGTAGGGGACGAGCACCTTGACCCAGCCGGGCCGGCGCTCCAGCACCAGCCAGCGGGCGGCGGCGTCGTAGTAGGCGGACTCCAGCGCGAGCACCGGCTTCTTCGTCGCGTCCGGCTGGGCCCAGACCGGGGTGCGGTCGGCCTTGGGCCGCGCGACCGAACCCGGCAGCGCGCGGAGCCGGTCGACGTCGGACTGCGGCAGCTCGTGCGGCAGCAGCCGGTCGATGCGGGGTTCGGGCAGGCCGGCGAGCGCGAAGGCGGCCGGCGTCGGCTCGGGGGCGGACGGGGTGGGGGAGGGCGTGGGACCGGGCGCGCTCGTCACCGTCGCCGGGGCGGACGCGACGCCCTCGGTGTCGGGCTGCAGCACCAGCCAGGTCATGGAGGCGAGCACCGCGAGGAGCACCACCGCCGCCACCCACGTCCACACCCGGGACGCGCGCGGCCGGGACGACTCCGGGGTCTGGTGCCCGCCGAGCGTGTCAGCCATCCCCAGAACGATACCGGGCTGACACATGTGTCCGATATCTTCATCTCCGTCCGACTTGCACCACTGCCGCAACCCACCGAGGAGAGATCGCCGTGGCCACCGCCGACCGGACGTTCCCGACCACGAGCGTCCCGACGCGCCGTTCCCGCAACCTCGTGCTCACCGGTGCCATCTCCGTCGCCCTGATCTCGACCGGGTCCGCCTACCTGGCCATGGTCCAGTTCGGCGTGGACGTGCTCGCCATGAACCAGGGCACCGCCTACGCGACGGCCGGCGTCTTCGAGCTGTCGCTCGTCACCGTCGCGCTGCTGGCCCGCGAGGCCGCGCGCGACAACCGGCCCGGCGGCACGCTGCTCGCGCTGACCTGGGCGCTGTCGTCGGCGTCGGGCATCTTCGCGGCGTGGCACGAGGCGTACATCGGCCATCCCGCCGGCGCCGTGCTGTTCCGGTTCGTCGTGCCGCTGCTGGCCGCGCTCATGTGGCACCTGGCGCTGATCGGCGACCGGCACCTGGCCACCGGCACGTCCTGGTCGGCGCTGCGGCAGTCGGCGCGGATGCACGCGCTGTTCCTCACGACGGAGGACCTGTTCCGGGCGCAGAGCCTCAACGACGGCTCGCGTGCCGCGCGGCGCCGGCTCGCCAAGGCCGAGGCCGGACGCCGCCGGGCACGCTCCGTCGCGCTGCGCACCGTACCGCCCACCGAGATGCGCGCGCAGGTCGCGGCCTGGTGCGAGGCGCTGGCGGCCGTCGGCGACGGCACGGCCGACGTGGCACGCCTGCACCTGGCCGACCGGGCGCGGCTGACCGGGATCCTGACGGGCGAGCGGCTGGAGCCGGGGGAGCTGGGCGTGTCGGGGGTGCTGGGCGCGTCGAGGACGGACGTCGGGACCGGCGTCGGCGTACCTGACTACGAGTGGCGTGCCGCCGAGGCCGTCGCGGGAGAGGTCGGTGTACCGGTCGGGGGCGTGGACGGCAGCGGGGTGTTCGGCGGGCAGGCGTTCGGGGACGCGCCGGGCCAGGGCGCGCCGCGTCCCGCGGGGCGGCGCAGCGCGGCCCTCGACGAGCGTCGAGACCGGGTGACGGAGCGCGCGCCCGCTGAGCCGGGACCGTCCGGAGAGGGGTGGGGCGCCGGAACGGAGCCGAGACCGTTCGGAGAGGGGCGGGGCGCTGGAAGGGAGCCGGGACCGCCCGGAGAGGGGCGGGGTGCCGGAACGGAGCCGGGCGGGCCGGCCGTCGCGGCGGGCGGCGGCTGGCAGCGCGTCCAGGCCGAGGCCGTCGATCCTGTCGAGGCGGCGGACCGCGCCACGGCGAACGTGCGGGAGGCGATCCCCCCGCGGCGCGCTCCCCGCCGGGACACGCAGCTCGGTACCCGGGCCGCCGAGCGCATGATCGACCTGCGCGCCAAGGGGCGCACGTACCGCGAGATCGCGGAGGAGGTCGGCGTCAGCGAGACGACGGTGCGCAAGCGGATGCGCGAGTTCACCGAGACCGGCTCGATCCCGATGGTCACGGTCCGCTGACGCCGCGGGGCTGCTGGTCCGTCAGCGGCTCCGTGGGGTGTTCGGTCTTCTGCTTGCTCTGCCGGTGGGTGTTTGGTTCGTTGTCGGTCCTGCGTGCTGGGGTGTTCGGTCTTCTGCTTGCTCTGCCGGTGGGTGTTTGGTTCGTTGTCGGTCCTGCGTGCTGGGGTCTTCGGTCCTCTGCCAGCTCTGCCCGCGGGTGTTCGGTCCATTGCCAGCCCTGCCTGCAGGTGTTCGGTCCGTTGCCTTGAGATCGGTCTATCGACGGACCGATCTCGAGGCAACGGACCGAACACTCGTTGCGGAGCCCGGCATTGGACCGAACACTGTCGCGGAACCGGTCGATGGAACCGACTACCGGTTGCGGAACCCGGGCAACGGACCGACCACCGTCGCGGAACCGGTCGATGGAACTGACCACCCGCCATGGAACCCAGGCAACGGACCGACCACAGCGAGCGGCGCCAGGCAACAGCCAGGCGCCGGACCGAACTCGCGAACGAATGGGACAGGCGTCAGGAAGCAGCCGGCCCGTCGGGGGCACCCGCGTGGGCGATGTTGCCGAGGGACCGCCAGACCAGCACCAGGGTGAGGCCCGCGCCGGCGCAGGCGAACCACCACGGCGCGACGAGCCCCCAGTGCTCGGCGATGATGCCGCCGAGCAGCTGCCCGAGCGCGACGCCGCCGAACACGCAGATCATGTACAGAGAGCCCACCCGGCCCTGGAACTCGCGCGGTACCGCCCGCTGCCGGACGGTGGTGGAGAGCGTGCCCCAGACGAAGGCGTAGACCCCGAAGACACCCATGATCAGGATCGCCACCCAGCTCGTCGTCGTCAGGGCGAAGGCCGCGTGGTAGAGCACCTCCAGGGTGAGGCACACGCGCATGAGGGTGGCCAGGGCCACGTGCCGCTCCAGCCAGCCGTAGGCCAGCGTGCCCACGATGCCGCCCACCGCCGCCGACGTGGTGAGCAGGCCGTACTCCACCTCGCTCATGTGCAGGTGGTCGAGCGCGTACTTGACCAGCACCGCACCCGGCGCCGCCCACGTGATGTTGAAGGTGAGGATGACGATCGCCAGAGTGCGCACGGGGGCGTGGTGCCAGATCCAGCGCAGCCCCTCGGCGATGTCCTGGCGCACGTGCGACCTGGCGCCGGGGCGGGGTTCGGCGTCGGGCAGGCGTACCCGGGAGACCAGGACCACCGCGAGGGCCACGCAGACCACCTGTACCACGAACGGCCAGACCATCCCCGCCGCGAACAGGAACGCGCCCAGCGGAGGGCCGGCGAACTGGTTCGCCGTGAGGAAGCCGGCCTGGAGGCGCTGGTTGCCGGTGCCGAGGTCGCGGGGCTCCACGAGCATGGGCAGCAGGGTCTGCTGGGTGGTGTCGGCGAAGACCTCGGCCGTGCCCCAGAGGAACATCGCGGCCAGGACCAGCCAGATGGACACCGTCCCGGTGGCGACGAACACGCACAGCACCGCGATGACGAGGGCACGGACGGCGTTCGCGACGATGACGACGGCGCGGCGGTCGAGCCGGTCGGCGAGCACACCCGCCCACAGACCGAACACGAGCCACGGCAGGCGTTCGAGCATGGCGGCGAGCGCGACGAGGAAGGCGCTGTCGGTCTGCGACGCGACGAGCAAGGGTCCGGCGGCCAGTGCGATGCCGTCGCCGATGTTGCTGGTCCAGGACGCCGAGACGAGCCAGCGGAACGGCCGTCCCAGCCGGCGGGGGAAGACGACCTCGACGAGTGCGCTCACAAGCGTTCGATCCTAGGAGGCGGTGTCCACGCTTTTTCCCGACGGCGGACCGGCGTCCGGATCGTGCCCGCACCGGCACGGCCAGGGGGTGATATCCCGGGTCCCCGGAGGCGTCTCGCGGGCCGTCTCCGGACTGCCCGAGCGGGTCCGGTGACGGGGGCCGGGCACGGGCCGGGAACCGTGCAACGACGCGGCAGAACGTCCTGTGGACGCCGCTCGGGTCGAAATTCGAAAACGTTTGCCGGCCGGAGGAAAAGCAAGTTGGACAATCGTCCGAGTCGGTGTTGACGTCCGCCTGGAACAGGTGCAGACTCTCACAAGACGGTGCGCATCGCCCGCCCCCTGCGCGGTGCGCATCGTCATACCCCGTCGGGCTCCGGCCCGTCTGCGAAGCCCCTTCGGACCCCCTGCCGGAGGGGCTCCTGCATTCCCGGGAACATCGCCGGTCTCCGAGGGTCCTGCCGGCGCGCACGGTCGCCTGCCGGGCCCGTGCGCCCGCACGGCACGCCACGCCGGGGGTTCGGGTGGTCCGGCGTGTCGCGCGGCGTGGCGTCCGGAGCTTGCGTGCGCCGCACGGTTAGCGTGCTGGTGTGAACGCTGCACGCCGCCAGACCGCAGCCGCCCCCGAGAGCTCGGCCGACCTGACCGAGGAGCTCTCGGCCGCGCTGCAGGACGAGAACGTGGACCCGGCCACCGAGCTGGCCGCGTCGGAGGCCTCGGGGTCCACACCGCGAGCATCCCGCGACCCCATGGCCGAGTCGGTCGCGCGCTGGCGGGCCGGGCTCGTCCGCCTCGCCGGGGGATCGTCCCTGGCCGACGTCGGGCTGCTCGGCGAGGCCGTCATCGACCTGTCGTCGGCGCACCCGTCGGGCGTCGCCCAGCTCTTCGCAGGCCGGCCGACCCGCCTGTCCAACCTGGTCCGCGAGGCCGGTGCCCTGCCCACGGCCCGGCGTCGCGCCCGAGCGGTCGCGGCCCGCTCCGCGGAGCACGCGCAGCGCTACGGGCTCTCGCCGACCTACCTCGCGATCGGCGTCGCCACGTGGACGGAGTACCCGGTCTCCGGCGGGCCGGACGCCGGACGCCGGGACGACATGGAGGCGATCACCCGGGTGCTCGGGCCGGCGAGCGCGCCCCAGCCGCCGGAGCAGGAGTCCGCGGACAGCCCCGACGACGCACCGGCTCTCACCGGCTCCGTCCCGGTCGTCACGCTGGCGATGCCGTCGGGGCGTCCGGCGTCGTCCGCGGACGAGGAGGCCGAGGGGCCGCGCGTGGTGCGCGCACCCGTCATCCTGCGTCCCGTCACGCTGACGCCGCGCACCGACGGCGAGGGCGACTACGACATCACGCTCGACACCGCCGCCGAGATCAACCCCGTGGTGGCGCGCACGCTGCGGGCCCACGGCGCCCTGCTCGACCCTGCCGCGCTGGCCAAGGCGACCTTCACGCTCGCCGGGTTCAACCCCACCGACGTGCTGGACCGGGTGGCGAGCCTCGGCTCGGCGGTGCTGGGCGACTTCCAGCTCGACCGGCGGGTGCTGGTGGGCACGTTCGTGCACCCCGGCCAGGCACTGGTCGACGACCTCGACGAGCTCGCCCCGACGCTGGGGAGCCATGAGGTGGTCTCCGCGCTCGGCGGCGTGGACGACTCGGTGCGCACGCTCGGGCGGACGGAGCTGCCCCCGGCACGGGTGGGCGACGCCGACCCGGCGCACGAGCGCGGCGTCGGCGACCTCGACCCGCACCAGCGGCACGTCGTGGACGCGCTGACGACCGGCAGCCACCTGTTCGTGGACGCCCCGGTCGGGTCCGACGCCGCCGGCACGCTGGCCGCCGTCGTCGCCGAGGCGAACGCGAGCGGCCGCTCCGTGCTGTACGTGCCGGGGCACCGCCGCGCCGCCGACGCCCTGGCCGCGCGGCTGGACTCGCTGGGTCTGGCGGGCCTGCTGCTCGACATCGCGCCCGTGCCGACGTGGCGCACCTCGACCTCGCGGCGCCTCCTGGAGGCGATGGCGCCCGCGCAGGAACGGATCGACGTCGACGAGGTGGCCCGGGTCAGGGACGCCCTGATCGGGTCGCGGGCGCAGCTCGCCGGCTACATCGGGGCGCTGCACCGCGTGCGGGACCCGTGGCGGGTCTCCGCGTACGACGCCCTGCAGGCGCTCGCCCGGCTCACCTCGGAGCGGCCGGCGCCGGCCACCCGGGTGCGGCTCGGTTCCGAGGAGGTGCTCGCGCTGGGCGCCGAGCGCCGCGCGGAGCTCGCGGCCGACCTGGAGCGGGCGGCCGAGCTGGGGGCGTTCACGCTCAGGTCGGCGTCCAGCCCGTGGTTCGGCGCGCACATCCTCACCGACGACGACGCCCGCTCGACGCTCGCCCGCGTGACCCGGCTCGCCGAGCACACGCTGCCGGAGCTGCGGGAGCAGATCGAGTACGTGGCGCGGGTGACCGGCCTGGTCAAGGCGACGACGGCTCGCCAGTGGGGCGAGCAGCTCGCCATGCTCGGGGGGATGCGCGGCACGCTCGACGTGTTCCAGCCCATGGTGTTCGAGCGCACGGCCGCCGACATGGTGCAGGCCACGGCGTCGCGACGGAAGCGCGCGGAGCAGGGCGTGGAGATGGGCTGGCTGGCGCGGCGCCGGCTGAAGCGACGGGCCCGCGAGATGGTGCGCCCGGGCGTCCGGGTGCCGGACATGCACGCGGCCCTCGTCGAGGTGCAGCGCCAGCGCGAGGTCTGGCAGGAGCAGTGCCCGCGTGGCGGCTGGCCGACCCTGCCCGAGGGCCTGGCGGCCGTCGAGGAGACCTACGAGGCGGTGCGGATCGACCTGGAGGCCCTCGAACCCGTGCTGCGCTCCTCGCACGCGGGTGGCGGCCTGCTCGACCTGGACCTGTTCGCGATGGTCCAGCGGCTCGCCTCCCTCTCGGAGACGCGGGAGGCGCTGACCCCGCTGCCGGAGCGGACCGCGGTGCTGCGCCGGCTGCGGGCGGCCGGTCTCGGCGACCTCGTCGACGACCTCACCGAGCGCCGCGTCGAGGCCGACCTCGTGGGCCCGGAGCTGGAGCTGTCGTGGTGGTCCTCGGTGTTCGAGCAGATCCTTGCCACCGAGCCCGACCTCGCCGGTCAGGACGGTGCAGGCCTCGACGCCCTCGCCGGACGGTTCCGCGAGCTGGACCGCCGGCACGTCGGCTCCCTGTCCGCGCCCGTGCGGGCCGCGGTGCGCGCGCACCTGGGCGCCGCCATGCGCGAGGAACGGGACGACGCCGAGGCGCTCTACGCCCAGCTGGTCGACGGCGGCCTCACCTCGATGCGCGACCTGGTGTCCGCGCACGGCTCGACCGTGCGGCGCCTGCGTCCCACCTGGGTCTCGACGCCGACGATGGTGCCGCACCTGCTGCCCGCGGAGCGAAGCGCCGACCTGGTGATCCTGGACGCCGTGCAGCACGTGCCGGTCGAGGTGGTCGTGCCCGCGCTGGCCCGGGGCCGGCAGATCGTGGTGGTGGGTGACCCGCGGTCGGCGTCGGGCACCGCCGTGCGGGACCTGGCCCGGCTGCTGCCGCGCGTCACGCTCCAGCCCGAGCCCGCGCGCCGTGACCCGCGCCTCACGGCGCTGCTGGCCGAGCACGGCTACGAGGGCATCCTGCGGCCCGCGCCCCTGCCGCGCACCGAGGCCCTGGTGCACTTCTCGCTCGTGGACGGGACCGGTATGCCGGACCCGGTCTCGGGCACCGTCGAGTCGACGACGGCGGAGGTCGAGCGCGTGGTCGACCTCGCCATCGAGCACGCGATGACCCGGCCGGAGGAGACCTTCGGCATCGTGACCGTCACCGCGGCGCACGCCGACCGGATCCGGGAGCGGCTGCTCGCAGAGGTGCGGAACAACCCGGCCCTGGCCCCGTTCTTCGCGGGCTCACGGCCCGAGCCGGTGGTGGTGGCCGACGTGACGGGTGTGGCCGGGCTGGCCCGCGACACCATCGTGCTCACCCTCGGATTCGGGCGGACGCCGCACGGTCGCGTGCTGCACCGGTTCGGCGTGCTCGGCGACGCCGGCGGCGACGCGATGCTGCTCGGCTCGCTGGGCGCGGCACGCAAGCGGCTGCACGTGGTGTCGTGCTTCCCGGCCGGCGACCTCGACCCGGAGCGACTCCGCGGCCCGGGGCCGCAGCTGCTGGCGCGGGTGCTGTCCTTCGCCGAGGAGCGCTCCGGGCTCGCGGACCAGGTGGAGATCGGCAACGGCGTGGACGTGGCACGGTCACTGGACCGGCTCGTGGTGGACCTCGGGGAGCGGCTGTGGCGCTCCGGCCTCGTGGTCGAGACGGACTACGGCCTGCCCGGCGGCGACCGGATCCCCCTCGCCGTGGGCCACCCCGACCTGCCGGGTGAGCTGCTGGTGGCCGTGCTGACCGACGACGCCGCGTACGTGGCCGAACCGTCGATCCGCGTGCGCGACCGTCAGCTCGCCGAACGGCTGGAACGGCTCGGCTGGGTCGTGGCTCAGGTGTGGTCGGCCGCCGCGTTCCTGGACCCGGACGCCGAGGCGGAGCGGGTGCGGAGCGTGGTGCTGTCGGTGCGGGACGCACGGGTCGGGCTGTCCGGAGGTGTGGCCCCGGCGGCGGAGCTGGTGGTGCCGCAGGTGCTGGACGACTGAGGCGTGGGGTGGCCCCTGTCGGTGTGGGGCGGACTTGTCGGCTTCGGGGGCTGGTCACGGGCTGGCTGGTCACGGGCTGGCCGGAGGGGCCGGGCGGGTTGGAGGCCTGGCTGGGCTGGATGTGCCTGGGTGGGCTGATGTGCCTGGGGGGCTGGATGTGCCTGGATGGGCTGATGTGCCTGGGGGACTGGGGTGCCTGGGGGACTGGGGTGTCTGGTTGAGTTGCTGGGCGCCTGGATCAGCTGGGGCGCCTGGCTGAGTTGGTGGGCGCCCGGCTTGGCTGGGGGCGCCCGGCTTGGCTAGGGGCGCCTGGCTGGGTTGGGGGCTCCCGGCCGGATGCCCTGTTGGTGGCTTGCGGCCGGCAGTTGTGAAGCTGGTGGCTTGAAGTCGGCAGGTTCCTCCCGCGAGGTCGGCAGTTTGCCTCGTCGGGACTCAGGTGGTCGGCAGTTTGCTTCGAGATCGGCACAGGCCTGTGCCGATCTCGAAGCAAGATCTCGAAGCAAACTGCCGACCTCGCCCGCGGGCGTCGGCATTATTGCAGGATCGGATCCGACTGCGCCGGAGGGTGCTGAGCTTCCTGGCGGGTGCCCCGGGCGGTGCCGACGTTGCTGGACAGTCCCGACCTTGCCGGTGGGCGCCCGGAAAGCGCCGATGTCGCTGGACCGTGCCGATCTTGCTGGACGGTGCCGGCTGTGCAGACGCCTGGAGCGCGGAGCCAGGTCGGCTCGTGCGTACTCTCGGCGGGCGGCCGAGAGACAATGGACACGTGAACGAGTCCGAGGAGCAGGGCGCCGAGGCGGTGCCGAGCGGCGGCACGCCCCGGCGTCGGGGGCCCCGGCGAGCCGTGCGGCGGGGGACCGAACGTGAGGCGGTGCTGGGTGTGAGCGCTGACGAACGCCCGGCCGGCTGGGGGGAGGACACTGAGGACCAGGCTGCTGCCGGTCACGGGTTCAACGACGAACAGCTCCGCCGGGACGTGCCCCCGCACTGGGGTTGAGCACGCGGGTCAGGCGCGAGGCACGCCGATGTGTCAGGCGCTCGGTCAGTCGCACGCTCGGCCCATCGCACGCGCGGTGCCGGACCCGCGATGGTCGGTGGGACGCCAAGGTGACGTTCCACCGACCACGGCGGGGCTGGCCGTTGACGACCGCTGCGGGAGCTGAGTCGCCGTCGGCGATCCGGTGGGTCAGCGGTTCTGCGAGGCGGCGCCCGTCTGGGTGCGGAGCAGGTCGCGGATCTCGGTGAGCAGCACGACCTCCTCGGCCAGCGCCTCCTCGACGACGTCCTCTTCGGCCTGCTTGCGCAGCGACTGCAGCTTCTTGATCGGGAGGATCACGAAGAAGTAGATCGCTGCCGAGATCAGCAGGAACATGATCACGCCCTGGATGAAGAGGCCGATCTGGAACTTCGTGGTCTCGCCCTGCCAGTTCGGGAGATAGAAGGCGATCTCGGTGAAGTCCGGCGCACCGATGAGCCACCCGATGAGCGGCATGATGAAGCCGTCCACGAGGCCGCTGATGACCCCGGAGAAGGCGGCGCCGATGACGACGGCGACCGCGAGGTCGAGCACGTTGCCGCGCGTGATGAATTCCTTGAAACCCTGAAGCATCCTGATTCCCCTGCTGTTGTTCACGAATGTTCTCGGGCCGCCGGGACCGGCCCGGTCATGGATTCTCCGGTTTGTTCCGAGAATCCGCACCTCGAACGGGACATTCCGCAGAATGCGGTCGTTGTTTGCCCCACTATGCCGGATCCGCTGGGGGTGCGGCTACGGCACCAGAACAGCCGTCACGGAACCCCAGCCCGAGACCGCCGACAGCTCGGGGGCCTCCTGCGGGCTCACCGCGACGAGCGTGACCGGCCGGTCCGCCTCTGACGCCGGTCCGAGCAGTCCGCCTGCCGCCTCCGGCGCGCGTCCGGGCGGGACGGGGAGCACCAGCGCGTCGCGAGCGAGGTATCGGGGCTCGGTCGCCGGCTCGATGCCCGACGTCGTCCCGGCCAGCAGGTCCACGCGGTCGCCGGGGCGCAGGAGGGCGGCGACCGCGTCGTCGGACAGGCGGACCGGGACCACCGCCGAGCCGCGTGGTGCGGCGGCGGAGACACCGTCGTCGGAGACAAGGGTGGCGTGCAGGGGCGCGCCGGCTGGCAGACCGACGACCGCCACCCGCCCCAGGAGGTCGTGCACGGCGTGGGCCACGCCGGGTGGGGCGGCGTCGGCGGCGATGGGGCGTAGAACGACGTCTTCGCTGGTCAGCTGGGTTCCGACCGCGATCGGCCGGGCAGTGATCGCGATGTCCACCGTCGGAGGCGGGGGCGGGCGCAGCACGTGCAGGGCAAGGGTTGCCGCCAGGCCGAACAGCGCGGCGGCGAGGGCGAAGCGCCAGCGCCACAGGATGCGCCGTGCCCGGCGGAGCCCTGGTGACGCGGGTCGCGACAGCCACCCGCCAAGACCACGACGCTGCTGTCGGCGGGGGCCCGGTGACCGGTCCGGTGCGGCGCCCCATGGTGCGGAGAGCAGGGGGCTGGGTGCGGTGGTGGCGTCGAGGGTGGGCGCGGCCAGGGCGTCCACGCTCCACGGGCTGCTCGCGGCACGGTCGGGTTGCCGTGGCGCCTCCCACGGCTTCGGACGGCGGGGCTCGTCGCGCATCGTCGACCGGTGTGGTTCGTCCTGCGCGGACGGCCGGAGCGGGGCCGTCGGCGCGCCCGGATCGCGCGGTGCATCATCGCGCGGTGCATCGTGGTGGACGGCTGTGTCGGTGAGCGTGTCGAGGAGTCCCATGCCGACGACGCTAGGTGGCCGGTCCGACCAGCGGGCTGGTTGCGGGTGCATCTGTGCACAGGGGCCCGAGGAGAGTGCCTGTGGTCACTCTCGCGGGCCTGGGCGCGCTACGGGCGGGTCGCTGAGGCCCGACGCGAGATGCTGACTTCGGCCCCTTGCTCGACGCAGCCACGAGCGTTGGGGGGGGGGGGGGGGGGGGGGCCCGGCGCGCGGGGGGGCGCCCCCCCCCCCCCCCCGGCCCGGGGGCCCCCCCCCGCGGGGCCGCGCCGGGGGCGCGGCCGGGCGCG
>NZ_JBITFV010000006.1:0-86567 GCF_044456525.1 Promicromonospora sp. NPDC050880
GCGAATATCACGTTGGCTGCCACGGGTGAGCGGTCGTGGGCGGAGGCGGGGATCGCGATCGCGGGTGCGGCGTTGTCTCTGATCGGTCTGGGTGGCGCGGCGAAGGCTGCGATGGGGTTGTCCAAGAGCATCGCCAAGGGTGCGTTCAAGGGCGGCTTCAAGCAGGCGATGAAGAAGGGGTGGTGCAAGCTCGGGTTCGGTGCCTGTTTCGTGGCCGGTACCCCGGTCCTCACCGTGGACGGGGTCAAGCCGATCCAGGACATCGTGGTCGGGGACAAGGTCTGGACCCGGAACCTGGACACGGGCCTGGACGAGCTGCAGCTGGTGGCCGAGACGTTCGTGCACCAGGCCCTGGCCCTGTATCACCTGACCATCGACGACCAGCGGGTCTCGACCACGGCCGAGCACCCCTTCATGACCGCCGACCGGGGCTGGCAGATGGCCGGCAACCTGCACCCCGGCGACCTGCTGGTCACCCCAGAGGGCACCACAGTCCTGCAGGCGGTGCAGGTCGAGGAACACGACCTCGCGGACATCGTCGAGGTCTACAACTTCCACGTCGAGAACACCCACACCTACTACGTCCTGGCCGGCGACACACCCCTCCTGGTTCACAACGCCCACGGCGACGACGCCGTCCGCGCACAGGTCAACAAGCACATCGACGACTACGTGGAGGGCGCCGTCGACAGCACAGACGCGGGTGCCCGGATGACGAACGTCAGGACGCCCGGCACGCACGACGAGTACGTCCGCAAGCTCACGGACGACGGATGGAGCAGTCGCACGACGGGGCGGGACAATGAGATCACCCTCCTGGAGAAGGACGGGCACAAGGCGGCCGTTCGCGAGAAGGCCGGCAGCTGGGAGGGGTGGACCTCTGAGTACACGACACCCGGCAACAAGAAAGCAGATCTCAAGATTCGATTTGGGGCGTCCGAGTGACCTACACCTTTGCGCGTGACCGAGCAGAGTACGACGCGGCCCTGGCCGACATGGCTCGGGTGGTCGATCCCGGGGTGCGACTGCCGGCCTGGCCGTTCCGGTCCAAGCAGGGCCAGGTCGACATCTGTGAGTACAACGAGTTCTCCGACGACGACTTCACGAAGGCACTCGAAGTCCTGGCCCGGGCCCATGGTGACGACCGCATCTCGATGGTCGTGGTGGACCCGGACCCGGAGGAATACCACATCCGGGACCACGGCCACTTCCCATGCTTCACCGTGCCGACCGACGACATCCAGGGCTCGTACTGGGACGCGGTGTCCTACGAGCCGCAGGACGATCCGGGTGCCGCAGTGCTGTACGCCGACACGTTCACCATCTTCGGCAACTCGGGACGATGGGCCGTATGGGGGCAGCGGGACTGGGAGGTCGCGGTCATCCACGCGGAGGGCACGGCGCGCCCCTGGCGCGAGGGTACCGACATCTTCGTCTCTCCCGAGACCGCGGTCTCCAGGTTCATCCAGCCCGACCTGGGTGGCTCGAGATGGTCACGGGACGAGACCGACAGCTTCGTGGCGCGGATGAGCGAGCCGGAAGTCAGATGAGCCGACGGCGACCCATGCCACAAGTTCGTTTCGTAGGGCCCAGGATCGAGGAGTCCGAGCATGACAGAAGCATCTGAAGGGCGGCCCACCGCTGACGAGGGTCCGGCCCCGGCTACCGTCGACCCCCAGTCCGACGTGGGCTCCCCCGCGCTCGCCCGGGCACTTGCCACCGGCGACCGCGCCGCCGTCGCACGATCGCTCCGGGAGGATGCCGTCGTCGTCCCCGTGCTCGACCGCGAGGACGGCACACCCCAGGTGCAGGTGTTCCCAGCCCCGGAGGGTGCGGACAAGCCGTACCAGGTGTGCCTGTTCTCCTCGACCGAGACCCTCGCGGCATTCCTCGGGGACGCCCCCGAGCGGGCCTTCAGCCTGCGCCGGCGGGAGTCCCTGGCCCCGTTCCTGACCCGGCACGGTGCGGCGCTCCACCAGGTGCACCTCGACCCGGCCGGGCCGCACCCGATGGTCGCCACCGTCGAGGAGATCCTGACCGCCCTCGACCCGCAGCCCCCCGCCGACGACCCCACCGGCCTCTTCGACGAGACCGGCACCGGCATCAGCGGCGAGGCCCTGCACGCCCTGGGCACGGTCGAGGAACCGGGCGGCTTCCGCGGCCTCGGTATCGAGCTGAACCTGCCCGAGCACTGGGCCATCATCGAGCTCGACGAGCCGGAACGGCGCGAGCGGCAGATCCGCGACATCGTCAAGCAGCAGACCGCCAAGCTGGGCGACCGCTCCGCTCCCCTGCGCCGGGACCTGCGCGAGAAGCTCATCGAGGTCGCGGACAAGGCCGAGGCGGCGGGCGGCAAGGTCATGGCCTACCTGCTGCTGCCCGGCCAGGAGGCGACCCTCGCACTCAACCTGACCCTCTACTGGCACGACCTCGGCCCCGAGGCCGGCTCGTCGTCGCACCTGCAGCGCGTGCAGGACCGGATCGGCGGAGAGCTCGGCCCGGACGACGCGCTGACCCGCACCGAGACCCTGTCCGGCCCGTTCCTGCGGCATGTCCGCCTGGGCCAGGGGTCCGAGGAGGTCGGCGGTCAGAACCTGCCCCTGCTCCTGGTCGACTACTGGGCAGAGGCCCCCGGCCGGCAGTCCGTGGCGCGGCTGTCGTTCTCCACCCCGCACGTCGGCATCCGCGACGAGATGCTACGGCTGACGGACAAGGTGCTGTTCTCCACGGAGTGGATCCTGGGGCAGCCGACCGAGGACGCCCCGGCGGCGCCGGACTCCGACGGCGCACCTGCCCCGGTCGCCCCGGCATCACCCAGCCCCGCGGCCGTCTGACGCCGTCCGCCCGGCCGTCCACCCGCGAGGTGGCGGCCGGGCACCACCGGCCCGGGTGTGGGTGGTGCCGCGTACGCTGGCGCCCATGCCCAGGACGATCGCCACCAACACCACCGTGACCCGCGACGAGCTGCTGGAGTTCCTCCGCTCGCGCCGCAACGGCATCCTCGTGACCGGCCGGGCCGACGGCGCCCCGCAGCTCAGCCCCGTGACCTACGGCGTGGACCCGGAGGGGCGGGTCGTCGTCTCGACCTATCCCGAGCGCGCCAAGGTGCGGAACCTGCGCAAGCGGCCGGCGGCGTCGTTCCTGGCGCTCGGCGAGGGCTTCAACGAGGCCTGGGTCCAGGTGGACGGCACGGCGGAGGTGCTGGACATCCCCGAGTCCGTGGAACCGCTCGTCGACTACTTCCGCGCCGCGGCCGGCAAGGAGCACCCCGACTGGGACGAGTACCGCGCGGCGATGGTCGAGCAGGGCAAGTCGCTGGTGCGCATCACGATCGAGCGCTGGGGGCCGGTGGCTACGGGCGGGTTCCCTGCGCGGCTCGCGGACGGGTGACCGGTTCCGGCCGCCTGGTCTGAGACCATGAGCCGGTGCGAGAGATCAGACAGAGCCGCAAGCTGAAGTCCGTCCGGTACGACGTCCGGGGCCCCATCCTGGAGGAGGCGTACCGGCTGGAGGCGGAGGGTCACAAGATCCTCAAGCTGAACATCGGCAACCCGGCGCCCTTCGGCTTCGAGGCGCCCGAGGCGATCCTCGCGGACATGATCCACCACCTGCCGGAGGCCCAGGGGTACAGCGACAGCCGCGGCATCTACTCCGCGCGCACGGCGGTGGCGAACTACTACCAGACGCACGGCCTCGACACCCGGGTGGACGACGTCTACATCGGCAACGGCGTCTCCGAGATGATCGGCATGGTGCTGCAGGCACTGGTCGACGATGGCGACGAGATCCTGGTGCCCGCTCCCGACTACCCGCTGTGGACCGGTGCGGTGAGCCTGCAGGGCGGCAAGCCGGTGCACTACCGCTGCGACGAGTCCAACGGGTGGAACCCCGACCTGGAGCACATCGAGTCGCTCATCACGCCCGCGACCAAGGCGCTGGTCGTCATCAACCCGAACAACCCGACGGGCGCCGTCTACAGCGAGGCGATCGTGAAGGGCATGGCGGACCTGGCGCGCGAGCACGACCTGGTGCTCCTGAGCGACGAGATCTACGAGAAGATCCTGTTCGACGACGCCACGCACCACCACACCGCGACCTACGCCGGCGACGACGTCCTGTGCGTCACCTTCAGCGGCCTGTCCAAGGCGTACCGGATCTGCGGCTACCGGTCGGGCTGGGCCATGATCTCCGGGCCGAGGCACCGGGCCAGGGACTTCCTCGAGGGGCTCACCCTCGTGTCGAACATGCGCATGTGCGCCAACGTGCCGGCGCAGCACGCGATCCAGACGGCGCTGGGCGGCTACCAGTCGATCGAGGCGCTGATCGTGCCGGGCGGCCGGTTCTACGAGCAGGCCATGCTCGCGGACAAGCTGCTCAACGACATCCCCGGCGTCACCTCCGTGCGCCCGCGCGGTGCCCTGTACTGCTTCCCCCGCCTGGACCCCGAGGTCTACGGGATCGAGGACGACGAGGCGTTCGTCATCGGGCTGCTGCGGGACAAGAAGATCCTGGTCACGCACGGCAGCGGGTTCAACTGGCCCGAGCCGGACCACTTCCGTCTGGTGACGCTGCCCGACGTCGATGTGCTCACGGAGGCGATCGGCCGCATCGCGGAGCACCTCGAGACGCTCCGCACGTAGCTGACGCCGGACGGCGCGCGGCGAGGTCAGGGCACGGCGTGCACGTCTTCCGTGCGGGCGATCGCACGCAGGTGCTCGCGCGCGCGGCGGACCACCGGCGTGGTCACCGGGCGGGCCGCGAGCTCGACGAGGGCGACCAGGTCGGCGGCACGGGCCAGGTCCGTCGCCGCAGCGGGGTCGGGCCGCGACCCGGTGGCCCGCCCGACGGCGGCGCACCAGCCCTCCAGGACGCCCTCGACGTAGGCGGGCTCCCGGTCGAAGCGCAGGAGGTTGCCGAGGTCTGTCGCCGGGTGGCCGGCGTGCGCGTACTCCCAGTCGAGCACGCCGGTGACGCGCAGCGCGACGGGGTCGACCAGCAGGTTCTTGGGGTTGAGGTCGCTGTGCACCAGGCACGGCGGCGCGCCCTCCAGGGCAGGGCCCACGCGCTCGGCCACGGCGCGCAGGGCCGCGGTCTCCGCCGCGGACCATCCGGCGGCCGCCAGCCCGCGCGCGTGGTCGTCCACCCAGCCGGGCAGCCGCAGGCGGAACGGCTCGATCCGCAGCGTCGCGTCCGCGAAGAGCCCCACCTCGGGCATCCGGACGCCGGCGAGCGTCCCGGCGACGCCGCCCAGCGCCCGCCCGAGCGTCCTCAGGTCGTCGTACCGGGCCGCGGTGACCAGTCGCCCCAGGACCAGGTCCCCGCGCTCGCCCGGCAGCAGCTCCGTGAGGAGCAGACCAGGGACGGGCCCGTCGCCGTCGTACGCCCCGTGCACCTCCGGGACCGGCAGGAGGCCACGGACCTGGCGCAGGAGCGCCGCCTGGATGCCCGCCGCCTGCGGGGCATGGTGCGCCGCGGCGAGGTACCGGGCGACGAGCGGTTCGCCGCCCGCCGCTGCCGGCACGGCGAGGAACGTCTCCCCCGACCAGCCTCCGGCCAGCGGCTCCAGCGTGCGACCCGCCAGGCGCGGGTCCTCGTGCGGTGAGTGGCGCATCAGAACAGGGTCTCGCTCCCGACGTCGTCGCCCAGCGACGCCGCGCCGACCCCGTCCGCACGCACACCCGTGAACGCGCCCCGCGGGTAGTCGCCCTCGGTGTGCTGGTCGGCGGCGTCCGCACGTGCCCCCGCGGCCCGGGCCCGGTGCATCGCGGCCCCGCCGAGCCCACGTTCCGCGATCAGCGGCCGCACCCGCGCCCACAGCCAGTCCCGGTAGCCGCGGTGGGCGTACGCACCACGCGCGTAGACCCGGCCGTACCCCTCCACGAGGTGCGGGTGCATGCGGCCCAGCCAGTCCAGGTACCACTCACGGGCACCCGGGCGCAGGTGCAGCGGGAGCACGGTGACGCCGGTCGCTCCGGCGTCGACCAGGTCGTCGAGCAGCTGTTCCAGGTGCGCGAGCGAGTCGGTGAGCCAGGGCAGCACCGGGGCGACCATGACGCCGCAGGGCAGCCCCGCGGCCCGGATCGCCCGGATGAGGTCGAGCCGGGCGCGAGGCGTCGGCGTCCCTGGTTCGACCGCCTGCTGGAGCTCCTTGCCCGCCGGGGTGTCGGCGAAGGCCAGCGACACCCCCAGCCCGATGTCCACCCGCTCGGCGGCCCGCACCAGCAGCGGGAGGTCCCTGCGCAGGAGCGTGCCCTTGGTCAGGATCGAGAACGGGGTGCCGGAGTCCGCGAGCGCCTGGATGATGCCGGGCATGAGCCGGTAGCGGCCCTCGGCGCGCTGGTAGGGGTCGGTGTTGGTGCCGAGCGCGACGGCCTCGTGGGTCCAGGACCGCTTGGTGAGCTCGGCGCGGAGCACCTCGTCGGCGTTGACCTTGACCACGACCTGGGAGTCGAAGTCGTGGCCGGCGTCCAGGTCGAGGTATTCGTGGGTGGGCCGAGCGAAGCAGTTGTGACTGATCACGCCGTTGGCGATGAAGTCGCCGGTCCCGGTGGTGATGTCAACCATCTCCGTCTTCGACCCGAGGTTCTCCACAGCAACTATCCGCAGCGGCGCGGAAGTCTTGACCGCACTGCCGATGATTCTGAGCTTTTGCGTGATCACCGGGTTCGTCAGCGCGAAGAAACGACGGCGGCCGGACGGACCGCCGACGACACGAACGGTGGCCACTCCGATGCCGTTGGCAGGCTCCCGGACGGACGGAACACCCAGCACGCCCAGGGAGTCCGTCGTCATGGTGAGCATCCGTTCGTCCGAGTTGGAGATCCGCAAGACCCGGCCGTCGCAGCTGCCCTCCGCATCAAAGATCCCGGCAAGGAACCCTGCGTGCCACTCCCGGGTCGGCTCGCTCGGCCATTCGATCATGGCGCGGATCGCTGCCACGTCTGCCCTCTTGGACGTGAAGATCCCGTCGATCGCCTGCCGCGTCGACGTGGCGGCCGAGAAGGGACGGCGGTTCGTCGCAACGCCCGCAGCCGCGAGATAGGACTGCGAACGAGTCAGCGCCTCCTGGTCTACCAGCGCGAGGCGGAACATCGTGATCCGGCCGTTCGGATACGTCTTCTCGAAGAGCATCCCGTCGCCACGGATCATCCCCGTGAGATATCCCTGCCGGTAGTCGGTGGTCTCCGGCGGAGCCGTGTATGCGGCGGCAACCATTCCCAGCCCGAATCCTTGCAGCCGGTTGGTGGTCGTGAGGTATGGCCGTTGTCCCTCACCCTTGGGCAGCGGTGCGACGTACTTCCAGCCGCGCTCGGTGAGGAACCGATGGTCGCCGCTGGCCACTATCTCCGTGCCGTCCTCGAGCGTGATCCGATAGGCGTCCTTGGTCGAAGCCCGGCGCGCCAGCACCTCTGTCTCCACGAAGCGCCGGTACGCGCCCTCACGACGGGTCCCGACGATCCGGTCACCTGCCACCACGTGCCGGATCGGCTTCTGTCTTCCGTCGGCCATGAGAACGAGGGTCGACGGATCCACGCAGTAGGTGCAGGCATGGCTGCATCCGCGGTACGGGTTCACCGTCCAGCGGAACGGCATCTGCGAGGCGGCCGGGACCTTCGAGAGCGCACTCTTGGCGAGCACCTCGTGGAAGGTCACGCCCGCGAACTCCGGCGACCGGACGGTGCGCAGCAGCCCCGCGGTGCGCAGCCCGGGCAGCTCGAGCCCGGGCAGCGCGCCGTCGTCGTTCGAGATCGCCTGACCGTGCCAACGCATGACATGATTCGAACATCCGTTCGAACGATCGTCAAGTCGCCGGACGCGCCTCGCCCCGCACCGTCAGGGCAGGGCCCCCGCGCAGGTCGCCACGGCGGCGCCCCCGGCCACCACGACCGTCTCCACCCGCCACAGCCCCCGCTCCTGCGCGGGCACGGGGCGCGGCGGCTCGACCGCGAGCAGGCCGCCGACGGACACCTCGCCGCGTACGGCCGGGTAGGTGGCGCCGGCGGCGTCCGTGAAGACGACCTCGACCGTCGAGCCCGCAGGCGCCGCGACCTCGACGCGATCCCGCGGATCAGGAACCCGCACACCCAGGACGTCGCGGTACCGGTCCACCCAGGCCACGGTCACGACGCTCCCCGCCGGGCAGCCGAGCACGGACCGCTCGACCGCCGCCGGGGACAGCAGGAGCACGGCGGTACACCCCATGAGCCCGGCACCGAGCACGATGGCGGACCCGGCGAGCCGACGACGGGTGCCGTGCCCCTGCCGCAGGCGGTTGCTGTCTACGGCCGCACGCTCGCGCGCCGCGAGGTACGGGGTGCGCGTCCGGACCCCTCGTGCACGACGGCGCCGCGCCGCACCCGTCACTCCGACGAGCGACTGCTCCCAGCGGTCGCCGAGAGCTCTGTCGTGCAGCCGTCCCGAACCTGCCATCAACCGGCCCCCTCGGCCAGACCGTGGCCGATGACCGGCCAGCGACGTCGAACGGGGCCCTGATCGGTCCCGCAGCGAGGCTAGTCGATGCAGACGGATACTTTTCGGGCAAACCAGGCAGGCGGGTCCAGTTCACCCGTCCCAGGGGTCAGCGGCGGGTCCAGGTGGCCGGGTCCGCGACCTCCTGGTCACCGGTCGCCATGTTCTTCACCTCGTGGTCGCGGCCGTCCTCGAAGGGCGGGAACCACACGAACGGGATGCCCTTGCGCGAGGCGTACTTCAGCTGCTTGCCGACCTTGTCCGCCTGGTGGTAGGTCTCCACGTTCAGCCCGCGTCCGCGCAGGGCCGCGGACGTCGCCAGCGCGTCCCCCCGGCGCTCGTCGCTGGGGATGACCACCAGCACGTCCGTCGGGCTGCTCGGGCCGGTCTCCAGCTTCCCCTCCGCCACCAGCTTCGCGAAGATGCGCGTCAGGCCGATGGACAGCCCGACGCCGGGGAGGCTCTGCCGCGTGAAGCTGCCCGTCAGGTTCTCGTACCGGCCACCCGCGGCGATGCTTCCGTAGCCGGGGAAGTCGAGGAACTTCGCCTCGTACACGGTGCCCGTGTAGTAGTCGAGGCCGCGCGCGACGGACAGGTCCGCCGTGACGGTGCCGGCGGGCAGGTCGGCGAGCGACTCCAGGAGCTGGCCCAGCTCACCCAGCCCCTCGTCGAGCAGGTCGGACTTGACGCCCAGCGCCCGGATCTTCTCGATCACGGAGACGTCCGTCCCGCGGATCAGGGCGAGGTCACGGCAGGCGGCCACCTGGTCGGCCGTGAGTCCGACCTGGGTGGAGAGCAGCTCGGCGACAGCGTCCGGACCGATCTTGTCGATCTTGTCGGTCACCCGGATGACCGCCATGGTGTCGTCGATGCCGAGGCCCTCGTAGAACCCCTGGAGCACCTTGCGGTTGTTGACGTTGACGGTCCAGGCCGGCAGGTCGAGCGCGGTGAGGACCTCCACGACGATGCGCAGCAGCTCCGCGTCGAAGTGCAGCGGCACGGTGTCGATGCCGATCACGTCGATGTCGCACTGCGTGAACTCGCGGTAGCGGCCCTCCTGCGGGCGCTCGCCACGCCACACGCGCTGGATCTGGTACCGCTTGAACGGGAAGACCAGCTTGCCCGCGTTGGCCGCGACGTACCGCGCGAACGGCACGGTGAGGTCGAAGTGGAGACCGATGCTCGCGTCCGACTGGTCCTTCGAGTCCGCCTGGAGCCTGCGGAGCGTGTAGACCTCCTGCGAGGTCTCGCCCTTCGACTGGAGCACGTCCAGGCGCTCGACCGACGGCGTCTCGATCGAGCTGAAGCCGTAGCTCTCGAAGATGCGCCGGATCTCGTCGAGCCAATGCAGCTCGACCAACCGGACCTCGGGCAGCCACTCGGGGAAGCCGCTGATCGGGTCGGGGCGGACGAGCTGTTCGGCCATGCTGAGGTGCTCCTCGTGTGCTGTGGATGGACCCGCTTCTCGGGGCCCGCGGGACCGGCGACGGCAGCGACTGCTCACGCCACCGCGGACCGGCCTCGATTCTAGGCGCTCAGGCGGCCAGGAACGGGTTGGTCTCGAGCTCGTGCCCCACCGTGGTGGCCGGCCCGTGCCCCGGCACGACGGCGAGCGCCGGGTCGAGGCCGCGTACCACGTCGTGCAGGGTCCGGGTCATCACGGCCGGCGAGCCGCCGGGCAGGTCGGTCCGGCCGATCGAGCCGGCGAACAGGACGTCGCCGGCCAGGACGGTGTCGTCGAGGCGGTAGAGGGTGGAGCCCTCGGAGTGGCCGGGTGCGTGCAGGCCGTGCAGCGTGACCTCGCCGAACGTGAGCAGGGCCGAGCCCTCCGGCGTGCCGAACGGCTCGATGCGTGCGGGCTCGCGGTAGTCCGCGCGGTGCAGGCCGAGTGCGGACTCCAGGGCGGGGCTGAGCGTGCCGAAGGGGTCGGCGAGGCGGTAGGCGTCGGCCTCGTGCAGCACCATCGGGACGTCGTAGCGGGCGCAGAGCGCCCCGGCGTCCCAGGTGTGGTCGGCGTGGCCGTGGGTGGCCAGGACGGCGCGCGGCGTCAGCCCGGCGTCGTCGACCAGCCGCGCGACGGCGTCCGCGACGCCCGCGCCAGCGTCCACCACCACGCAGTCGCCGCCCGAGGACACCACGCAGCAGTTGGTGCCGAACACCGGTGCGACCACGACACGAATCTCCACGGACCCACGCTATCCCGCCTCGTGGGCCGCTCGCGGGGCCCTGTTCACCCGCCGGCGGAACCGCTCGGACGGTATGAGCTGGCATCCGATGCCTACACTGTCCCCGCACGGGGTGATTCGCCCCGGATCCGGCGGTGAATCGGTCCAGCGGGGCCGCGTCCGGGTCGAGGCGGGTCCGAGAGAGCACGGAGAAGGGAACGCGGTGGCGTCCACCAAGCAGCGGCAGCGCGCGCAGCAGGCCAAGCAGGACCGCAAGCGCGAGCAGCGGCAGGCGGCCAGGCGCGCCCGCAGGCAGCGGTTGTGGACCCTGATCGCCCTGTTCACGGTGCTCGCGCTCGTGGGTGCCTTCGCCGTGGCGGCCCTCATCGACGGCAACGCGCCGGACGAGGCCGGCGCCTGCCCCGCCGGCGTCGAGGAGGCGCGCGAGGGCTACGAGCTCGCCGACCCGTCCGTCGCCGAGGACCGCACCTGGACCGTCACCCTGCAGGCGTGCTCGGGCGACACCCAGGCCGACATCGTCCTGGAGCTCGACGGCCACGAGGCCCCGCAGGCCGTCGCGAGCTTCGTCACGCTCGCCCAGGACGGCTACTTCGACGGCACCGGCTGCCACCGGCTGACCACCGAGGGCATCTTCGTGCTCCAGTGCGGCGACCCGACCTTCACCGGCTCCGGCAGCCCGGGCTACAGCTTCGGCCCGATCGAGAACGCCCCGGACGACGACGTCTACCCGGCCGGCACCGTCGCCATGGCGCGCCGCGGGGGCGACGCGGAGTCCATGGGCTCCCAGTTCTTCCTCGTCTACGAGGAATCGACCATCCCGTCCGACGCAGCCGGCGGGTACACGGTCTTCGGCACGATCACATCCGGCCTGGACTTCGTCCAGGCAGTCGCTGACGCGGGAGTGACGGGCGGTGCCGCTTCTGACGGCGCGCCCGCCACCCCGGTCACCATCGAAGGAGTTGAGACCCAGTGAGCGAACCCACTTCACGCTCGTCCGAGCCCGTCCAGCAGGACGCGCCCGCCGAGCCCGTGGCCGAGACTCCGACCGCAGCAGAGGCACCCGCCGAGGCGGTGAACGAGGCGGCCGAGGCACCCGAGGCGGAGACCGCTGCGCCGGATGCTCCTGAGGCCGAGACCGAGGAGGCACCCGCCGAGGAGGCTCCTGAGGCGACCTCGCCCGCGGAGACCGCCACCGAGGAGGCGTCCACGGAAGCGACCCCCGCCGACGACGCCGCCGTGCCGGAGGCTGCCGCTGACGAGGCTGCCGCTGACGAGGCCGGCACCGACGAGGCCGTGGTCGAGGCTCCCGCCGAGGACGCTCCGGCCGAAGAGGCGCCCGCCGCCGAGGCGCCCGCCGAGGAGGCACCCGCCGCCGAGGAAGCAGCCGAGGCACCCGCCGAGGAAGCACCCGTGGCAGAAGCCCCCGCCGCTGAGGCGGAGGCCGCCGAGGAGGCGCCCGCCACCACCACGCCGGCCCCGGCACCCGCGGCCCCGAAGCCGTCGGCGATCCCGTCGCCGGCCGCTCTGGCCCGTCCCCGGCCGCCCAAGCCGGGCGCGCCGGCGGCTCCCGCCGCGCAGTCCGCGCCGGTCGCACCCGCGCCGGTGGTCCCGGCTGCCGCCGACGCCGCCGCGCACGCCGAGGCCGAGACCTTCGGCCGCGTGGACGACGAGGGCACCGTGTACGTCCGTGAGGCCGCCGGCGAGCGCGTCGTCGGTCAGTTCCCCGGGGTCACCACCTCGGAGGCGCTGGCGCTGTACGTGCGCCGCTACCTGGACCTGAACGCGAAGGTCGGGCTGTTCGAGGCCCGTCTGGACAGCGCCGACCTGTCGGTGCGCGAGATCGACCAGACCCTCCAGAAGCTCGGTGAGGAGACGGCCGAGCCGGCCGCCGTCGGCGACCTGGACGGTCTGCGTGCCCGTGTCGAGGCCCTGCGCGGCCGTGCCGCCGAACGCCGGGCGGCCCTGGAGGCCGCACGCGCGGCCGCGAAGGCGGAGGCCGTCGCCGCGCGCACCGTGATCGTGGAGGCCGCGGAGAAGATCGCCGCGACCGACCCCGCCAAGATGCAGTGGCGCCCCGCCGGCGAGGAGCTGCGTGCCCTGCTGGACCGCTGGAAGGACGCGCAGCGCTCCGGGCCGCGCATCGACCGCCCCACGGAGGAGTCCCTCTGGAAGCGGTTCAGCCACGCCCGCACCGCGTTCGACCGCGAGCGCCGGCACTTCTTCGCCGACCTGGAGCAGCGCAACAACGCCGCCAAGATCGAGAAGGAGAAGCTGGTCTCGGAGGCCGAGGCGCTGTCCACGAGCACGGACTGGGGCTACACCGCTGGCGCGTACCGCGACCTCATGGCGCGCTGGAAGGCCGCGGGCCGGGCGTCCCGCAAGGACGACGACGCGCTCTGGGCCCGCTTCCGGGCGGCCCAGGACCGGTTCTTCCAGGCCCGGGACGCCGAGAACGCCGTGATCGACGCGGAGTACGGCGAGAACCTGAAGGTCAAGGAGGAGCTGCTCGCGGAGGCGGAGGCACTGGTCCCGGTCAAGGACCTGAACAAGGCCAAGGCAGCCCTGCGCGGCATCCAGGAGCGCTGGGAGGAGGCGGGCAAGGTCCCGCGCGGTGACATCCAGCGCGTCGAGGGTCGCCTGCGTGCGGTCGAGACCGCGATCCGCGACGCCGACCAGGCGCAGTGGCGGCGGACCAACCCGGAGACGCGCGCCCGTGCCGAGGGTGCCGCCGCGCAGCTGGAGGCCGCGATCGCCGGCCTGGAGGCGGATCTCGCGGACGCTCAGGCCAAGGGCGACAAGCGCAAGGTCTCCGAGCTGGAGGCCGCCGTGACCGCGCGCCGGTCCTGGCTCGAGCAGGTCGTCAAGGCCGCCGAGGACTCGCGAGGCTGATCCCCGGTCGTCCACAGCGGGCCCGGTCGCGCTCTGCGCGGCCGGGCCCGCTGTCGTAGGTTCTCGGGGTGTCGTCCTCGCTCGCCGCGCTCCTCGACCCCCGGCCGGCTCCCGTGCCGCTGGTGGTCACGCCCGCGCACGTGGGCGGACCGGTGGCCTGGTCCGACCTGATGCGGTCGGGCGCCCTGACGGAGCTGTACGACGGCGCGGCCGTCGGCCCGGCGTCGGCCGTCGACGCGCGGCACCGCGCCCTGGCGCTCGCGCCCGAGGTGCCGGCCTCCTGCGTGCTGGCCGCCGCGACCGCCGCGTGGGTGCACACGGGGGTGTACGACGGCGCCGTCACGCCGGCCTGGCCCGCGGGCGCCCCGGTGGAGGTGGCGTACTCCCCCGGCCGGCGCTGCCCCGTGCCGCGGCCCGGCAGGGTCGCCCGCCGTGCGCCGGGCCTGGCGGCGGACATCGTGCGGCCCGCGGGCGTGCCGGTCACGAGCCCGGACCGGACCGCCGTCGACGTGGCGCGGACGGTGCCGACGGAGGCCGCCGTGCCCGTCCTCGTCGCGCTGGCGGGCCACGGCGCGGACCTCGGACGTGCGGCGCGGTTGCTCGACCGGCGCGCCCGGGTGGTGGGCCGGCCGGCGGCGCACCGGGCGCTCGCGGCGGCGCGCGCGCTGCTGGAGCGCTAGTTTCGGGTCATGGCCGCATCCAAGTCACCCGCAGTGGAGCTCGATGTCGCAGGCCGCACGGTGCGCGTCACGAGCCCGGACCGTGTCGTCTTCCCCCGGGGCATCACCAAGCTCCAGGTCGTGGAGTACTTCGTCGCCGTCGCGGACGGCATCACGGGTGCGCTGCTGCACCGGCCCACCACGCTGGAGCGCTGGCCCAAGGGCTGGCACGAGGGCGCGCACCTGGCCACCCGCATGCCCAAGCCGAACGACCCGAAGGGGGACGGCTTCTACCAGAAGCGCATCCCGCAGGGCGCCCCGGACTACGTGGAGACCGCGACGATCGCGTTCCCCTCGGGCCGGACGGCGGACGAGGTGTGCCCCACGGAACCCGCGGTGGTGGCCTGGGCGGCCAACATGGGCACGCTCACGTTCCACCCCTGGCCCGTGCGGCGGGACGACGTCGAGGCGGTGGACCAGCTCCGGATCGACCTGGACCCCCAGCCGGGCACGGACTTCGACGACGCCGCCGCGGTGGCCCCGCACCTGCGGGAGCTGCTGGGTGAGCTGGACCTGGTGGGGTACCCCAAGACCTCCGGCGGGCGGGGCCTGCACGTGTTCGTGCCGCTGGAGCCGCGGTGGACGTTCACGCAGGCCCGGCGCGCCACGATCGCCGTCGGGCGGGAGCTGGAGCGGCGCCTGCCGGGACGGGTGACCACGCGCTGGTGGAAGGAGGAGCGGGGCGAGGCGATCTTCGTGGACTACAACCAGATGGCCCGTGACCGCACGATCGCCTCGGCGTACTCGATCCGCGCCAACGCCCGGGCCACGGTCTCGATGCCCCTCGACTGGGACGAGGTGCCGGACGTGCACCCGGACGACTTCGACGTGCTGACGGCCCCGGGCCGGTTCGCGGAGCGGGGCGACCTGTTCGCGCCGCTCCGTGCCGACCGGGACCCGGCCCTGGACTGCTCGCTGGACGCGGCGCTGGAGCTCGCGGCCCGCGACGAGGCCGACGGGCTCGGCGACCTGCCCTACCCGCCCGAGTACCCGAAGATGCCGGGCGAGCCCAAGCGGGTCCAGCCCAGCCGCGACAAGGACCGGGACCGGTCCGCGGACTGAGCCTCGCGGACCGGTCCCGTGCCGGTCTCGGTTCGCCCGGTCTCATCGCCCGGGTCTCAGTGGGACCGCAGCGCCTTGATGAGCTCCCCCTTGCGCATCGACGAGCGGCCGGGGATGCCGATCTCGGCGGCCCTCTTGCGCAGGTGCTCGACCGTCCAGTCGTCGTAGTCGCCGGCCTTGCCGCCCTTGCGCCCGACGCTCTTGCGGGACGAGGCCGCCGCGGCGTTCGCGATGCGTGCCGACTTCTCCTTCGAGCTGCCCTCGTCGCGGAGCTTCTCGTACAGCTCCTTGTCCTTGACGCTGGGTCCGGGATCACGCTTCGGCATGGTTGCACCTCCCGCTCGGGACGATTGCTCACTTTCCACGATGGCCCAGGTCACGCTGACTCGCACCCGCGCGGATCGATGAGTTCCGGCCCGCTCCGTGGTCGGATAGGGCCATGGGAACTCTGCGCTACTCGGCGAACATGTCCGCCGACGGCTACACGGTCGACACCGAGGGAAAGTTCGACTGGGCCATGCCCTCCGACGAGGTGCACGCCTTCATCAACGAGATGGAGGCCGACGTCACCACCTACGTCCTGGGCCGCGACATGTACCGCACCATGGTGTTCTGGGAGACGTACCAGGACCAGCAGGGCGCCAGCCCCGTGTACGCACAGTTCGCGGACCTCTGGCGGCGGGCGGACAAGTTCGTGGCCTCCTCGACGCTGCCGCAGAAGGCCGTCACGTCCCAGCGCACCCGGATCGTCCGCGACCTGCGGCCCGCCGACCTGCGGCGCATCGCGGACGAGCGGCCCGGCGTCACCTCCGTGGGCGGGCCGACCCTGGCCGCGGAGGCGATCCGCCAGGGGCTGGTCGACGACTACCGCCTCATCGTGTTCCCCGAGGTGGTGGGTGGTGGCCGGCCCGCGCTGCCGCCCGGCGCCCGCCTCGGCCTGTGCCTGACGGACATCCGGGCGTTCTCCGACGGGTGCGTCTACCTGCGGTATGCGCCGCGCTGAGGCAGGCTCGTCCTCGTGACCACTGACCACCTGCCCGTGCAGCCCCCGGTCCGGCCGATGCTCGCCAAGAGCGTGGCATCGGTGCCCGCCCAGTCCGGGTCCGACGACGCACCCGCCTACGTCTACGAGCCGAAGTGGGACGGCTTCCGCGCGATCGTGTACCGCGACGGCGACGAGGTGCGGATCGACTCGCGCAACGCCAAGCCGATGGACCGGTACTTCCCGGACGTGGTCGCGGCGGTGCGCGAGGCGCTGCCGGAGCGGTGCGTGGTCGACGGTGAGATCGTCATCGCCCGGGCCCCCGAGGGTGGCGCGGCGCACCTCGACTTCGACCTGCTGTCGCAGCGGATCCACCCGGCGGCGTCACGCGTGACGATGCTCGCGGAGACGACGCCGGCCGCGCTCGTGGTCTTCGACGTCCTGGCGCTGGGCGGCGACTCGCTCATGGAGCGGCCGCTGACCGAGCGGCTCGAGGCCCTGGACGGCCTGGGGCTGACCGGCCCGCTGGTGTTCGCCACGCCCCGCACGCTGGACGCCACCGTGGCGGCCGAGTGGTTCGCGTCGTTCGAGGGCGCCGGCCTGGACGGCGTCGTCGCCAAGCCCGCGGACGGGCCGTACGCGCCCAACAAGCGCGCCATGCTGAAGATCAAGCATGCGCGCACGGCCGACGTCGTGCTGGCGGGGTACCGGCTGCACAAGACCTCGACGCCGGAGCAGCCGCTGCTGGGCTCGCTCCTGCTCGGCCTGTGGGACGACGCCGCGCCTGCGCCACGCCTGCAGTTCGTCGGTGTCGCGGCGTCGTTCTCCGCCGCCCGGCGCGCGGAGCTGGTCGCCGAGCTCGCCCCGCTGGTCGTCGAACCCGGGACCCCGGAGGCGGACGCGCACCCGTGGCACGGCTGGGCGGACCCGGCCGCGGGCGAGCCGAGCGACCGGCTGCCCGGCGCGCAGTCCCGCTGGAGCGCGGGCAAGGACCTGTCGTTCACGCCGCTGCGGCCCGAGCGGGTGCTCGAGGTGGGCTACGACCACATGGAGGGCAGCCGGTTCCGGCACACCGCCCAGTTCAAGCGGTGGCGACCGGACCGCGAGCCGGCGTCGTGCACCTACGAGCAGCTCGAGGAGCCGGTCCGGTTCGATCTCGGAGAACTTCTGCCCGGAGCGCCCGGCACCGCCTGAGACCCTCCACCTTCAAGATATAGCGCCATGGGGGGCTTGCGGCAAGGGCCCGGGCATGCCGCAGAATCGTCGGCCGGCGGGCCGCAGCCCGCCGGGACGAGGCTGACCGGGGGAGCTCGATGACCGACGTGATCGTGGTGGGCGGCGGGCCCACCGGCATGATGCTGGCGGCGGAGCTGCGCCTGCACGGGGTGGACGTGCTCGTGCTGGAGCGCGACACCGCCCCCACCGAGGTGGTGCGCGCACTGGGCCTGCACGCACGCAGCATCGAGGTGATGGACCAGCGCGGCCTGCTGGACCGGTTCCTCGCTCTGGGCACCAGGCATCCGCTGAGCGGGTACTTCGCGGGTATCACGCGACCCGCCCCCGACGACCTGGACACCACCTACCCGTTCGTCCTCGGCATCCCGCAGCCGGCCGTGCACCGGCTGCTGACGGACCGGGCGATGGAGCTGGGCGCCCGGGTCCGTCGCGGCGCCGAGCTGACCGGCCTGCACCAGGACGACGCCGGGGTCACCGCCGAGCTGACCGACGGCACCCGGCTGCACGCCCGGTACCTGGTGGGCTGCGACGGTGGCCGCAGCACCGTGCGCACGCTGCTCGGCGTCGGTTTTCCGGGCGAGCCGGCCGACGTGGAGTGGCTGCTGGGCGAGGTCCGGATGACCGCACCACCCGAGGAGGTCGCCGAGGTGACGGCACGGGTCCGCAGGACGCAGCGCGGGTTCGGCGCCGGTCCCGTCGGGGACGGGCTGTTCCGGGTGGTCGTGCCGGCGGACGGGCTGGCCCCGGACCGGACCGTGCCCCCGACCCTCGACGAGCTCGCACGCCAGCTCCGGACGCACGGTGGCACGGACTTCGGCGTCCACTCGCCACGCTGGCTCTCGCGCTTCGGCAACGCCACGCGACAGGCCGAGCGGTACCGGACCGGACGGGTGCTGCTCGCCGGGGACGCCGCGCACGTGCACCCGCCGCTCGGCGGTCAGGGCCTCAACCTGGGCATCCAGGACGCCTTCAACCTCGGCTGGAAACTGGCCGCCCAGGTGAACGGCTGGGCACCGGACCACCTGCTCGACACCTACGACGCCGAACGGCACCCGGTGGCGGCAGACGTGCTCGACACGACCCGCGCCCAGGCCGAGCTCCTGTCACCGGCGCCCGGCCCGCAGGCGGTCCGCCGGCTGCTGGCGCAGCTCATGGATCTCGACGACGTGAACCGCTTCCTGATCGAGAAGATCACCGCGACCAGGATCCGGTACGACGTCGGGGAGGGGCCCGACCTGCTGGGGCGCCGCCTGCGCGACGTCGACCTGACGACCGGCCGTCTCTACGACCGGATGCACGCCGGCCGCGGGCTGCTGCTCGACCGGACCGGCGAGCTGTCCGTCGCAGGCTGGGCCGGCCGCGTGGACCACGTCGCCGACCGGGGCGCCGCCGGGCCCGACGTCCCGGCCGCGCTGCTGCGACCGGACGGCCATGTCATCTGGACCGGCGCGGCGAGACCGTCCCTGGAGACGTCCCTGACCCACTGGTTCGGCCGCCCCACCGCTCGTTGAGTGCGGGACATTCGCCCTTTTCTGTGTGCCAGAAGGGCGAATGTCCCGCACTCAACAGCGTGGGACTAGACCGGGAGCTGCGGGCGTTCGACCGGCTTCGTGCCCGTGATGCGGTGCACGTCGAACACTCCCTCGACCTTGCGGACCGCCGACAGGACCGTGGCCAGGTGGGCCGGCTCGGCCATCTCGAAGATGAACCGCGAGACCGCCAGCCGGTCGTCCGACGTCGAGACGAACGCCGACAGGATGTTGACGTGGTTCTCGGACAGGACGCGCGTGACGTCCGAGAGGAGCCGCGAGCGGTCCAGCGCCTCGACCTGGATCTGCACCAGGAACATCGTGTTGGCGCCCTGCGTCCACTCCACCTCGACGAGTCGCTCCGGCTGCTTGCGCAAGCCGTCCAGGTTGACGCAGTCGGTGCGGTGCACGCTGACGCCCTGGCCGCGGGTGACGAACCCGACGATGTCGTCACCCGGCACCGGGGTGCAGCACTTGGCGAGCTTGACCCAGACGTCCGAGGACTCGGACCCCTTGAGCACGACGCCCGGGTCGCCCGAGCGCACGCGGCGCGCCGTGAGGCCGCCCGGCCGGGCTGCCTCGGCGACGTCCTCCTCCGCGCCGTCCGCGCCGCCGAGCGCCCGGACCAGCTTCTCGACCACGTGGGCGGACGAGATCTGGCCCTCGCCGACGGCCGCGTACAGCGCGGACACGTCCTGGTAGTTCATCTCGTTCGCGACCCCGACCAGGGCCTCGTGCGACATGAGGCGCTGGATCGGCAGGCCCTGCTTGCGCATCGCCTTGGCGATCGAGTCCTTGCCGGTCTCGACGGCCTCCTCGCGGCGCTCCTTGGTGAACCACTGCCGGATCTTGTTGCGGGCACGCGGCGACTTCACGAACCCGAGCCAGTCGCGGCTGGGCCCCGCCGTCTCGGACTTGGAGGTGAGGATGTCGACGACGTCGCCGTTCTCCAGCGGCGAGTCCAGCGGCACCAGGCGGCCGTTCACGCGGGCGCCCATGGTGCGGTGACCCACCTCGGTGTGCACCGCGTAGGCGAAGTCGACCGGCGTCGCGCCGCCCGGCAGGGCCATCGCCTGGCCCTTGGGCGTGAAGACGTAGACCTCGTCGCCGCCGATCTCGAAGCGCAGCGAGTCGAGGAACTCGGCCGGGTCGGCGGTCTCGCGCTGCCAGTCCACGAGCTGGCGCAGCCAGGCCATGTCCTGGTTCTTCGGGTCGGCGCCGCCCGCCGGCGTCTTCTCCTTGTACTTCCAGTGCGCGGCGACGCCGTACTCGGCGCGGCGGTGCATGTCGTGCGTGCGGATCTGGATCTCGACGGGCTTGCCACCCGGGCCGATCACCGTCGTGTGCAGCGACTGGTACATGTTGAACTTCGGCATCGCGATGTAGTCCTTGAACCGGCCCGGGACCGGGTTCCACCGCGCGTGCATGGCGCCGAGCGCCGCGTAGCAGTCGCGCACGGTGTCCACGAGGACGCGCGTGCCGACCAGGTCGTAGATCTCCGCGAAGTCGTGCCCGCGCACGATCATCTTCTGGTAGATCGAGTAGTAGTGCTTCGGCCGGCCCGTCACGGTGGCCTTGATCTTCGCGCTGCGCAGGTCGGACTCGATCTGGCCCTTGACCACGCCGAGGTACTCCTCGCGTGCCGGGGCCCGCTCGGCCACCAGGTGCACGATCTCGTCGTACACCTTGGGGTACAGGGTCTGGAAGGAGAGGTCCTCCAGCTCCCACTTGATCGTGTTCATGCCCAGCCGGTGGGCCAGGGGCGCGTAGATCTCGACGGTCTCGCGCGCCTTGCGCTCGGCGGACTTGGACGGCACGTACTTCCAGGTGCGGGCGTTGTGCAGCCGGTCGGCCAGCTTGATGACCAGCACGCGGATGTCCTTGGCCATCGCCACGACCATCTTGCGCACGGTCTCGGCCTGCGCCGCGTCGCCGTACTTGACCTTGTCGAGCTTCGTGACGCCGTCCACCAGCAGCGCGACGTCGTCCCCGAAGTCGGCGCGCAGCGTCTCCAGGGCGTAGTCGGTGTCCTCCACCGTGTCGTGCAGCAGCGCCGCCGCGATCGTCGTGCCCTCGAAGCCGAGCTCCGCGAGGATCGTGGAGACGGCGACCGGGTGCGTGATGTACGGGTCGCCGCTCTTGCGCATCTGCCCGCGGTGGGCCTTCTCGGCCACCACGTAGGCCCGCTCGATGAGCGCGACGTCGGACTTGGGGTGGTTGCTGCGGATCGCCTGGAGCAGCGGCTCGATCGCGGCGGGCGTCCCGCCCCCGACGTTGCGCACGCCGAGGCGCGCGAGCCGGTTGCGCATCCGGTTGCCGCCGGGCGGTGTCGGCGGGTTCTTCTCGGGCACCGGAGCGCGTGACACCGTGTTCTCAGCCATGTACGCGCCTCCTTCCCCGGGTCCGACCCCGGAGTCGCCAGTCTAGCCCTGGACCTCTATTCCCCGTCCGGCACGGTCATCCGTCGGACGGCGTGCCCACTCGCAGGAGGGTATCGACGTTGTGCCCGGTCAGCCTGTCCCGGCCGTGGAGTGCGTCCAGCTCCAGCAGGAAGGCGAGCCCCGCGACCACTCCCCCGCACTTCTCGACCAGCTGTGCCGCGGCCGCCGCGGTCCCGCCGGTGGCCAGGACGTCGTCAATGATGAGAACACGCGCACCGGGGTCGAGTGTTCCCGACCGCAGCTCGATCGACGCCGACCCGTACTCCAGGTCGTACGAGACGCTGTGAGTGGGCGGCGGGAGCTTGCCGGCCTTGCGCAGGGGCAGGAAGCCGAGGCCGAGCGCATGGGCCACGGGGGCGCCGAGCAGGAACCCGCGGGCCTCCATGCCGGCCACGACGTCGACGCCGTCGGCCAGCGCCAGCCGCGTGAACGCCTCCACGACGTCGGCCAGCCCCTCGGCGTCGGCCAGGAGGGGCGTGATGTCCTTGAAGAGGATGCCCGGGGACGGGAAGTCAGGGACGTCCGCGATCAGCTCGCGGACGCGCGTCGCCCTCTCCGGCAGCAGTCCGGAGAGGGCGACGTCGGTCATGTCATCTGTCACGAGGCGTGAGCCTACCGGCGCCGCCTGGGCTGAGCGGCCTGCCCCTGGTGATGCCCGGGCACGAGCTGCGCCGAGCCGGACGCCGCGGCGGCCAGCACGCTCTCGTCCGCGCCCTCGGCGATCAGGCCGGCCCGCAGGTCCATGACCTTCTTGGTGTGGGCGGCGATCTTGGGCTCACGCTCACGGAGCGCCACGTCCAGCGGCGTCGCCAGGAACAGCGACGACAGGGCACCCGCGGCGATACCGACGAACAGCGACAGCGAGATGTCCTTCAGCGTGCCGGCCCCCAGGAGGAACCCGCCGACGAAGAGGATGCCCGCGACGGGCAGCAGCGCCACCACCGAGGTGTTGATGGACCGCACCAGGGTCTGGTTCACCGCAAGGTTGGCGCGCTCGCCGTACGTGCTGCGGGTCTGCTCCAGGACGTGGTCCGTGTTCTCGCGGACCTTGTCGAAGACGACCATCTTGTCGTACAGCGAGAAGCCGAGGATCGTCAGGAAGCCGATGATCGTGGACGGGGTGACCTCCCAGCCGATCGCGGCGTACACGCCCGCCGAGACCAGCACGTCGGCGAGCATCGCCACGATCGCGGCCACCGACATGCGCCACGCCCGGAAGTAGATCGCCATGAAGATCGCAGCCGCGGCCACGAACGCCACGGTGCCCCACAGCGCCCGCAGGCTCACCGACTGCCCCCAGGTGGGGCCGATGAAGTTCGAGGTGACCTCACCCACCTGGACGCCGTACGCGTCAGCCAGAGCCTCGGCCACGCGGTCGGTCTGCTCGCTGTCCAGCTCGGAGACCTGGACGCGCACCGCGGAGGCGCCGACGGTGGAGACGTGCGGCTCCTCCCCCGGGGCCACGGTCGCGACCGCGTCGATCGCCACGTCCTCGTCCGTCGTCGACGCGCCCGAGACGGTGAACTCGGACCCGCCGCGGAAGTCGATGCCCAGGTTCAGGCCCTGGAAGACCAGCACGAGGATCGAGGCCACCGAGAACAGCCCGACGATCGAGAACCAGATGCCGCGCTTCTGGATGATCGGGTACGACCGGCGTCCCGTGTAGAGGTCGTTGCCCCACTGAGCGAAGCCGCCTGCAGCCATCAGTGCTTCTCCTCGTTCTGAGCCTGCTGGGTCGACTCGACCGACCCCGCGGCAGCCTTGCGCTCGGCGGCACGCCGCTCCGCGATCGTCATCCTGCGGCCGTCCTCGGTCATCCGGGGCGCGGGCGACACGGACTGCGCCGTGACCAGCTCCCGCTCCGGTACCTCGGCGTCGGTGCCGCCGGCCGGAGCGGCGTCGGGGCCGGAGAACCGGCCGGCGCCCCGGTACCGCGGCGTCACCTCGATCCGGTCGGGCGACAGGCCCGAGGCCTTGTGCCCGTCCCGGAAGAACGGCACCTTGGCGAGCAGCTCCATGACCGGGTGCGTGAACCAGATGACCACCATGACGTCGATGATCGTGGTCAGGCCGAGCGTGAACGCGAAGCCGCGCACGCCACCGACCGTCATGAAGTACAGGATCACGGCGGACAGCAGGTTCACGGCCTTGGCCGCGTAGATCGTCCGGCGGGCACGGAGCCAGCCGCGCTGGACCGCCAGGCGCAGCGACCTGCCGTCACGTAGCTCGTCACGGATACGTTCGAAGTACACGATGAACGAGTCCGCGGTGAAGCCGATGGCCACGATCAGACCCGCGACACCCGGCAGGGACAGGCGGTAGCCGATGCCCCAGCTCAGCAGGGCGATCACCACGTAGGTCATGGCGGCGGCCACGACCAGCGAGGCGACGGTGAGCAGGCCGAGGGTGCGGTACTGGAACAGCGAGTACACGACCACGAGCGCCAGGCCGATGAGGCCGGCGAACAGACCGCGCTGGAGCTGCTCGGAGCCCAGGGTGGCCGAGATCTGGTTCTGGCCCTCGACCTCGAACGTCAGCGGCAGCGAGCCGAAGCTGAGCTGGTTGGCCAGCGTCGCGGCCGAGCTCTGGGTGAAGGAGCCCGAGATGCTCGCCTGCCCGTTGGTGATCGGCTCGTTGATGCTCGGCGCCGAGACGACCAGGCTGTCCAGCACGATGGCGAACTGGTTGCGCGGCTGCTCCAGGGAGACGAGGCGCTCGGTCGTGGTCCGGAACGCCCGGGCGCCGTCCGAGTTGAGGTCGAGGCTGACGCCCCACACGTTCGACACGGTGCCGTTCGAGTTGGGGATGAGGCCGGAGGTCGCCGAGCTGAGGTCGGTACCGTCCACCTCGACGGGGCCCAGCACGTACTTGGCGACACCCGTCTGGTCACACGTCACCAGGGGCAGGTCCGGCCGGTCGCCACCGCCGCCCTGCAGGTTCTTCGGGTCCGTGCAGTCGAGCTCGTCGAACGCGGTCTGCACCGACGGCGTGATCTGGGCCAGGTCCGACGGGTCGGTGGCGGCCTCGACGGCCGCCTCCTGCTCGGCGATCTCCTCCTCGGTGTACCCGCCCGGAGCGGTCTCGCCGTCAGCGGCCTCCTCGTCGGCGGCGTCGCCGGACGCGGACGGGCTGGCCGAGGGCTGCGCCGTGGGGGTCGGGTTGCCGATCGTCAGGACGGGCCGGAACTTCATCTGGGCGGCCTTGGAGATCAGTGCGACGGTCTCGTCGTCGACCTCGCCCGGGATCTCGACCACGATCTGGTCGGTGCCCTGGCTGGAGATCTCGGCCTCGGTGACGCCGTTGGCGTCCACCCGCTGCCGGATCACTCCGATGGCCTCTTCCATCGCCTCCGGGGTGATCTCGGAGCCGTCCGAGGTCACCGCCTTGAGGATGACCTGGGTGCCGCCCTGGAGGTCGAGGGCCAGACCAGGTGCGAGGCTCGCGCCGTCCGGATTGTCGCTCGACTTGCCGTCGAGCTGCCAACCAGCCAAGAGGGCGCCGAAGGGCAGCAGGATCGTCAGGATCGTGAGGAGCACGATCGTGCGAACCGGCCGCGAGCGCCGGGTGTCAGTCGCCAACGTCTGTCTCTTCTCGTGTGCGCGCCGGGGTACGTCCGGTGCGGGTTCGGCGCCGTCCGGGGTCACCGGACGGCGCGGCCGTCACTTGCCGTCCGCGTCGGCGTCCCGTCGCTGCTGCTCCCGGTACTCGCGCTGAGCGGTGTCCAGGCCGGACAGGTCGTCGGGAACGTCGTTCGCGTCCGGGCTGATGGTACTTCCCGTTTCGCCGTTCGATGTGACGTCGGCCTCATCGGCCGCGTCGTCGTCGTCCGCGTCCTCGGCGACGGGCTCGTCGATCTTCTTCGCGATGGCGGCACGGAGCCATGTGGTGGGGCTGCCCGGGAAGGACTCGATGGTCACCTGGTCGGTGGACTCGTCGACGTCGATGACGGTGCCGATCATGCCGGAGGCGGTCATGACCTTGGTCCCGACGGTGAGGTTGTTCCGGAACTCCGCGGCCTCGCGCTGCTGCTTGCGGGTACGGGAGGACATGAAGAACATCACCACGAGGAGGATCGCGATGAGGATGAGGAATGAGGGGTCCACAGTGGATGGTCCTGTTCGATTGCTGGGTCGGGTGTGCCACGCACGCACGTCACGCACAGGTACGACGAGGATCCAACCCAGTGTAGTGCGCGGTGGGCTGATCCTCGGATCGCGGCGGACGGCGCCACAGGGACAACGTCAGGGATCCAGCAAAGTTCCCTGGTCCTCGGCCGCGGTGCCCCCTGCCGCGGCGGCGCCGGGCTGCGCGGGCGGCGTCAGCCCCAGGTGCTCCCAGGCCGCGAGCGTGGCCACGCGGCCGCGCGGCGTGCGCCCCACGAGCCCTTCGCGCACGAGGTACGGCTCGGCGACGGTCTCGACCGTCTCCGCCTCCTCGCCCACGGTCATGGCCAGCGTGGACAGGCCCACGGGCCCGCCGCCGAACCGCGTGCACAGCGCGGTGAGCACGGCGCGGTCGAGGCGGTCCAGGCCGATGGGGTCCACCTCGTAGACCTCCAGGGCGGACTTCGCGGCGTGCAGGTCGAGGCGTCCGTCGCCGCGCACCTGCGCCCAGTCGCGCACGCGGCGCAGCAGCCGGTTGGCGATGCGGGGCGTGCCGCGGGAGCGGCCGGCGATCTCGTGGGCGGCCGCGTGCTCCAGGTGGACGCCGAGCAGGCCGGAGGAGCGCAGGATCACGCGCTCCAGCTCGGCGGCCGAGTAGTAGTCCATGTGGCCGGTGAAGCCGAACCGGTCGCGCAGCGGGGCGGGCAGCAGGCCGGACCGGGTGGTGGCGCCTACCACGGTGAACCGCGGCAGCGCCAGCGGGATCGCGGAGGCACCGGCGCCCTTGCCCACCACGACGTCGACCCGGAAGTCCTCCATCGCGACGTACAGGAGCTCCTCGGCGGGGCGGGCCAGGCGGTGGATCTCGTCGATGAACAGCACGTCGCCCTCCTCCAGGGAGGACAGGACGGCGGCGAGGTCGCCGGCGTGCTGGATGGCCGGCCCGCTGGTGAGCCGCAGGTGCGACTCCAGCTCGCCCGCGATGATCATGGCCAGCGTGGTCTTGCCGAGGCCCGGCGGGCCGGACAGGAGCACGTGGTCGGGCGGGTTGCCGCGGGCCAGGGCGGCCTGGAGCACGAGGGAGAGCTGGTCGCGCACCACCTGCTGGCCCACGAAGTCGTCGAGCCGCTTGGGACGCAGCGCGGCCTCGGCGGCCCGCTCCACCTCGTCGGCGCTGGGCGCGACGATCCGGCCGCCGGCGCCTCCCGTGTCGGTGGAGACGTCAGCCACGGTGGCCTCCCAGCAGGCGCAGCGCGGCGCGGAGCGTGGTGGCGACCTCGTCGGCGGCCACGACCTCGGCCCCCGCCTCGGCGAGCACCTTCGCGACGGCGTCGTCGGCCTGCTTGGCCGGCCAGCCGAGGCCCGTCAGTGCCTCGACGACCCGCTCGGTGTGGTCGCCGGCGACCGTCGCCGCAGCGGTCGCGGCCTCCGCCGGAGCGCTGCCGGAGGCGGGGCCCAGGCGGTCGCCGAGCTCCAGCACGATGCGCTGGGCGCCTTTCCTGCCGATGCCGGGCACGCGGGTCAGCGCGGCGAGGTCCTCGGTGGCGACGGCGCGGCGCAGCGCGTCCGGGGTGTGCACGGCGAGCATCGCGAGCGCCAGGCGCGGGCCGACGCCGGAGACCGTCTGCACCGCCTCGAACACGTCACGCTCGTCGGCGTCGCCGAACCCGTAGAGGGTCATCGAGTCCTCGCGGACCACCATGCTCGTGGCGACACGCGCCGTCTCGCCGACGCGGAGCCCGGCGAGCGTGGTGGGCGTGGCATGCACCAGGTAGCCGACGCCGCCGACGTCCACCACCACGCGGTCCAGGCCCACGTGGGCCACGGTCCCCGTCAGCGAGGCGATCACGGGCTCCCCTTTCACGATCGAACGTTCGTGCGAGGAGCCTAACAAGCGCGGGGCCGCGTTCCCGGGCAGGCACGCCGCCGGGAGCCGGCGCAGGGGGGAGGCCGAAGGGTCAGCGCCGCGGACGCTGCCGGGCGGCCTGCTCGGCGGCGGCCCACGCCCGCTGGGCCGGGGTGAGCTCGTGCCGGTCGCCGCCCTGGAGGGCCCCGGACGGCCGCCAGAGGTGGCAGACGGCGAGCGCGAGGGCGTCGGCGGCGTCGGCGGGGCGGGGCGCCTCCTCCAGGTCGAGGATGCGGGTGATCATCGTCGTCACCTGCGCCTTGTCGGCGCGGCCCGAGCCGGTCACCGCGGCCTTCACCTCGGACGGCGTGTGCAGCGCGACGGGCACGCCGCGGCGGGCCGCGGCCACCATGGCCAGGCCCGCCGCCTGGGCGGTCCCCATCACCGTGCCGACGTTGTGCTGGGCGAAGACCCGCTCGACGGCCACGACGTCGGGGACGTGCTCGTCGAGCCACGCGTCCAGGCCTTCGGCCACCTTCAGCAGCCGCAGATCGGTGGACAGGTCCGCGTCGGAGCGGATCACCCCGACCGCGACCATCCGGGCCCGGCGACCCGGCAGCGAGTCGACGACACCGACGCCGCACCTGGTCAGACCGGGGTCAACACCGAGAACGCGCACGGAGGAACCCTCTCACGCGCGCCCCCGGGGGCCCGGCAGGCTCGCCTACTCCTCGTCGTCGAGGGCCGCCATGACCTCGTCGCTCGCGTCGAAGTTGGCGTAGACGTTCTGCACGTCGTCGCTGTCCTCGAGCGCGTCGATGAGGCGCATGATCTTGCGGGCGCCCTCGACGTCCACCTCGACCTGCATGGAGGGGTGGAAGATCACGTCGGCGGAGTCGTACTCGATACCCGCCTCCTGGATGGCCGTGCGCACCTGCACCAGGTCGGTGGCCTCGCTGAGCACCTCGATGACCTCGCCCTGGTCGGTGACCTCCTCGGCGCCCGCGTCGAGGGCGGCCAGCATCACGTCGTCCTCCGTGACGCCGTCGGCCTTGGGCACCACGACCAGGCCCTTGCGGGAGAACAGGTACGACACCGAGCCCGGGTCGGCAAGGTTGCCGCCGTTGCGGGAGAACGCCAGGCGCACCTCGGAGGCGGCGCGGTTCTTGTTGTCGGTGAGGCACTCGACGAGGACGGCGATGCCGTTGGTGCCGTAGCCCTCGTACATGATCGTCTGGTAGTCGACGGCGTCGGCGCCCTCGCCGGAGCCGCGCTTGACCGCACGGTCGATGTTGTCGTTGGGGACCGACGACTTCTTCGCCTTCTGGACCGCGTCGAACAGCGTCGGGTTACCGGCGAGATCGCCGCCGCCCGTGCGCGCCGCGACCTCGATGTTCTTGATCAGCTTGGCGAAGAGCTTGCCGCGCTTGGCGTCGATCGCGGCCTTCTTGTGCTTGGTCGTGGCCCACTTGGAGTGACCTGACATGCCTTTACCTGACTCCTTGCGTTTACGGTGACTCGTGTGCGGTGACTGGTGCAGTGGCGTCGAACGGTAGCGGGACGACCGCTCAGCCGCCCGCAACCATGCCGGCGAACAACCCGTGCACGCGCGTGTCCCCCGTGATCTCGGGGTGGAACGCGGTGGCGAGCAGCGGCCCCTGCCGTGCTGCGACGATTCTACCGGCGGCCGCCACCGGACGGCCCTGCGTATCCACAGCCGGGATCCGCGCGAGCACCTCGACGTCGCTCCCGGCCTCCTCGATCCAGGGGGCGCGGATGAACGCGGTGCGCACCGGTCCGCCGTCCCCGGCGTCCGAGATGCCCGTGAACTCGAGGTCCGTCTCGAACGAGTCGACCTGCCGGCCGAACGCGTTGCGCCGCACCACCACGTCCATCCCGCCGACCGTCTGCTGGTCCGCGGTGCCGTCCAGGATCCGGTCGGCGAGCAGGATCATCCCCGCGCACGAGCCGTACACCGGCAGGCCTTCCTTGATGCGGGTCTGCAACAGGTCGCGCAGCTCGAAGATCCGCAGCAGCTTGTCGATCGTCGTCGACTCGCCGCCGGGCAGCACGAGACCGTCCACGGCGGTCAGCTCGGCGGGCCGGCGCACGGTCACGGCGCGCGCGCCCACGGACTCGAGGGCTACCAGGTGCTCGCGGACGTCGCCCTGCAGGGCGAGGACGCCGATGGTCGGGATGCTCACAGCCGTCCATCCTACGGCGCGGCCCGCAGGGCTCCCGGCGTTCAGGAGGTGCACTCCAGCGTCAGCCCGGGCGGTACCACGATCACCCCCGCCTGCACCGTCTCGGTGGCCACCGGCGCGGTCCACGACGTGCCGGGCAGCGATGCGGTCACGCGGACCGTCAGCGTGCCGCCGAACAGCCCGCCGAAGAGCTGCTGCAGCACGGCCTGGTCGATCACCACGGTGCGGGTGGCGCCGTCGTCCGTCACCGGCGCCGCCACGTCGTTGATCGTGGCCGTGTAGTCGAGGGCGTGCGGGGTACTGGTCTCCGGCCAGGTGATCGCTGCCGTCTCGAAGACCTGCCCGTCGGTGTCGGTGCAGGTGGTCGCGGTGGCCGGCAGGGCCCAGGCCGGGACGGCGTCCGCCGGGCCCGTGGTGGTGCCCCCGGCCGCCCAGGCTGCCCACGCGACCCCTGTGCCCGTGCACAGCGCCAGGGCCACGAGCACGGCCACCGTGATGCGCCGTCGCCGCGACAGCGCGCGGGGTACAGCCCCGCCCCGGTCACCCACGGCGCGCTCCCTTGCGCAGCAGCACACCCAGGACGACCGCGGCGGCCGCCAGCAGGGTCGGCAACAGCAGGTTCGCGCCCGTCCGCGGCAGCGTCCCCGGGCCGCCCGCCCCGGGCACGGCGCCACCGCCCGCACCGCCGTCGCCCGCACCCGGCCCGACGCCCCAGAGTGTCACGACGAGGTCGAGGTGCACCGTCCGGTCCTGTGTCGAGCTGCCGGCCGCGGGATCGAACCCCACCTCGACCCCGATCGGCAGCTCCTCGCCAGGTGCGAGGCTCGTGACCGCCGAGACCGGGCCGTCCGTCCACGCGCCGTCCCCCAGGCGCGTGCGCACGTCGAGCGCGTCCGCCAGGGGCAGGCCCGCGCCGGCCGGCCCACCGTCCAGGCGTACCGTCACCGCCACGTCCGCGGCCTCGCCGGACCCGTTGCGGGCGTACAGCGTGCCGGTCGCGACGTCGCCCGGCACCCACACCAGGCCGGGATCGAGCAGCGGCGCCGTGACGACGGGCGCCCAGGTGTTCCCGTCCACGCTCAGGAACAGCCGCTCCGCATCGCCGTCCGGCACCGCGGACGCCGGCCCGGCCGGTCCTCCGAGGGCCGCCCCGGCCACGAGCCCGGCGACGAGCACCGACGCCGCCCACCTCATGGCACTCCCCCGGCCCCGCCCGCGGCGGTGTGCTCGCGCACCACCGGCCCCTCCTCGGAACGCCCCGGCCCCTCGCGGGGACCGCCGCCGTCGGTCACCCCAGGGCCGACGGCGACGGGGCCTGCGGGCGCCCGCGCGGACCGTTCGCGCGCGGCGCGGAACACCTGCCACCCCGCGTAGCCGAGCAGCAGCACGGCCACGACGGCACCGACCGCCGCACGCTGCCCGGTGAACACCCCGGCCACGTACCCGAGGTAGGGCACGTGGTACCAGACCGCGCCACGCACCTGGGCGTCCCGGACGGGCACCACGTCGGGCACGTCGTTCGCGTCGCCCTGAGTGACGTAGGTGCGCTCACCGCCGACCGTCGAACCGACGCCGACGACGCGGTGCGTCACCATCCCTTCCTGACCCGACCGGAGCTGGTAGGTGATGACGGTGCCGGTGCCGATCCGCCCGGCGTCGACCGGGCGCGACACGACCAGGGTGCCGACGGGGAGCGTGGGCTCCATGGAGTCGGTGAGCACCACGAAGGGGGTGGCGCCGGCCGCCCGGGGCACGATCACCCCCAGCAGGAGCGCGGCGCCCGCCACGGCCACGACCACGGCCGCGAGCGCACGCCCCGTCAGACGAGCTGCTGTCCGCACGGTCTCGGCACCACCGGTCAGGGTGCGGGGACGAGGTGGGCCTGTGTCACCTGGACCGTGACGTCCTCCAGGGCTGCGGTGAGCGCCTGGGTCTCGTTGCCGGCGTCGTCCGGGAAGGTGGCCGCGACCGTGACCACGAGGTCGGAGGCCGCCTCGACGGGTACCGGCTCGGCCAGCGGGAGGGTGACGGGGGCACCGTCCAGCGTGGCCCCGGAGACGGCGACGTCCAGCACGGCGGTCAGCGCGTTGTCCTCCGCCCAGGTGGGGGCGGTCACCGTGATGTCGCCCAGCGCGAGGTGGTCACCCGTGCCGCCCACGGTCAGGGCGCAGTCGGTGGTCACGGTGTCGCCCGGCACGATGCCCTCGGTGACGGCACCGCCGCCGTCGAGCGTCCAGTCGCCGCACGCACCGTCGGTCATGGTCAGGGTGCCCGAGGTGACGTCCGTGCCGGTCGCGAGGCCGTCGTCCGTCCAGAACGCGAGGGTGCCGGCACCGCCGAGCAGCAGTGCGGCGGCGCCACCCGTCGCGAGCGCGGCCTTGGTGAGTCTCTCCATGACTGGAACCTTCCGTGGTGGGTGCCCCCGCGCCACCACGCTAAACAGGCTTCATTGCGATGCGCGCGGCATGTCAGCGCGCATTCCTGGTTTTCACCCGCAGTACTGTTCTTCAGCGTCCGAATTGCACGGCAGGCGTTGCATTTGCGCAGTTCGGACGCCCATGCATCGGCATATAAAATGCTCCAACAATGCATGATAAATCACAGAGAAAATGCGTCGAGCGTCATTCCGACCACGTTCGCGCACAGACCGGGGGCGCTCAGTCGTCGAGCTGCACGCCCAGGTGCCGCACCTCGCCGTCCCAGCCGGCCAGCAGGTGGTCGACGACGTCGGGCAGCTCCGGCGGGAAGACCTCCAGCGGCTGGGCCCGCAGCTCCGCGGGGGTGAGCCAGGCCATCTCGTCCAGCAGCTCCCGCTCGGCCTGGGTCCACCCCTCCGCCGAGACCTCGACGGCGTGCGCCACCCGGGCCAGGTAGAAGACCTCGTGCTGACGGCAGGTCTCCGCGAAGAAGTCGAAGATGCCCGTCCGGGTCAGCACCGGGCCCACCAGGTCCTCGGCGGCCAGCACGACGCCTGCCTCCTCACGGGTCTCGCGCAGCGCCGCCTGCACGGGAGTCTCTCCCGCGTCGATGCCGCCGCCCACCGTGAACCACCAGGACCGTTCCGGCTGGTTCACGTCGTGGCCGCGCACCACGAGCACCCGGCCGGCGCCGTCGACGAGGATGACGCGGGCCGCGGAGCGCTCGCGGACGCCGTCCGGCGCCGGGACCCAGTCGTCGCCGAGCGCGGAGGTGAGGGACATGCGGGCCAGGATAACCGCAGCGGTCCGGGGTCATGATGGGCGTATGACGCAGGTGTGGCCGGTCACGGGCCTGGATCGTGACCGTCTGGTGGGGCTCGCCTACCGGATGCTCGGCACGGTCGCGGACGCCGAGGACGCCGTCCAGGAGGCGTTCGTGCGCTGGTACCGGCTGGACGAGGGCGCCCGGGCGGACGTCGGCAACACGGTCGGCTGGTTCGCCCGGACGACGAGCCGCGTGTGCCTGGACGTGCTGAAGAGCGCGCGTCGGCGCCACGAGCTCTACACCGGCCCTTGGCTCCCCGAACCCGTCCCCGGCGGCCGGTTCCAGGTACCGGCACCGTCTGGCGGCGACCCTGCGGAGCGGGCCCTGGCGGCCGAGTCGGTGGGCATGGCGCTGCTGAGCGTGATGGACAGCATGACGCCGGCCGAACGTGTCGCCTTCGTGCTCCGGGACGTGTTCGACTACCCGGTGGCCGACGTCGCGGACATCCTGGACCGTTCCCCGGGCGCCGTGCGGCAACTCGCGTCGTCCGCGCGTGCCCGCGTGGCCGCGCACGGGCCGGAGCCGTCGGCCGGCGAGGCGAGCGCCCCGCTGACGGCGGCGTTCCGACATGCGGCCAACACCGGCGACGTCGCGACGCTCGTGCGGCTCCTGCACCCGGGCGTCACTCTGCGGTCCGACGGCGGCGGGATCGTCCGGGCCGCCCTCAACCCCGTGCACGGCCCGGACAAGGTGGCGCGCTTCGTCGTGGGCGTGCTCGCGCGGCAGAGCCCCGTGCGGCTCGTGAGCCGGACGACGGACGCCGGCCCGGTCCTGACCTTCGAGCACGATGGTTCGGTCAGCGGCGTGCTGGAGCTCGTCGTCCGTGACGGTGCCGTGGTCGACGTGCTGATCCAGTGGAACCCGCACAAGCTCACGCTCTGGCGGGACTCCACCGGAACCTGACGCCAGGGCCCCGCATCTCGTCTACCCGGTGAAGCACACCTCGCCCACAGGACGAGACGACCGAACGGGAGAACATCAGATGAAAGCCATCACCGTCACCGACCGGGACGCCGGCACCGCCGGGATGCGGCTCACGGACCAGCCGGAACCGAGCGCGGCGGAGAACGACGTCGTCGTGCGCGTGCACGCCTCCGGCTTCACGCCGGGCGAGCTGACCTGGCCGGCCACGTGGACCGACCGCGCCGGCCACGACCGCACGCCGAGCATCCCGGGCCACGAGCTCGCCGGCGTGGTCACCGGGCTCGGGTACGGGACCACCGGGATCAGCGTGGGACAGCGCGTGCTCGGCCTCGCGGACTGGACGCGCGACGGCACGCTCGCCGAGTACGTGGCGGTCGAGGCCCGCAACCTCGCACCGCTGCCGGCCGACGTGGACTTCGTCACCGGCGCGAGCCTGCCGATCTCCGGGCTCACCGCGTGGCAGGCCCTGTTCGACCACGGACGGCTCGAGGCGGGGCAGACCGTGCTCGTGCACGGCGCCGCCGGCGGCGTCGGGTCGGTCGTCACCCAGCTCGCCCGCGAGACGGGCGCGTACGTGATCGGGACCGGACGCACGGCCGACCGGGCAACGGCGACCGACTTCGGCGCGCACGACTTCGTGGACCTCGGCACCGACGACCTCGCCGCCGTGGGGCACGTCGACCTCGTCCTCGACGTCATCGGCGGCGAGATCGCCGACCGGTCCGTCGACCTCGTCCGGCCGGGTGGCACCCTCGTGTCGATCGCCGAGCCGCCCGCCCGGCAGCCGGAGGGCGGGCGGTCCGTGTTCTTCGTCGTCGAGGTCGACCGCGCCCAGCTCGTCGAGATCGTCCGCCGGGTCCGCGACGGGCGCCTGCGGACGAACGTCGCGGCCGTGCGGCCGCTCGCCGAGGCGGTCGAGGCACTGAACCCGACGGCGCGAGTCGCGGGCAAGACGATCATCACCATCGCGTAAGGGCCTCCCGCCCGGCAGGACGCCGGGGGCGCTCGCCCCCGGTGCTCCCGCCGGCCACTGCAGGTACCCGGCTCACCGCCGCGGCTTCGCCCTCTTCGTCGGCACCGCCGTCAGCGGATCCTCCGGCCACGGATGCCGCGGGTAACGAGCCCGCATGTCGGCCCGGACCTGCGGATAGCCCTGCTTCCAGAACGACGCGAGGTCGCTCGTGATCGCCACCGGGCGCTGCGCGGGCGACAGCAGGTGCAGCACCACCGGGACGCGGCCGTCCGCGACGGCCGGGGTGACGGTCCAGCCGAACACCTCCTGCAGCTTCACGGCGAGGACCGGCGGCCCGGCGCCGTCGTACGCGAGCCGCACCTCGGAGCCGGACGGGACCCGGAGCCGTTCGGGCGCGAGCTCGTCGAGCCGGACGGCCTCGGGCCAGGGCAGCAGGCGCCGCAGGGCCGAGGTGACGTCGATGCGGGACAGGTCGCGCGCGGCCCGCACCGACGCGAGCTCGGTGCCCAGCCAGTCGTCGAGGCCGGCCAGCAGCGCGTCGTCGTCGACGGCCGGCCACGGGGCGCCGAGGTGCGCGTGGCAGAACGCCAGCCGGTCGCGCAGCGCGACCGCGGCCTCCGACCAGCGCAGCACGGACAGGCCGCTGCGCCGGATGCCGTCACGGACGGCCGCCTGCACCTGCAGCGGGTCCGGCTGCGCCAGCGGCGCGTCGTTCAGGACGATCGCCCCGAGCGTCTCGACCCGCCGCGTCACGATCCGCCCGTCGGCCCAGCGGATCTGGTCGGCCCTCGAGACCAGCTCGGCGGCGACGTCCCGCGCCGTGGCCTCGTCGATCGGCGCCGCGGCACGGATCCGGGCGTCGGCGCGGCCCGGCGCCCGGTCCGCGACCGCGATCGCCAGCCAGGGCGTGGCCCGCAGCGGCGACTGCGGGTCCAGCGCGGCGCCCGTGCCACCCGACATCTGGTAGGTGGCCGAGTCGCTCCCCCGGGCGCGCGCGATCCGGTCCGGGTACGCCAGGCCCACCACGATCCCGGCCGCGAGATCGTCCGGGACGCGCTGCTCCTCGCGGCCGGGCCCCGCCTCTCCACCCGCCGGGGAGCCACCCGGCGTACCCCGGCCGAGCCGCCTCACCTCCTCGCGCCACCGCGCCGTGGCCGCACGGTCGTCGCCGCGACGCAGGGCCCGCCACCGAGCGGGCAGGTCGTCGCCGGAGCCCCGGCCGGAGTCGTCCGAGAGCAGCGCGACGACCTCGCGCGCCCGGTCGGCACCGACCCGCGCTGCCCCGTCCAGCAGCGCGCGGGCCAGCCGGGGGTGCGCCCCGACCGCCGCCATCCGCCGGCCCCGCCCGGTGATCCGGCCCTCCTCGTCCACGGCATCGATGCGGCGCAGCAGCTCACCGGCCGCGGTCATCGCCGCCGGCGGCGGCGGGTCGAGCAGCGTCAGGCCGGCGCCCCCGGGCGCACCCCAGGCCGCGAGGTCGAGAGCGAAGGACGCCAGGTCCGCGATCGCGATCTCCGGCGCCGGATGGTCGTCGAGCCGGGCATGATCCGTCGCGGACCAGCACCGGTAGACCCGCCCGGGCGCCTCACGCCCGGCACGACCCGCCCGCTGCTCGGCCGAGGACCGCGAGACCCGGCAGGTGACCAGCGCACCGAGGCCACGGGACTGGTCGGTGCGCGGCTCCCGGGCCAGACCCGAGTCGACCACGACCCGGACCCCGGGCACGGTCAGCGAGCTCTCCGCGACCGACGTCGTCACCACGATCCGGCGCACGGCGGACGGCGCGAGCGCCCGGTCCTGCTCGGCGCGGGACTGGCGGCCGAACAGGGGCAGCACGTTCTGGTCGGCCAGCCGGCGCGCCACCCCGTGGATCTCGGCCTCCCCCGGCACGAACACGAGCACGTCGCCCTCGTTCTCGGCCAGCGCCCGCCGGACGACGGCGGCGACGTGGTCCAGCAGACGGGGGTCGACCCGCCCGCCGGGGAGCAGCGGGGTGGTGACCGGCGGCGGGGTCCACTCGACGGCCACGTCGAACAGCGCGGCGGACGCGGTGACCACGGGCGCCGGCTCCTCCGCACCCAGCGCACGGCTCAGCCGCACCGTGTCCGCCGTTGCGGAGGTCGTGACGATCGCCAGGTCGTCCCGGAGGTTCGTCCGGACGTCGAGGGCGAGCGCCAGCAGCAGATCGGCGTCGAGGTGCCGCTCGTGGCACTCGTCGATCACGATCGCGGAGACACCCGGCAGCTCCGGGTCCTGCTGCAGACGCCGGACCAGGAGCCCCGTGGTCACCACCTCGACGCGCAGCCCCGCGCCGCCGCTGCGCTCGCCGCGCATCGCGTGGCCGATCCGCTGCCCGAGCGGTTCGCCGACGAGGTCCGCGAGCCGGGCGGCGGCCGCTCGGGTCGCCATCCTGCGCGGTTCGGCCACGACGACCGTGCCGCCGAGGGCGTCCGCCAGCGCGAGCGGCAGCAGCGAGGTCTTGCCCGACCCGGGCGGCGCGACCAGCACCGCGGCGCCGCGCGACCGCACGGCGTCGACCGTGGCGGGCAGGACCGCCCGGACCGGCAGGTCCGCCCCGGGCACCGACGAGTCAGGGAGCAGCACGCCCCGACCGTAACCGACGAAGCCCCTGCGAGAATGCGTCCTCGTGAACCACCTGCTGGACCTCGGGTCCCGGAAGTTCTGGCGGCTGGCCGGCAGGCCGGTCGACCTGGCGGGCGACCACTCCTGGTTGCGCGCCCCGACGAGCCGGTCCGCCACGGTCGCGGACGGCTGGCTCGCCGCCGAGGCCGCGCACCACGGCGGCACGGTCGACGACGAGGCGACCTCGGCCGTCTCCACCCCCGGCCTCCTGCCGACGATGGCGGTCCTCGACGGGCCAGGCTTCGACGCCGCACGGCTCGACCCCCGGATCCGCGACTTCTACGAGCACACCGCCGCCTGGCACATGGAGGTGTGGTCCGGCTGGTCCCCGCTGTTCTGGCCGGCCGGCGAGCTGGTCGCGCGGTTCTTCGGCCGCCGGGTCGAGCAGCTCTCCCTCCCGATGCGCCCGCTCGACGTGGCACACGGCATGGACAGCAGGGTGCGCGTGATCCGCGACCGGCACGGCGCGCAGGTCGGGGCCGCGTGGCTCCGCACGCTGCGGCCGTCGGGCCGCTACGTGTTCAGCGGCTGCTACTCGGCGCGCCGGCTCCCCGGCGCTGCCGGGCCGAGCGTCCACGTCGCGTTCCCGCTCGAGTCCGGCAACGTGCAGGTCTTCCTGCGCCCGGCCGTCACCGACGAGGGCGGGCTCGTCCTGGAGTCGCCCCCGGGCCGGTTCGGGCAGGACGGCGCGTACGTCACCGTCCGCGACGGCGGCCGGGACTTCGCGGCACGCATCCCCCTGCACGAGACCTTCCGCCTGTACCGCGACCCGTACGGTGTGCTCCGCACGGACCACGAGCTGCGGATGTGGCGCACCTGGATGATGCGGCTGCACTACAGGATGGAGCGCGACCGATGATGCACACCTTCCACCTCGCCGAGCTGCCCGCGGCCGTGACGGCACGCGCGCTCGCGCGACCACCGTCGGGCACCACGACGCCGGGGCTGGACCACGCCGAGTGCCTGGCCCTCATGCGACTGGGCGCGCCCACGGTCTCCGCGGACCGGCTGCAGCTGCGGCGGATCGCCGTCTTCGCACAGTGGCGCGACGAGCACGCCGTGGACCGCTTCCTGTCCGACGACGCCCTGGGCCGCCACCTGGCGACCGGCTGGCACGTCCGGCTGGAGTACCTGCGCCGCTGGTCCCACCTGGCAGCGCTGCCCGGCCTGCCCGCCCGGTCGGGCACCTGGGACCAGGACGAACCCGTGGTCGCGGTGACCGTCGCGCGGATGCGGCTGCCCGAGGTGCCCCGGTTCCTGCGGTGGGGCAAGCCCGTCGAGCGTCAGGTGCGCGACCACCCCGGCGCCACGCTCGCCCTGGCCGCCTTCCGGCCGCCACGCACCATCGCCACGTTCTCCGTGTGGCGCACCGTGCGCGCGATGGAGGCGATGGTGCACGGCCGCTCCGACCTCCCCGCGGCCCGGCGGCACGCCGACGCCATGGTCGAACGCCGGCGGCGCGACTTCCACCACGAGTTCGCGACGTACCGCTTCCGTCCGCTCGCGGAGCACGGCACCTGGGAGGGCCGGACGGGGATCGTCCCGACAGCCTGATCCGGGGTCAGGTTGCAGGAACCTGCACGACGGCCGGGCACCGAGCGCTCAGGATGGGCGCGGAAGGCCACGTCGTTCACGTCCCTCGGGAGCCGCATGACAGTGCACAGCTCGGAGCACGACCTGCTCGCACAGCTCCGCCGCCGGGCGGGCCTGACCCAGGAGGAGCTCGCCGAGCGGGCCGGCCTGGCCGTGCGTTCGGTCAGCAACATCGAGCGCAGCGCCGTCGGACGGCCACGGGTGAGCACCCTGCGCGCGATCGGGGCGGGCCTCGGTCTCGACGACGCCCGGGTCGGGGAGCTGCTCGACTTCTACCGTCGACGGTGGGCGCAGCCGGCCCCGGAGCGGGCCCGGGCCGAGCCGGCCGTCCCGGTGCCCGCCCCGGAAGCCCTCGGGCCGGCCGGTGCGGCGCCCACCCAGCTGCCCTCCCCGCCGTCGACGTTCTCCGGGCGATCAGAAGAGCTCTCGGCGCTGGACACCGTGCTGACCGGCCCCGGCGGCGGGCACCGCTGCGTCGTGCTCGACGGCCCGGCCGGCGTCGGCAAGACCGCCCTCGTCCTGGCCTGGGCCCATGCCCGGCACGGCGCGTTCCCCGATGGTCAGCTGTACGCCGACCTGCGTGGCTCCACCGGGCGGCCGCCGTCGGCCGAGGACATCGCGCGCCAGTTCCTGACCGACCTCGGGACCCCGGACGCCGACGTCCCGTCGTCGTCCGTCGCCCGCACGGCGCTGCTGCGTCAGGTGCTGGCTGCGCGGCGCGTGCTCGTCGTCCTCGACGACGCCGCATCCGCCCAGCAGGTCCGGCCCCTGCTACCCGGTCCGGGCGCCTGCACGACGGTCGTGGCCAGCCGCCACCAGCTGCGCGGGCTCAGCATCCGTGACGAGGCCCGGCACGTCGGCGTACCCCCGATGCCCGCGGGGGTCGCCGCCCGGCTGGTCCGCACGCTCCTGGGGGACGAGCGTCTGCGTGCGGCGCCGGGGGCGGTCGACGCGATCGTGCAGCGCTGCTCCGGGCTTCCGCTGGCGCTGCGCATCGCCTGCGACCACCTGGTCCGCCGGACCACCGCGCAGGCGCCCGCGGCGCTGGCGGCCTGGCTGGCCGAACCGGCACCGCTCGACGCCTTCCGCACCGCGGACGACGCCGAGTGCGACCTGCGCGCAGCCTTCACGGCGTCGTACCGGCAGCTCTCGGACGAGGCGGCACGGTACTTCCGGCTGCTGGGGGTCCCGCCACGCACCCGGCTGTCGCGGGACGCCGTCGCGGCGCTCTGGGACCTGCCGCTGCGGACCACGGACACCATCCTGGCCGAGCTGGCCTCGGCGCACCTGATCGAGGAACCGTCGCCGGGCCGGTACGAGCTGCACGCGCTGCTGTGGGAGTTCGCGCGGGAGACCGGCATCGACCACGACCCCGAACCCATCCGGCGGGCGGCCCTGCGCGGGATCCTGGAGCACTGGGCCACCCGCTCAGCTCGCGGCTGATCAGACGCCGCGAGCCGGGCGACCGGTCGTCGCGGGCGCCGTCACGGCGCGCCGACACACCACTGGAGCTCCTTGGGGCACTGCGCGCTCGCCGGCGCCGCCAGCGACAGCCCGCCGGCCACGACCATCAGCATCGTCGTGGCGACCACCAGGAATCGCTTCACCGTCGTCATGGGCTTCTCCTCACTCGTCCGCACCCTCACCGTGGGTGACGCAGGAACGGTGCCACGGTCTGCCCGGCACGTCCCAGGAAGTCTTGCCGGGCAACCCACGTTGCCTGCGCTGCTGCCGGTCGAATTGCCGGAGCAACTTCCTGGTCCTGGCCACCGCGCACTGCCTTAGATGGCCCAGTCCGAACACCCAGGAGGGAGGCCAGTCATGACGATCGTCGTTCGTAAGGTCGAGCCGGTGAAGGCGACCCAGTACCCGGACCCGCCCGGCGACAGCTGAGCAGCACTCCCGCACCAGGGGCCGGCCCCGCACGCCTCCCGTGCGACGGGGCCGGCCCTCGGCACATCCACTCGGTACACGACGACAGGGAGCCCTCGATGATCGCGCTGAAGAACTGCCGATGGGAACGGTCCGGCGAGGTCTTGACCCTCATGGCGGACCAGAGCCGGACCATCGAGCTCGACGACCCGACCGGGGACGTCGCAGCCCTCCTGGCCGCCCTCCGCGAAGGTGCGGAGGACGCCGCCGCGCTCACGGCCCGGCTGCGCGCGTCGGGGCACGACACCGACGTCGCCACGGTCCGGACGGCGATCGAGGCCCTGGACGGGCTGAGGGTGCTGGAACGCCCCGAGACGTCGATCGACCGGCGGCCCACAAAGCACCGGGACTACAGCAACCTCGCGTACTTCGACCTGTTCAGCAGCCTCGACGTCACGGCGGAGGACTTCCGCAGCCGCCTGGCCGACGCGCACGTGGTGCAGCTCGGCGTCGGCGGCCTCGGGTCGAACGTGCTGCAGTCGCTGTGCGGGCTCGGCGTCGGCCGCCTCACGCTGCTGGACAACGACCTGGTGGAGCCCGCGAACTTCGCGCGCCAGTTCGTCTACCGCGAGGATCAGGTCGGCACCCCGAAGGTGGAGCGTGCCGCGCAGTGGGCCCGGGCCTTCAGCTCCGACATCGACGTACGCACGGTGAGCCGCTGGGTGGGCGGGCCCGACGACGTCAGCGACCTGCTGACCGACGCCGACCTCGTGGTCTCGGGCGTCGACCAGCCGAACGACATCGACCTCTGGGTGAACGAGGCCTGCGTGACGGCCGGCGTCCCGTGGATCCGCGGCGGCATGTTCGGCACCATGGTGATCTACTTCTCGGTCGACCCCGGCAGGACCGCGTGCTACCGGTGCAGCCGGGCCGCGTCGGACCGGGGCGTCGTCCGCCGGCTGAGCAGCGGCCTGGACCGCGTCAACCGGGGCATCGGCCCGGCGGCCGCGCTGGTCGGCTCGCTCGTGGCCTTCGAGGCGCTGCGCTATCTCACCGGGTTCGCCCCGCCGTACGCGGCGGGCGCGTCCGTGATCCTCGACACCGCCGACGGCTGCCGCCAGACCCGCACGGAGTGGGCCCGCGACCCCGGCTGCCCGGCCTGCGCCCGCACCCCCCGCGCGATGGCAGGCGCCTCGTGAGCGACGTCGGCACCACCACCGTGACCCTGCGCGACCTCACCGTCACCGACGACGGCGAGGAGTGCATCATCGGCGACCCGTCCGCCGGGAGCTACATCAACGTCCCCGCCGTGGGTGGTGTCGTGGTCCGGTCCCTGCTCGCCGGGCGGACCGTCGCCGAGGCCACGGCGGAGGCCGAGGCGTTCGCCGGGGAGACCGTGGACGTCGCGTCCTTCGTCGACACGCTCGACGAGCTCGGGTTCGTCGCCCACGACGGAGCGTCCGGCGGCGCCGGTCCCGCACCGACCGCGCCCGTCCAGCAGCGCACCTGGTTCACCGGGGTCGACGCGCGGGTGGCCCGATGGTTCTTCGGCCGGACCGCCTGGACCGTCTACGCCCTCGCTGCGCTGTTCGCCCTGATCACCCTCGTCGCACGGCCGGACCTGCTCCCGCACTCGACGGATGCGATCATCGTGTCGGACTTCGGGATCAGCGCGCTGATCGTCCTGCCGGTGGGCTGGTCGATCACGGCTCTGCACGAGTACTGGCACTGGCTCGCGACGCGGGCACTGGGCCTGCAGTCGAGGTTCGGGATCGACGTGCGGTACGGGGTGCTCCTCGTGTTCGAGACGGACCTGACGCAGATCTGGAGCGTGGCCCGGCGCCGGCGCTACGGGCCCCAGCTGGCCGGGATGGCCGTCCAGAGCGTGCTGCTGGCCGGGACCCTGCTCGCCGAGGTGCTGTGGCGGGACGCGCCGTTCCTGCGGCTGCTCGTGCTGCTCAACCTGTCGACGCTGATGTGGCAGGCCATGGTCTTCCTGCGCTCCGACCTGTACGCCGTGCTGGTGACCGCCACGGGGTGCACCAACCTGTGGGAGACGACCCAGCTGCGCGCCAAGGCGATGTTCCGCCTGATCAGCTCCTCGGAGCAGCGGGCCCTCGACGACGCCTCCCCGGCGGACCGCCGCGTGAGCCGGTGGTTCGTGCACGTGTGGCTGATCGGTCCGGTGTTCGCCGCCGGCTACCTGGTCTGGTACCTGCTGCCGTGGGTCGGCGAGGCGGCCGCCTGGACCGCGGCGGGGCTGGCGACGTCCCCGGCGACCGGGCGGTTCTGGTGGACCGCCGCCTCCGCGGTCGCGCTGTTCGGGCCCCTCGTGCTGACGGCGGTCGTCGCGATGAAGGCGGGGGTCCGGGCGCTGCGAACGCGGAAGGGCGCCGGACACGCGGCGACGGCCCAGCGCGCCGCGTGACATTCCAGACAGTCCGCATGCGGCGGCCGGAAGAAGCCGGGTCCCGGCCCAGGAGCCGGTTACCCTACGGCGGTGCCGACCAACACGGGGATCGATCCGGACGAGCTTGCCACCACCCTCCGGGTGCTGGGCAGGCTCCACGACCTCGCACCCGACCATCCCGACGTCCAGACGGTCAAGCAGGCGACCGGCTACATGTGGAAGCTGCTCAAGAAGTCGCGCAAGGCCGCGGTCCGCGGGGAGATCCAGGCACACGACCGGAGCATCATCGAGAAGACGGCGACCGGTTCGCCGGCGCGGATCGACGACGAGACCGCCGGCATCCCGCTGGTCTCCTCCGCGCCCGGGGCGTTCGCCGGGGAGCTGCGTGCCGCCCGCGGCTGCTACATCTGCAAGACGGACTACACGCTGGTCGACTCGTTCTACCACTGGCTGTGTCCGGACTGTGCTGCGAAGAGCCACGTGCGGCGTGACCAGCGCACGGACCTGACCGGCCGGCGCGCGCTGCTCACCGGCGGCCGGGCCAAGATCGGCATGTACATCGCGCTGCGCCTGCTGCGCGACGGCGCCCACCTCACCGTCACCACCCGCTTCCCGAAGGATGCGGTGCGCCGCTTCTCGGCGATGCCCGACGCCGCAGACTGGCTGCACCGCCTCAAGATCGTCGGCATCGACCTGCGCGACCCCACCCAGGTGATCGCCCTGGCCGACGATGTGGCCGCGGCGGGTCCGCTCGACATCCTGATCAACAACGCGTGCCAGACGGTGCGGCGGTCCCCGGGGGCCTACTCGCAGCTCGTCGCGGGTGAGTCCGCGCCGGTGGTCCCGCTCCCCTTCGGGCTCGAACCGCCGGAGATGGTCACGTTCGACCACGTGTCGGAGGCGCACCCCGCCGCGATCGCGGGCGCGCTCGCCGCCCTGTCGGTCGCCCACCACGAGGGCGAGTCGCAGGACGACGCCGTCGCGACGCACACCGCGGCATCCCTGACGGCGCTGGCGCTCCGAGCAGGCTCGGCCTCCCTCGACGCCCACCTGGCCGGTACGGCGGTCGACGCCGGCGGGCTGCTCCCCGACGTCCAGGAGAACAACTCGTGGACCCAGGTCGTGGACGAGGTCGACCCGCTGGAGCTCCTGGAGGTCCAGCTCTGCAACGCGATCGCGCCGTTCCTGCTCATCTCCCGGCTGCGGCCGGCGATGCGGGCCGCGACGGCCAAGGCCCGCCGCGGGTACGTCGTGAACGTCTCCGCGATGGAGGGGCAGTTCTCCCGCCGGTACAAGGGCGCGGGGCACCCGCACACCAACATGGCCAAGGCCGCCCTCAACATGCTGACCCGGACCTCCGCCGGGGAGATGTTCGAGAAGGACCGGGTCCTGATGACCGCCGTGGACACCGGGTGGATCACGGACGAGCGCCCGCACCACGAGAAGCTGCGGCTCGCCGCCGAGGGCTGGCACGCTCCCCTCGACCTGGTCGACGGCGCCGCCCGCGTCTACGACCCGATCGTCCAGGGCGAGGCCGGGACCGACCTGTACGGCTGCTTCCTCAAGGACTACGAGCCGTCACCCTGGTAGCACCGGCCTCGCCGGCAGCCCGGGGGGGCGTTCCGGGCCGAGGTACGAACCAGGGACCAAGGTCCCTACCCTGCCGGCCCCGGCCAGGCGCACACTGGAGGCAGGCCTGCGAGACAGGCGAGGGAGCCGAGAGGCTGAGAGGTCAGAAGGTCGAACGACCGGCTGGCGACCCCCACTACCTGATCCGGACAATGCCGGCGAAGGGAAATCGCCTCGCAGGTCCTTTTCATGCCCTGACAGCACCGGCTCCCATCAGGTCGGGCTCGCTCCGCGTCGAGATCATCCTGGGAAGATCCTGAGCCACGAGGAAAGGCCCCGCAGACACAAGGTCCGCGGAGCCTTCTCCGCTCCGTCAGGGCCGAACTGCGCCCTGAGGACAGAACATCACCAGCCGCGCTCGGCCAGCCGCACCGGCGCCGGCTCCTCCTCGACGTTGATGCCCACCATCGCCTCGCCCAGCCCGCGCGAGACCTTGGCGATCACGTCGGCGTCGTCGAAGAACGTCGTCGCCTGGACGATCGCCTTGGCGCGCTGCGCCGGGTTGCCCGACTTGAAGATTCCCGAGCCGACGAACACACCCTCGGCGCCGAGCTGCATCATCATCGCGGCGTCCGCCGGGGTGGCGATGCCGCCCGCGGTGAACAGCACGACCGGCAGCTTGCCGGTGGTCGCGACCTCCTTGACCAGCTCGTACGGCGCCTGCAGCTCCTTGGCGGCGACGAACAGCTCGTCCTCGGGCAGCGAGGTCAGGCGGCGGATCTCCTGGCGGATCTGACGCATGTGCGTGGTCGCGTTCGAGACGTCGCCCGTGCCGGCCTCACCCTTGGAACGGATCATCGCCGCACCCTCGGTGATGCGGCGCAGCGCCTCGCCGAGGTTGGTCGCACCGCACACGAAGGGCACGGTGAAGCCCCACTTGTCGATGTGGTTGGCGTAGTCCGCGGGCGTCAGCACCTCGGACTCGTCGATGTAGTCGACGCCGAGCGACTGCAGCACCTGGGCCTCGACGAAGTGCCCGATGCGCGCCTTCGCCATCACGGGGATCGAGACGGCCTCGATGATGCCGTCGATCATGTCGGGGTCGCTCATGCGCGACACGCCGCCCTGCGCGCGGATGTCCGCGGGCACCCGCTCCAGCGCCATGACGGCCACCGCGCCCGCGTCCTCGGCGATCTTCGCCTGGTCGGGCGTGACGACGTCCATGATCACGCCGCCCTTGAGCATCTCGGCCATGCCGCGCTTCACGCGCGCGGTGCCGACCGTGCCCACGGTGTTCTCGCCGGTCACGGATTCAGTCACGGTTACCTCGCATAGTTCTCGCCGGTGGGATCGACGCCGGTCGTTCCGGGCGCGGTCGGCGCCCTGTCCCGATCCTATCGCCCGCCCCCGACGACCCTCACCGCCCGTTCGCCCAGCGGTCACCCGCCGTCCGGCCCGCCCGGGTGGTCACCCGCCATTCGGCTCCAGCGCGTGCGGCAGCACGTCGTCCAGCTCCACCGTGCGCGGCATCGGCGCCCGGCCGGCCAGGTGGAAGAGCCGCACGTACCAGAGGCGGCGCACGCGCCGGGCCTGGGCGACCGCCTCGTTGTGGAACCGGCGCGCGAGCGTGGCCCGGTACCAGGCGGCGCCGAGCGCCTCGACGACCTCGGCCGACGGCCCCTCCAGCAGCGCCCGCGCGGCCTCGGGCGCGCCCAGCGCCTCCCGCAAGGTGGCCGTCAGCCCCGACTCGGCGCGCTCCCGGTCCGCGCCGAGGCCGTCCATCTTGAGGGCCGCGGCCGGCGCGGTGACCGGCCCTGCGTCCGACGCCGCGTACGCCGCGTCCGCCACCAGCACCGAGCTCGCCGGGTCGAGCGCGCCGGAGACCGCCAGCTCCGTCGCCGCCGACGCCCGCCGCACGAGCTGCGCGTCCAGTGCGATCCGCGACGCGGCGACCTTGCGGTGCAGCCGGTCGACGCGGGACGCCCCGCGCCAGGCGAGCAGCAGGCCCACGGCGAGCGCCCCCAGGGCGACCAGAGCCACCTCCGACCAGGTCATGCGTCACCTCCGACCCGCCGGGGGAACAGCCCCATGACACGGCCGACGACGTCGCCGCCGATGGCGTGGTCGGCGGCGAGCGTCATGTCGTAGACCGCCAGCACCTGCTCGGTGACCCCGGACCAGTCGAACCGCTGGACCCACTGGCGGGCGTGGGCGCGGTAGCCGTCGCGGCGTGCGGGGTCGGCGAGCAGGGCGAGCACGGTGGCCGCCAGGTCGTCGGGGTCTCCGGTGCGGAACAGCGCCCCGGCGGCGCCGTCGTCCAGGACGCGCTGGAACGCGCCCAGGTCGCTGGCCACCACCACGGACCCGGCGCTCATCGCCTCGACCAGCACGATGCCGAAGCTCTCCCCGCCGGTCTGCGGTGCGATGTAGAGGTCGGCGGAGGCCAGCAGGGCGGCCTTGTCGGCGTCGGACACCCCGCCCAGGAACTCGACGGAGGAGGCCAGGCCCCCGAGCGCCTCGCGCGTCTCCGCGACGGCGCCGTTCCCACGCCCCGCGACGAGGAACCGGGTGCCGGGCACCTGGACGAGGATCGCGGGGATCGCGCGTACGAGGACGTCCAGGCCCTTGCGCGGCTCGTCGAGCCGGCCGAGGAACGCGACGGTGGGCGCCCCCGGCGTCCCGGTCCACGCGGGCCGGCGGGGGCTGCTCGCGAACTGCTGCGTGTAGACGCCGTTGGGGATCACCACCGCGTCGCCGCCGAGGTGGTCCACGAGGGTGCGGCGGGCATCCTCGGAGACGGCGATGCGGGCCGCGATCTTCTCCAGGGACTGCCGCACGAGCGGGTAGGCGACCTGGAGGGCGCGCGAGCGCACCTGGGAGGTGTGGAACGTGGCCACGACGGGCTCGGTGGCCTGCCAGAGCGCGAGCATGGACAGCGACGGCACCATCGGCTCGTGCAGGTGGACGATGTCGAAGGGCCGCCCCCCGATGCCGCCCTCCAGCCAGCGGCGCACGCGGGTCGCGGTCACCGGGCCGAACGTGAGCCGGGCGACCGAGCCGTTGTAGGGCACGGGCACGGCGCGGCCGGCAGCGGTGACGACGTCGGGCAGCTCGGTGTCGTCGCTGGACGGGGCCAGCACGGAGACCTCGTGGCCGGCGGCCTGGAGCGCCTCGGCGAGGTCGCGCACGTGGAACTGGACGCCCCCCGGGGCGTCGAAGGAGTACGGGCAGACGATGCCCACCCGCAGGTGGCCGCGCCGCCGCGGGGTTCTCACCCGGCCGCCTGCCCGCCGGACGCGCGCCGCCGCGCGGGCCCGAGGTCGGCGACGAACACGCGCTGGAGCATGTGCCAGTCGTGGGTGTGCTCGACGATCGTCTCGGCGAGCTGGTCCACCCAGCCCTGCGTGAGCAGGCGGGCGCGCTCGTCGCGCGGCAGCCCCGGGTCGGGCACGGGCAGGGGCGGGTGGAAGCGGATGACGAGGCCCCAGGGGGTGCCCGCTGCCCGGCGCCGTTCGCCGCGCAGCCGCTCGTAGGTGATGCCCACGGCGTGCACGGGGACGCCGGCCTCCAGGCCCACCAGCGCCGGACCCGCCGCCACCCGGGCGCGGTGGCCGGCGAGGTCCACCTCGATGCCCGTCGAGGTCAGGTCCCGGTCGCTGAGCAGCGGGAGCAGCCGGCCGCCCTCCTTGGCGCCGCGGACCAGGGCGCCCAGCACGTCGCCCTGGCCGAGGGGCAGCACGTCGATGCCGAGGGAGCCGCGGAACCGCACGAACTCCTCGAAGAGCTCGTCGGGCTTGAGCCGCTCGGCCACCGTGAGCACGCCCGCGAGGTTCTGGGAGGCGTAGGCCCCGGCCAGGTCCCAGTTGCCGAGGTGGCCCAGGGCGAGCGACACGGCGCCGCCGTCGGCGATCACGGGCCGCACGTGCTCGTCGTAACCCTCCAGGCGGACACGGGCCCGCAGGCGCGCGGGGGTGACGGCCTGCAGGGTGAACGCCTCGCGGAAGTAGCGCATGTAGCTGCGCATGCCGGCGCGCGACAGGCGGCGGACGGCGGCCGCGTCCAGGTCGGGCCGTACCCGGGCGTAGTTGGCCTCCATGCGGCGCACGCTCTTGCCGTGCCGCAGCCAGGTGACGTCGGCCACCAGGGTGAACAGGCCGCGCAGGACCGGTTCGGGGATCTTCGTGGCGTTGCGCCACGCGAACGTGTAGGCCGCCGCGACGTTCATCAGGCCTCCTTGCGCGCGAGCTGCGCCCGCACCGTGGCGATGCGCTGCACCACCGTCACCAGGCTCGCGACGGCGAGCAGCGTGAGCACGACCTCCAGCACGACCACCGGCAGGCCCACCTGCAGGAACGTGAACGGGACCAGGGCCAGCAGCAGCCGGTCGGCGCGCTCGGCGATGCCCACCTGGGCGGTGGCGCCCACACCCTCGGCCCGGGCACGCGCGTACGGGACGACGCTGCCGAGCACCAGGCAGGCCAGCGCGGCGGCCACGCCCCACAGCCCGTGGTGCTCGTCGGGGTGCAGCACGAACCAGAGCGTGATGCCCGCGAACACCGCGCCGTCGGAGATGCGGTCGAGCGTCGAGTCCAGGAAGGCGCCCCACGGACCGGACCGGCCTGACTGGCGCGCCATGACGCCGTCGAGCGAGTCGAACAGGACGAAGAAGCCCACCAGCAGGCCGCCGACCAGGGTGTGCCCGGTGGGGAACAGCGCCAGGGCGACCGCGGTGACCACCGCCGTGCCGGCGATCGTGACGGCGTCGGGCGAGACGCGCAGTGCGAGCAGCAACCGGGCCAGGGGCGTGAACAGGGTGGTCATGAAGGAGCGCAGGCCCCGCAGCATCAGTTCTCCTCTCCGCCCCCCGCGGCCCCCCACGCCTCGGCGAGCCGGCGGCGCGTGTCCGCCAGCAGCTCCGGCAACGACTTGGTCTGTGCCACCACGGGCAGGAAGTTCGAGTCCCCCAGCCACCGCGGCACCACGTGCTGGTGAAGGTGCGCGGCGATGCCGGCACCCGCCACCTCGCCCTGGTTGATACCAAGATTGAAGCCTGCGGGCGCGTGCACGGCGCGCGACACGCGCATGGCCTGCTGAGTCATCCGCGCAAGTTCGTCGGTCTCGGCGGGATCAAGGTCCGTGTAGTCCGAGACGTGCCGGTACGGGAGCACCATCATGTGCCCCGTGTTGTACGGGTAGAGGTTCAGCATCACGTAGCACCGCTCCCCGCGGGCGACGACGAGCCCCTGCTCGTCGTCGCCCTGCGGGATGCGGCAGAACGGGCAGTTCTCCGGGCTCCCGTCGGCGGGCTTGGCCTCCCCGCCGATGTACACCATCCGGTGCGGCGTCCACAGCCGCTGCAGTCCGTCCTCGGGCGGGCCGAAGCTCGCGGCGTCCTCCGCGACGGGCGCCATCAGGCCTGCTGCGAGCGCTCGGCCACGGCCGCCACGATGCGCTCGACGGCGTCGGCCACGGGCACGCCGTTCTCCTGCGTGCCGTCCCGGAACCGGAAGGAGACCGCGCCGGCCTCGGCGTCCTCGCCGCCCGCGATGAGCGTGAACGGCACCTTCTCCTTGGACGCGTTGCGGATCTTCTTGGCGAACCGGTCGTCCGACAGGTCGATCTCGACGCGGATGCCGCGCGCGGTGAGCTGCGCGGCGACGTCCTTGACGTAGTCGTCGAACGCCTCGGCGACGGGGACGAGCTTGACCTGGACGGGCGCGAGCCAGGCCGGGAAGGCACCCGCGTAGTGCTCGATCAGCACGCCCATGAACCGCTCGATGGAGCCGAACTTGGCCGAGTGGATCATCACCGGCTGCTGACGCGTGCCGTCCGCGGCGGTGTACTCCAGACCGAAGCCCTTGGGCTGGTTGAAGTCGTACTGCACGGTGCCCATCTGCCAGGTGCGGCCGATGGCGTCCTTGGCCTGCACGGAGATCTTGGGGCCGTAGAACGCGGCGCCGCCCGGGTCCGCCACGAGCTCCAGGCCGGTCTCGCGGCCCACCCGCTCCAGGATCTCGGTGGCGGCGGCCCAGTCCTCGTCGGAGCCCACGAACTTGTCCGGCTTGGAGTCGTCGCGCGTGGACAGCTCCAGGTAGAAGTCGTCCAGGCCGAAGTCGCGCAGCACGCTGAGCATGAAGTCGAGCAGGTGCTTGACCTCGCCGGGCGCCTGCTCGGGGGTCACGTAGGAGTGCGAGTCGTCCTGCGTCAGCCCGCGCACGCGCGTCAGGCCCTGCACGACGCCGGACTTCTCGTACCGGTACACCGACCCGAACTCGAACAGACGCAGCGGCAGCTCCCGGTAGGAGCGCCCGCGCGAGGCGAAGATCAGGTTGTGCATCGGGCAGTTCATGGCCTTGAGCCGGTACTTGGACCCCTCGAGGTCCATCTCGGGGAACATGGTGTCCGCGTAGTACGGCAGGTGGCCCGAGGTGTGGAACAGCCCGTCCTTGGTGATGTGCGGCGTACCGACGTAGGAGAAGCCCTCCTCGATGTGCCGCTGGCGCACGTAGTCCTCCATGACCCGCTTGATCACGCCGCCGCGCGGGTGGAACAGCGGCAGGCCCGAACCGACCTCGTCGGAGAAGCTGAACAGGTCCATCTCCGCGCCGATGCGCCGGTGGTCGCGCCGCTCGGCCTCCGCCAGCCGCTCCAGGTACGCCTTGAGCTCGTCCTTGGACGGCCAGGCCGTGCCGTAGACGCGCTGCAGCATCGGGTTCTTCTCGCTGCCGCGCCAGTAGGCGGCGGCCGAGCGCATGAGCTGCACGCCGTTGCCGATCAGGCGGGTGTTCGGCAGGTGCGGCCCGCGGCACAGGTCCTTCCAGACCACCGTCTCGCTCTCCCGGCCGGCGCCCCGGACGTTGTCGTAGATGGTGAGCTCGGCGCCGCCCACCTCGACGTTCTCGCCGTTGTCGTCGTCCGAACCGCCCTTGAGGCCGATGAGCTCCAGCTTGTAGGGCTCGTCCGCCAGCTCGGCGCGCGCCTCCTCCTCGGTGACGACCCGGCGGCGGAAGGTCTGGCCCTCCTTGATGATGCGGCTCATCGTCTTGTCGAGGGCCTTGAGGTCCTCGGGCGTGAACGGCGTGGCGACGTCGAAGTCGTAGTAGAAGCCGTCGGTGACGGGCGGGCCGATGCCCAGCTTGGCGTCCGGGTTGACCTGCTGGACCGCCTGGGCCAGCACGTGGGCGGCGCTGTGGCGCAGCACGGCCAGGCCGTCGGGCTCGCCGATCGTGACGGGCTCGACCTTGTGCCCGGCCGGGATCTCCCGGTCCAGGTCCCACAGCTCGCCGTCCACGCGCACGACGACGACGTCGCGGCGGTCGCCGTACAGCTCCACGCCGGTGGTCGTGGCCGTGGTCGTCGTCGCCTGCGTGGTGTTCTCGGCCGTGTTCTCGCCACCGGCGAGGTCGGCGGGGCTGGGCGGCGATACGACGTCGGACACAGGAGTGCTCCTTGGGACGGAAGACGAAATGGATCGAGGGGCACCGTCCGCGGACGGTGCCCCTCGATCGTACCGATACAGTGCCGGTCCCGTACCCGCGGTCACGCCGCGAGCAGGCCGGGCGGGTTCAGCTCTGGCCGAAGTCCTTGGCCTTCTCGCCGAGCGTGTCGATCGCACCGTCTGCCTGGTCCGGCGCGAACTCCTTGAGCTTGTCGGTAGCGGCGTCGACGTTCTCGTCGGTGAGCTGCTCCTTCGCCTTCGCCACGTTGTCCGGGTCGGTCACGAACTCCTTGGCCTTGTCAAAAAGCCCCATGTTCGACTCCTCTCGCCAGGCACACCTGCGTGCGCCCCCTGCACGACGACGGGGTCCCGCCGCCGTCTCGAAACTACGCGCACCCGCAGGCGCGCGCACGGCAACGCTGGTGCGGCGCCGGAGCGAACCTACACACAAGGTACGGACGCCGCATTCGCACCTGGACGTTCCGCACGACCCGGACATCACACTCGACGCCCCCTCCCGGACCGGCAGGGCCGGGGACGACGAAGTCGGCACGGGACGCCGCCGTCTCGTACGGTCAGCCCGTGGAGAACGTCGAGTACCTCACCATCGCCGTCGTCGCGGCAGCCCTCGTCATCGCCGTCACGGCGCTCGCGCCCCGGGCGGGCGTCGCCTCTCCCCTGGTGCTCGTGGTGCTCGGCGCCGGGTTCAGCCTGCTGCCCTGGGTGCCCGCCGTCGAGGTGCCACCCGAGCTGATCCTGGGCGGCGTGCTGCCGCCGCTGCTGTACTCGGCGGCGGTCGGTCTGCCCTCGATGGACTTCCGGCGGGACTTCACGGCCATCGGCGGCCTCTCCGTGACCCTGGTCGTGATCAGCTCGGTGCTGCTCGGGCTCCTGTTCCGGGTCCTGGTCCCGGGCATCGACCTGGCCACGGCCATCGCCCTGGGCGCGATCGTCAGCCCCACCGACGCCGTGGCGACGTCGATCGTGAAGCGGCTCGGGGCGTCGCCGCGCAGCGTCACGATGCTGGAGGGCGAGTCCCTGCTCAACGACGCCTCCGCGCTCGTGCTGCTCCGGTCGGCGATCGCCGCCACGGCCGCGTCAGTCAGCCTGTGGGAGGTGGTGGGCGACTTCGCGTACGCCGCGGCCGTGGCCGTCGCCATCGGGGCACCGGTGGGCTGGCTCGGTCTGCGCGTGCGCAAGCGGCTCGGCCACGCGGCCCTGAGCACCGCCGTGTCGTTCGTGGTGCCGTTCGTGGCCTACCTGCCGGCGGAGGAGCTGGGCGCGTCCGGGCTGGTCGCCGTCGTCGCGGCGGGCCTGGTGACCGGCAACGGGGCGGCGCGGCACCTGCGCCCGCAGGACCGCATCGCCGAACGCTCCAACTGGCACACGGTCGAGCTGCTGCTGGAGGGTGCGGTCTTCCTCGCGATGGGCATCGAGCTGTTCGCCCTGGTCGAGGACGTCGAGGCCGGCGACGGGTCCGTCTGGCGGGCCGCCGTCGTGGCCGCGATCGCGAGCCTGGCCATCCTCGTGGTGCGCACGGCCTTCGTGACACCGCTGATCGGCATCCAGGCCCGCCGGGCGCGGCGCGGCGAGGCCGTGCGCGACACGCTCACGGCGTTCCAGGACCGGATCGACGAACGGGCCGCGGCGACCCCGGCCGAGCCGACGCCGCAGGACGGCGGCCGCCGCGCGCGCCGCCGCTCGACCGCCGCCCGCCTGGAGCGCATCCAGGACACGCTGCGGCGGCGGCGGGCCGACATCGACTACGACCTGTCCCGGCCGCTCGGCTGGCGCGAGGGCACCCTGCTGGTGTGGGCGGGCATGCGCGGCGTGGTCACGCTCGCGGCGGCGCAGACCCTGCCCCACGAGACGCCCAACCGGTCGTTCCTCGTGCTGGTCGCCTTCGGCGTCGCGTTCGGCACCCTCCTGGTCCAGGGCAGCACCCTGCCCTGGGTGACGCGACGGCTCGGCCTGGTCGGCCAGGACACCACCAGCGACCTGCCCGCCCTGCGCCGCGACACCGAGGAGGCCGCCCGCGCCTTCCTCGCGGACCCGCGCCGGCCCGACGGCACGCCGTACGACGAGGGCGTGGTGGCCCGCGTGCGCAAGGACATGGTGCGCGAGCACGAGTCGCAGGACGAGGACGCGATCCTCACCAAGGAACGCTTCGTCCAGTACCGGGAGCTGCGCCTGGCCACCATCGCCGCCCAGCGCGAGGAGCTGCTGGCCGCCCGCTCCGCCGGCACCTACGACTCCGCCCAGCTCGGGAACGTGCTGGACCTGCTGGACGCCGAGCAGATCGCCGTCGAGATGCGCAAGGGCAAGGTGCCCCTTCGCGAGGACGACCCGGAGCGCTAGCCTCCCGGGCGTGACGGACTACTCACCGCTCCATCTCGAATGGCCCGGCTGCCTCAACGTGCGCGACCTCGGCGGGCTCCCGCTCACCGGCGGGGGCACGCTGCGCCCCCGGGCGCTCGTGCGCTCGGACAGCCCCAGCTTCCTGACCGACGACGGCGTGACCGCCGCGACCACGTACCGGCTGGCCCGGGTGATCGACCTGCGCCGGCCCGACGAGGTCGAGCGGTACCCGAGCCCGCTGGCCGACCTGCACCTGCCCGTCCAGGGGCCGGGCGACCCGATCGAAGGGCCCTGGGTGCACCTCTACGCGGGCCTGCTGGACCGGCGCCCCGAGCTGTTCGCGCGTGCCGTCGCGGCCGTCGCGGACGCCCCCGAGGGGCCCGTGCTGGTGCACTGCGCCGCCGGCAAGGACCGCACGGGCCTGGTCGTGGCGCTGGCGCTGAGCCTCGTCGGCGCCGACCCGGACGCCGTGGCCGGCGACTACGAGGCCACCAACGCACGCCTCGCGCCCCGCTACGCGGCGGAGGCCGACGACCGGGAGATCCTGCCCGGGCGCGAGACGCCGCCCACCCGGCAGGTCATCGTCGGGGCGCTGGAGCACCTGCGCACCCGGTACGGCTCGGTCGAGGGCTACCTCACCGGCGCGGGCCTGACCCCGGGGCACGTACGGGCGCTGCGGGTGCGGCTGGTGGGCTGACACCGTCCGGCGGCGCCGACCGGGGGTGGTCGGCGCCGCCGGACGGTCGGACGTCAGTAGATGCTGACGCCGTACGCGCTGAGCGCCTCGGTGACGGGCTGGAAGAACGTGACGCCGCCCGTCGAGCAGTTGCCGCTGCCGCCCGAGGTGATGCCGAGGGCGACGGACCCGTCGTACAGCGCACCGCCCGAGTCCCCGGGCTCGGCGCAGACAGTCGTCTGGATCATGCCGCGCACCGTGCCGCTGCCCTGGTAGTTGACGCTGACGTTCAGCGCCGTGACCGTGCCGGAGTGCACGCCGGTCGTAGAGCCGTCGCGCGTGACGCGCTCGCCGACGTACGCGTTGCCCGCCGTGAAGCCGCCCGGGTGGGACAGCGAGGCGTTGTCGTAACGGACGAGCGCGTAGTCGTTGCCCGGGAAGCTGGAGCCCACGGTCGGGCCGATCAGGGTGCTCTGCGACGAGTTGGTGTACCACGTGGGTACCTCGTCGCCGCAGTGGCCGGCGGTGACGAAGTAGTACTGACCACCGCTCTGGACGTTGAACCCGAGCGAGCAGCGGTACCCCGAGCCGTAGATGGCGTCACCGGAACCCAGCAGCGGCTTGAACACGCCGGGGGCGCGCCGGATGGTCAGGTCGTCCGCGTTCGCCCCGGCCGCCTTGCGGACCGTACTGAGCTCGGCCGCGGAGACGGTGGAGTCGGCGGTGACGACCACCGTTCCGGTGGCCTCGTCCGTGTACCAGGCCACACCGTCGACGTCGGCCGCGCCCACGGCGGCGTGGACCGTGGCGAGCTCAGCCCTCGTGGGCCTGTCGGGCGCCGCGGTGGCGGCGGGTCCCGCCAGGGTGGAGGCCGCGAGCCCGAGCCCCGCGGCGAGTGCGATCAGACGGATCTTCCTGGCGGACGTGGTGCCTGCGGTACCGGGGCGGAGCGTGGTGCGAGTGAACCTCATGGCATCCTCCTGGGTCGACGGGCACGCTGGCGGCGTGCCCTGCTCGGCGGGAACGGGGCACCGTCGCCCGCCGTCTCGCTGGCCGAGAGTATTGCCCCTTCATAATTCACCCCACAAGGGCTCGAACCAGATGTAACTGGCCGGAAACGAAATCTGCGCCTGGCAAACCCTTTCACCCGCGACACCTTGCGATCTGCGGGGTGAAACACGGCCCATCACCCTCTTTTCGCCCTGCGTCGACGTGGGGCCGGAGAATCGATGACTTCTCGCTTCAGGACCGGTCTCACCCTTCAGAAGCCGCTCGCACGCGGGCCAGCCACGAGAGAGCGAGATGACACATGCTGACCGAGGTCGCGAAGGATGTGCTGACCCATCAGAGCGCGCTCCTGCGGAACAACTCGGTGGTCGTGCGGGGACCGGCCGGGGCCCTGCTCGTGGATGCCGGGACGTGCGGCGCCGAGATGTCCTGCCTGGCAGGCGACCTGCGCGAGCTGGCCCTGCCCGTCGCGGCGGGCTTCTCGACGCACCCGGACTGGGACCACGTGCTGTGGCACGCCGACCTCGGTGACGCTCCCCGGTACGGCACCGCCCGCTGCGCCGCGCGCATGCGGGAGCTGCGTTCGGAACCGGGCTGGCAGGCAGGCGTCACCGAGGGGCTGCCGCCGGAGATCGCCGACGACGTGCCGCTGGACCGCTTCGGCCTGGTCACCGGGCTGCCCGCCGGGACCGCGCGGATTCCCTGGACCGGGCCCACGGTCCGGCTGATCGAGCACCCGGCGCACTCCCCCGGCCACGCGGCGCTGCTCGTCGAGGACCATGGCGTGCTGGCCGCCGGCGACATGCTGTCCGACGTGTTCGTCCCGATGCTCGACGACTTCACCGGCGCCAACGACCCGGTCGAGGAGTACCTCACCGGACTGCGCCTGCTGGAGGACGTCGCGGACGACGTCGACGTGCTGGTCCCTGGACACGGGTCCGTCGCCCGCGGCACGGGCGCCGTCCGCGCGCGGATCGACCTGGACCGGGCGTACCTGTACGCGCTGCGCGAGGGGCGCACGCCCGACGACCCGCGCATCGGCCCCTCGGCGGAGCCCGGGTGGGAATGGGTGAGCGACATCCACGAAGGGCAGGCGGCCCGGGTCGCTCGGTCAGAGGGCGGGCGAGGCTAGGCGGAGGACGACAAAGGCCCCGGACCGCGGGTCCGGGCCTGCTGGTGGGCGATACTGGGATCGAAACTGTTCCAGTACCGGCGCTCACCAGCGATGACGTGGTCTCTGAGCCGAGCGTGGGACCCCAGTGGGACCAGGGTCTTCGCAGGACGGCGGGCTGTGCAGATGGTGCTGTCACAGGCCGGGGACGACGAAGCAGGCTGCAACGCCGTCCGCGTTCCACCCTAGCGCCCGGGCGGACCGTACACGACGTGTCGGCAGTAAGCGGCACGGCTGCGAGACTGCAGCGTCCGGTCAGTTTGCTTGGCCGTGAGTCGAAGCCTGTAAGAAGCCAACTCTCAAGGGCTGGAGGATCGTGTGAGCGCAGTGCCCTGGCAGATGCATCAGTCGCGCGCGGAGCGTGCTCTCTCTACGGTGGGTGAACTCTCCAACACGGTGGCGTGGTGGCCAACGAAGTGAGGATCTCCGCCCATAACCTCGACGAGCGTCACGCTAGCGCGCCGTCTGACATGGAGAGAGGCGATCCAAGACGTGTGGCCAGACAACGAGACAGATCGAGACCTTCTGAACTTCGAAGGTGTCGCGGACACGATTGCAGAGCTGATCGTTCAGGCTGATGGGCGCCCGATATCGATGGGGGTCTCCGGCGCTTGGGGAGTCGGCAAGTCATCGATGATCCGACTCACGAAAACGGCCCTCACCAAGAGGCAGCCGGCAGATGGCCCGACGAAGTTCGTCTTCGTTGAGTTCAACGCGTGGTTGTACCAGGGATACGACGATGCTCGCGCGGCGCTCCTGGACGTGATCGCGACCAAGCTCTCGTCTGAAGCCGAGAAGCGCAAGACGGGCGTCAAGAAGGCCCAGGAGTTTCTCCAGAGAGTCCGCTGGGTCCGCCTTGCCAAACTGGTGGCGCTACCCGCGGCTTCGCTCGCATTTGGGATTCCGCCGGCTGGCATGCTCGGAGAGGTCGCGGATCTCGCGAAGGACATGCGTGAGGACGGGATTGACGCGAGCGAACTCGAGCGCGTTGGCGCTGCGTCCGCGGTGTTCGCGGCTGGCGGCAGAGCCTTGCTCAATCCGAAGGTGGTCGAATCGCCTCCCAAAGAGATCCAAGCTCTCCGTGACTCGTTTGAGGAAGCACTCGCGGAGATTGGCGTCACTTTGGTTGTGCTCATCGACGACCTCGACAGGTGCCTACCCGGGACCACGATCTCGACCCTTGAGGCCATCCGGTTGTTCCTGTTCCTTCAGAACACGGCATTTGTGATCGCGGCCGATGACGGGATGATCAAGCATGCCGTCAGGAAGCATTTTGGCGGGCTCGACGACGAGGAACTTGTCACGAACTACTTCGACAAGCTCATCCAGATCCCCATCCGAGTACCTGCCCTCGGAACGCAAGAGGTACGCGCCTACATGATGATGCTGTTTATCGATAACAGCGCGGAACTTGAGGCGTCCCGCAAGGACGAACTGCGCGCGGGAATTGCCAAACAGCTTCGCGAGTCATGGCAAGGAAAACGCGTCGACCGAACCTTCCTGAAGTCGTTGGATCGGAAACTGCCTACGACGCTGCTGGCAAAACTAGAGACAGCCGAACGGTTGGCTCCGTTGATGACCACCGCGAAGAAAATCGCGGGCAACCCACGCCTGATCAAACGGTTCCTCAACGCGCTCTCGATCCGCATGTCTATCTCCGAGGCCCAAGGCGTCGGCGTCGACGAGGCAGTCCTCGCGAAACTACTGCTCTTCGAAAGGCTCGCCCCACCAGCTGCCTATTCCGCCCTCGTCTCTGCGGTAAATGCGGATGCAGAAGGTAGGCCGACACTCCTTGCGCCGTGGGAGGCTGCGGCGACAGCCGATGAAGCCCTGACCCTGGAGACGCCTTGGGACGATGAATTCGTGCGCGAGTGGATCGGCCTGCCACCGGCACTCGCTGAGACGGACCTTCGAGGAGCCTTGTACGTCGGTCGTGAGCACGCTCCGCTGATCACGGCCGCTGATCGTCTCTCCTCTGAAGCAGCAGAACTACTTGCTGCGTTGCTCGGCACTCCTCAGGAGGCTGACGCCCTCCGTGACGATCTAGCAGGTCTTCCCAGGACGGAAACCTCGATCATCATGGATCGCCTGTTGGCCAAAGCCCGCCAAGAGCAGGAGTGGGGGACGCCACCGATCCTGCAGGCGTGCATGACGGTAGTCGCCGCAGACCCATCGCAAGGGAGTGCTTTGGCCGGTTTCCTTACCCAACGGCCCGCTGGCCAGATCACCGCAGGCATTGTCCCGAAGATCGCTGACACGGATTGGGCCTCCGACGTCCTGAAGGACTGGAAGAACAAACCAGGCATCGGGAGATCTGTGAAGACTGCGATCGGGAGGCGGGAAGCCAGTGGGAACGTCGCAAAGTAGCAGCGGGCCCGGGGCGTCGGTCGCTCTCGTGCCTCCGTGGGTCGAAGAGGTGCCACCTGACGAGGAGCTTGACGACAGGCAGCCGCTGCCCGACGGCCCACCAGAGCCCAATGAGTTGCCCGATGACACACCACAGGCGCCACTTGCCCCGCCGGGCCGATTCAGGAGTGCTCGTCGAGAGCTTGGTCGATTCGCCCAAACCGGCAACGACGCACGCTTGCGGCGCGCTCTTAGCCACTACGTGACACGCGGCTACGGCGGGAGCGGGACGATGTCCCGCCGGATGGGCAGCACCGCGACCACTGCCGGCAGGCTCGGAGGAGTTCTGCGAACGGGTGTCTCGCCCGCGGGTACCGATCTTCGCGATGCGGTCTTAGCGTCAGGCACGGACGCCAACGGGATCATGGACGTGATCGTCGAGGCGGTGCGCCCGAGTGATGGAACACAGGATGCCGAATCGTCGCGTGCCGCTATGCGCGATGCTCTCTCGGAGACGCTCAGCCGCTACCCTGACGCCAATCTCTTGCAGCTCGACAGCGGCCAACGAGAGTTCGTCATCGAGCGGTTCACCGCACTCGATGTCTATAGCCGCTTCCGCTTGGACCTCGAAAAGACACTGCGCGCCAAGGCTCCTGACGCGTCTACAGCACTGCGTCGGTTGAGCCAGGTCCGCGAGTTCATCGTCGAAGAAGTCGCTTCGGCATTCAGAGAAATTCGAGGGCGCAAGAACTCGCCAACAATCCGCGACGTCACGAAACTTACAGATCTGGCACTGAAGGAGACTTTCATCGTCTTTGAGGAGTACTTACTGTGAGGTTCGTGAGCGGTCCGCCGTCCATTATTGAAGAGGTTAGTGCTGGCACCATACCGATCCTGTTATACGGTCGTTCCAGTTCCCCAGCCGCAGCCAGCGCTGGCGCCGCAATTGCTCAGGCTGTTCGGCGACAGAAGCTATCACCTGCCGCCGCCGCCTGGGACCTGCTATCGGTAGCGCTATCGGTTGTTACCGCCGACACCATCGTCAAGCGAGCGAAGAGCCCGGACGGCTGGACACGGCAACTCGAACTTCAGGTAGCGGTCAGCGACCCGGAGATCTGGAATTCGCGTCGCACAACACTCGAGTCGATGCTCGGGTTCCTCACCACCGACGTCTGGATGGTCACGTTCGTCAGGGGCACACACCACCCACAACTCCCGCGGGCGATCGAGCGGCCCGCAGCGGATAGTGTCGCCCTGCTCTCGGGTGGACTCGACAGTCTCATTGGCGCACTCGATCTCCACGCCGACGGCGAAAAACTGTTCGCTGTCAGCCACACTGTTCGTGGCGACAGGAAGAAGCAGGACCGATTCGCTCGTGCGGTGAGAACGGCCGCGCACCTGCAGGTCAACCACAACGCGAACATGCCACGCCATGCGAAGGAGACCTCGCAACGATCCAGGTCCCTTATCTTCCTTGCGCTGGCCGTGCTGGCGGCAACCGCCACCCAGCGATATGCCGACGGGGATGTAATACCGGTCTACATCTGTGAGAACGGATTCATCGCGATCAACGTACCCTTAACTGGCGCCCGGCTCGGCAGCCTCAGCACACGGACCGCACACCCCCACTTTCTCGGGGAGTTTCAGCATCTAGTCAACGAGCTCGGCTTAAGGATTGAGTTGAGAAACCCGTACGCAGAGAGAACTAAGGGAGAGATGCTGTCACAGTGTCGCGACCAAGACACCCTCGGTGACCTTGCGTCAGATTCGACAAGCTGCGGAAGATTCCTGCGCTATAACTACATGCACTGCGGGCGGTGCATCCCATGCCAGATCCGCCGGGCCGCCTTTCTCGCTTCCAAGCAGATCGACACGACGCCGTACTTCTTCGAGGACCTGGGACACCTCCAGGGAGTCGAACTCGATGACGTCCGGTCAGTGGCCATGGCACGGCTGGTGGTCGAGGATCAAGGGCTCGATCGATGGATCGGATCGTCATTGACCTCGCCACACATCCACAACGGCGAGGCGCTTCGATCGATGATCCAGCGAGGTCTCGATGAACTCGGTGCACTGCACGCTCGCTTCGACATTTCATGATCGACTTTCACTGCCACCTCGATCTCTATCCGGACCCGTTTGCGGTAGCAGACGAAGCGCAGGCCAGGAGCGTCGGTGTGCTGTCCGTGACGACGACGCCGTCGGCATGGCCTGGTACGAGTCGCATCGCGCAGGGGCGCCCAGTCATCAGAACTGCGCTCGGCCTGCATCCGCAACTTGCACGTGAGCGAATTAGGGAGCTATCGCTTTTCGACAGATACCTGCCAGAAACTCGGTTCGTCGGCGAGGTTGGCCTCGACGGTTCACCAGGTCTTCGCTCGTCGTGGAATCAGCAGGTCGAAGTATTCGAGCACGTGCTCGCATCCTGCAGTGCCGCGGGCGACAAAATCGTGTCGATTCACAGCCGGCGCGCTGCTACCGCAGTCCTGGACCGTCTCGACCAGCATCTAGGGATCCAAAGACCCGTACTCCACTGGTTTTCTGGAACCGCAGCAGAATTGGCACGGGCTATGGCCCGAGACTGTTGGTTTAGTGTCGGACCTTCGATGCTGGCCAGCGCGAAGGGGCGTGCCCATATACGAGATATTCCAAGGAGCCGGGTGCTCCTGGAGACGGACGGGCCATTCACGCAGCGTCTCGGGGCACCCCTGCAACCGTGGGACGTATATAGCGCCCTAGGTGGCGTGGCGCAGTTGTGGGAGATGAGCGAACGCGAGGCAACGACAATCTTTCAGAACAACGAGCGACTGCTGCTCGCGTAATGGACAAGGGCGTGCTCCTTGTTCCCTCGTATGACTCCCCAGCGAGCGCGACTAGCCTGTCTCTCGACGTTTCGCCCGTCCAGCTCGCCAATATCATTTCCACCGACGTACCGAATTGGATCGCCGAGCGCTAACCACTTCCAAGCAGCGAGGCACCAAAACGAGCGTATTGAGTTCTGACAGATCATTGAACCCGTGTCGTCGGGTCGACCGCCGACGTCTGGATCCTGTCGAGCAACTCGTATCCGAACTGGTGCAGGATGCCTTGAGCAAGCTCGACGGAGGCTTCCCGGTTCGTGTCCGTTCCTGGACGCGGGTCGAGGAGGACATCAACGGGTTCGAAGACACTGACCGGTGTGGTCCAAGCGGGAATCGCCTGGTTCGGCAGACCATAGGTCTGTCTTCCATAGACCCAAGTCGGCTCAGTGCCCTCAGGATCAGCCAGCACAATCGCGCGCATTAGGGTTGGGCCGACTATCGAACGCGCGAGCTGCCACTGCCGGGTCAGCGTGACCGCAGCAATCGAGAGACACTCAACGACGTCAGCGGAGAGAATCGTCTTTCCGTCATGCGCGTCCGGCCCGGCCGGATCACTGGCCGGATAGGCAAAGACGACGGAGCCATCGTCGTGCAACTCTGCATAGGCGTTGGCGGTGTCCCCGTTGTCCTCCTCAAGATTCCAGGGAAGACGCACAATCCAACGCCGCAAACCTCGGCGAGGGTTGTTGCCCAGATCGCTCAGAAGCGGCCGATACGGTTCTGTCGGGCCGACCTCGGTGAGATCTCGTTCGTTGCCGGATGCCTCACGGACTACCTCGCGAACCTGCTCGTTCGAACTCTCCGGCACACCGAGCGGAACTGTACCCACCGGGCGAGAGACGACGGCGCTCCATCTCGCTGCCCGACCATCAAATCGGAGACGCCGTGTCATACCAGCGACCAGATCAGCCAACGCCGCGTGAGTTACGTCCTGACGCGTAAAACGGTCGCGGTATGCCTTCTCGATCTCTCGTTCGCGCAGATTCTCGGTGTGCGGCCCGTTCCGCCACGGAGCGGCTGGCGGCTGCCCGTTCTTCTCGTAGAAATGCGGTGCGTCAGGGCTTGCAGGCACGCTGACCACCAGAACACCGCTTCCCGGTGTGCCAGAGTTCTCAAGCTTCAGGACCTCGATCCCTCCGACAACTGGTCGCACACGCTGCCAAACGATCGAGCGGATCTGCTGCTCGCCTTGATCGGCCAGGTCGATGTCGTTGAGGGTCAGCGTCTTCTCAGAGCCTACCTCGCTGACCCCGTAGACGATGATGCCGCCGCCCGAGTTCGCCATTGCCGCCACGTCCTTCGCAAGCTCCACCCTGTGGTGCTCTGTGTCGGGACGCTCTCCCTTCCAGTCCAGCGCGCCGTCTTCCGGGGTCTGCTTCTCGACAGCAGCGACGACATCGTCATAGTTCAACTCCCCCGGGCTCAGGCCGAGGACCTCATGAAGCCGGCTCCAAGTGATCGTCATGGTCGGGATCGTCCCAGGAGATTCGACTGGCCACCTTGAAAACACAGCAACCTCACCCGCACAACTTGAGAAGTCACCCGTCACTGCTGCGTTCGTGCGCGACACCTGGCGTGTGGCTGTCCAGACCGCTCGAAGGACGGGCGACGCATGTTCAGACACCAAATTGCCGTCAGGCTCTGCGCTAGCCCTGTCACAGCAGGCGCAGGCGCAGGGCACTTCTGCGGCCGGCTTCGATTTCATCGGGCCCGTGCTCGGTTGTCATGACGACCTCCGCGGCAACCGCCGCCACTGCAGCACGGCGCTTCTTGTATGCAGCGCGGCGACACCTATGTGAGCACCGTTGCAGGCCGGGACACTGCGGTTGCGGTTGCGTCGGGCCGGGAATGGCGTCTCTCGCTACGCCGCGGAACGGCTGGTGCGGGAGTTGGGAACCACCGGCACAGTGCGGGGCCTAAGAGTCCGCACCGCTGTACAAGGCGCCACGGTAATCCGGCCAGAGGACCCGGCCAAAGGCCCACAGGGGCCAACGGCACTAACCGAATTGATTATGTCCCCTGTCTGCACCGACCGGCGCATAGCGAGCTGGGCTATTCTTCGTGAACAACACGTTGCTGCGTTGGCAAAGGTGCCTACTTTCGAAGATACCATCGTCTTACGAGTTCCGCTGTAACAGCTGGTGCTCCTTCAAGCATGCGGACGATACCTCCAGGCACTGTCGCATCGGCGGTTATGGCGAACGAACCTCCCCCGTGGTGAGCTAGTTCATAGGCGTCTTCGTTGATCGAGACAGGCAGTTCCAGATCGCCAATGACTAGAGTTATCTCGTACCGTTCGTCCGTGTCAAGAAAGTCATTGCGGAGCCAGTCAAACCCAGACGGGACGTCATCAGGTACGGAATCGGTGAAGACTTCTTCCCACCACGATTCATCGCCAAAAATGGGTGCGTTACCCAGTGCTGTCACCAACTGCGCCCGGCTCTCTTCGAGTCGCCACGGGTCACGAGGCGGTTCCAGCAGCGCCCCAGGGGCGACTGCTCGCATCTCCAACACGTGAGCGTCGTTCGTCACCGATGCCTCCACTGCCACCTCTAGCACCATCCCGTCACGGTGCCAAAGACCGAGGTCAATGGAGCCGCTATTGGCTACCTCAACTGCCCCCGCGACCTCGACAACGAGACTGAGGTTGGCAGTCACACGTCGCGCGCTGTCGGCCGCCGCCGCGTTCGAGGCACGCACATTCTCGATGCGCACTACTCCCAATACCTCAGTGACGCTGACCCCACGAACGCTCCTACCCTCGAGCGCAGGCGATTCGTCAGCAATCAGATCCACGACGCCATGGAGCTCTCCCGCACGCTGCGCGACTTCGCTATCGTCCGGGAGGCGCATCACGACGTAGCGGGTAAACGCGTCAATCATCAACGCTAGGTCGTCGCCCTGCAGGTCCATCATCTCAAGGCCTTCAAACGATTCGAGCGCAGATCCGGTATCAGCGAAGCGTTTGGCCCAGTCGACCCCGAGGCTTGCAAGTGCAGCGTCTATGTCTTTGTCCGCAGAGATGATCGCCAGCCCACTCGGGCCATTCTTCTTCATCACGTAGTCGACAACGTCGTGGACGGCAGCCATATCCGCAGCACCCGTCTTAGTGCCACTGCGTGAGCTATTTCCGCCCTTGCGCTTGCCTGGCGGCTCCAGCAGGATCTGCGCTCTTATTCCGGCCCTCATTCCAGATTCGGTACTTGGAACGACGACCACGTTGTCAAGTTCCGCTATCTGCGCGCGCAGATGGTCGAGGATCTCGGAGACCGTCTTTTTAGGCAATTCGTATTCTGCGAATGCGTCGATGCGCGCCCCGTCAAGGTCACCCTGAAAGTCCCGCATGGCATTGCGAGCAGCGGTGTACGACGCGTGGGCATGCTCCGCCCATTCCCACAGCACGAATGTATGGATGAGAACCGTTATATCCAGTGTCTGGAGCTTCACAGCGAACTCCGCCAACCGTTTGAGCCGAATCGAGCCCTGGCCGTAGACGTTCGTGTCCAGCGCCACCCACTGCACGTGCCCGATCCTGGTCCCGACTAGGGAACTCTCCTGCGCCGCCATGAACACACTCTCCCATGCGTCGCGCGCCGAGGTCGGAAGGACCGACGCACGCCCGTGCAACCTACAAGCGTGCGCTGGAACTTGCCGCCTTCCGTCGGAGGCATGCGTAGCCTTGCAACCATGTCGAGCGCTCGCCCCACCATCCCGGCTTCGGTCAAGCGCCAGGTCCGCGTTGAAGCTGGCCACAGGTGTGCTATCCCAACATGCCGCCAAACCAGCGGACTCGAGTTCCACCACATCAAAGCGTGGGCCAACGGCGGTCAGGACACCTTCGACAACCTGATCCTCCTTTGCGCCGTCTGCCACAACAGGGTCACCGCGGGCGAGATCGACAAGCTGGCGGTTCAGGCATATAAGGCGAACCTTGGGCTCATCGCGGGACGCTACGGCGACCTTGAGCGTCGAGTCCTGGAGCGGTTCGCGAGAGACTCCAAACTCACCGAGGTCGTCATCGACCGATCCCACGAGGTCTTGCTCGACTACTTGCTCGAAGACGGAATCATCGAAGATCGAGGACCGGCCGACGATGCCTTCACTTTCACAACGCCGCCAGACGGCCAAGACTTGAGCACCTGGGAGCCGGAGCGGTCCTTCGGCCCTGTCAGGTGGGGCCTGACGGAGACGGGAAAGACACTCGTCAAGCAGTACCGGACAGCCCAGCGGATCTCCTGAGTGCAATCAGCGTGGTGGGACGCCGATGGCTCTGATTTCGGCTCGATCTGAATCTGAGCTGTCATCCTGCTCTTTGCTTGCGTCTGTGCAGCTGTCGTCGTGCTTGTTCTGCTGCTCGAGCGACTTGTCTCTCTAATTCTGTCGTGCTCGCGCGCTAGGTTGCGCATCACCCCCTGCGCCAACCCAGCTGGATACGTCCCTGCGCGGGTAAGCTTCCGGCTCTTCGACTGCCGGCCACGACTGCACGCGCCAGGAGCACCGCAGAGTCGACCGCGGACCCCCACCGCGGGTCACGTACGCCATCCTCTTGCACCAGCTTGGTCAGATATGCCAGGACCTTGCGTACTGCCACTGGCGACAACTGAACCCGCCTGACACACTCGTCGAGTCCATGCTCGGTCGTCGTGATGGTCTGCACCAGCTTCACCGCAATAGCACCGGCGGTCGCAGCGCGGCGTTCCTCGTACGCGGCGCGACGACAACGCTGCGAACACCATCGAGCAGGCCTTCCCGTGGGCCTCTTTGAGATCAAGATCCCGCACCTCGGGCACAGGTCCTGGGTCCCTTCACGATGCCCTTCTGACCGCCTCCCGACCGGCGCGCAAGAGCCTCCGTCTCCGATACCGGCCGAACGTTCCTTGCCATGCATAGGACCACCACCTATTTCGTACGGACGAAACCCCAATCACGTTGTGCAAGAGGTGTGTGGCCTTCGTCGGGGCGGTCCGCGGGACCCGTTGTCCGCTGCTCGCCTGCCTTGGCCCGCAGCCGCGTCCGTCACGCGTGCGTTGTCGTCGCGCGCGTGTCGTCGTCGCGTGCTCGTCGGCTGCATCCGTGCTACCAGGTATCGGAGACGCGGCTGCGAGGTCCCCTAACCAGGCCAAGGGGCCACCATCCCTCGGGAGGGATGGTGGCCCCTTGGTCTCTACCCGCCACAGCGGGGCTTGCGGTTGGGCGTGTGGTGCGGGGTCTGGGGCGGCCCAGCCGCAAGATCGTGAGCGAGCGGCTACAGGCCGCTCAGGGGCAGTTCGAAACCGGCGGGGCCCTCGCCAGCGACGCTGCGCCATTGCGCGCGGCGGCGGCCCTCGATCCCACGGGGATAGGGCAGTTCAGCCTCCAGCGCGGCTGTTTCGATCGCGCGCATCGTGGTGCCAACTCCGGAGGCAATCGGCCCGTGCCCGACCCACCGACCGTCCTGGATGGTCCCGGCCTCACATCGGGCGAGGTACGGGCCGGTGCCGTGCCAGACCCGCAGAACCACCGGACCGGGCGCGGTCCGCTCGGCGGTCGCGAGCTGCGCGGCCAGCGGCGTCAGACCGTCGCTCACAACAGGGACCAGGGAGGCCAGAACGGGTATGGCCCCGGCCTGTTCGATGGTGCCGGTGGTCTGATCCGCGGCGCTGCGCACAATCGCTGGCGCCTGCCCCATTGCCACCGATCGTCCGGCCCACGCCAACATGTCGAGGTCGTTCACGCCGTCCCCGACTGCCACCGTGCGATCAACAGGAACGTACAGGTGGACACGCACTGCTTCGAGAGCGACGGCCTTGTTCACACCCGGTGCGGTGACGTCGAGCCAGTTCGCCCCCTGCGGCGTGACCGTGGCACCGGTAGCGCGAAATGCGTCTGTGTACCGGCGGATCCCGGGTGCAGTGAGCGCGATACGGGTCGACGGCTGGGCCATCAGGCTGTCCATCGGCACGGTCTCCTGCTGCCCATTGAGCTCGCCCGGCTCGAACCCGCCGCTGGTACGCCACCCCCGCCCGACGTCTTCGACCGCTACCCGCACACTTGGAGCCGCATCCAGAGCGCGGCGGATCACCGGTGCGGGATCGAAGGTGCGGGCCTCGACGACGTCGTATCCCGAATGCGCGGCCGGGTCCACGCGAACGGTCAGGGCGCCGTTGGAGCAGACCGCCCACCCGGTCGTGAGGCCCAGGCGCGTGGCGATCGGCAGCAGCCCTGCCAGGGATCTTCCCGAGGCCAGCACGACCTCGTGCCCGGCAGCGCGGACCAGGTCCAGAGCCTCGACCGTCCCGGACGGAATCCGACCGCCGTTGTCCACCAGCGTGCCGTCGATGTCGAGCGCGACCAGCGTCCGTGCGAGTGTGGTCGTCGCCTGGGCTGATCGGTCGGACGTGTCAGCCCGTCGCGACACGTCACGGCTTGCGGCCCGAGCTTCGATGTCCTGCTTGGCGAGTGGCGGCATGGACACAGACTCGTCGGGTCACCAACCGGCGCCAACAGCACCACACACCACGTGTGGTGTGACGGGAAGATGCTGATCACGCCGCCCGGTTCGCCGCGACGGAATCGAGCAGCGCCTCCCAGGGGAAGGCATCCAACGGCGCGCTTCCGCCTCCCGGGGCATGGGGTTCGAGCGGCCCGTTGACCACGTCGATGCCGACCTCCTGGAGAGCATCGAGGCTGCGTCGGTAGACGGGGTTGGCGGCGAAGTTGGTGTTGACGTAGGGCGCGACGGCGATGGGGATGGCCCGGCCGGTCTGCTCGGCCAGGCGCGTGAGCACGTACGTGTCCGCGATGCCCGCCGCCCACTTGTTGATCGTGTTGTACGTCGCCGGAGCGACGATCACGGCATCAGGGTCAGGCAACGAGTACCCGACCGTGGTGTGGAAGTCGGTCCGCACCGGACGGCCGAGCACCTCCTCGATCGCCGCTATCGCTTCGGGGTACACCTCGACCGCTCGCCTGGTCGCCAGGCAGTGCACGTCCCAACCACGATCCATCGCCGTGGGCAGCAAAGCCGTTGCCACGCGCGACGTCGGACCAGCGGCGGTCACCACCGTGTAGAGCAGCCCCGTCATGCCGCGATCCCTGCCTTGTCGACCAGGCTGCGCAGCCGCTCGTCACGTCCGCACTCACGCGTCGAGAGCAACCGGCGCACCAGATCTGCAGACACAGGACGCCCCCGTACCTCTTGAGGCGCACTGGCGTCCGCGTCCAACAGACGGCTCAGTGCGGCCGATGGACGGCCGATGGCCAGCAGGGCTTCGGCGAGGTCCAGGAAGTACGTCGCGCGCCGCTCGATGGGCATGGTGGCTATCGCGTGCGGCGACACCGTGCGCCCGACGGCCAGAGCGTCGGCCGGCTCCCGCAGCCGGACCAAGGCCGCCACCCGGTGGAAGGCCACGTTCGTCGGCCCGAACTGAGTCTCGTGCCGCCGCGACTCGCTCACCCCACGCGCCAGGGCCGCAGCGGCCTGGTGCAGCTCACGGGCCGTCTCGGCATCGCCGAGATTCGCCGCGGTGATCTGCGCCGCGAGCAGGAGCATGCCGCGCAGCGGCAGCGCCTCTTCCTCGACCGAGGTCAGCGGGGCGAGACGATCAGCCATCGCGACAGCCGTTCTGATCGAGCGCGGGCTCTGCCCGTTGTGCGACAACGCGCGCGCCGCCGACCGAGTCGCACGGGCCAGGGCAATGTCGTCACCCGACCGGTCCCCGACAGCCATCGCACGGTCCGCCGCCAGCCACGCCAACTCATGGTGGCGGTACTTGAGGAGCATCGAACACGCCAACCGATACACCTTCACCTGAACACGAGCGACAGCCACCGAATCAGTGCCGTCAGTGGGTATCTGCTGAACCGCCACGAGCAGGCCCGGTAGGTACCGCCCCACCGTTACGAACTCCGACTCCAGCCACGCGGCTCCAAGACGGTCCAGCACCGGCACGACCTCATCGAGGCTTCGACCGTGATCCGGGTCGGTCACCGGGTACCAGGCAAGCGCGTCGTGAATGCCCGTGATCTCGGCCGCATCGACCCGTACTTGCGCCGCACGGGTCGCGCCACCATCGACCAAGAGAGCTGTCTCGACGCTCAACGCCGTGGCAAGACGCTCGATGACGTCAAGATTGTGCAGGGACCGCTCGCCGGCCTCCACCTTCTCCAACCAGCTCACCGACCGGTCGACCAGGGAGGCCAACTGCGGGCGCGAGAGCATGCGGCGCCGGCGCCAGTACCTGACCCGAGCACCGATCGGTTCCACGTCGCCGTGTGCCACGCGCACACGCTATCGGCCATCGCCCACCGACGACCATGGACGAGAGTCGCCTGGGCCTTGCGAGGGCTCCCGTCCCGGCCGGGCCGCACACCCCGGTGTGCGGCCCGGCCGGAACGGGAATCAGCACCGGGTTCGGTCCAGAGGTGGTGTGCGCGACCTGACCTGCACGTACGCGCCGCACATCAGTAGGTGTGCGGAGACGTGGTGTGCGCAGAGCGTGCGCTCGATCGTCACCATCGACACATGAACGCATGCCCGTGCAGCCTCGGCCGAGCCGCGGACGCCGGCGCGCCGCCGTCCTGTCAGGTTGGCGACCGCGATGGACGGAGCGGCATGGGATGTGCCCTTCCCGGGCAACGGAAATCGCGTGAGTTGGGGGACGTGCGTTCTCCCTGCTCAACCCCATGTCCCCCACGCAACAGGAATCGGAATCGGCCGGTTCGGGGACATCAAGTGGTACGTCGCGTAGTACATGCCCGGTGCAGAGTGGCGGACATGGATCCGACAAGCACCCGCGCAGGCGGTACGACCCGGACATACATGGTGGCGAATTGGCACCACCGCGACCGACGCGTCCTCGTAGATGACCAACCCTTCCGCAGGCGAGGACGGCCGAAAGGACAAACAGGAAAATTATGGTTCGGCCAATTTGGCCGGACCATACGACCTGCACAAACGCTCCGGCGCCAACCAGGAGAGTTGTGATGAGGACGTCGATTCGGCGCAGCACCCAAGCCGCTGGCCGCCTGGCCGGTGGCCGCCGTCTTGTGCCGCTCTCGGTGGCGGCGGAGGTCTTCTGCGTGTCCGTCAAGACGATCCGGCGGCGGATCGCGGACGGCACCGTGACCGGTTATCGGATCGGGCGCCTGATCCGCGTCGACCTCGACGAGATGCATGAGTCCTTTGCCGTGCCGGTCCCCAACGCCCGGGGCCGCGCCGCCGAGCGGAACTAAGCGTGTCTCGTGGAGCGCGGCGCCATGATCGCCGGAGCGTCTAGAGTCGCCGCTGTGAGCACGAAGCTGGCCCCCGGGGCATCAGGCGCGTTGCGGCGTTTCGCTGGTTGGGTTGCTCGCGGGTCGGTCGGGCATCCGCTCCTCGATGGGATCGACTACTGGGACGACCTGCGCGATTCGCCGAGCCAGATGGAGACCCTGTTCGCGATCTTCGCCAACGTCCTGGAACTCGACGACGCAGGCGAGCCCGTGAACGAGAAGTACGCCGAACGGCGCGCAGCAGTCTTCCTCTACCGGTACTGCACTGGGAGCCTGCCGCCGGGCGAGCCAGAACTTGAGAGTTGGGAAGTCGCGCTCTACTGACAATTTGCGGCCCAGCCAGGACCGGGCGGCAGTCCGCTGTGGGACCGCCGCCCGGAGCTGCCAGGCGTTGCCGCAGCTCATGCAGCACGTCCGCGCGACTTGCGTGGGACCGCGCCCGCGCCCTCGGCTGGACCGGAGCCGGTGCCGTTCGGCGAGGCGGGCAGCACCACGAGCCCGTCCAGCGCGCCGGCGATGCGCGCATCGGCTCCCTGCACCGCCGTCTGGTACCGCATCGCCGCGTTCGGCGTCGTGTGCCCCAACCGGGCCATGAGCTCGGCGATGGTCGCACCGGTACCGGCCGCGAGCGTGGCCGCCGTCGTACGCAGATCGTGCAACCGCAGATCCGGCCGCCCGATCGCCTTGCGCGCCTTGTTCCACGCCTCCCAGAACGTCGACTGCGAGATCGGCGTCCCCACCGTCGAAGGGAACACGAGCCCATCTGGGCCGGGCTGTGCGCCGTCGTCGAGCTGTTCCTCCAGGGCAGCCGCCACGCCAGCCGGCAGGGCCACCACCCGGCGCGCAGCGGCCGCCTTCACGTCGCGCACCACCTTGCCCCGCCCGCGAAGGTTCTGGACCTGGCTGTGCACACTCACCGTGCCAGCTACGAGATCCACGTCCCGGCGCCGCAAGTTGCGCAGCTCCCCGGACCGCAGCCCGCTCCAGGCCGCGACCAGCACCATCGTCCGGTACCGCTGAGGCAGGTGCTCCAGCAGGGCAGCGACCTCCGCCGGGGACGCCACAGCCTTCGCCGATGCCCGTGGCGCGTTCGACGCGCCGCGCACTGTGCACGGGCTGCGGTCCAGCAGGCCGTCCCGCACAGCGGCATTGAAGATCGAGGACAGGAACCCGTACACGCGGGCCGCCATCGTCGGGCCCGTGGAGGCTCGCACGTCGGTCAGCCACGCCGTGACGTCCATGGAGGTCACCGACCGCAGCCCCGCTCGCCCGATCGGCTTGTGCGTGATGAACCGCTCCCGGTACCGGTCGTACTCCTCCCGGCTCCGCGGCGACAGGCGCCGCAAGGCGAGGTTCTGCTCCACGTACTCATCCACCGTGATCGACACAGCGGCGGTTCGCCATGCCGGCGGCGTCCACTCACCGCGAGCGATCAGGCCCTCTTCCCGAGACAGCCACGCCTCGGCGTCGACCTTCGCGCTGAAGGTCAGCGAGTGCTTCGCCGTGTCCGGTCCGACGTACCGGGCGCGGAACCCCGTCGTCTTGCCCGTGCGAGCGTTCTTGCGACGCTCGACCATCCCGAAGCCGCGCTTCTCTGTCATGGCACTACCTCCCACAGTCAGGTGTTCTGCGAACACCGGCCTGTGGGACCGCTGTGGGACCGCAGGAGTCCCGAACGGGCTCTTGCGGTCCACACCAGTCCACCAGCACCAGACATGCAAAAGACCCTCTGACCTGCGTTTCCGCTGGTCAGAGGGTCTTGCCTTGCTGGTGGGCGATACTGGGATCGAACCAGTGACCTCTTCCGTGTCAGGGAAGCGCGCTACCGCTGCGCCAATCGCCCGAGGTGGGTACGGGATTCGAACCCGTGTGTACGGCTTTGCAGGCCGCTGCCTCGCCTCTCGGCCAACCCACCGTGCTCCCCCACCAAAGCGGGTTCCGAGCGGATGACGGGACTTGAACCCGCGACCCTCACCTTGGCAAGGTGATGCTCTACCACTGAGCTACATCCGCAGTGCCACCATCCTCGACCCCTTCGGGCCGGCGTGGTGACGCTCCGGAAGAGTAGTTCACAAACGGCGTGCCGGTCCAATCGAAAGCCCTGACCGCGGCAGGGTGCCGAGCGGTGCCGCCGGCCGTGGCCGCGACACCGCCCGTGCAGGTCAGGAGCAGGCCGTGTCAGTACAGGTGGAGCTTGTAGGTGCTGAGCACCTCGGCGATGGGCTGGAAGAAGGTGATGCCCCGCCCCGGGCACTCGCCGGTTCCCCCGGAGGTGATGCCGAACGCCTTGCTGCCCTTGTAGAGCGGGCCGCCGGAGTCGCCGTGCTCGCCGCAGATGTCGGTCTGGATCAGGTCGTGCACCGTCTGCCCGCCCACGTAGCGCACGGTCACGTCGAGCGCGGTGATGCGCCCGGAGTGCGCCCCGCTCGTGGAACCGTCCCGCGTGACCCCGAGGCCCAGCTTCGGCGTACCCAGACTGAAGCCGCCCGGCCGCTTCGTCCACGCCCGGTCGTACCGGATGAGCGCGTAGTCGTTGTTCGGGTACCAGGACCGTACGGCGGCGCCGATCCGCGGACCCGTGGACGATCTGTCGTGCCAGACCTTCCCCTTGGGGCCGCAGTGGCCCGCCGTCACGAAGTAGTACCGCGCACCGCTGCGCACGTTGAAGCCCAGGCTGCAACGGACCTGGTTGCCGTGCACGGCGTCACCGGGGTAGATCGCGCGCAGCGGCGTGAAGACGCCGTCCGCCCGCTCGAGGTTCAGCGCGCCGATCTTGTCCCCCGCCGCCCGGCGCACGTCGTTGCGCTCGCCGCCGGTGACCGTCTCGTCGGCGGTCACGACCACCTCGCCGGCGGCCTCGTCCGTGTACCAGGCGATGCCCTCGACGTCGGACTCCTCGATGGCGGCGTGCAGCTCGGCGAGCTCGTCCTCCGTCGGATCGTCGGAGGGTCTCGCGTGACCGGGCAGGGCCAGGAGGGGTGTGACGACGAGCCCGAGCAGGGCGGCCAGGACGATCGGACGACGTCGCCCCGCAGGAACGGGACGCACCGGGCTGGAAGAAGCTGACTTCATGGTGACCTCTTGAGGTTCGCGCCGACCACAAGGGGTTATGTTCGGGGGCATGAGTGCGACCGACATCATCCCCGCCCACCTGATCCCGCTGCTCGAGGCACCGAACTACGCGTTCCTCGGCACCATCCGGCCGGACGACACGGTCCAGGTCAACCCGATGTGGTTCGACTTCGACGGCGAGACGCTGCGCTTCACGCACACCACGTACCGCGCCAAGTACCGCAATCTGCAGCACAACTCGTCGATGAGCCTGGCGATCCTCAACAAGGAGAACCCGTTCAACTATCTCGAGGTCCGGGGCAGGCTCACCGAGGTGATCCCCGACCCCACCGGCGAGTTCTACGTGCATCTCGGCAAGCGGTACGGCAACCCCGACCAGCAGGCACCGGCGGACAGCGCCGACCGCGTCATCCTGGTGATGAGCATCGAGCACTACACGACGCAGTAGTCACACGCCGACGAGAAAGGCTGCCGAGCCATTTCTCGTGGCCCACGGCGCCGATTCACCAAGATATTGCGCTTCACTCTCCCGCCAAATTTAACCCGCTCCCCGGACGACGGCGACAGCAGCACGCACCGCACCGGGAGTGCCACGGCCGAGGCCGGGCAACGAGAAAGGCCCCGACCGCCCGGTCGGGGCCTTCTTGGATGGTGGGCGATACTGGGATCGAACCAGTGACCTCTTCCGTGTCAGGGAAGCGCGCTACCGCTGCGCCAATCGCCCGTCGTGCCTGCGAGGTGGGTACGGGATTCGAACCCGTGTGTACGGCTTTGCAGGCCGCTGCCTCGCCTCTCGGCCAACCCACCGTGCTCGGGTTCTGAGGGCCGAAAGCCCACGAGAGCGGTGTTCCGAGCGGATGACGGGACTTGAACCCGCGACCCTCACCTTGGCAAGGTGATGCTCTACCACTGAGCTACATCCGCGAAGCCGGACGTCCTGGGGTTTCCCCCGGCGTTCCGGCGTGATCTGAACATTAATCGACCGGAGGGCGAACCGTCCAATCGCGCGCGCCGCCGTACGGTTGACCCGTGTTCCCCCGTTCGGCCCATCCGCCCGCAAAGCGCACCATTCCACCGGTCACCCACCGTCCCGACGCCGCCGCGACCCGGGACGACGTGACCGGGGACACCGGCTGGGCCACCTTCGACGGTCGTGTGGCGACCGGCGCCGTCGAGTGCGTCGACGTCCGGGCCGAACCGGAACGGCTCGCCACGGGCACGTGGTTCGTGGTCGCGGACTTCGAGGGCCCGGCGCGGGCGTGGCGTTTCGCGCGGGTGCGGGACGCCGTCGTCCCGCCGCCGGACGCCCCGGACGACACGTGGCGCGGCCCCGCGCCCGACGCCTGGACCTCGTCGATGGACCAGGCCGGCTACGAGGCCGCCGTCGCCCGGGTGCGCGAGCACGTGCGCGAGGGCGACGTCTACCAGGCCAACATCTGCCGGGTCCTGTCCGCGCCGTTGCCCGCGAGCGCCACCGAGCCCGACGCCCGTGCGCTCGCCGCGCGCCTGGCCGCCGGGAACCCCGCCCCGCACGCCGCGGCCGTGCACGTGCCCGCCTCGACCGGGCTGGACCCCGTATGGGTGGTCAGCGCCTCCCCCGAGCTCTACCTCTCCGTGCGGCACGACCGCGACGGGACCGTCGTGGAGTCGGGGCCCATCAAGGGCACGGCCCGCACCCCGGACGGCCTCACCGAGAAGGACCGTGCCGAGAACGTCATGATCACCGACCTGGTGCGCAACGACCTGCAGACCGTCTGCCGGCCCGGCACGGTCGCGGTCACCGCGCTGCTCGCGGTTGAGGAGCACCCCGGCCTGGTGCACCTGGTCTCCCGCGTGCGCGGCACCCTGCGCGACGACGTCGCCCGCTCCGGCGACCTGTGGCGCCGGCTGCTGGCCGGGACGTTCCCGCCGGGTTCGGTCTCGGGCGCGCCCAAGTCGAGCGCGCTGCGGATCATCGAGGAGCTGGAGCCCGTCCCGCGCGGCCCGTACTGCGGTGCGGTGGGCTGGGTGCACGACGGCGAGGCGTCCCTCGCGGTCGGCATCCGCACCTTCTGGTGGGCCGACGGCGTGCTGCGGTTCGGCACGGGCGCCGGGATCACGTGGGGCTCCGACCCCACCGCCGAGTGGCACGAGACCGAGCTCAAGGCGGAACGGCTGGTCGGGCTGGCGTCGGGCGGTTGAGCCGGAGCGCCACCCGCCTCGCGTGCCGGAGGCCGGGGCTACCGTGGAGGCGTGGCACCTGTCCCGGGCTCCGGGGTTCCGGAGGTCCTCGCCCCCTACGTCAGCGCCGTCGTGCCGTACGACCTCGACATGGGGGTGCCGGGCGTGCACCGGGGCATGCCCGGCACCGGGCTGACGTTCGAGCTGCCACTCGGCGAACCGATCGACGTCTCGTGGGCAGGACGCGACGACACCCGGCGCCGGGCCTGGTCGTGCGTGTCCGGCCTGCACACGCGGCCCGCCGCGATCCACCACGACGGGCACCAGCGCGGTATCAGCCTCTCGCTCACGCTGCGCGGCGCCCGCGCGCTGCTCGGCGTGCCCGCGGGCGAGCTCGCGGGCGAGCTGACGAGCCTGGCCGAGGTCGCGCCGCACCTCGCGCACCTGCCCGAGATGCTCGCCGACTCCCCGGACGGCGCGACGGTCGTCCGGGCTCTGGTCGAACGGCTGGCCCGGGCCGGCGAACCCGGCCCACGGGCCGACGTCGGACGGGCGCTGGCCCGCATCGCCGGCGGCAGCCAGGTCCACCGGGTCGCGGCCGAGCAGGGCTGGAGCCGCCGGCACCTGCAGGACCTCGTCCGCACCGAGTGCGGGCTCACGCCCCGGGACCTGCGCCGCGTCGCCCGCCTCGCGCGCTCCCGCCGCGCCCTCGTGGTCGCGGCCCGCTCGGGCCGCGTCACGCTGGCCGACGTCGCCGCGGCCGCCGGGTACGCCGACCACGCCCACATGACCCGCGAGTGGGTGGCCCTGGGCGGCTGCACGCCGTCCACGTGGCTGCGCGAGGAGCTCCCGTTCGTTCAAGACGTCGCCGACCCGGCCGGGGCATCGTGGGAGACACCTGACCGAGGAGGAGAACGATGAGCACCGGACTGTGGGTGACCCTGACCTACCGCGACGCCGACGCGGCTCTGACCTGGCTCAAGGCCGTCGGCTTCACCGAGATCGCCGTCTACCGGGACGACGCCGACCCCACCGTGGTCCACCACGCCGAGCTGGGCTGGCCGCAGGGCGGCGGCGTCATGCTCGGCACGCACCGGCCACGCCCCCGGTGGCCGGACCAGACCGGGACGGGCTCGGCCTACGCCGTCACGGACGACGTCGACGGCGCCCACGCGGCCGCCCTCGCCGCCGGCGGGACCAGCCTCAGCGAGCCTGCCGACCAGGACTACGGCGGGCGGTCCTGCGTGGTCCGCGACCCCGAGGGCAACCTGTGGAGCTTCGGGAGCTACCGCGGCGAGGGCTGATCCCGCGCACCGATGAGTTCCGGCAGCCGCCGCCGTCAGACCGGGCATGGGAATCGTGAAAGCAGACATGGCAGTCTCGCTCGACGGCTACTCCGCCGGGCACGACCAGAGCCTGGAGCACCCGTTCGGCCCGCTGGCAGGCGAACGCCTGCACACCTGGATGTTCGAGCACGGCGACGCGCACCAGGCCGAGGTGGACGCCATCGTGGGCGCCGGCGCGTACATCATGGGGCGCAACATGTTCACCCCGGGCCGCGGCGACTGGGACCCGGACTGGAAGGGCTGGTGGGGCGAGAACCCGCCGTACCACGGGCCCGTCTTCGTCCTGACCCACCACGCGCGCGAGCCGATCCCGATGGAGGGCGGCACCACCTTCCACTTCGTCACCGACGGCATCGAGAGCGCGCTCGCCCAGGCACGGGAGGCCGCGGGCGACCGTGACATCTCCATCACGGGCGGTGCCACCACCCTGAACGAGTACCTCGCCGCCGGGCACGTGGACGAGCTGCGCCTGCACGTGGTGCCGTTCACGCTCGGTTCCGGCACCCGCGTGTTCGACGGCGTGCCGCCCATCGAGTTCTCGTCCACGAGCGTGCGGCACACGCCCGAGGTCACGCACGTCACCCTGCGCCGGTGACACACTGGGCGACATGACGGTCATCTGGGCAGAGGGGCGCATGGTCGCGCCCGGTGAGGCCGCGCTCAGCGCGGTCGACCACGGCATCACAGTCGGCGACGGCGTGTTCGAGACCTGCGCGGTGCTCGACGGGCAGGCGTTCGCCCTGACCAGGCACCTCGCGCGCCTGGAACGTTCGGCGGCAGGCATGGGCATGGCGACGCTCGACCTGGGCAAGGTGCGCGACGGCGTCGACGCGGTCCTGTCGGCATCCCCCGACGCCGGACGCCTGCGCATCACCGTGACCGACGGCATCGGGCCGCTCGGCTCGGGGCGCACGGACGGGCCGCAGACGGTCGTCGTGGCGGCGACGCCCGCCGTCGTCGTGCCGACGGGGCGCGCCGCGCGGGCCCCCTGGACCCGCAACGAGAACAGCGCGGTCGCGGGCCTGAAGACCACGTCGTACGCCGAGAACGTCGTGGCGCTCGCGGACGCGATCAAGAAGGGCGCCGACGAGTCGGTGCTCGCCAACACCCAGGGCGACCTGTGCGAGGGCACGGGGTCCAACGTGTTCGTCGAGATCGACGGCGAGCTGGTCACTCCCCCGCTGTCGGTGGGCTGCCTCGCGGGCATCACGCGGGAGCTGCTGCTGGAGTGGGGCGCCGAGGCAGGCCTGCCGGTCCGCGAGGCGAAGGACGGCGAGCTGCCGTTCTCCGTGCTGGACCGGGTGGCCGCCGGGGAGGCCCGGATGCTGCTGACCGGATCGGTGCGCAACGTGCAACCGACGGTGTGGCTGGACGGCGTGGACCTGGAGATCGGCGAGCTGTCGGCGGCTGCGCGCGACCTGTTCGAGCGGAACATGCGGGAGCGGATCGACCCCTGAGGCGACCTGGCGATTTGGATTTCGCATCCGCGCTCGAAGCAGGCTAATATCGTCCACGCACGCCCCAAGGGGTGAGCAGCACGGGCGATTGGCGCAGTGGTAGCGCGCTTCGTTCACACCGAAGAGGTCACTGGTTCGAACCCAGTATCGCCCACCGTGTCGAAGGGCCCTCCGGCTCAGCGGAAACGCTGAGCCGGAGGGCTTTTTGCATGCCTCTCAGGTGGGGTGGGTCCAGGTGAGGTCGGGTCTCCGTGTTCGGGCGCGGGCTCGACCAGGTGGCCCGTGTGTCGGGCGTGGTGGGCTTGGTCGGTAAGCAATCGCTCCCCGGTCGCGGTGGGTGTGGCAGCCGATCGTGTAGCGGCTGCGTGGGGTGCGGCCGGGTGCGGGGCCGGTCATGCCGACCGCGGGGGTCCAACCCAGGCGCGCGCCACCGCCACCCGCCGTGGAGGGGGCGTTGGCCGGTGCACTGTGGACCGGTACGTCCGTGACTGCCCCAGCACCGTTCGAGCTCAGGTGGTCGGCGCGCAGGGGTCGCGGTGGCATGGGTGCCACCGAGACGTGCGTGTGCCCGGTCGGGGTCCTGGTCTCTACCGCGTGGCGTCCGTCGTGCTGGGTGGGTTTCTGTATCCAGCCGGGTGCCTGCTTGGCATGATTGCACCGGGCGCACAGGCCTTGCCCGTTGTCCAGGCTCGTCTCACCACCCTCAATGTGGGGGGTGATGTGGTCCAGGTGGCGGATCGGTGCGTCACACCACGCCGTGGCACAGATGCCCTGCCCTCGGGCGCGTAACAAGCCCGCCAGGCCTGGTGGGTGGAACCGGGAGGTGGACGTCGCAGCCAGCAGACGACCGGACGGGTCGACGTAGATGCTCCGCAACCACGCGGTGTCGGTGTCGATCGCGTGGGCTGCGAGGTTCCTAGCCACCGGCGCAGGGACCACACCCCCACCCACCGGGACACCCTCGACCACCACACCAGGCTGAGTACCACCAGCCAGCAGGGTCTCATCGGAGACCAGCAGGTTGATCGTCACCGGTACGTCCGCGGCCTGACCGGGCTCACGACCAGTGACACGCTCGATCAGAGTGTCGGCCATGATCTGCCCACCCGACCGCTCGTCCCCGGTGGCCTTCACGGACTCAGCAGTTGCCTTGAGCTGCGCGTAGGCCTGTACTCCCTGCCCCATCGGAACCAACGCCGTCAGATAGACCATCAGGTCCGGGGCCGGACGGATCGAGACCCGCCGCTCCGAGACGGCCCTCGCGTTGCGGTTCACGCACGCGTGCACATCCAGGCTCGCGGCGAGTTCCTTGATCCGGGCCACCAACCGCCGCGTCCCCATCCGCGCCAGGTCCTCCAGGTGCGCGGGACCGCAGACCTGCTCGTCGATCAGAGCACGGTGCTCCACCGACAGGTGCGACGTCTCCCGCACCAACAACGTGGCCCGCCACTGCGAGAGGATCCCCGTCTGCAACGCCGCGAACGTGTGCGGCATCTGCATCACCCACACCCGCGAGGTGGACACGAACCCGGCCCCGGCGTGCGGGGACACCCGTAGCGCGGCACCCACCTGGCACGACACACCACGACCCCGACGCTCGGCCCGAACACCCTGCGCGGCCTCCTCAGCCCTGGTGGCCTCGTCCAGGGCGACCACCAGGCGGGCCTGCGTCGCAGTCACCGCCGCCTTCACCGCCTCCAACTCACCCAGTAGATCCACCCACTCGCCCTGGACCTCCCGCGAGACCAGGCCCGACCCGGACATGTCAGTAGCACCCGGCAGAATCATCCCCGCCAGCGCCTCCCGCACAGCCCGCACATCAGCCACAGCACCGACACCGCCAGCCACCCGCCCTCCGGACATCCCCGCACCACCGGGCAGCACACCACCGGGCAGCACCGACCCGACAGGCTGCCCGCCCGCCAATCCCAGCACCCCACCCGATCGCGTCATGCCACCAACCTATCGCACACCTGTACGCACTTCTCGTTGAGCCGACCCGCTCTGCCAACAGCGGAAGCCGGTCGACGCACCCCGGAACCCGACAGCCGCCGGCCCCTCACGGCCCACTCCACCGACCAGGTCAGACCCGAACTCCACCCCCACCACCGTGAACACCACCGGGAGGAACCTGGCTTTCTTCGAAGAGAGACCCGTCACGAAGCCTTCGCGACAACCCGGCCCGCTAGCGTCAGCCCCACCCACAGACCGTCGAGCGAAGGGTTCCGATGAAGGCCGACCACTACGACGAGTTCGCCGCGAGCTACGACGCCGAGAACTCCGGCAGCCTGCTCAACGCCTGGTACGAACGGCCGGCCATGGTCCGCCTGGCGGGCGACGTGCGCGGCCGCCAGATCCTCGACGCCGGCTGCGGGTCCGGGCCGCTGTCGGCCGCGCTGCGCGACCGCGGCGCCGAGATGTCCGGCCTCGACGGCAGCCCCGCGATGATCGAGCTCGCCCGCCGCCGGCTCGGCGACGACGTGCCGCTGACCGTCGCGGACCTCACGCAGCCCCTCCCCTACGCGGACGACACGTTCGACGACGTGGTCTCGTCCCTGGTGCTGCACTACTTCGAGGACTGGCACGGGCCGCTGACGGAGCTGCACCGGGTGCTCAAGCCCGGCGGACGCCTCATCCTCTCGGTCAACCACCCGCTCGTGCGGCCCTTCTTCGCGCCGGAGGAGGACTACTTCGCCGTCCGGGAGTTCTCCGAGGAGTACGAGTTCGCGGGTCAGCCCGGGACCCTGACGTACTGGCACCGCCCGCTGCACTCGATGACCGACGAGTTCTCCGCCGCCGGGTTCCGCATCGTGACCGTCGCCGAGCCGCCGCCGTCCCCGGACACACCGGCTGAGCTCCTCACGCCGCGCATCGCGAGCGGGGAGCGGACCGCCTTCGTGTCCTTCATCTTCTTCGTCCTCGAGGCCTGCTGAGGTACCCCGCGCCGGGGAACGGGCCGGCCCCCCTCCGTCAGCCCTCGCCCCGCCCGCTCCCCCGCTCCGGGTCCAGCGTCGTCGTCCACAGCGAGCGCCCCGCCTGGTCGCGCAGGTCGACGCGGAGCCGGCCGGTGTCCCCCTCGATGTTCACCTCGCCGAAGTGCTGGAAGCCCTCCAGCGGTGAGGTGTTGGCGCGCGGCGGCGCGCTGACGAACTCCTGCCGGGGACCGAACGTGGGATCCAGTGTGTTCGGCCCGAACGCGCCGGCGTGCAGCGGCCCCGACACGAACTCCCAGAACGGGTCGAACCCCTCGAACGCGGCCCGCTGGGGTGAGTAGTGGATCGCGGCGGAGTAGTGCACGTCGGCGGTGAGCCAGACGGTGTTGCGCACGCGCCGCCGCTTGATCTCCTGCAGCACCCACGCGAGCTCCGCCTCTCGCCCGTTCGGCACGCCGGGCAGCCCGTTGGCGACGGCCTCGATCCGGTCGCCGTCGGGCACCACGATGCCGATGGGCATGTCCGAGGCGATGACCTTCCACGTGGCGCGGGAGCGGTCGAGCTCCTCGACGAGCCAGCGGGCCTGGCGGGCGCCGAGGATGCGCTCCGGCGTTGTCCCGGTGGAGTTCGGGTCGCGGTAGCTGCGCATGTCGAGCACGAAGACGTCGAGCAGGGGGCCGTGGGACACCTTGCGGTAGACGCGGCCGTCGACGGCGTCCTGCCGGCGCACCGGCTGCCACTCGTGGAAGGCGCGGAACCCGCGCGCGGCCAGCACGTCGACGCGCCGTTCCGTGTAGCGGTCGTCCTGGAGCACCTCGCCCGGGTACCAGTTGTTCGTGACCTCGTGGTCGTCCCACTGCACGAGCTGGGGCACCTGCGCGGCGAAGCGGCGGACGTTCTCGTCGAGCAGGTTGTAGGCGAACTGGCCGCGGTACTCGGCCAGCGTCTCGGCGACCTTCGACTTCTCCGGTGTGACGACGTTGCGCCAGACGCGGCCGTCGGGCAGCGTCACGGTCTCCTGGAGGGGGCCGTCGGCGTAGACGGTGTCGCCGCTGTGCAGGAAGAAGTCGGGGGTGCGGGCGGCCATCGCGTCGTAGATGGTCATGCCGCCGATGTCCGGGTTCATGCCCCAGCCCTGCCCGACGACGTCGCCCGACCAGACGAACCGCACGTCGCTGCGGTCCCGGGGCACGGTGCGGAACCGGCCGGTCAGCGCCTGGCTGTCGGCCCGGCCGTCCAGGTCCTGCGCCACGACGCGGTAGTGCACCTCCTGCCCGCCGGGCAGGCCGGTCAGGCGTACCTCGCCGGTGCCGTCCGTCTCGGGCGTCAGCAGCGGTCCGCGCACGCGGACCACGCGCCGGAAGTCCGGGTCGTGGGAGATCTCGACGAACATCCGTGCGGGCCGGTCGGCGCGCGTCCACACGACGGCACCGTCGGCGCGCGGGTCGCCGAGCTGCACGCCGTGCGTGAGCACCGGACGTCCTGACCGGGCGAATGCCGGCGCGGACGGCAGCAGGAGCCCGGCGGCCGCCAGGCCGGTGGCGCCGAGGAGGGTGCGACGGTTCAGCTCAGGTCCCGGGTTCATGCTGCCGTTCTAGTGGCGCCAGGAGACGGCCGGGTGACCGTGCCCCGACACCGCGGTGAACAGGACGCGCAACCAGAGCACCGGGTGAATTCGACGGCAGATCGGTGACCTTGTCAGGATTCCTCACTAATATCCGTTCTGCTGACATCCCAGTAAGTACGACGACGTACTCGACGGAACGCGAGGAGATCTCCATGTCACGTACCGAGGCAAGATCCCAGGCACGACCCCGCACCGGAAGGCCCAGGCTCCGCGCACTGCTGAACACCGTCGCGGCACTCGGCGTGCTCGCCGTCACCGCGAGCGCCCTCGTCGTCGCCCAGCCGCAGGCCGCCTCGGCCGTGCCGGCCACGATCCCGCTGACCATCACCAACGACTCCGGGCGCGGTGACCAGGTCTTCGTCTACGTGCTGGGCGACCCGGGCACCGGCCGGCTGGGCTGGGCCGACGCGTCCGGCACGTTCCACGCCTGGCCCACCGTGGGCGGCACGCCGGTGGACGCCCCCGACGCCTCGATCGCCGGACCGGCGAACGGCCAGTCGAAGACGATCCAGCTGCCCAAGATGTCGGGGCGCGTGTACTTCTCCTACGGCAGCAAGCTGTCCTTCAAGGTGGTAAACGACGGCCGCCTGGTGCAGCCCGCCGTGCAGAACCCGAGCGACCCCAACCGGAACAAGCTGTTCTCCTGGACCGAGTTCACGCTCAACGACGGCGGCCTGTGGATCAACAGCACCCAGGTCGACTTCCTCTCCGCGCCCTACCAGACCGGCCTGCGCAAGGCCGACGGCACGGTGCTCAGCACCGGCATGCTCAAGCCCGACGGCTACCAGAACGTGGTCAACGCGCTGGAGGCCACGCCAGGCTGGAACAACCTCGAGCAGCGCGCACCGGACGGGTCGCTCCTGCGGGTCCTGGCACCCAGCCACGCCATCGGCACGGGGCAGCTCGACCCCAACGTCCTGTCGTCGTACGTGGACCAGGTGTGGGCCAAGTACACGAACGAGAACCTCACCGTGGCGCCCTACTCCTACGACCCCGCCACGGTGTTCACCGGCCGGGTGGTGAACGGCGTCATGCGCTTCACCAACGCCTCGGGCGCGTACGTGACCGAGTTCCGCAAGCCGTCGAGCGACTCGATCTTCGGCTGCTACAACGACCTGGCGGCCCCCAACAACGACATCGGTGCCATCGCCCGCACCCTGTGCGCGGGCTTCCACCGCTCCACGCTGCTGACCCGCACCACGCAGCCGGGCACCAGCACGTCGGGTTTCTACGAGGCGTCGGTCACCGACTACTACTCCAAGTTCATCCACCAGCAGATGGCCAACGGCAAGGCCTACGGGTTCGCGTTCGACGACGTGCTGGCGCAGGAGTCGCTGGTCCACGACGGCAACCCGACCGCGGCCTACATCCAGCTCGACCCGTTCTCCGGCGCGGCCAGCCCGATCGACGGATCGGACGGCGGCGGGGGCGACGGCGGCACCTCGCCGCTGCCGTCGGGCACGGGGCCGGTGCGCGCCGCCAACGGCATGTGCGTGGACGTGCCCTGGGCCGACTCGTTCGACGGCAACCCGCTGCAGATCGTGAACTGCAGCGGCAACGCCGCCCAGACCTGGACCCGGTCGGGCTCCACGCTCGGCGCACTCGGCCGGTGCGCGGACGTGTCGGGCGGCGGCACGGCCGACGGCACCGTCGTGCAGCTCTGGACGTGCAACGGCACGGGGGCGCAGAGCTGGACCTACCAGTCCGCCACCCGCGCGCTCGTCAACCCGCAGTCGGGCAAGTGCCTGACCACCGTCGGCGGCACCCCGCAGCACGACGGCCAGCGCCTGGAGATCCGCACCTGCTCGGGTGCGGAGGCGCAGCGCTGGACCTTCTGACACCTCTCGCGCCGACGTCGGGGGGGGGGGGGGGCGGGGGGGGGGCCCCCCCGCCCCCCCCCCGCGGCCCCCCCCCCCCCCCCCCCACCCCCCCCCACCACCCCACCCCCCCACCCACACACCCCCCCCCC
>NZ_JBITFV010000006.1:86576-109315 GCF_044456525.1 Promicromonospora sp. NPDC050880
GGCGCGGGGGGGGGGGGGGGGGGCGGGCGCGGGGGCCCCCCCCGCCCCGCGCCGGCGGGGGGGGGGGGGGGGGGGGGGGGGGGGCCCCCCCGGGTGCGCCCCCCCCCCCCCCCCCCCGACCTCGCCCGAAGACCTCACCCACTAGCCTGAGCCCATGGACAGCACAGCCGGCGAGCAGCGGGAGCTCCGCCGCTGGAACCTGACCGACGGCGTCGTCGAGCTGCCCGACGGGCGACGGGTCCGGGGCACCGGGCTGCGCCGGCCGCGCGGGGACGTGCCCGCCCCGGACTTCGCCGTCTACCTGCGCGGCACGGACCCGCGGGTCGAGGGCTGGGAGTACCGCTGGGTCCGCTGGCGGGACTTCCGCCTCCCGGACTCGACCGACGACGCCCTCGCCGCCCTGCGCCAGGCCCACGCCAGGGCCGAGACCGAGCGCGTCGAGATCGCCTGCGACGGGGGCGTCGGCCGGACGGGCACGGCGCTCGCGGTCCTGGCGACCCTGAGCGGCGTGGCGCCGACCGACGCGGTGGCGTGGGTCCGCGCCCACTACCACCGGCGCGCGGTGGAGACACGGGGGCAGCGGCGGTGGGCCGAGCAGACCGGGACCGCCGTCCGCCCCCGTGACCGGTAGGCGTCAGCCGCGGGCCAGGAGCTCCAGCGTGTCGATCACGCGGTTCGAGAAGCCCCACTCGTTGTCGTACCAGGCCACGACCTTGACGTGCCGGCCCTCGACCCGGACCAGGGCCGCGTCGAAGATCGCCGACGCCGCCTCGCCCGTGATGTCGCTGGAGACCAGCGGCTCGTCGGAGTAGTCGAGGATGCCGGCCAGAGGACCGTCGGCGGCGGCGCGGTACGCGGCGAGCACCTCGTCGCGGGTGACCTCGCGGGCGACCGTGGTGTTCAGCTCCACGAGGGAGCCGACCGGCACGGGCACGCGGATCGAGTCGCCCGACAGCTTGCCGTCCAGGCCCGGGAGCACCAGCCCGATCGCCTTGGCCGCACCGGTGGTGGTGGGGGCGATGTTGACGGCGGCGGCGCGGGCACGGCGCCAGTCGCGGTGCGGCCCGTCCTGGAGGTTCTGCTCCTGGGTGTAGGCGTGCACGGTGGTCATGAAGCCGTGCTCGATGCCCGCCAGGTCGTCCAGCACGGAGGCGAGCGGCGCCAGGGCGTTGGTGGTGCACGACGCGTTCGACACGATCGTGTGCGCGGCCGGGTCGTAGGCGTCGGTGTTCACACCGTAGGCGAGCGTGACGTCGGCGCCGGCCGACGGGGCGCTGACCAGCACCTTCCGGGCCCCGGCGTCGAGGTGGGCGCGGGCGGCGTCGGCGGAGGTGAACCGGCCGGTGGACTCCAGCACGATGTCGACGTCGAGCTCCGCCCACGGCAGCTTGCCCGGCTCGCGCTCGGCGAGCACCGTGATGCGGCGGCCGTCGACGACGAGCTCGTCGCCGTCGACCTCGACGGGACGGCCGAGCCGGCCGAGCGAGCTGTCGTACTTGAGCAGGTGCGCGAGGGCGTCGGGGGCGGTGAGGTCGTTGACGGCGACCACCTCGAGCGTGCTGTCACGCTCCAGCAGGGCGCGCAGGGAGTTGCGGCCGATGCGACCGAAGCCGTTGATGGCGATGCGGGTCATGGGTGTCGTTTCCTTTCGTCGCACCCATGCTCCGTCGCACGCGGACGGCCCGAAAGCGGCTCGATCGCCCCGGTGCGCAAGGATCCCGCCAGACACTTCGCCACCACCCGCAAGGATCTCGCCACCCCTGTGCCGCACGCTCACGCCGAGAAGGTGTGCCGGTACTCCGTGGGCGATGTGCCCAGGATCCGGTGGAAGTGCAGGCGCAGGTTCGCCGCGGTGCCGAGCCCCACCCGGTGCGCGATCTGCTCCACGCCCAGGTCGCTGCGTTCCAGCAGCTCCCGGGCCAGGTCCACGCGTGCCCGCAGCACCCACTGCATCGGCGTGTAGCCGGTGTCCTGGACGAACCGCCGCGAGAACGTGCGCGCCGAGACCCGGGCGTTGGCGGCGAGCGTCTCCAGCGTCAGCGGCTCGGCGAGGTGCTCCAGCGCCCACGCGCGCGTCTCGGCGAACAGGTCGCCGAGCGGTTCGGGCACGCTGCGGGGCACGTACTGCGCCTGTCCCCCGCTGCGGTACGGCGCTGCCACCAGCCGCCGGGCCACGTGGTTGGACAGCCCCACGCCGTGGTCACGCCGCACCAGGTGCAGGCACAGGTCGATCCCCGAGGCGGCACCCGCCGAGGTCAGCACGCCGCCCTCGTCCACGAACAGCACGTTCTCGTCGACCTGCACGCGCGGGTACCGCTCGCGCAGGGCCCGGGTGTAGTGCCAGTGGGTGGTGGCACGCCGGCCGTCCAGCAGCCCGGTCGCCGCGAGCGCGAACGCACCGGTCGAGATCGCCGCCAGCCGCGCCCCGCGCGCGTGCGCGGCGCGGAGCGCGTCGACGACCACGGCCGGCGGGTCGGCGTCCGCGGGCGTGCGGTACCCGGGGACGAAGACGGTGTCGGCGCGCTCCAGCGCGGCCAGCCCCTCGGCGACGTGGTACGAGAGGCCGTCGCCGCCGGTCACCAGGCCCGGCGCCGCCCCGCACACGCGCACCTCGTAGGGCATGCTCGGCCGGTTGGAGAACACCTGCGCGGGGATGCCGACGTCGAGCGGCTTGGCGCCCTCCAGCACGAGCACCGCGATCTGGTGGTTCTTGCGCGGGGCAGCACTCACGCGAGCGATCCTAGGCGCGGCGCCGGCTACCGGCCCAGCAGCTCCTCGCTGAGGGCCCACAGCCGCCGCGCCGACCCCGGGTCGATCGCGTGCGGCACCACCGTGGCGGGCGGGTTCTGCTCGGTGGCGAAGTCGATGTCCTGGGGCTCGGGGTCCAGGGGCGAGACGTCGTTGTCCTTGAGGTAGACGCCGCCGATCCCGGCCAGCAGCGGGCTCGTGGCCGCGAACACGCTCGTGCTCGCCCCCTGCTGGACCGTCTTCTTCTCGTTGTCCGGGTCGACGACGGGTTCGCCTGCCTCGTCGACCAGCCCCATGGCACGCCGGGCGTCGTCGTCCAGCCACGGGGTGCGCTGCTCGCCCTCGGCGAGCCACGGGCCCAGGTTGGTGGTCATGACGATGCCGGGGTGCACCGCGTACCCGCGGATCCCGTCGGCGGCCCAGCGCCGGTCGAGCTCGACCGCGAAGAGCACGTTCGCGGTCTTGGACTGACCGTAGGCGAGCATGCCCATCTCGTCGTAGCCCGCCGTGAAGTGCGGGTCGTCCCACCGGATGCCGGACAGGCGGTGCCCGCCCGAGGTCAGGTTGACCACCCGGGCGCCGTGCGCGGCGCGCAGCGCGGGCAGCAGGCCGAGGGTGAGCTGGAAGTGCCCCAGGTGGTTGGTCGCGAACTGGGACTCGTAGCCGCGTGCGTCGCGCACCAGCGGCCCCGCCATGATGCCCGCGTTGTTGACCAGCACGTGCAGCGGCCGGCCGGAGCCCAGGTACCAGGCGGCGAACGCGTCGACCGACGCCGGGTCCATGAGGTCCAGCCTCCCGGTGTCGACGCGCGGGATGCCGGCGAGCTGCTCGGCGGCCCGCTCGGGGTTGCGCGCCGCGACGGTGACGGAGGCCCCGGCGGCGGCGAGCGCACGGGTGGTCTCGCGTCCGATGCCGTTGTGCCCGCCGGTGACGACGACGTTCGTGCCGGTCAGGTCGATCCCGGCCAGCACGTCGTCGGCCGTGGAGGCCGGGGTGAAGCCGGTGCCGAGGGGGTGCTGCTGGTGTGTTGTCTGCATGGTCACCACCCTGCCTCCGCGGAGGCGGACTCTGAATACTTGTGAGTGCGCATTTATTGCGCGAGAGTACGGAGGTGATCGAGGACCAGCTCTCCGCCGTGTTCGACCTCGTCGAGGTGCGCGGGGTCGTGTCGGGCGGGTTCGCCGTGCACGGGCCGTGGGTCTCACGCGCCGAGATCGAGGGCATCAAGTTCTTCGCGGTGGTCAGCGGCCGCGCCCGCCTGAGCGCCGACAGCGCCGGACCCGTCGCGCTGGGGCCCGGCGACGTCGCCGTCCTGAACGGGCGGACGTGGCTGCGGGCCGAGGGCGGTACGGGCGACGGACCGCCCCGCGAGGTCGTGCCGGACGCCGACTTCGCCACCCTCCCGCCGCCGGGGTCCGCGGGCGCCGCGCGCGACGTCGTCATCGGCGGTCATGTCGACCTCGACCCCGCAGGGCACGCGCTGCTGAGCCAGGCGCTCCCGCCGCTGGCCCACGTGCGCGGGTCCGGGGTGGCCGCGACCAACCTGCGCGGCACCCTGCACCGGCTGTCCGTCGAGGTGACCGGGAACCGGGTCGGCACGGCCTTCGCCGTCCGGCAGCACGGGCAGCTCCTGCTGCTGGAGGTGCTGCGGGCCTACATCGAGCAGACGACGGACGAGGCCGCGGGCGACCCGGCCGGACCGCCCGCGGGCTGGCTGCGGCTGCTGGCGGACGACCGGCTGCGCCCCGCCGTCGGCCTCATGCACGCCGACCCGGCCCGGGCGTGGGGCCTGACGGAGCTGTCCCGCGCCGCCGCGATGTCGCGGACGTCGTTCGCGCAACGGTTCCGCGCCGTGGCGGGGATCCCGCCCGTCGCGTACCTGAACCGGTGGCGCATGCTGCTCGCCCGGCGCGCCCTGCGGCACCAGGACGTCCGCGTCGGCGCGCTGGCGGCCGAGCTGGGCTACGCGTCGGAGAGCGCGTTCAGCACCGCGTTCAAGCGGGAGGTGGGCGAGTCCCCGCTGCGGTACCGCACCCGGGTCCGGGCGTGATCCCGCCGGGGGTGGTGCAACGTTGACTCAAGTGTGGGTTCGTCACTACCGTGGCCGCCGAGACCAGTGTCGATCAGATCAGTGCCGATCAGAGAGGTACCACCCATGGTCGTACGACGTTTCCTCCGGCCCACGCTCACCGTCCTGGCGCTCGCCGCGCTCACCCTGACCACCGCGGTCGTCCCGGCCACGGCCACAGGGACCGCCGCGCCACCACCCGGCGGGGCGGTGAACGGCACCCGGCTGATGGACGGGGCCGCCCTCTACCCGCGTGCGATCCGGCTGGAGCACTCGGGCGCGGCCGACGGCACGATCATCGCGAGCGTGGTCACGTTCGAGGGCGACGTGGGCCACGGCGCGATCTTCGCCAGCACCGACGACGGCCGCACCTTCGACCGGGTCGGCACCGTCTCCGACCCCGGCGCGGCGCAGGGCCTGTGCTGCTCGACCCTGTTCGAGCTGCCGCGCCGGGTGGGCGACCTCCCGGCGGGCACGCTGCTGTGGTCGGCGTCCGTGGGCCAGCAGCAGGACGAGGCCACCCGCCGCATGACGCTGCCGGTCTGGGCCAGCCGCGACCAGGGCCGCACCTGGGAGCACGTCTCGACGGCGGCGACGGCCGCAGGGACGAAGGGCCTGTGGGAGCCGGAGTTCGCCGTGACCCCGGACGGCGACCTGGTGCTGTACGTCTCCGACGAGAACCAGCAGCCCACGCACAGCCAGACGCTCGTGCAGACCGTCTCGGCCGACGGGCACACCTGGGGGCCGCTGGAGAACGTGGTGGCCGCCGCCGACCCCGCGCTGCGGCCCGGGATGCCCGTGGTGCGCACCCTGCCGAACGGCACGTACCTCATGAGCTACGAGATCTGCGGACCGGGGCAGGACTGCCGCCACTACGTACGACGCTCCCCGGACGGCACGAGCTGGGGCGACCCGGCCCAGCTCGGCCACCGGGTGGCCACCGCCGACGGCACCCACTTCCGGCACGCCCCGACCGTGAGCTGGTACGACGACGGCACCCCCGACGGGCGGCTGCTCGCCGTCGGCCAGATGCTCTACGGGGCGGGCGGCGCGGTGCTGCCCGGCAACGGTTCCACGATCATGACCAACGAGGCCGCGCCGGAGTCACCGTGGACGACGGCCGCGGCGCCGGTCGCGATCCTCGACCCGTGGAACAACTACTGCCCCAACTACAGCTCCAGCCTGCTGCCGATGCCCGAGCGTGACGAGGTGCTGGAGCTGGCGACCGGCTACGAGTCCGAGGGCGGCGCCTGCACCACGTACTTCGCGGTCGCCGGCCTGCCGGACTGACGACGGGCCCGACGTCTCGGGCTCACCGGCTCACGGCGGCCACGAGCACCATCACGGGGGCGACGATCAGCAGGTACAGCACCCCGAGGAACAGCGTGTGCACGACGACGAACCCCCCGAGCGCCCGCAGGTTCGCCGGCACTCTCAGGTGCCCGGCGAGCTTGCGGGCGAACGAGGCCGGGTGCAGCAGGTCCCAGGTGTTGAACCGCACGTAGCGCCCGAGGTAGATGCCCACGCTCACCAGCACGAGCGTGACCCCGACCAGCAGCCAGGAGTCGGGGTGCCGGTAGGGGTCGTCGTCGTTGGGCCGCACGATCATGATGTAGGCGAGCTGCACCAGCAGCACGTTCGACAGCGTGTTCAGCACCCCGGACAGGGCCAGGGCGAGCACCATCACGATGTCGTACCACAGCGGCGCCGGGTCGTCGGTGGGCCGCCGGTGGGAGAAGTTCAGCTCGGTCACCAGGTAGGCCGCGTTGGGCAGCAGCAGCACCCACACGACGAGCACCACGGCGATCACCGTGAGCAGGAGCGCCTGGCTCGGCACGAAGGCCATGACCGCGAGCATCAGGGCCAGCCCGATGCCGAGCACCACGGCGGGCGCGACGGACAGCCCCACGTTGAGGACCATCGGCCAGTACACCGGCAGCCGGAACAGCGGTGCCCGCAGGAACACCAGGGCCAGCGCGAAGACGTTGAGCAGGACCAGGCCCAGGGGCAGCAGCAGGATCGCGTTCATCACCGCTCATCCTCGCCGTGGCCCCGCCGCCGCGCGCGACGGGGCCACGAGCCGGGCCCGGTCACCGCACGGGCGCACCCGGCCCGAGCGGGATGCCGAGTCCCCACCAGGCGAAGAACAGCAGCGTCCAGGCGAGCGTCATGCACACGGCCAGCGGCAGCGTGTACGAGGCCAGGGTGCCGATGCCGGCGTCCTTGCGGTACCGCTGCAGGAACCCGAGCGCCATGACGAAGTACGGGCTCATCGGCGTGATCGCCGTGGACCCGGAGTCGGCGATGCGGAAGAGCGCCTGCGTGGTCTCGGCGGGCACGTCCAGCAGCATGAGCATCGGCACCACGATCGGCGCCGCGATGGCCCACATCGCCGACCCGCTGGTGACCAGCACGTTGACCACGGACAGCAGCGCGAGGATCGCCAGGAACACCACCCAGATGGGCACCCCGCTGCTCTCCAGCGCCTCGGCGGAGCTCACCGCGATGACGTCACCGATGTGCGTCCAGTCGAAGTACGCGAGGAACTGGGCGATGGCGAAGAACAGCACCAGCACCGGCGCCATCTGCCGCACACCCTCGGCCATCAGCCGCGGCACGTCCCCGGCCGCCGTGATCGCCCCGGACCGCCACCCGTACACGATGCCGACCAGCGCGAACAGCACGGCCACGATCGCCGCGATGCCGTCCAGGAACGGTGACTCGGTCAGGCTCCCGCCCCCGCCCCGCAGCGGCGACGCCGGCGGCAGCACCACCGCGGCGACCACCAGGACCGCGCCCAGCCCGGACAGCAGCGCCGCGCGCAGCGCGGACCGGTCGCGGGCCGACAGCTCCAGCCCCTCGACGTCGTCCAGGTCGGCGTCGGGGTCGGCGTCCAGGTCCGGGCGCTTGGCGAGCACCAGGTTGGTGACCAGCGTGATCACGATCGCCAGCAGCAGCGAGGACCCGATGTTGAAGAACCAGTTGCTCACCGGGGAGACGTACGCCGCGGGGTCGATGATCCGCGCGGCCTCCGTGGTGATGCCGGCGAAGATCGCGTCGTTCGGCGTCGGCACCGGGCTCGCGTCGTAGCCGGACGCGATGGACGTGTAGGCCACGACGACGCCGAGGATCGGCGACTTGCCGACGGCCCGGAACGCGAGCCCGCCGAGCGGCACCAGGATGATGTACGCGGCGGCGCTCGCGACGTGGGAGACCGTGCCGGCGAACGCGACGGCGAACACCACCCAGGACACGGGCACGCGGGACACGGAGACCTTCATGGCCGCCGCCAGGAACCCGGTGCGCTCCGCGATGGCGACGCCCATGATCACGGCCACGATGGTGCCCATCGGCCCGAACGTCGCGAAGTTGTCCACCGCCGTGGACACGGCCATCGCCAGGCCCGCACCGCTGAGCAGGTTCTGCACCACGACGGTCTCGCCGTCGGCCGGCGAGACCACGGAGACGCCCGCCGCCGCGAGCCCGGCGCTGGTCACGCCGAGGATCGCCGCGAGGATCCAGAACAGCCAGAACGGGTGCGGCAGCGCGTTGCCGAGCCGTTCGACGACGGCGAGCACCCGCAGGACGGCGGGCAGGCGGTCCTGCCCGCTGGGCGACGTGGACGTGGCGGTCATGACGCCACCCCCGTGGCTCCGGCGGACCGCAGCGGCAGCCGCTCGTCCCGCAGGAACTCCCACATCACCTCGTGGGCCTCGATGCTGTGCGTGGCGTACCCGCCGCCGGAGTAGCTGTCCTCCCCGGGCCACGTGTGGCCGCCGCCCAGGACCGCCACGTGCGTCACCTCGGCACCCGCACGGCAGCCGGTCCAGCGGGTGGTGGTCACGTCGGATGCCGTCTCCTCGGCGTCGGGCCGCGGGTCGCAGCCGTTGCGCGCCGCCCAGCCGTCCACCCAGACCGGGATCGCGGGCAGGCCGCGCCCGGCGTCGCCGTCGTACGGGATGGTGGCGTCGTCGGTGCCGTGGAAGTCGATGACCGGGACCGGTCGCTCCGGCGCGCAGGTGGGGTGACCCGTGCCGTACAGCGCGGCCGCCACCGGCGCGATCGCGGCGATCCGGTGCGACAGCTCGCACGCCAGGATCGCCGTGAACCCCGCGCCGTTCGACTTGCCGGTCGCGTACACGCGCCGGGTGTCCACGCACAGGCCGGACTCCAGGGTGTCGAGCAGGTCGTTCGTGTAGGCGACGTCGTCGACGCCGGGCGCCGAGTAGGGCGCACCCTCCCAGGCCTGGCGGTCACCGTCGCCGGTGCCGACCACGCCGTTGCCGTACGCGACGATCGCCGGCAGGGCGTCGAGACCCGAGAACGCCTCGGTCCCGGCGCCCGTGTTGCCCCGTCCGTGGAACACGAGCACGACGGGCCAGGCCCGGTCGCTCCGGTAGCCGTCCGGCAGGTGGAGCTGGACGGTGCGCTCCCGCCCGCCGCTGACCAGGGTGCGCAGCACGCTGGTGCCCGGCGCCTGGCCGGGGTCCGCGCCGCACCCGGCGGACCGCACGACCCCGGACGGGGCCGGGGCGGGCCCGGCGGCTGCCGTGGTCGCACCGGCCAGCCCGGAGGCCGCGAGCGCCACGGCGGCCAGGAGCGCCGCGCCGAGGCGTGCAGGGCGCCTGAACCGTGCGGGGTGTCGGTGTGGTGCTGTCGTCGTTGACATGCGAGTCCTTTCTGCGGGCCCGCCCGCGGTCTGCGGGCAGGGCGGAGCCGGCACCTGGCGGCCAGGTGCGTCGTGGGGGTCGGAGCAGGTGGGCGCTAGGCGGCCAGCCACTCCTCCAGGAAGGTCGTGATGCGGGCGACCATCGCCGTGACGATCGCGGCGCCGTCCTCCGCCGTGGCCCGGCGAGGGTCGCCGAGCACGCCGTTCGGGCTGAGGCGGTCGTACGGCAGGGTCAGGGCGGGCTGCGCGTGGTGGCGCGCCGTCCGGGAGACGTCGTCGAGCTGGTCCGGGGTCGTGGTACCCGGCTCGAGACGGTCGGTGTGCACCAGGTGCGGTGCGAGGTGCAGCATCTGCGCGGTCTCGGCCTCGCCGGAGTGGCCGTGCACCGCGCTCGGGGCCATGGCGGCCACGGCGTCGCCGGCGAGCGACGTCAGCGGCGACCAGGCGAGCTGGACCCCCGGGAGGGACACCAGCAGGTCCTGCGCCACCGTGGTCAGGGTCGCGTTGTTGCCGCCGTGCCCGGTGACCACCAGGAACCTGGTCCAGCCGTGCCGGTGCAGGCTCGTCACGTACTCGCGCACCACGGCGGCGAACGTCGTCGTGGTCAGCGTGACCGTGCCCGGGAACGCCATGTGGTGCGGCGAGACCCCCACGGGGATCGACGGGCCCACCACCACCCGGCCGGACAGGTTGGCGGCGACCTGCGCCACCACCCCCTCCGCGCGCACCAGGTCGGTCCCGAGGGCCATGCCCGGCCCGTGCTGCTCCAGCGCACCCGCCGGGATCAGCACGATCGTGCCCCGGGCGGCGGCGTCGGCGGCCTCCCGGGTGGTCATCTCGGCCAGCACGTCCGACGCGGTCACGACGTCGCCCCGGGCTCATCGAAGTCCGCGGCCTCCAGGGACTCCCGGATCGTGGTCAGGTGCGCCCGGACCAGCCGCTCGGCCGCCGGACCGTCACCGTCCCGCACCGCGGACAGGATCTCCAGATGCTCGGCCTGGTCCCGCTGCCGGTCGTCGTACCGGAACCGGATCTCGGTCTGCTCCGTGGCGCGCACGTGCAGCAGCGCCTCCACGGTCTCGCGCAGCAGCCCGTTGCCCGACGCCGCCGCCAGCTCCACGTGGAAGTTCAGCGCCGGCCGGTACCCGTGCACCGGCGGCTGCAACGCCGTGGCCGTCGCCGCCTCCAGCCGCTGCAGCGCGGCGGCGTCGCGGGCGCTCGCCGCCAGGACCGCGACGCCGGGCTCGATGACCAGGCGGGCCTCGACCAGCTCGATCACCGAGGCCCGGGTGATGTGCGGCCGGTGCGGGTTGGCCAGCACCGACCGCTCGATCCCGGGGCCGATGTACGTGCCGGAGCCGTGCCGCAGCTCGACCACGCCGGTGGCCTCCAGCCGCCGCAGGGCCTCCCGGACCGTGGGGGTGGTGACGGCGAACCGCTTGGCCAGCTCGCGGGAGGACTCCAGCACGTCGCCGGGGCCGAGGCTCTCGGAGCGGATGAGCTGCACGATGTCGTCCGCGAGCTGCTCGGAGAAGGAGGCTCTACCTTGAGTCATGGCAAGTGACTAAATCACTTAACCAACCGCAGGTCAACCCTGGTCGAGCGTGGCCCGACGGCCGGCCCCTCCCCCGCGGCCGCCGTCCGGCGTACCGTCGTCAGCATGTGCCGAAACATCACCACGCTGCGCGGCCTGGAACCGGCCGCCACCGACGAGGAGATCACCGCCGCCGCCCTGCAGTTCGTGCGCAAGGTCACGGGCGTGACCAAGGTGAGCGACGCCACGCGGGACCCGGTGGAGCGGGCCACAGCCGAGATCGCGGACATCGTGACCCGCCTGCTCGACGAGCTGCCCGAACGCCGTCAGCCGCCCAAGACCGTGCCGCCGCTGCGCCGCGCGGAGGTCCAGGCGCGCATCGCGCAGCGCATCAAGGAGCGTGAGGAGCACGAGCGGATGCACGAGCTGGGCATCGCGCACTCGCACTGAGCGGTCCGCGCCGCTACAGTTGCGACGTGCTCGCACCCCTCTCCTGTCGCTGTCACTGACCACCCACCCCGGTCCGTCAGTCCCCCGCGCGCGCCGTCGCGCGTGCAGAACAGGAAGAGAAACAGGTGCAGTACGTCAATTCTGTCGTTGACCTCGTCGGCAACACCCCCCTGGTCCGGCTCAGCCACGTGACCGAGGGCGTCACCAGTGCCACGGTGCTGGTCAAGCTCGAGTACCTCAACCCCGGCGGGTCCTCCAAGGACCGCATCGCGGGCCGCATCATCGACGCTGCCGAACGCGAGGGGAAGCTGAAGCCCGGCGGCACCATCGTGGAGCCCACCTCGGGCAACACCGGCGTCGGTCTCGCCCTGGTGGCCCAGCAGCGCGGCTACCGCTGCGTCTTCGTGCTGCCGGACAAGGTGGGCGAGGACAAGCGCAACGTGCTGACCGCGTACGGCGCCGAGGTGGTCGTGACGCCGACGGCGGTCGCCCCCGACAGCCCCGAGTCCTACTACTCGGTGAGCGACCGGCTGGTGCGCGAGATCCCGGGCGCCTTCAAGCCCGACCAGTACTCCAACCCCAACGGTCCCCGGTCGCACTACGAGACCACCGGCCCCGAGATCTGGCGCGACACCGACGGGCGCGTGACCCACTTCGTGGCGGGCGTCGGCACCGGTGGCACCATCACCGGCACCGGCCGCTACCTGCGCGAGGTCTCGGGCGAGAAGGTGCGCATCATCGGCGCCGACCCCGAGGGGTCCGTCTACTCCGGCGGCACCGGCCGCCCCTACCTGGTCGAGGGCGTGGGCGAGGACTTCTGGCCGTCCGCCTACGACCCGAGCGTGCCGCACGAGATCATCGCGGTGACCGACGCCGAGTCCTTCGCGATGACCCGCCGGCTCGCCCGCGAGGAGGGCATCCTCGTGGGCGGCTCCAGCGGCATGGCCGTGGTCGCGGCCCTCAAGGCGGCGCGCGACCTGACCGAGGACGACGTCGTGGTGGTCCTGCTGCCCGACGGCGGCCGCGGCTACCTCGGCAAGATCTTCAACGACACCTGGATGCGGTCCTACGGGTTCGCGCCCGCCATCGAGGACCACACCGTCGCGGACGTGCTGGCCGCCAAGGCCGACCGCACCCCGCCCCTGCTCTACGTGCACCAGACCGACACGGTGCGCGACGCGATCGACCGGATGACCCGGTCCGGCGTCTCGCAGCTGCTCGTGCTGACCGCGGAACCACCCGTGGTGCTCGGCGAGATCGCCGGCGCCGTGCACGAGGACGAGCTGCTCGACGGGGTGTTCGCCGGCAAGGCGAACCTGTCGGACGAGGTGGGCGGGCTCATCGGCCGCCCCCTGCAGCTCATCGGCGTCAACGAGCCCGTCGGCACGCTGCGCGCCGCGCTCGCCGACGAGACGGCGCTGCTGGTGACCGACGGGGGCAAGGCCCTCGGCGTCGTCTCCCGCTCCGACCTGCTCGACTACCTCGCGGTCTGACGGCCGCCCCCACCGCACGACCACGACCTCGAAGAGAGACCACCATGAACGACGCCAGGCCCAGCCGGTTCGACACCCTCGCGATCCATGCGGGACAGCACTCCGACCCGGCCACGGGCGACGCGATCCCCGCCATCCACGTCACCTCCACCTACGCGCAGGACGGCATCGGCAACCTGCGCGGCGGCTACGAGTACTCGCGCGGCGGCAATCCCACCCGCACCGCGCTGGAGGAGCAGCTCGCGGCGATCGAGGGCGGTGCGCACGGCATCTCGTTCGCGTCCGGCCTGGCCGCCGAGGACGCGCTGCTGCGCGCCGTCGTCGCACCCGGGGACCACGTGCTGGTGCCGAACGACGTCTACGGCGGCACGCACCGCCTGATCCGTACCGTGCACGGCAGGGCGGGCGTGGCGCACACGACCGTGGACACCGCCGACCTCGACGCCGTACGCGCCGCGATCCGCCCGGAGTCCAAGGTGCTGTGGGTCGAGACGCCGTCGAACCCGCTGATGAAGATCAGCGACATCCCCGCGCTCGCCGGGCTGGCGCACGAGAACGACCTGCTGCTGGTGGTCGACAACACGTTCGCCTCCCCCGCGCTGCAGCGCCCGCTCGACCTGGGCGCCGACGTGGTGGTGCACTCCACGACCAAGTACCTCGGCGGGCACTCCGACGTGGTGGGCGGCGCCGTCGTCGTCAAGGACGGGGCCGACGAGCTCGCGGAGCAGGTGCGCTACGTGCAGTTCGCCGCGGGCGCGGTGTCCAGCCCGTTCGACGCGTTCCTGACCACCCGCGGCATCAAGACGCTGTCCGTGCGCATGCAGCGGCACTCCGAGACCGCCCAGACGCTCGCCGAGCGGCTGGTGCACCACCCCGCCGTCGCGCGCGTGCTGTACCCGGGCCTGCCGGACCACCCGGGGCACAAGATCGCCGCCCACCAGATGTCGCGGTTCGGCGGCATGATCTCGCTGGAGCTGGCGGGCGGCGAGGCGGCAGCCCGCACGTTCGCCGAGTCGACGCAGGTGTTCCTGCTGGCCGAGTCGCTCGGCGGCGTCGAGTCGCTGGTCAACTACCCGAGCGCGATGACCCACGCGTCGGTGCGCGGCACGGAGGCGGAGGTCTCGCCGTCGATCGTGCGCCTGTCGGTGGGCCTGGAGGACGTGACGGACCTGCTGGACGACGTGCTCCAGGCCCTCGACCACACCCACGGTTCCGTGCGTTGAGTGCACGTAGGGTGGGGCCGTGACCGAACACGCGCCCGTGAGTGCCGCCATGCACCGCGCCAAGGCCGACGCCCGCGCCGCGCACGTCACCGTGGGGCTCGTGCGGAACCTGCCGGGCGACCGGGAGGAGATCGACTGCTCCTGCGGCATGACGCTCACCAACGGGCCGCAGTGGTCGCTCGACGAGCACATCCGGCTGCACCGCGCCGAGGCGCGCTACCTGGCACTGAGCGAGGTGGCGCCCGCGGGCATGCCGCGGCTCATCCCCGTCGACCCGGCGCGGCGTCCGCGCTGAGCCGCCAGGCGTTCGGTCAGAGCTCTTCCGGGTCGTCCCAGGAGACGCCGCTGGACGCTCCTGAGATCAGGTCGAGCTCGCAGCCGGCGAGGTTGCGGGGCGCCTTGGAGACGTCACCGCCCCCGAGCAGGCCGCGGCGGGTCGCGACGCGGCGGACCGCCGGCGGCGCGATGTGGGCGTAGGAGGCGTTGGACTCGTCGATCAGGTCGGTCGGAGCTGACTCGACGGGCTCGGCGGCGGACTGGGGTTCCCCCGTGATCATGGCCCCATCCTCGCAGGAACCGGGGCCTGTTCGCATCCGCTTGGCACAGTATTTCGAATCCCCGCCAAGCCTCCACGAGCACGGCACGCCTACCACGACATCTCCCCCCGTCCGGCGACGGGTGGTGTCATGATCGTCCGATGCAGACCTGGCCAGGGCGCCCCTACCCCCTCGGCGCCACGTTCGACGGCACGGGGACCAACTTCGCGCTCTTCACGTCGGTGGCACAACGCGTCGAGCTCTGCCTGCTGGCGGACGACGACACCGAGACCCGCGTCGAGGTCACCGAGACGGACGCGCACGTGTGGCACGTCTACCTGCCCGGCGTCGGCCCCGGGACGCGGTACGGGTACCGCGTGCACGGGCCGTACGACCCGGCGTCGGGCCACCGGTGCAACCCGGCCAAGCTCCTGCTGGACCCGTACGCCAAGGCCGTGGACGGCGACCTCGACGGCGACCCGTCCCTGTTCTCCTACCCGTTCGACGACGTGGAGCAGGCCACCACGGGCACGACGCCGGACGGCGCCGACTCCCTGGGCCACACCATGGTCTCCGTGGTGGTCAACCCGTTCTTCGACTGGGGGCACGACCGACCGCCGGCCACGCCGTACCACGAGACGGTGATCTACGAGGCGCACGTCAAGGGCCTCACGATGCGCCACCCCGACGTGCCGGACGAGCTGCGCGGCACCTACGCCGGGCTGGCCCACCCCGCCGTGATCGAGCACCTGACGAAGCTCGGGGTCACCGCCGTCGAGCTCATGCCCGTGCACCAGTTCGTCACCGACCCGTCGCTGGCGGCCAAGGGCCTGACCAACTACTGGGGCTACAACACCATCGGGTTCTTCGCGCCGCACAACGGGTACGCCGGGTACGGCAGCCGCGGCCAGCAGGTCATGGAGTTCAAGGCCATGGTCAAGGCGATGCACGAGGCGGGCATCGAGGTGCTGCTCGACGTGGTCTACAACCACACCGCCGAGGGCAACCACCTGGGCCCCACCCTGGGCTTCCGGGGCATCGACAACGCCGCCTACTACCGGCTGGTCGACGGCGACGACGCGCACTACTTCGACACCACCGGCACCGGCAACTCGCTGCTCATGCGCTCCCCCGCCGTGCTGCAGCTCATCATGGACTCGCTGCGCTACTGGGTCGAGGAGATGCACGTCGACGGCTTCCGCTTCGACCTGGCGGCCACGCTGGCCCGGCAGTTCCACGAGGTGGACCGGCTGAGCGCGTTCTTCGACATCGTGCACCAGGACCCGGTGATCTCCCAGGTCAAGCTCATCGCCGAACCGTGGGACCTGGGAGACGGCGGCTACCAGGTGGGCGGGTTCCCGCCGCTGTGGACCGAGTGGAACGGCCGGTACCGGGACACGGTGCGCGACTTCTGGCGCGGCGAGCCCGCCACGCTGCCGGAGTTCGCCTCGCGGCTGACGGGCTCCAGCGACCTGTACGAGCACTCCGGCCGGTTCCCGAGCGCGTCCATCAACTTCGTCACGGCGCACGACGGCTTCACGCTCGCCGACCTCACCTCCTACGAGCGCAAGCACAACGAGGCCAACGGGGAGGACAACCAGGACGGCGAGAACCACAACCGGTCCTGGAACTGCGGCGTCGAAGGCCCCACGGACGACCCGGAGGTCCGCGAGCTGCGCGCCCGCCAGCGCCGCAACCTCCTGGTGACGCTCATGCTCAGCCAGGGCGTGCCGATGATCGCCCACGGCGACGAGCTGGCACGTACGCAGGACGGCAACAACAACGCCTACTGCCAGGACAACGAGCTCACCTGGATGGACTGGGAGCTCGACGACGAGCGCAGGGCGCTGCTGGAGTTCGCCCGGCACGCGGTCCGGCTGCGCCGCGACCACCCGATCCTGCACCGCCGGCGGTTCTTCGACGGACAGGTGGCCGGGGCGGCCGCGCAGGGCCCGGCCGACATCGAGTGGCTCGACCTGACCGGCGCCCGCATGGACGACACGGACTGGCACCAGTCCTACGCCCGCACGGTGACCGTGTTCCTCAACGGTGACGCGATCACGGAGACCGGGTCCCGGGGCGAGGCGGTGGTCGACGACTCGTTCCTGCTCCTGCTCAACGCCCACTCCGGCGCCCTGGACTTCACCCTGCCACCTGTCGCGTACGGCCCGGAGTGGACCGTGGTGCTGGACACGGACGGCAGCGCGGAGCCCGGCACGGTGCTGGAGGCCGGCACGGGTCTGTCCGTGACGGCCCACAGCGTGGTGGTACTGACTCGCCCATCCCGGACAGCGGGCTAGGCTGTCGGCCGTGACCGGACCGAGGAGTGGAACCGGGGGAACCACACCACCGCCCCGACCTGGGCCTGACATGCCTGTTCCCGGGCCCAGACCGGTGGTGTGGGCCCCGCGCGCCCGCATCATCGAGGTACTGGTGCCGTACGACCCCTACGAGGAACCGGAGCACATGCCGCTGCGCCTCGTGGGGGCCGGCGAGCCGGGGTACTGGGGCGCCGACAGCGTGCTCGGGCACGGCACCGACTACGGCTACTCCGTGGACGGCGGGCCGCTGCTGCCCGACCCGCGCAGCGTGTGGCTGCCGCAGGGCATCCACGGGCCCACGAGGGTCTTCGACCCCGCCTTCGAGTGGACCGACGGCACGTGGTCCCCGCCCGACCTGTCCACGAGCGTGCTCATGCACGTGGACGTCGAGACGTTCACACCCGAGGGCACCCTCGACGCCGCCGCGGCGCTGCTGCCGACGGTCGCGGAGCTGGGCGTGCACGGCATCGAGCTCGCGCCCGTCGCGGCGTTCGACCCGGCCCGCGGCCCGTCGCGCGGTGTGCGCCTGTACTCGGTGCACGAGCCCTACGGCGGCCCGCGGGCGCTGCAGCGGTTCGTCGATGCCGCGCACGCCGCGGGTCTGGCCGTCGTGCTCGACATCCCGTACCGCTGGGCCGTGGCCGAGGAGCTCGGCCTGGAGGCGTACGGCCCCTATCTGATGGGCGGCGGCCGCCCGCGGCCGCCGCGCTCGGACCTGGGCGACGCCGGCGACCACGCCCTGCAGGCGATGCGCCCCCGGACGGGACAGGTGCCGCTGGACCGGCCCCGCACCGGACCCATCCAGCTCCGCACCGGGCAGGTGCCGAGCATCGGCACCCGGGCCGGCAAGGTGCCGTCGGCCCCGACCGTCCGCACGGACTACGTGGGCGACCGCATCAACCTCGACGGCAGCGGCAGCCGCGGCCCGCGCGACTTCCTGGTCGACGACGCGCGGCACTGGCTGCGCGAGTACCACGTGGACGGCCTGGTGCTGGACGTCGACGCGCTCGTGGACCGCTCCCCCAACCCGTTCCTGGGTGAGCTGGCGGACTACGTGGTGGGTCTGGGCGAACAGCTCGACCGCCGGTTCAGCCTGCTCGTGGACGGCCCCGGCCGCAGCGACCGGCTCACCTCGATCCTGCTGCGCATCCTGTCCGGCCCGGGCAAGGACGAGGACATCCAGGCGCTGCAGATGCTCGCCGACCTGGTGCACCCGTCGGTACGCCGCGCGACCCGGCAGAACGGCGGGCGCCGCAGCCGCGTCCGGGCCGGCGCGAGCGTGGTCGAGGACATCACGCGGCTGCCCGCGACGCAGCTCACCGTCCCGTGGACCGGCGAGGAGAGCCCGGCCACGGCCCTGCTGGCCGTGGACGACGTGGACATCCGTGCGAGCGTGCTGGCCACGGTGATCCTCGCGGGCAACCCCCTCGTGCTGGACACCGTGCACGCGCCGGTGGTGCCCCGCAACGAGAACGAGCGGCGGCTGGTGCGGTGGGCACGCGAGCTGATCGAGATCCGGCACGCCGTGACCGACGAGCTGGACCTGCCGCTGGAGATCCGCTCCACCGCCGACCGGTCCGTGATCGCGGTGCTGCGCGGCAGCCTCGCGTTCGTGCTCAACACCGGCCACGGCCTCGCCGCGCTGCGCCTGGGCAGCCTGCTGCGGCCCGCCGACGGCGCGGTCCGGGCGCCGCTGCCCGGGGCGTTCCGGCTGGCCGCGGCCTGGGAGCCGGGCGCCACGCGCCTCGTGGGCGACACCCTCACCGTGCCCCCGCGGATGACGGCCGTGCTGCGCGCCGAGAGCTGACCTGGGAACCTGGTCCCGGGACGGTCGCACCGGCCGCACCCGGGACCGGCCCGCCCCGCAGCCGCGGGACGGGGGCGAGGAGGCACCGATGGCGAAGGCTCCGAAGGCCAAGGGCTCAAAGACGAAGTCCCCGAAGAACAAGGCCCCGAAGAACAAGGCGCTGACGGCCGAGGCCGCGCAGGCGACGACGCCGCGGACGCCCGGCTCCCTCTGGACCACCCCGGCCACGGAGGCGCTGCGCTGGACGCGCGGCACCGACCTGAGCGCCCTGGACCCGGCGTCGACACCCGGCTGGGCGGGCCGGAAGCAGGACGGCGAGGCGCTCATGGCCGCCCGCGCCACCGAGCTCGCCGACCTCCAGGAGCGCCTGTTCGCGCACGGCCGCACGGGTGGCGACCGGTCGGTGCTGCTCGTGCTGCAGGGGCTGGACACGTCGGGCAAGGGCGGCATCGTGCGGCACGTGGTGGGCATGGTGGACCCGCAGGGCGTGATGCACCGCGGCTTCGGCGTTCCCACCGCCGAGGAGAAGGAGCACGGGTACCTGTGGCGCGTGCGCAACGCGCTGCCCCGGCCGGGCTACCTCGGGGTCTTCGACCGGTCCCACCACGAGCAGGTCCTGGTGGTCCGGGTGGACCGCCTGGAGCCGGTACGGACCTGGCGCAGGCACTTCCGCGAGCTCAACGAGTTCGAGGCGGAGGTGGCGGCGTCGGGCACGCTGATCGTGAAGGTGGCGCTGTTCGTGTCGCCCGACGAGCAGAAGGCGCGGCTGGCCGAGCGGCTGGACCGGCCGGACAAGCACTGGAAGTACAACCCGAGCGACATCGACGTGCGCCTCAAGCTCCCCGAGTACCTGGCTGCCTATCAGGAGCTCCTGGACCGCACCTCCACCGACGTGGCGCCGTGGTACGCCGTCCCCGCGGACCGCAAGTGGTACGCCCGGCTGGCGGTCACGGAGCTCCTGGGCACGGCGCTGCGTTCCCTGGACCTGTCCTGGCCACCCGCGGACTTCGACGTGGAGGCGGAGAAGGCCCGCCTCGCCGCCACCTGACGGACCCGGTCAGACCAGGGCGCGGCCCTCTTCCGCGAGGGCGCCCAGGCGGGACAGGGCGCGGTAGTACTTCTTGCGGTAGCCGCTCGCGAGCATCTCCGGCGTGAACAGGGTCCGGGTGTCGCCGTCGCCGCCCAGCAGCACCGGCACGTCGCGGTCGTAGAGACGGTCCACCAGCACCACCAGGCGCAGCGCCACGGCCTGCGCCGTCACGGGGTGCACACCCGTCAGCGCGACGGCGGTGACGCCGTCGAGCAGCGCGCCGTAGCGGCTGGGGTGCACGGTGGCGAGGTGGGCCAGCAGGTCGTCGAACGTGTCGAGGGTGGTGCCGGGGCGGGCCGCCGCCGCGGCGGTGACCTCGGCCTCGGTCAGCGGCTCGGTGTCGGTGACGACGTCGCGGTGGCGGTAGTCCTCGCCGTCCACACGGAGGGTCTCGAACCGGTCGGACAGCGCCTTGATCTCGCGCTGGAAGTCCTGGGCGGCGAACCGCCCCTCGCCCAGCGCGCCGGGCAGCGTGTTCGACGTCGCGGCCAGGGCGACGCCCCGGTCGGCGAGCTCACGCATCAGGCGCGACATGAGGGTGGTGTCGCCGGCGTCGTCGAGCTCGAACTCGTCGATGCAGACGAGCTTCTTGGCGCCGAGCGCCTCGACCGTGGGCCGGAAGCCGAGCGCGCCCACCAGGTTGGTGTACTCCACGAAGGTGCCGTAGGCGACGGCGTCGGTGCCGAGCGCCTCGCCGACGGCGTGCGCGAGGGAGGTGAGCAGGTGGGTCTTGCCCACGCCGAAGCCACCGTCGAGGTAGACCGCCGGGGCGGCCTTGCGCCGCGCGAAGAGGCCGCGCCGCGGGGCCGCGACCTGCTCGGCGATCTCCTGGAGCCGGGCCAGCGCGCGGCCCTGGCTGGGGTGCGCCGGGTTGGCGCGGTAGGTGGCGAAGCGGGCCCGGGCGAAGTGGCGTGGCGGGACAAGATCGGTGACGAGCCGGTCGACGGGGACCTGCGGCCTGACCGCGGTCAGGGCGGTGGCGAGAGGGTGGGTCTCGGTGGTGGGAGCGGCTGTCACGAATCAGTAGGTTACCGGCGGCGCACCGCCGGTGACCTGCCACGAGAGCAACGTCACACGTGCACGACGGCGGGCGCGCCCGGGTCGTCCAGCACCTCGCCGAGGGCGCGCACCACCTGGGCCGGGGTGCGGGTCTGGGCCGGGTCCTCGTTGCGGTCGTCGCCCGCGACGGCGTGGTCGACGACGAGCTCGTGGAAGCGCGGCGCCGGCGTCTGCGCGGCCTCCAGACGCAGCACCTGGACCAGCATCGCCAGCCCGGCGCCGGTCACGCTGATGGCGCCGGAGCCGGCCATGGCCTCGCGAGCCGCGGCGCCGTTGAGCACCACGTAGGGGTCACCGGGCTCCAGGAGGGGCACGAGCGCGCGGGCGACGTCGAGGTGCGCGGTGAGGTGGGAGGCCAGCGTCGCGGACCAGTCGTCCGGGTCGGTGTCCAGCAGGGCCGCGCCCTTGTGCCAGCCGCCGATCGACGCCACGACGGCCCCGGGCAGCGGGGTCCCGGCGTCCGCGCAGGCGGCGCGGACGGCGGCGGCCAGGTCGGCGGCGGCGTCGTAGCGGACGGCGACGAGACCGGCGCGCGAGGCGCCGTCGGGCAGCGGGTGGCGGGACGCCGCGAGGACCGGACGGCCGTCGGCAGCCAGGCCGCGTGCGACCCGGCTGCCGACGAAACCGCCCGCCCCGACGACGAGGACGGGGCGGGCGAGGCTCATGCGGCCCAGACTAGGTCAGGCCGCGACCTGCTGCGGCACGGACCGCGGGTCGGGCCCGAACCGGTTGGGCCCGGGCTCGCCCGGCAGGGCGAGCAGCACGATGATCACGATGCCGCCCACGAACGGGACCAGGCACAGCAGGTAGAACCAGCCGGACCTGCCCGTGTCGTGCAGACGACGCACGCCCGCGGCCAGCAGCGGCACGAACGTGCCCAGCACGACGAGACCCAGGAGCGTCGAGCCGATCGACCCGAGCACTCCCGGCTCCTGCGTGACCGGGTCCATCGTGACCAGGGCGGGGATCAGCAGCGCCACGAAGATCACGGCGTTCACGATCGCCAGCGCGAGGTAGAAGAACCAGTACTCCGAGGCCCGGGCCCGGCCGCTGAACACGGCGTACCGGCGCAGGCAGGTCCGGACGGAGTCGATGATGCTCATGGGCGGGCCTCAGGCGGCCGGGACCTGCTCCACGGCCTTGGGGTCGGGGCCGAACTGGTTCGGGCCGGGGGTGCCGGCGGACGCGCCCCAGACGATGAGCAGGATCACGTTGACGACCGGGATCAGCAGCAGGAACGCGAGGGCACCCGACTTGCCGGTGTCGTGCAGGCGGCGGACGACCACGGCGAGCGTCGGCAGGAGCAGGCCGAGCGCGACGAGCGACACGACCAGGTAGCCGGTCGCGAGCGAGCCGGGCATGGTCGGCACCGCGGCGGACGGGTCACCAGCCATGGCGTACTCCATGGTGGCCGTCGTGTACTCGGTGAGGCCCGGGACGATCAGCGCGAAGTACAGCACGGCCATCAGGATCCCGTAGGCCAGGTAGTACCACCAGAACTCGGACCGGCGGGCACGGCCGCCGAACGTCGCGTACTTCGACAGCACGGTCCGGATGGACTCGATGAACGACATCAGGAAGAAGCCTCTCTCACGTTTTGTGCCGGAAATCTCCGGCAAGTGCGCACATAGTGTCCCGATGCCCCGCGCGGCGCACAAGTGTGAAAAAGGGCAGAACTCCCCATGGATGAAAACGCCCCGGACGTGCCGACGCCCAGGTCACCGGGATGACCTGGGCGTCG
>NZ_JBITFV010000006.1:109325-280136 GCF_044456525.1 Promicromonospora sp. NPDC050880
CCCCGGCGCGCCCCCCCCCCCGCCCGCCCCCGCCCCCCCCCCCCCCCCACGTCCGGGGACGGGCAGGTGGGTCAGTACCCCGTGGACGTCGGCTCCGGGTAGTACTGCGCGTACTTGCGGCGGTAGTTCTGCGTGATCGCCTCGACGATGAGCCGGCGCTTGAGGCCGGAGTCGCCGTCATACTTCAGCGGGTTGACCACGTCGCCGCTCGCCTTGAGCGCCTTGAGCCGGGCCTTGAGCTCCGGGTCCAGCACGTACTTCGACAGCAGCCCGAACGGCACCACCGTGTACAGCACCTCGCGCACGGCACGCACCGCGCGGATGGGGCGGTGCAGCACCCAGTCCTCCACGAGCACGCGGGCCACGTTGGCCCCGCCGGCCGTCACGTAGTAGTTGTTCCGGCCGATGCGCGGGTTCACCTCGAAGTACACGTGCTGCCCCGTGCGCGGGTCCAGCTTGTAGTCGAAGTTCGCGAAGCCCACGTAGCCGGTCGCGTCGAGGAAGCGCGTGGCGGCGTCCATGGCGTCGTCGTACGGCTCCACGAGGATCGCCGCCGGGATGCCGAGCGTGCCCGGCGTGTGCTCCTCCAGGAGCACCCGGCCCGTGGCGAGCATCGTCACCGCGCCCGACGTGTCGCGGTAGGCGGTCAGGGACCGCATCTGCGTCTCGTCGCCCGGGATGAACTCCTGCACCAGGAACGTGCCCGGGAAGCTCGCGTCCGCCAGGTGACCCAGGATCACGTCGAGCTCCTCGCGGGAGTCGATGTGGTGGATCTTCGCCTTGCCGGGGAAGTCCACGTAGTACCACTCGGCGCTGTTGGACGGCTTGCCGACCACCGGGTACTGGAGGTCCACCTCCAGTGCGGGTACGGCGGCACGGCCGCCCTCGGCCACCAGCTTGGCGACGTCGACGGCGACGGTGCGCGGCGTCGGGATGCCGAGCTGGTCGCAGACCTCGGCGAAACCCTCCTTGCTGCTCACCTGCTCCAGGACCGGGAGCGACGGGTACGGCAGCACGTAGCCCGCCGCCTCCAGCCGCTCCCGGTTCAGGATGACGGTCCGCACGTGCCAGTCGGCGTTCGTCAGCAGCACCAGCGTCTTGTCCCGGTGCTGCTGCGCCACGCCCTCCAGGGTGGACAGGAACACGTCCACCTCGTCCAGGCCCGGCACCACCACGTTCTCGGCGATCGCCGAGTCCTGCATGGCGCGCGTGGCCACCTTGGACAGCACGATGGCGCGGGTGCGGTACTGCTCGTGGAACGCACGCACCAGGGCGTACATCCCGACGTCGCCGCCGACACCCACCACCAGCATCTCCGGCGCGGGCTGCTCCCCGCCGCCTACCGGCCCCTGCTCCGCGGGGAGACCCCTCACGCCTCGGCCTCCGTGCGGTCGCCGGACCACTCGGTGTGGAACGTGCCCTCGCGGTCGACGCGCTTGTAGGTGTGCGCCCCGAAGAAGTCGCGCTGCGCCTGCACCAGGGCGGCCGGCAGCCGCTCGGCGCGGACGCCGTCGTAGTACGCCAGGGACGAGGAGAACGCGGGCGTGGGCACGCCGTTCTGTGCCGCACCGGCGACGACGCGGCGCCAGGCCGGCAGGCCGCTCGCGACGGCGTCGGTGAAGTACGGGTCGGCGAGCAGCAGCGGCAGGTCCGCGTCCCGCTCGTACGCCTCGGTGATGCGGTTCAGGAACCGGGCGCGGATGATGCAGCCGCCGCGCCAGATCCGGGCCATGGCGCCCCGGTCGATGTCCCAGCCGTACTCCGCGGCGGCCGCGGCGATCTGGTCGAAGCCCTGCGAGTAGGCGACCACCTTGGAGGCGTACAGGGCCTGGCGCACGTCCTCGATGAACGCGTCGCGGTCCTTGACCTCCCACGCCTGCGCGTGCGCGGGCAGGGCGGCACGCGCCGCCTCGCGCTGCGGCACCGAGCCGGACAGGGCGCGGGCGAACGTCGCCTCCGCGATCCCCGTGATCGGCACGCCGAGGTCGAGACCGTTCTGCACGGTCCAGCGGCCGGTGCCCTTCTGCTCGGCCTGGTCGAGGATGATGTCCACGAAGGCCTTGCCGGTGTCCGCGTCGGTGTGCTTGAGGACGTCCGCCGTGATCTCGATGAGGAACGACTCGAGGTCACCCGTGTTCCACTGCGCGAAGATCTCGCCGATCTCCGCCGCGGAGGCACCCAGCCCCTGGCGCAGCAGGTCGTACGCCTCGGCGATGAGCTGCATGTCGGCGTACTCGATGCCGTTGTGCACCATCTTGACGAAGTGCCCGGCGCCGTCGGAGCCCACGTAGGTGGCGCAGGGCACGCCGTCCACCTTCGCGGAGATGTCCTCCAGGATCGGGCCCAGGGACTCGTACGCCTCGCGCGTACCGCCCGGCATGATGGACGGGCCGTTCAGCGCGCCCTCCTCGCCGCCGGACACACCGGTGCCCACGAAGTGCAGACCGTGCTCCTTGAGCGCCGCCTCGCGCCGGATCGTGTCCGGGAAGTGCGCGTTGCCGGCGTCGACGACGATGTCGCCCTCCTCCAGCAGGGGCACGAGCTCGTCGATGACGGCGTCCGTCGGACCGCCCGCCTTGACCATGATGACCACCTTGCGCGGCCGCTCGAGCGACGCGACGAAGTCGGCCATCGACTCGCTGGGCACGAAGGTGCCCTCGTCGCCGTGCTCCGCCACCAGCGACTCGGTCTTGGCGTAGGAGCGGTTGTGGACCGCCACCGTGTAGCCGTGCCGTGCGAAGTTCCGCGCGAGGTTGCGCCCCATCACCGCCAGCCCGGTGACGCCGATCTGTGCTGTGCCTGACACGTTCTTGCTCCTTCTCCAGTGGGAACCGGGCCGGCCCACGCGCGGCGCGCCGTGCCCCTCCGTCAGCCTAGTAGTGCCCGGGAACGGACGGCGACGCAGGTCACGATCCGGAGACAGCCGCGCGCCTCCACCCGGTGGACGTCAGGTGGACGTACGGTGAAGTGGTGACCAGCGGCCCGCCCACCGGCGTTCCCGTCGACTTCGCAGCAGCCCTCGCCGACCTGCGGCGTCAGGCGCTGCGTACCGAGGTGCGCCTCACGGAGATCCCGGCGCCACGCCGGGTGGCGCCGTTCAGCGTGGCCCTGGCGGGCGACGTGCTGCCCGGCCCGCCGGCCGGCCCGGCCGGGGCGGACGACCACGACCACGACGACGAACCCCTGGCCACCGGCCGCTTCGTGGTGCTGCACGACCCGGCGGGCCAGGAGGCCTGGCACGGCACCTTCCGCGTGGTGACCATGGTGCGCGCCACCCTGGAGCCGGAGATGGCGGCGGACCCGCTGCTGGCCGACGTCGCCTGGTCCTGGGTGGGCGAGTGCCTCCAGGCCGCGGGCCTGGAGCCCGGCACGGGAACCGTCGCCGAGGGTGGCACCGTCACCCGCGTGCTGTCCCAGAGCTACGGCGCGCTCGACGGGACGCCGGACGCGGTGGACCTGGAGATCCGCGCGTCGTGGACACCGGTCGACACCGGGCTCGGCACGCACCTGCGTGCGTGGGCGGCCCTGCTCGCCATGGCGGCGGGAGTGCCCCCGCTGCCGGACGGCGTCGCGGCTCTCACCAGGCGTTTTACCGGCCCTTCCAGGCAACGCCATACGGTAGGCCCATGACCACCACGGAGCGAGGAGTCCCTGCGGAGACATCGACGCCCGTGCCGCCACCCGTCACCCCGCTGACCGAGCCCGCCGACGGGCTGCCCGACGTCGTCGCGACCGAGGCCGTGTTCGCGCGGGTCGTCGAGGCCTTCGCCGCAGGGACCGGACCGGTCGCCGGCGACGCCGAGCGCGCCTCCGGGTACCGGTACGGCCAGGCCACCTACCTGGTCCAGCTCCGCCGCGCGGGCGCGGGCACGGCACTGATCGACCCGGTCGGCGTGCCGGACCTCTCCGCCCTGGGCGAGGCCGTGGGCGACGCCGAGTTCGTGCTGCACGCCGCCTCGCAGGACCTGCCCGGGTTCGCCGCGCACGGCCTGCGCCCCGCCCGGATCTTCGACACCGAGCTCGCCGCGCGCCTGCTGGGCATGGAGCGGGTGGGGCTGGCCGCCGTCGTGGCCGAGGTGCTGGGCCTCGGACTCGCCAAGGAGCACTCGGCAGTCGACTGGTCCACCCGCCCGCTGCCCGAGGACTGGCTGCGGTACGCCGCGCTCGACGTCGAGGTGCTGGTCGAGCTCCGGGACCGCCTCGCCGAACGGCTGGAGGCCGCGGGCAAGGCCGAGTGGGCGGCCCAGGAGTTCGAGGCCGTGCGGACCGCTCCCCCGCCGGCACCTCGCGTGGACCCGTGGCGGCGTACGTCCGGCATGCACGTGCTGCGCAACCCCCGGCAGGTCGCAGCCGTGCGGGCGCTCTGGCTGGCCCGCGACGCGAGCGCCCGGGCACGGGACGTCTCGCCGGGCCGGGTGCTGCCGGACCGGGCGATCGTCGCGGCGGCCAAGGCCATGCCGCGCACGGCGGGTCAGCTCGTGGCCCTGCAAGAGTTCGGGGGCAAGGGCACCAAGCGTCGGGCGGCCTACTGGCAGCGCGCGATCGACGAGGCGCGGGCCCTGCCCGACGCCGAGCTGCCCACGGTCCGTGGCCCCCGGTCCGACGGTCCCCCGCCGCCTCGCACCTGGGGCGACCGGGACCCGGCGGCGGCCCGGCGCCTGGCGTCCGCGCGCGAGCTCGTGACCGGGCTGTCCGCCGAGCACAACGTGCCGGTGGAGAACCTGCTGCAGCCCGATGCGCTGCGCCGCCTGTGCTGGACACCGCCGGCCGGCGCCGACGCGGCGGGGATCGCGGAGTTCCTGCGCGGTCGCGGGGCGCGCGAGTGGCAGGTCGGCCTGCTCGCCGAGGGCCTGGAGCGGGCGTTCGCCGACGCGGCCGCCGGGCGGGCACCGGCCCGTGCTGCTGGCTCGGCTACTGACTCAGCTGCCGACTCAGCTGCTGACCAGGTGTGAGAGCCCGGCCCGTACCCCAGTAGAGTCGTCCCCATGCCAGCCCTGTCGGAGCCCATCACGCTCGCCGTCGACGTCGTCACCGAACCTGCGACCTGGGACCGTGAGGTCCTCGCCCTGGGCGGGCACCCGCTCCAGCTCTGGGGCTGGGGTGAGGTCAAGGCAGCCGGGAACTGGCGCGCGCACCGGTTGCGCGTGACGGAGGACGGCACGACGGTCGGCCTCGCGCAGCTTCTGGTGCGCCCGCTGCCGGCCCAGTTCCGGGCGCTGTCGTACGTGCCGCGCGGCCCCGTGGTGGCGCACCACGACGGCGAGACGGCGCAGGCCGTGTTCGGCGTGGGTGACACCGCGACCCGCAACGCCGTGACCAACACCGTGGTCCAGTGGGCCCGGGAGAACGTGGGCGGCGTGGGCATCACGATCGAGCCGGACTGGCCCGCGGGCACGCAGCTCGACCTGGCCGGGCGGCGGTACGCGCCCAACCAGATCATGATCCCGAGCACGCTCATCCTGGACCTCACGCGGTCCAAGGACGAGCTGATGGCGGACATGCGCAAGTCCACGCGGTACGAGATCCGCAAGGGCGCGCGGGCGGGCCTCGACATCCGCCGGGTGACCGAGGAGGCGGAGGTGCTGCGCGTGCTCGACGTCTACAAGGAGACGGCCGAGCGCGCCGGGTTCGCCATCCACCACGACAAGTACTACCTCGACATCCACCGGGAGCTCGGCGAGCGGTCGGTGCTGGTGGCCACCTACATCGACGACGCACCGGCGACCTTCGCGTGGTGCGCCAACTCGGCCAGCACGTCGTTCCTGCTGTACGGCGGCGGCAACGACGCGGGCCGCAAGGCCACCGCCACGGCGCCCACCTACTGGCGCACCATCGAGATCGCCCAGGAGCAGGGTCTCGTGCGGTACGACATGAACGGCCTGCTCAACGACGGCATCAGCGACTACAAGAAGAGCTTCGCCAAGCACACCGACGAGCTGGTGGGCTCGATCGACGTCGCGTTCTCGCGCTGGTACAACACCTGGAACACGGCCCTGCCGACGGCCAAGAAGGTGGTCCGCAAGCTCCGCCGCGGCTGACCGCTCGGCGCGGCGCGCCCGCGCTTGACCTCGGTCACTCGCTCGGCGCTGTGCGCCTGACTTCGGTCACTCGCGCCCCGCCGTGTACCTGACTTCGGTCACTCGCGCCCCGCCGTGTACCTGACTTCGGTCACTCGCGCCCCGCCGTGTACCTGACTTCGGTCACTCGCCTCGCCGTCGCGCGCCTAAGTTCGGTCATTTGCACCCCGCCGTCGCGCGCCTGACTGCGGTCACTTGCTCCTCACTTGACTTCGGTCGCTCGCTCCCGACCCCGCGCCGGCTTCGGTCACATGACCCCACCCCGCGCTAACTTCGGTCGCTTGCCTTGAGATCGGTCACTCAACCGGCCGATCTCAAGACAAGCGACCGATGTCGTCGCGGCGCCCGGTGCAACCGACCGAGCTCGCGGCTCGGTGTCGCACCCTCCCCGGAGACTCCGTTTCAGCCGCCCCGAACTGGGTCTCAGATCGTGCGTGCTTTTTACCGGTACTCGCGGTAGCGTGTATCTCGATCCAGCGGCGTCGCTCACCGGACGTCGCCGTCCCGAAAACCCCCAGGAGTTGGAGCTGATGACCGCAGCCCCGGAAACACCGCGTACCCGCCGGGCGGTACGCGACGTCGTCTTCGTCGACGGCGCCCGCACGCCCTTCGGCAAGGCCAAGCCGGACGGTCTCTACGCCGAGACGCGTGCGGACGACCTGATCGTGAAGGTGGTGCGCGAGCTGCTGCGCCGCCACCCCGAGCTCCCGCCGGAGCGCATCGACGAGGTGGCCGTCGCCGCCACGACGCAGCAGGGCGACCAGGGGCTCACGCTCGGTCGCACCGTGGGCATGCTCGCCGGCCTCCCCCAGTCCGTTCCGGGCTACGCCATCGACCGCATGTGCGCCGGCGCCATGACGGCCGCCACCACCACGGCCGCGGGCATCGCCATGGGCGCCGCCGACGTCGTGATCGCGGGCGGCGTGGAGCACATGGGCCGCCACCCGATGGGCTTCGACGCCGACGTCAACCCCCGGTTCGTGGCCGAGAAGCTCGTGGACCCGCAGGCGCTGAACATGGGCGTCACCGCGGAGAACCTGCACGACAAGTTCCCGCAGCTCACCAAGGAGCGCGCCGACCGGTTCGCCGTCGAGTCGCAGGCCAAGTACGCCAAGGCGCTGGCCAACGGGAACATCGACCCCGACCTGGTCCCGGTCGCGATCCGCTCGTCCGAGCTCGGCTGGGGCCTGGCCACGGCCGACGAGCTGCCCCGCCCGGAGACCACGTTCGAGTCCATCCAGGGCCTCAAGACGCCGTTCCGCCCCGGCGGCCGCGTCACCCCCGCGACGTCGTCCCCGCTGACCGACGGCGCCACGGCCGCCATCCTCGCCTCGGGCGACGCGGCGGCCGAGCTGGGCCTGCCGGCGAAGATGCGGCTGGTGTCCTACGGGTTCGCCGGCGTGCCGCCGGAGATCATGGGCTACGGCCCGGTGCCCTCCACGGACAAGGCGCTCAAGGCCGCCGGCCTGACCATCGACGACATCGGCCTGTTCGAGCTGAACGAGGCCTTCGCCGTGCAGGTGCTCTCCTTCCTGGACCACTACGGCATCGCCGACGACGACCCGCGCGTGAACCCCTACGGCGGCGCGATCGCCATGGGCCACCCGCTGGCCAGCTCGGGCGTGCGCCTCATGACGCAGCTCGCCAGGCAGTTCGAGCAGCACCCCGAGGTCCGCTACGGCCTGACCGCCATGTGCGTGGGCCTGGGCCAGGGCGGCAGCGTCATCTGGGAGAACCCGCACCACGCCGACTACTCCGGCCACACGGACGAGGAGAACTGACCGTGACCGAGAACCCCGCCTTCACCGAGCGCGTCACCCACTCCCTCGTCCGGGACGTCCAGCTCCCCGGCGGCGCCGGTGTGCTCGCCCTGGTCACGCTCGACAACGGCCTGGACCACACCAAGCCGAACACGCTCGGCCCGGCCGGCATCGCCGAGCTCAGGACCGCCCTGGAGGGTGTCCGAGCCCGCGCCGAGGCCGGCGAGATCGCCGCGGTGGGCGTGACCGGCAAGCCCTACTTCGTCGCCGCGGGCGCCGACCTCAAGGGCATCACGTCGGTGCACGGCCACGACGAGGCCGTCGAGCTGGGCCGCATGGGTCACGCCGCGTACTCGATCCTCGGCGACCTGCGCGCCGAGACCGGCGTGCCGACCTTCGCGTTCGTGAACGGCCTGGCCCTGGGCGGCGGCCTCGAGGTCGCGCTCAACTGCGACTACCGCACCGTCGCGTCCGACGCCGCGGCGCTCGGCCTGCCCGAGACCGGCATCGGCCTGGTGCCCGGCTGGGGCGGCGCCTACCTCGTGCCGCGCCTGGTCGGGATCGAGAAGGCGATCGAGGTCATCCTGACCCGCCCGGCCGCGAACAAGCCGTTCAAGCCCGCCGAGGCCCTGTCGATCGGCCTCGTCGACGAGCTGTTCGACGCCGCAGACTTCCTGGAGCAGTCCATCCGCTGGGCGGCGAAGGTCGTCACCGGCGAGATCGAGGTACCGCGCCGCGAGCTCGACCCGCAGCCCGTGTGGGACGCCGTCGTCGCTGCGGCCAAGGAGCGGCTCGACGTCGTGGTCGGCGCGTCGCGCCCCGCGCCGCACCGTGCCCTCGGACTGATCGCCGCGGCCCGCAACGCCACCAAGGAGGAGGCGTTCGCAGCGGAGGACCAGGCCCTGGCGGACCTGATCATGACCGACGAGATGCGCGCCAGCATCTACGCGTTCAACCTCGTGGGTGCCGGCAAGAAGCCCGCGGGCGCACCGGACCCGAAGCTCGCGCGGCCGGTCACCCGGGTCGGCGTCGTGGGCGCGGGCCTGATGGCCGCGCAGATGGCGTTCCTGTTCGCGCAGCGTCTCGGCGTCCCCGTCGTCATGCGCGACCTGGACCAGGAGCGCGTGGACAAGGGCCTGGCGTTCGTCCGGGAGACCGCCGAGAAGCTTGCCGGCCGCGGGCGCCTGTCGCCCGAGGCCGCCACGCGCATCGTCGCCTCGGTGTCCGGCACCACGGACATCGGCGAGTTCGCCTCCTGCGACTTCGTCATCGAGGCCGTCACCGAGGTGATGGGGCTCAAGAAGAAGGTGTTCGCCGAGCTGGAGGGCATCATCTCCCCGGAGGCGATCCTGGCCACGAACACCTCGGCCCTGTCGGTGACCGAGATGGCGGCGGACCTGGCGCACCCGGAGCGCGTGGTCGGCATCCACTTCTTCAACCCGGTGGCCCAGATGGCGCTGGTCGAGGTGATCACGGCGGACAAGACGTCCGACGAGGCCCTCGCCACGGCGTTCGCCGTCACCAAGAAGCTGCGCAAGACCGCCATCGGCTCGGCGGACCGCCCCGGCTTCATCGTCAACCGCCTCCTGCTGCTCGTGATGGGCCAGGTCGTGGACGCGATCGAGGGCGGAACCCCCGTGGAGGTCGCGGACCGGGCGCTCGCCCCGCTCGGCTTCCCGATGCCCACGTTCGAGCTGACCGACCTGGTCGGCCCCGCCGTGGCGCAGCACGTGCTCACCTCGCTGCGGGAGAACCTGGGCGACCGCATCCCGGCGTCGCAGGGCCTGGCCCGGATCGTCGAGGACGGCACGCGCGTGGTGCTGGACGCCCCGGCGAAGGGCCTGCCGAAGCCGGTGAACCCGGCGATCCAGGAGTACTTCGGCCCCGCCCGGCCGGGTGAGCCCGGTGTGCTCGACGCGGACGGCGTGCTCGACTCCGTGCTCACAGCCCTCACGACCGAGATCGGCCTGATGCTGGACGAGGGCGTCGTGCCCGGCCCGCAGCAGATCGACCTGGCCATGATCCTGGGCGCCGGCTGGGGCTTCCACACGGGCGGCATCACGCCGTACCTGGACCGCACCGGCTACAGCGAGAAGGTGCTGGGCAGGCGGTTCCTGCCCGACGGCGTGGCGAACGTGCCCGCCTGAGCCTCCGCTCGGGGACCCTCCGGCACCGGCTGAGCCCGGTGTCGGAGGGTCCCGCTACGCTCGCGCCCATGACGGACGCCATGTCGGGCACGAGAGCGCACTACGTCGTCGTCGGGGACGGTCCCCTCGCCTTCCGCCTCACCCGTGCACTGTCCACCCGCTTCCGGGGCACGGTGGCCGTGCTGGTGCCGGACCGCGCCTCCCGGTACGCGCAGCAGATGGCGGACCTGCCGTCCGTCGAGGTCGTCGAGGTGGAGCGGGTCGACGAGGACTCCCTGGCCACGGCGGGGGCCGACCGCGCCGCGTCTGCGGCGCTCGTGGAGCAGGACGACGGCGGCAACGTCGCCCTGGCACTGCTGCTGCGCGAGAAGTGGCCCGCGCTGCACGTCGTGGTCCGGATCTTCGACGAGTCGCTCGGCCGGCACCTGGAGCGTGACCGCTGCACCGTCCTGTCGTCGTCGGCGTTCGCGGCGCCGGAGATCGTCGCCGCCGCCCTCCGGCGACAGATCCGGTTGCCGGTGGATCACCGCCGGCTCGTCACCGTGTCGGACGAGGAGGAGTCCCTGCCGACCCGGATGGTCCTGTTCGCCACCGACGAGGACGACGCGGTCGTGGCCCTGCCGAGCACCGCCGAGCTGCCCGGGCTGACCCCGAAGGTGCTCCTGGCCGACGCCGGCCCGGAGGACGTGATGCCGGAGGTCAGGGCCGAGCTGGAGCCGGACGAGGACGAGGTGGACCCCCACCGCCACCGCCGGTTCGGCGAGTACGTCCGCTCGCTCGCGATCACCTCGGGCCGCAACCTGCTGCTCGCGGCCGGCGTCCTGGCGCTCGTGGTGCTGGTCGGGGCGACGACGATCAAGATCGCCACCGGGTCCTCGTGGGCGGGGGCGCTGTACGAGGCGGTGCTGCCCTCCCTGGCCGGCAGCGACCCCGACCACGGCGCCCACCCGGTCGTGAAGGCGACGCAGGTCGCGCTCACGATCGTCAGCGTCGCCGTGATCCCCTGGGTCACGGGTGTCGTCGTCGACGGCGTCGTGCGCACCCAGCGCCTGCTCGACACCGGCGCCCCGCTGCACCCCATGTCCGGCCACGTGGTGGTCGTCGGGATGGGCGACCTCGGCACCCGCATCGTGCGGTCCCTGGATCGGCGCGGGGTGCCCGTGATCGCCGTCGACGTCGACGAGTCGGCACGCGGCATCGCCGTCGCCCGTGCCCGGGACGTGCCGGTCGTGATCGGCGACGCCCGCCGGTCCACGACCCTGCGCGGCGCCTACGTCGGCTCCGCGCAGGCGATCGTCGTGGTGACCAGCGGCGGCGCGACCACGATCGGTATCGGGTTCGCCGCGCGTTCCGTACCCCGGCCGGCGGACGCGCCGCCGCTGCGCACCGTGCTGCGCGTCTACGACCGTGACCTGTCCCGCCGCATCCGCCGGGAGGTGCCGGACTCCGTCGGGCTGAGCTCGTCGTTCCTCGCCGCCCCCTGGTTCGCCGCGGCGATGATCGGCCAGGAGGTCAAGGCCACCGTCCCGTACCGCGACCGGGTGCTGGTCCTCGCGGAGATCGAGGTCGGCGAGCACAGCACGCTCGTCGGCAAGCACTCCACGGAGCTCGACGTCCCGGAGACCGACGCCGGGCCCGACGACGGCGCCCCGGGACGTCCCCGCGTGCGCGGCATGGCGAGCCGACTGCTGGCGGTGCGCACGCTCTCGTTCGACAGCGGGGGCGGCGGCCACCTGATCGAGCCGGCCGCGGGGCGCTACCTCCAGCCGCACGACCGCGTGTTCGTCATCGCGACGACCGCGGGTCTCCAGCACGTGCGCGAGGCGGCCCGGTCCCGACCGGCCCCGACCGGCCTGAACGACCGGACCAGAACCGGCCCGCTCACCGGTCCACCTGCCGCATAGGTTCGGGGCATGCAGAACGGTCTCAGCGTGCCCCAGGGCGCGGCCCTCACCCTCGGTGCCATGCTCGGCACCGGCGTCATCTCGCTCCCGGCTCTCGCCGCGGGCGTGGCCGGACCCGCGTCGCTCGTGGCGTGGGCCGGGCTCGTGCTCCTCTCGGTCCCGCTCGCCACGACGTTCGCCGCCCTCGGCGCGCGCCACCCCGACGGCGGCGGGGTGGCCACGTACGCGCGGCTCGCGTTCGGCGAGCGGGCCTCCACCATGGTCGGCTGGGCCTTCTACGGGACCATCGGCGTGGGCGCTCCGGCCGCGGCGGGCTTCGCCGGCGCCTACGTCGCCGACGCGACCGGCGGCGGGTCCGGTACCGCGCTGGTCACGACGATCGCGATCATCGCGGTGTGCGCCGTCATGAACTGGTTCGACCTGCGCGTCTCCGGCACGGCGCAGCTCGTCATCGCGGGATCGGTGGCGCTGCTGCTCGCGGTCGCCGTCGTCGTGGCGCTGCCGCACGCGCAGACCGGCAACCTGGTGCCGTTCGCGCCGCACGGGTGGGGCGCCGTCGGCCCGGCGGCCGCGCTGCTGGTGTGGGCCTTCGCGGGGTGGGAGATCCTGGGCTCGCTGTCCGCGGAGTACCGGCGCCCGGCGCACGACATCCCCCGTGCCACGGCGATCGCGGTGGCGGCGGTCGGTGTGCTGTACCTCGGCGTCGCGTTCGCCACGGTCGCGGTGCTCGGGCCGGCGCCGGGCCCCGCACCGCTGTCGGACCTGCTCGTGCTCGGGTTCGGTGAGCAGGCGCGGCCGGTCACCGCGGTGGTGGCGGTGCTGCTGACCGTGGGCGCGATCAACGTCTACTTCGCGGGTGGCAGTCGGATGGGTGCGGCGCTCGCCCGGGACGGCGCCCTGCCCGGCTGGCTCGCGGCCCGGCCGGGCCGCACGCCGCGCCGCTCCCTGACCCTCATCACGGTGGTCGCCCTGGGCACGACGGCGCTGCTGGCGGCCCTGCACCAGACGACCGACGCGATCCTGCTCATGGCGACGGCCACGTTCTCCCTGCTCTACGTGGTGGGCGCGGCCGCCGCCCTGCGGCTGCTGCCCCGCTGGGGCGTGGCGTGGTGGTGTGCGGCGGTGTCCCTGGTCGCCGCGCTCGGGCTGCTCGTCATGACCGGCGCGCACATGACAGGCCCCGTGGTGGCGGCACTGGGCGGGCTCGCCTGGACCACCTGGCGGCGGCGCCGGGCGCGGCGCGCACCCGGCCTCAGGGATCCAGCAGGCTCGCCAGCACCCGGATCCCTGGCCGGATCGAGCTCGTGACGGCGTTCCCGATCCCGAGCACGATCCCGTCCCGGTGCGGACCGGTCGCATAGGTCGCGAGGGACTCCAGCGCGACGGACCGCCGTCGGGCCCGGGCCACGAGGGTCCGGGAGTCCACGCCGCCGTCCTCCGGCAGGTGGGCGGCCACGTGCAGGCCCGCGGCGGACGGCACCGGCGCGACGGGCAGGTCCGCGAGGGCGTCCAGCAGGATCTCGTGCCGCTCCGCATACCGCGCCGAGGCCTTGCGGACGTGCCGCGCGAGCAGCCCGTCGTCGAGGAAGCGGGCGAGCGCGGCCTGCACGTGCACGGCACCGTGGCCGTCGGTGAGCTGACGGGCCGCGAGCAGGGCGTCCCGCAGGGACGGCGGGGCCACGAGGTACCCGGCCCGCAGGCCGGGCAGCAGCGACTTGGAGAAGGTACCCACGTAGACCACCCGGCCGTCCCGGTCGAGGGCCTGCAGCGGCTCCAGCGGGCGGCGGGTGCGGCGGAACTCGCTGTCGTAGTCGTCTTCGACCACGGCGGTACCGTGGCGCCGTGCATGCGCCAGCAGCGCCCGGCGCCGCGCGAGCGACAGCGGCATCCCGAGCGGGAACTGGTGGGAGGGCGTGGTGTACACCAGGCGGGCGCGCGCCGGGACCTCGTCGACGACCAGTCCCTCGGCGTCCACCGGCACGGGAACCACGCGCGCGCCGTGCAGCGCGAACAGCTCGCGGGCCTCGGGATAGCCGGGGTCCTCGACGGCCACGACGTCGCCCGGTTCGAGCAGCACCCGGGCCACCAGGTCGAGCGCCTGCTGCGCGCCCGTGGTGGCGATGACGTCGTCCGGGCCGGCCTGGACGCCGCGGGCTCCCGAGACGTACCGCGCGACGGCCGCGCGGAACCGGGGCAGGCCCGCGGGGCTGCCGTACGCCCCCGCCGCCGGACCGCCCGCCCGGGACTCGGCGGCCAGCAGCCGGCGCCACGTGTCGAAGGGGAAGAGGCTCGCGTCCGGGATGCCCACGCGGAAGTCGTGGTCGGGTGCGGCCGCGTCAGCGCTGGTGGGCCGGGGGCTCCAGTGCCAGCCGGCGCGCGGCCGCAGCGCGCCCGTACCCCGGCGGCGCGCGGACGGCGCGTCGTTCGCCGCGTCGGTCGCGTAGGTTCCCGCGCCCGGCCGGGACTCCAGGAAGCCCTCGGCGACCAGCCGCTCGTACGCGGTGGCCACGCTCGCCCGGGACACACCCAGGTCGCGGGCGAGGTCCCGCGTCGAGGGCAGCCGCTCCCCCGCCGGGACCCGGCCCGTGGTCAGGGCGCCGCGCAGCGCACGGTAGATGGCGTCGGTGCGCCCGGTGCGGTGGCTGAGATCGACGGCGAGGTCCATCCGCCGATCATCGCCCATGGCCGCCGCGCTGCTCAGGTCCCGGGTTCCCCCGGCGGCCCGGACACGGTTGAATGCGTACCGACATGACCACGTATTACACGTCCGACCTGCACTTCGGACACCTGAACATCATCCGTTTCTGCGACCGCCCGTTCGCCGGCGTGCCCGCGATGAACGCACGCCTGGCCGAGCTCTGGAACGAGACGGTCACCGAGGACGACACCGTCTGGGTGCTGGGCGACGTCGCCCTGGGCGCCCTCGACGAGTCACTGACGTGGATCGGCCGGCTCGCGGGGCACAAGATCCTGGTCCCCGGAAATCACGACCGCTGCTGGGAGGGCGACCCCTCCCTGCGCAAGGGCGACCCGGAGGCACGGAGCCTGCGGCGCACGGCGGCCCGGGAGCGCTATCTGGCCGCGGGTTTCGCCGAGATCCACGACCGTCCGGACCCGGTGACGCTCGGCGTCCCGGACGTGACGCTGTCCCACTTCCCCTACGAGGGCGACTCGCACGGGGCGGACCGGTACGTCGAGCACCGGCCCCCGGACCGGGGCGGCTGGGTGGTGCACGGGCACGTGCACGACACGTGGCGCCAGCGGGGGCGGCAGATCAACGTCGGCGTCGACGCGTGGGGCGGGCGACCTGTACCTGCCGCGACCGTGGCAGCGCTGATCGCCGACGGCCCGCAGGAGCTGGCCCCGGTGGCCTGGGCCTGACCCTGGCCTGGTCCGGGTCATGGCGGCCGGACATGACAAGAGCGCACGTTCTGAAGGTGACGAACGTGCGCTCAGGCGTCAGTGTGCGTGGCGTCGCAGGTACGCGAGGCCCACGCACTGCGTCAGCGGAAGCGCCAGGGCGCCGGCCGCCGCGCGGGGGTCATGCCGATACGAGGGTCTCCGCGTCGCGGTGCTCACGGTCCGACTTGTAGGACGCGATCTCCGCGGCGTTGAACCGGAGGTCCGTACCGACCATGTGGTAGTCGATCTCACCCGCTTCGAGCAGGTCGATGACGTGGAGCTTCGACACGCCCAGCAGCCGCGCGGCTTCGAGCGTGGTGAGGTCCTGACGGGTCCTGTTGGCTTCGGCTTCCAATGTGATTTCGTTCACACGACAAGTCTTGCGCCTTCGAGCGGCTGGAGTCCAGTCGAATCGGTGCGAGTTTCCATATTCGATGATGATTCTTTTCTCCGCCCGGTCGCATTGTTCGGTAATTGGTCCCCCGCGGACCGCGACGAGTGGACGCGACGACGCTCCGGATGTGGCACGATGGCGGCGTTCCGCCGTGAGCCGCGGTGGACCTCCTGCCAGTTTTCCTGCCGACTGGCGGATCGAAACGATCCACCGCGCACGAGGGGGATGGATGGGCGCTCCGCCCGTAGTGCTCGACGAGATTCCCGCGATCAGCACCACGCCCTCGCAGCTCCAGGCGATTCTTGACATCAATCGGAACGCTTACGACGCGCTCGCGGGGACGTACCGGGCAACAACGCTCTCCCGCCAGGAGAACGCCAAGAAATGGCTCACTCAACGGCTCCCGCGAGTGACGGGTGCCGAGCAGCCCACGGCGCTGGACATCGGCTGCGCCGACGGGACCCACTCCCGAGTGCTGTCCGCCCTCGGGTACACCGTCACCGGCGTGGACTTCTCGGCGCAGATGATCGCCGCCGCCCGGGAGCTCTGCGCCGACCCGACCCAGCCCCGCCGCCCTCGCCTGCTGCACGGAGAGTTCCTGGCGGGCCGGTACGTCGACGAGGACGGCCGGGAGACCCGGCTCGACGGGGCGGTGTTCGACCTCGTGCTCGCCACCGCCTTCGTCCACCTCTTCCCGCCCGAGAGCGACGAGGAGGCCGTGCACAAGGTGCTCGCCCATGTGGCCCCGGGCGGGACCGCGCTCATCTCGACGACGGTCGCCGCCGCGGGCCACCGGGGCTTCGAGAGCAAGACGGGTGCCGACGGCCGGACCACCGTGCGCTGGCGGAACCGCTACGAGCTCGAGACCTTCGTGTGGCTCGTGGGCCAGGCGGCCCGTGATGTCTACGGCGCGAAGACCTCCGTGCGACCGTGGGTGGTCGGCGACCCGGAGGACACCGGCAAGGTCTGGATCGACGTCGCCGTCGCCCGCCCGTCCTGATCAGGCCTGCTGCAGGCCGCGGTAGACGGCCGTGCGGAGCTCGACCGCGTAGGGCCGCAGGGCGGGCATGCCCAACCGTGTGGCCGCGTCGATCTCCGCCTCGACGTCGTACGGCACACGAACGAGCTGGAGCCCGAAGGGCGCCGGGGCGGGGTCGTCGACCACGCCCTCCAGGATCGCGTAGCTCGGCACCGGCTCGTCCAGCGGATTACCCACGCTCCCCACGTTGAAGAGGGTCCGGCCGTGGTCCACCTTGACGAACGCGTCGTGGATGTCGCCGTACCCCACGACGGACGGCGCAGGACCCTCGCCCGTCATCGGGGTGTTGGCGAACATGCCGTCGAACTCCTCCGGCGTGTGGCGCGCCCGCACCCGGACGTGCGGACTGACCGCCGACGCGTGGAACAGCCGGATCTGACGCCCGCTGATCAGCAGGTCGTGGCTGAGCGGCAGCGCTGTCAGCCACTCGCGCTGATCCGCACGGAGCTCGTCGCGCCACCAGATCATCTCCGCGGCGGACTCGTCGTCCCAGACGGGCAGGTGGTCGTCCCAGTTGCCCCTGATGTTCACGTCACAGACCTTGTCGCACCGGTCGACGACCTCGCTGCCCCGGGGCCCCTTGCCCACGAAGTCACCGAGGTTGATGATCCGGTCGATCCCACGCGACGCGATGTCGTCGAGCACCGCGTCCAGGGCCGTGAGGTTGCCGTGCGCGTCGCTGATCAGGGCAATTCTCTCCAGAGGCACACTCCGGATCGTCCCACACCCCAGCCCTGCCTCACCCACCCGTCTCCGGCCGGAGGTGCTCCACGCCCAGGACGCGCCGTTCGCCGCCCGGGCCGAGCGCGGGCGCCGTCCGCTCGGCCGGCACCGGGTGCCCCACGGCCAGCGAGAGCGAGTGCAGCACGTGCTGCAGGATCGGCGGGTTCAGCTCGTCGCCGCCGTCGTACTGCGCCAGCCCGATGCCGAGCCGTTCGATCGACTTGCGATAGAGGTGGAACTCGACGTAGCCGGACGCCTCCGGCGTCCCCGGATCCCGGATGGAGCCGCTGTACTGGACGGTGGTCTGGTAGGTGTGGATGTTGAGCTGACCACGTCCGGCCGCGTTGATCTCCTCGGCGAGCGCGAGGAGCCGGCCGTGCGCCCGCACCACCTGCCCGATGAAGGCACCGTCGCGGTCGTAGTACCCGTCGATGGTCGCCGCGATCGCCGGATGGTCGACCAGCCACACCGGATCCACCTTGACCACGTCCACGTCCACGCCACGGTTGGCCATCGCCCAGATCAGGTCGGGATCGCGCGCCACGCTCGTCATGCCGAACCCGAACACGACGACCTGCCGCCGCGCCGACTTCCAGATTCCCAGCGAGGCGTTGCGATGCTCACGGTCGGCGCTCACCCACTCGATGCCACGGTACTGCCGCAGCTCCTCGAGCAGGCGGGCCCGTTCGAGCTCCGCCTCCCGCTCGAGCCGGTGCCGCGCGACGTAGACCTGCTCGACGAGGTAGAGCACGGCGATGACCACCGTGGCGACGGCCGTACACCAGACGATCGGCACCGTCACGCTGGGTGGCATCAGGTCGGGAACGAACGTGAGAGCCAGGTTCGACACCGCTCCCAGCGCGACGACCAGCAGACTTCCCCTTGCCCAGCCCTGCACGTGGACCACCCCCAGGACCTGCGCACAACGACCTGGTTTCTGTACGTCGATGCTATGGCAACAAGTAGGTCAAGTCTAGATAATTACGAAACGTCAGTTTCCTCGGCGAACCATCGGGGTCCCCAGGTCCTCCGCCTCCCCCCGTGCCTCCTGCGCCTCCCCGAACCGCTCCTGGTCGTGCAGAGCCAGCGCCAGCGCCCGCAGCGCCTCGGCCAGCGGCGCGCGGTGCCGCTCCGCGTCCGGGCCAGGGCCGCCCGCCAGGTCGCGCAGCAGCACGACCGCCTCGGACGCCGGGGCCACGGCCTCGTCGCCCAGCCGCAGGGCCGCGAAGCTCGCGCTCACCGTGGTCAGCGACCGGGCCAGCCGGGGGCGGTACCGCTCCGGGTCGCGGGCGGCGAGCTCGCGCCATGCCCGCGTCGCCTCCCGCTCCGCGTCGAGCGCGGCCAGCGGCCGGTCCAGGCGGGCGTACGTGGCGCCGACGCCGGACAACGCGCCGGCCAGCCCCGGCAGGTGCCGGTCGCGGTCGCCGGCCACGAGCCGCCGTCGGACCTCGACCGCCTCGAGCTGGAGCGCGACGCCCTCCCGGGTCTCGCCCCTGGCCGCCAGCGTGGTGCCCAGGGCCTGGAGGGAGCGGGCGAGGTCGGGCAGGTAGCGGCCCGGGTTCTCCTCGGCGGTCCGCCGGTGGGTCGCGACGGCCTCGGTGAGATACGGGACGGCCTCCTCGCCGTCCCCCTGCTCGACGAGCGCGCTGCCCGTCACCGACAGCGCGTCACCCAGACCCGGCAGGTGGGCGTCGGGGTCCGTGGCCGCCAGGTCCCGGCTCAGCCCCAGGGACTCGGCGGCCGGGCCGATGGCCTCGGCGGCCCGGCCCAGGTCCACCAGCCACCGGGCCACGCCCGCCAGCGCACGCGCCAGCCCCGGGACGAACCGCTCCGGGTGCTCCTGCGCGAGCCGCCGCCAGACCTCTACCGCCTCCCGGCCCGGCGCCAGCGCGGCCGCGGGGTCGCCCAGCGCCGCCGTCGTCGCGGCCAGGTCGGTGAGGGCGGTCGCGAGCTCGGGCCACGCGGCACCGGTGGCGTCGCCCGCGGCCAGGAGGCGCAGCAGCGCCACGGCCTGCCCCGCCAGGTCCCGGGCCTCCTCGTACCGGCCCTGCTCGGCGCACGTGGCCGCCAGGTGGGCGAGCTGGACGGCCAGGCGCGGCCGGAACCGCCGCGGGTCGGTCCCCGCGAGGCGCTGGAACTGGGACACCGCCCGGCGTTCGTGGGGTTCGGCGTCCTCGGCCCGGCCGGCCTCGCGCAGCGCGACGCCGGCGTCGTGCCGGGCCTCGGCGAGCCGGGCGCCGTCGGGGGCGGCACCGAGAGCCCCGAGCGTGCGCGACGCGAGCTCGGCGCGCAGCTCGCCCAGTGCCAGCGACGGGTGCGGGAAGGCCCCCGAGACGGCGCGGAGGGCGTCGTGCTCCGGGGGCAGGGCCGCGACCGCCGCGCCCAGCCGGTCCAGGGCCGGTCCGTGCTCCGCGCAGCGGGCGTCGAGCCGCTCGGCGGCGACGGCGGTCATCCGCAGGGCCGCCCGGCGGGCCGCTGCCGGGCTCGCCCCCGTCAGGCACGCCGCGAGCAGGTCGGGTGTGTCCGTCAGCTCGGCCAGCAGGTGGGGGTCGAGCAGCCGGGCGGGCAGGGCCCGGGCCGGATCCAGCGCCAGCAGCCAGCGGGCCACGCCGGCCCGGCCGGCGTCCTGCACGCCCGGTACCACCGCCGCGACCCGGCGGACGAGGTTCTCCGCCGCGTCCTGGGTGCGCACGCCGGTGAGCGTGGCCGCGGCGACCAGGGCGTCCATGGCCTCGGGCCGGAAGCCGGTGCCGCCGAGCACCCCCTCCTCCTCGGCCGAGCGGAACCAGCTCCAGCGCTCGTGCTCCAGCAGCTCGTCGAGGGCGTCGGACACGTCGACCGGCAGGACTCCCGCCGGCGGGCCCGTCTGCGAGCGCAGCACCGCGCAGAGCGCCGCCGCCTGGAGGTCGAGCATCCGGGCCCCGCCCGGCACGGAGGCGACCGCGACCCGCGGCACGGGTACGCCGAGCGCCTGTGCGTACGGTTCCACGAACGCGGTCACGAGCCGGGCGTCGACCTGGCCGGGCAGCACCTCGGGGCGCAGTGCGCGGTCGGACCGGGCGGGTCCGAGCAGCGCCCGGACGTCCGGGTCGGTCGCCGCCAGACGGTCGAACCACACACCGGCGTCCCGTGCGGCCAGCAGCACGCGCAACGCGCCGTTGCGGCCTCGGGCCGCCGTCCGCAGGAGGTCCGCGAGCGCCGGGCCGCGCCGTTCGGCGTCGTCCACGAGCAGGAGGGCGGGGGCACCGTCGGGGACGGCGGCCAGGGCGGCGGCCTCGGCACCGTCGGGCACGTCGAGGCAGGTCCAGCCGGCGTGCGCCCTCTCGTGCGCGACCTCGCGCGCGAGGCGGGTCTTCCCGACGCCGCGCGCACCGCTGACCAGGCGGACGGACACCGGTCGCGGGTCCTCGCACCAGGCGGCGAACGAGGCCCGCTCGGCCGTGCGCCCGAGGAACGGCACGGTGCGCCGGGCGGGGGCGAGCAGCCGGGCTGGCGAGGTGACGTGCGCGACCGTCGCACCGGCGGGTGACGACAACGGGGACACGACGTCAGTGAACCGGAAAACCTCTCGAACCGGTTATCACACCCGTCGCCGACCGCCGAGGCTCATTCCGTGCTGGCGAGGCGCCGCTGCTCCTCGGCCAGGATGGTGCGCGACAGCGTGGTCTCGGACGGCGCGGCGACGTCCACGGCCGACGGCGACGCGTCGGTGATCTCGGACTGGCGGGCGAACTCCTCGAACAGCGCCGCCTTGGAGCCGAGGATCTCCATCATCCGCTGGTCAACGGAGTGCTCGACCAGGAGCCGGTGCACCTGGACGGTGCGGGTCTGGCCCATCCGGTGGGCGCGGGCCACGGCCTGCGCCTCGATGGTGGGCTTGACCTGGGGTTCGCAGAAGATGACGACGCTCGCGGCCTGCACGTTGAGCCCGACTCCCCCGGCGGTGATCTGGCTGACCAGCACGGACGGTCCGCCGGGCGCGGACAGCGCGTCGACCATGGTCTGCCGCTCGGGCACGGGCACGGACCCGGTCAGCGGGCCGACGGCGAGGTCGCCGAGCAGGTCCATGACCTGTTCCAGCACGGACAGGAAGTAGGAGAACACGATGACGCGGCGGCCGGCGTCGACGGCCTCGGCGACGAGCTCGCGCAGGCGCACGAGCTTGGCCGAGTCCCCCGGGTCGGTGACCGCGAACGCGGCCTGGCGCATCGCCATGAAGCTCCCCGCGAGGACCGCCTCGCGGTAGGCGGCGCCGTCCACGGGACCGAACTGCTCCCACTCGTCCACCTGCACCATCTCGGGCAGCTCGGTGAGCACGTCCTCCTGGTTGCGGCGCAGGTAGGCGGGCGCGACGATGCGGCGGAACGCCTTGGCTCCGGACAGGCCGGCGTTGGGGTCGAGCTGCCCGGCCACCTCGGGCTGCAGGTAGCCCACCATGTTCTTGAACTCGGCGACCTTGTTCTCCATCGGGGTGCCGGACAGGAACAGGACGCGGTCGGACCGGTCGGCCCAGCGCCGCACCTCGCGGCCGCGCAGCGTCTCGGGGTTCTTCACGTAGTGGGCCTCGTCGACGACCAGGAGCGCGGGCCGCAGGTCGTGCGGCAGGTCGAGCCGGCCGAGCACCTCGAAGGTCGTCACGGCGACGCCGCCGTCGGTGACCCAGCGGGCGGCGGCCCGCTCCCGGTCGGTGCCGTGCAGCACGACGGCGGTCAGGCTGGAGTGCTGCCGCACCTCCCGCTCCCAGTTGGTGACCACGCTGGCGGGGCAGACGACGAGCACGTGCGTGCCGCCGGTCGCCACGAGGTGCGCGGCCACGGCGATGGACTGCATGGTCTTGCCCAGCCCCATCTCGTCGCCGAGGATCGTGCGCCGCTGCACCAGCGCGTACTTCGCGCCGAACTGCTGGTAGCCGCGCAGGCTGGCGCGCAGCAGGGTCCGGTCCAGGGGCTGCGCCTCGACCCGGCGGACGACGTCGGCGGGCAGCCCGCCCTCGGCGGCCTCGTGGTCGTCGCCGAGGTCCACGACCTGGGACAGCAGCCCGTAGTACTCGGCCGAGCGCGCCTCGAAGTCGGCCCACACCTCGGCCGCCTCGGGCGGCTGCCCGACGGCGGCGCGGACGGCCCGTGCGTCGTCGGTCAGCCGTGCGGCCGCCACCTGGTCCGCGAGCGCCGAGACCGCGACCAGGGCGGCGGTCCTGCGGTCGGCGGGGGCCACGAGCCGGCGCCAGACGCTCGCGGCGAGCCCTGCGGGCTCCAGGTGGGCGGGGACGACGTCGGCCACGCGGCGGGCCTCGTCGAGGTGCCGGTGCCGGGCGTCGGTGGCGAGGCCGAAGGCGTACAGCGCCTGGACCAGCACGGTGGCGTAGGGGTCGTCGGGGTCGACGTCGATGCGGAAGCGCAGCTGGGCGTCGGCCTGGTCGGCGAGCTCGCGGGCGGCCGACGTGGCGAGCCGTGCGGTGCCGGCGCCGATGCCGGCGTCGACCAGGCGGTCGGTCCCGGCGGCGAGCACCTGCGTGACGTGCGTGAACCCGGCCTTCTCCAGGACGGCGACACGCAGCTTCTTGCGCCGTTCCTCCAGTGCCGTGACCGGGACGGTGCGCAGGTCGGCGTGCACGCGGACCTCGCGGGTGGCGGTGTAGGCGTCCCGGACGCGCTCGCGCAGGCCGAGGTCGGCGGTGGTGAGCAGGCGGGCGTCGTCGAGCAGCGCCCGGGCCTGCTCCAGCACGCGGCGGGCCGCGCGGGCCTTCCAGGGCCGGGGCGGTGCGGGGGTGGCCGGGGTGTCCGCCGGGCTGGGGAGGGTCGTCTGCTCGGTCATGGCGCTGCGAGCGTACCCGGATGGTCTGACATGCCCCATTTGCTCCAGGGCTATGTTGAGGGCATGACCCACGAGCAGAGCACATTCGGCGGAACGCCCGTCACGACCGTTGAGGAGCTGCGCGAGATCATCCCGCCGCCCCTGGACACGGCGGCGAACAAGGTGCGCCCCACCCTGCACGAGCTCGACCGGCAGTGGCTGGCGGCCTCACCGCTGTGCCTGGTCGCGACGTCCGACGCCGAGGGCAACCTCGACGTCTCCCCCAAGGGCGACCCGGCGGGTTCCCTGGTGCGGGTGCTGGACGACCGCACGATCGCGGTCCCGGAGCGACCCGGCAACCGGCGCACCGACGGGTTCCTCAACGTGCTGGCCAACCCGCACGTGGGGCTCATCTTCGTGATCCCCGGCCGGGGCGACACGCTGCGGGTCAACGGCCGCGCCCGCCTGGTGCGCGACGCGCCCTACCTCGCCGACCTCCAGGTGCGCCGCAACGTGCCGGTGCTCGCGCTGGAGGTGGACGTCGAGGAGGTCTTCCACCACTGCTCCAAGGCGTTCCTGCGCTCCCGGGCGTGGGACCCGGAGACGTGGGACGCCGAGTCGGTGCCGCGCCGTGCCGTCCTCGCGCACACGCTGGAGCGGCCCGAGCAGACCCTGGCCGAGGTCGAGGCGCACTACGGCCCGGGGTACGCCGAGACCATCTACGGCTGAGCCTCATCCATCCCCAGCATCGCGCGGACCGGTGCCACGCCCCGCAGCGTCACGCCGGGGCGGTGCGCGTCGGGCCGCGCGTCCCATGCCGCACGCGTCATCCGGTACCGGTTCTCGGTGGCCCGCTCGCCCTGCCTGTCACGCAGGACGACGCCGTTCGGCGCGTAGCCGAGCGAGCGCGTCACCCCGTTCGACTCCGGGTTGTCGTCGAACGCCTCCGTGGTGGCGACGGCGGCGTCGAACCCCTCGAACAGCAGGTGCAGGGCCATGAGCCGCATGCGCTTGCCGAGGCCCTGGCCGTGGTGCGCCAGGCCGAGCCACGACCCGGTGCCGGCCGACCGCGTCACCGGGTAGTCGGTGGCGGCCACGGACTGCACGCCGACGGGCTCCCCGTCACGGAACACCGCGAGCTCCAGCGCCCACGCCTCGGGCGCCGTCCGGCCTCTGGCCGCCCAGTGGTACTGCAGCACGCCGCGCCGCACCTCCTCGGGCGTCCCGACGTTCCACGGGACCAGGAACGGACGGCGTCCCGGCTCGTGGACACCGGCCACCGCGAGGTCGGCCAGCGTGGCGAGCTCGGCGTCGTCGGGCAGGCGCAGCTCGAGGTCGGCGCAGGCGACCCGGAGGCCGAACGGCGGGAACATGTCGGCGAGGTCCATCGTCCGACCGTTCCAGGACCGGTCGGTCAGGGGCAACCCGATATTCCCCGCCGGCGGAGGCGCCGCGGGGCCCGGCGGCAGGTCCGGCACACGGGCCGGGTCTCGGCCGGCTCTCGTGGCAGGACGCCCCGGCCCGCCCGGCGAGCCGTCTACTCCAGGGTCGCGTCCGCCGCGCGCAGCGCGACCGCCGCGAGGTCACCCTCCGTCTCGGCCGCCCAGGCGCGCTGCCGGGCAGCGCCCCCGCCCGAGGCCCACAGGCCGCCCAGCAGGTCGGTCACGGCGTCGAGGTCACCCTGGTCGGCCAGGGCCTCGCGCACGTGCGCCACCAGCGCGCCGACGACGTCGTGCGCCGGGGCCGGACGCCACGTCCGCGGGTCCACGAGGTCACCCTTGAGACCGGACCGGCCCGCCCGCCACAGCGCCGTGCGCAGGATCTCGACCGGTACGTCCGGCGCGGGGTCGTCCGCGGCCCGTGCGGCCGTCTCGACCAGGGCACGGGCCAGTGCCGCCAGGAGCGTCGCGGTGTCCGCCGACAGGCACACGTCCGCCACCCGGATCTCCACGGTCGGGTAGCGCGCCGACAGCCGGGCGTCGAAGTACACCATCCCCTCGTCCAGGATGGTGCCCGTCGCCACCAGGTTCTCGACCGCCTCGTGGTACGCCTCCGGAGTGCCGAACCGCCGCGTGGGGCCCGCCGTGTGCCAGCGCGACCAGACCTGGGAGCGGAAGCTCGCGTACCCGGAGTCGTCGCCCATCCAGTACGGCGAGTTGGTCGACAGCGCCAGCAGCGGTGCGAGCCACGGCCCGATGCGGTCCAGCACGGCGACGCCCTCGGCGTCGTCGGCCACCGCCACGTGCACGTGGCAGCCGCTGGTGAGCTGCTCGCGGGCGGTCAGCCCGAACTCGGCCCGCGCCAGGAGGTACCGCAGCTTGCCGACCGTGGTGCCGGCGAGCGCCAGGGGCGACGTCCCCAGCGCGGCGATGCGGGCGTCGTGCCGGTCGGCCGCCGCCTGGGCACCCGCACGACCCTCCCGGATCGCGGCGGCGATGTCCTCGAGCGACCGGCGCGGCGGCGTGGCCGTCTCGATCTGCTCCTCCATGAGCTCGTGCTCCAGCGGCCCGTCGTCCGGCTGCGCGCTGCCGATCACGTCCTGCGCCCGCGCGATGGGGGCGCCGTCGTGCCCGACCAGCATCAGCTCCTCCTCGACGCCGACGGTGCGCCCGGCCCTGGTCACAGCAGCGCCAGTGCCGCCAGGGCGTCACGCGTCGCGTCGGCGGCCGTCATGCGCTGCGCACGGACGATGTGGTCGCGGCTGGCGTGGTCGAGGAACGCGACCGGCAGACCCAGGTGCACCTGCGGGGTGATGATGCCCTGCTCGCCGGCGCGCTGCGCGAGCATGTCGCCCACCCCGCCGTCCACCACGCCGTCCTCCACCGTGACCACCAGGTCGTGCTCGCCGCACAGCTTGACGAGGTTCTCCGGGACGGGCAGCACCCACGTCGGGGAGGCCACCGTGGCCTCGACGCCGTGCGCCGCGAGCGCCGCGCCGGTCTCCATGGCGCAGGCCGCCATCGAGCCGACGCCGACCACGAGCACCCGCCGGGCCGGGCCGTCCTGGCGGCGGTTGGTGTCGGGGGCGAACCGCCCCACGACGTCCACGCCGTCGAGGGCCTCGAGCGCCGGGATCTCGTCGCCGACGGCGCCCTTGGGGTAGCGGACCACGGTGGGCGCGTCGTCGACGTCGACGGCGGTGCGCAGGGCCTCGCGCAGCGTCGGCTCGTCGCGCGGGGCGGCCAGGCGCAGGCCGGGCACGATGCGCAGCATCGCCATGTCCCACATGCCGTTGTGGCTGGCGCCGTCGTCGCCGGTGACGCCGGCGCGGTCCAGCACGAACGTGACGCCCGCCTTGTGCAGGGCGACGTCCATGAGCACCTGGTCGAACGCGCGGTTCAGGAAGGTCGCGTAGACGGCGACGACGGGGTGCAGCCCGGCGAACGCCATGCCGGCGGCCGAGGTGACGGCGTGCTGCTCGGCGATGCCGACGTCGAAGGTGCGGTCCGGGAACTGCTCCTGGAACGGTGCGAGCCCCACGGGGTGCAGCATGGCGGCGGTGATGGCGACGACGTCGGGCCGGCGGCGGCCGATGGTGACGATCTCGTCGGCGAAGATCTTGGTCCAGCCGAACCGGCTGGGCGCCACGGGCAGCCCCGTCTCGGGGTGGATGACGCCGACGGCGTGGAACCGGTCGGCGATGTCCTCCTCGGCGGGCTTGTAGCCGCGGCCCTTCTCGGTGATCGCGTGCACGATCACGGGGCGGCCGTAGGCCTTGGCGCGGCCGAGGGCCCGTTCGAGCGCCTCGGTGTCGTGGCCGTCGACGGGACCGATGTACTTGATGCCCAGGTCCTCGAACATGCCCTGCGGCGCGACGACGTCCTTGAGGCCCTTCTTGAGGCCGTGCAGCCAGCGCCAGGCGAAGCGCCCGGGCGCCCCGGAGCGGTGCAGGGTGCGCGTGCCCCAGCTCAGGAACGCCTCGTAGCCGCGGGTGGTGCGCAGGGTGTCGAGGTGGTTGGCGAGCCCGCCGATGGTCGGCGAGTAGGAGCGGCCGTTGTCGTTCACGACGATCACGAGCCGGCGGTCCCGGCTCTCCGCGATGTTGTTCAGTGCCTCCCAGGCCATGCCGCCCGTGAGTGCGCCGTCGCCGATGACGGCCACGACGTGGTCGTCCTTGCCGCGCACCTGGTTGGCCTTGGCGATGCCGTCGGCCCAGGACAGGGCGGTCGAGGCGTGCGAGTTCTCCACGACGTCGTGCTCGGACTCGGCGCGGCTCGGGTAGCCCGAGATGCCGCCGCGCTTGCGCAGGTCGGAGAAGTCCTGGCGGCCAGTGAGCAGCTTGTGCACGTAGGACTGGTGCCCCGTGTCGAACACGATGGCGTCACGGGGCGAGTCGAAGACGCGGTGCAGCGCGATGGTCAGCTCGACGACACCGAGGTTGGGGCCGAGGTGGCCACCCGTGCGCGAGACGCTCTCCACGAGGAATCGGCGGATCTCCTCGGCGAGCTCCGGCATCTGGCCGGGCGTCAGCGCCCGGACGTCCTCGGGGAGGCGGATGTCGCTCAGCAGACCCATGCGCTTCCTTTCGTCGTGCCCGGTGAGGGGCGGATCGGGGCCCCACTCTAAGGGTCCCCGACCCCTCCACTGTGCCACGCCCGGCAGTCCTGCCACGGCTGTCTCCGGGGTGCCCGCGATACCTCCACACCGATGTGGCCGGACTCATAGGCACGAGCAGAAGAATTCTTTACCCTTGGTGAACGTGCGATTCCTCCCTGGGCAGTCCCCGGCCACCGACCTCACCTACGGCGACGTCTTCCTCGTGCCGTCGCGCTCGGACGTGACCTCGCGGTTCGACGTCGACCTCTCCTCCGACGACGGCACCGGGACCACGGTCCCCGTCGTCGTCGCCAACATGACGGCGGTGGCGGGCCGGCGCATGGCCGAGACCGTCGCCCGGCGCGGCGGGCTGGCGATCCTGCCGCAGGACGTCCCGGCCGACGTCGTGGCGGCCGTGGTCGCCGACGTGAAGGCCAAGGACCCCGTGATCGAGACTCCGGTCGTCGTCTCGCCGCACGACACCGTGCACAGCGTGCTGACCCTGCTCGGCAAGCGCGCGCACGGCGCCGCCGTCGTCGTGGCCGACGGCCGGCCCGTCGGGGTGGTGACCGAGTCGGACTGCGCGGACGTGGACCGCTTCACGCAGGTCGCCCAGGTGATGTCCGCCGAGCCGCAGCTCCTGGACGCCGCGCTGCTGGACGGGCCGGGCGGCCTGGAGGCGGCCTTCGACGTGCTGCACTCCGCCCGCCTCGACCTGGCGCCCGTCGTGCGCGACGGACACCTGGCCGGCGTGCTGACCCGCAAGGGCGCGCTGCGCTCCTCGATCTACTCCCCCGCGCTCGACGCGTCGGGCCGCCTGCGCGTCGGCGCCGCCGTCGGGATCAACGGCGACGTCGCCGCCAAGACGAAGGACCTGCTGGCCGCGGGCGTGGACGTGCTCGTGGTCGACACCGCCCACGGCCACCAGACCAAGATGCTCGCCGCCCTGGAGGCGGTGCGGTCCGTGGACCCGGACGTGCCCGTCGTGGCCGGCAACGTGGTCACGGCCGACGGCGTGCGCGACCTCGTGGCCGCCGGCGCCGACATCCTCAAGGTCGGCGTGGGCCCGGGCGCCATGTGCACCACGCGCATGCAGACCGGCGTGGGGCGACCGCAGTTCTCCGCCGTCCTGGAGTGCGCGGCCGCCGCGCGCGAGCTCGGCAAGCACGTCTGGGCCGACGGCGGGGTACGCCACCCCCGCGACGTCGCCCTGGCGCTGGCCGCCGGCGCGTCGCAGGTGATGGTGGGCTCCTGGTTCGCCGGCACGTACGAGTCCCCCGGCGACCTGAAGGACGACGGCACGGGCCGCCTGTACAAGGACTCGTTCGGCATGGCCTCCGCGCGCGCCGTCGCGGCCCGCACCGCCGGGAGCGGCACGGCCTTCGCGCGGGCCCGCAAGGCCCTGTACGAGGAGGGCATCTCCACCGGCAAGATGTACCTCGACCCGGCCCGGCCGGGCGTGGAGGACCTGCTCGACGAGATCACGTCGGGCCTGCGGTCCTCGTGCACCTACGCGGGCGCGCGGTCCCTGGCGGAGTTCGCCGACCGGGCCGTGGTCGGCATCCAGTCGGCTGCCGGGTACCAGGAGGGCATGCCGGTCGCCACGTCCTGGTAGCCGCCGGCTCAGCCGACCACGACGAGCCGCCGGGTCGGGCGGGTCAGCGCGACGTAGAGGTCGCGCTCACCGCCCGGCCGTGCGGCGGTGATGCCGCCGGGGTCGGCGACCAGCACGGCGTCGAACTCCAGGCCACGCACCTGGGACACCGGCACCACCCGGACCGCACCGGCCGCGTTCGCCGCGGTGCCCAGGACCTCGGTCAGGCCGGGGACGGCGTCGTCCGCCGCCACGACGGCCACGAGGTCGCCGTGCGCCAGCTCGCGGCCGACCTCCTCCGCGACCGCCGCCGCGAGGTCGTCGCCCGCGGCACGGCGGCGGGGCTCGTCCCCGTGCCGCACCGCCCGGGCCGGCGTCTGGCCGGGGGCGATCCGGGCGAGCAGCGGCGCGGCCTCGGCCAGTACCTCGGCGGTGGTGCGGTAGCAGACGGTCAGCGTGCGCACGTCGGCCCGCCGCGCCAGGTCCCGGCCCAGCGCGTCCGCCCACGACGCCGCGCCGGTCGCCGGCCCGGCCTGCGCCAGGTCGCCCACGACGGTCATGGACCGTCCGGGGCAGCGGCGCAGCACCGAGCGCCACTGCATGGGCGTCAGCTCCTGCGCCTCGTCGACCACCACGTGCCCGTAGGTCCGGGCGGGCGGCCCGTCCAGCAGGTGCGCGGCCTCGTCGAGCAGCGGCAGGTGGGCGGTGGTCCAGGCCGCCTCCCCGCCCGGCACGAGCCCGGGGCGCCGGTCGAGCAGGTCCAGCACCACGTCCTCCGGCACGAGCCGGGGCCACGCCGCCTCGACCGCGCGCTCCAGCGCGACGTCCTCGGCGAGCTCCGCGGCCAGCGCGGTGGGGTCGAGCTCGGCCACTGCGGCGGCGTGCCCGAAGGTGCCGCCGTCGTCCGGGGCGAAGCCGAGCCGCGCCAGGTCCCCGGCCGCGGCCTTGTCGACGTTCACGCCGCCGGTGAGCACCTCGATGTCCTCGTCCAGCTTCGCGAGGAACACGCGGGCGCGCGCCTGCACCTCGTCGGCCACGACGTCCACGACCAGGTCCTTGAACACGGCCCGCGCCTGGTTGTGCGGCAGGCCGGTGCCGACGGCCGTCTCCCGCGCCTCTGCGAGCGCGTGCTCGTCCAGCGTGACCGGGTCGCCGTCCACCCGCACCGTCAGCGTGCCGGACGCCGCCTGGTAGCCCGCCACCACCTCGGCCAGCTCGTCCGCCAGGCGCGCGTCACCCGCGACGCGCCGCAGCTCGTGACCTGCCTCGGGGATCCCGGGCAGGCCCAGCGCGTCGCCGAGCAGGCGGTCCGCCGTGCTCATGGCCACGTCGTTCTCGCCGAGCGACGGCAGCACCTCCGCGATGTAGTCGAGGAACCGGGTGTTCGGCCCCAGCACGAGCACGCCGTCGGCCCGCGCCTCCTCGAAGCCCGCCAGCACGTAGGCCGCACGGTGCAGGGCGACCACGGTCTTGCCCGTGCCGGGACCGCCCTCCACGACCGTGACGCCACGGTGCGCCGAGCGGATGATCGCGTCCTGCTCGGCCTGGAGCGTGGAGACCACGTCCCGCATGCGACCGGTGCGCCGCGCGCTGATCGCCTCCAGCAGCGGGCCGTCCCCGACCACGTCGTGCGGTCCCGGCTCGGTGCCGTCCAGGATCTCGTCGCTCACGCGGGCCACCCGGCGCCCGTCCAGGGCCAGGTGCCGGCGGCGGCGCAGGCCCATCGGGTGGGCGGCGGTAGCGGCGTAGAAGGGTCGCGCGGCCTCGGCCCGCCAGTCGACGAGGAGCTGGTGGTCACCGTCGCTCAGCCCGGTGCGGCCGATGTGCAGGGTGCGGCCGTCGGCGCCGTCGATGCGGCCGAAGCAGAGGTGGTTCTCGGCGGCGTCGAGCGTGCGGGCGCGCCGGTCGAGCATCGCGACCCGCACCTCGCGAGTGTAGGCCTCCTCGGGGTCGCCGGACGGGGCACGCAACGCCTCCGCCAGGTCGGCCTGCACGCGGGCCACCTCGGTGTCGAGGCGGGCGTACAGGACGTCGACCAGCACCTGCTCGGCGGAGCGCTGGTCGGGGAACTGCTCGGTCTGGCGTGACGGCACCGGGTCTCCTCGTGGTCGGGGCCTGGTGTCAACGCGATCGGGTCGCCGAACGTTCCCGGCGTGACACCGCATCCGGGCGCGTTCCCGCGCCCGTCAGGACTCACGCGCCCGTCGTCCGAACGTACCGGCGGTGACGGTGGACCAGGACCGCCGCACGATCTCCTCCAGCACGCCGAGGTCGACCTGCTCCAGGTCCTTGACGTAGAGGCAGCCGACACCCGTGGTGTGCGGCCCGAGCCGGGCCAGCAGCTCCTCGTGCGCGCCGACGCCGTCCGGCAGGTACACCGTGGTGGCCGCCTTGCGCGGCGCGAAGCTCGCCGCCGGCGCCTGGCCCGAACGACCGCTCGCGTACTCGTACCGGTACTGGCCGAAGCCGACCATCGACGTGCCGAACATGCGCGGCTCCTGACCGGTGACGCGACGCATCAGCTCGAGCAGGGTGTGCGCGTCCCGGCGGCGGACGGCGGGCGCGGCACGCTCGACGAAGGCGACCGGGTCACCGTCGGTCCAGGTCGTGGCCATGCGGTCAGTATCCACTCGTCGGCTCCCGCAGGCACCCCGCACGGGGACCCTCGCGGCTGAGGCCGTAAGGTTGTCCTCCTCCACCCCCCCCATCCGGCACCTCATCCGGCGCGCCCGGGTTTGCGCGCCCCGACGAAGGAGGAAACCGTGGTCGCCGCCGACCTCGACGTGACCGTCGACCTCGCCCGGGCGCTCCTGCAGGAGCAGCATCCCGACCTCGCCCGCCTGCCGCTGGAGCTGGTGGCCAACGGGTGGGACAACGTGGTGGTCCGGCTGGGCGACGACCTCGCCCTGCGCCTGCCGCGCCGCGAGCTCGGCGCGCAGCTCATGCGCAACGAGCACAGCGTGCTCCCGCTGCTGGCGCCGCGCCTGCCCGTCCCCGTGCCCACGCCGGTCCGCGTCGGCACACCCAGCGACGCACTCGGCTACCCGTGGCCGTGGGGCGTGGTCCGGTGGGTGGACGGCGTCGCCGCCGCGCTCGTCCCGCCCGCCGAGCGCACGCCGTGGGCCGAGCACCTCGCGCGGGTGTTCGTGGCGCTGCACCAGCCGGCGCCCGACGACGCCCCCGGAAACAGGTTTCGCGGCATCCCGGTCGGCGAGCGCGAGGCGACGTTCGAGGACCGCCTCGGCCTGCTGCCCGAGCGGCTGCACCGTCGCGCCCGCGCCCTGTGGGCGGACGCCGCGAGCGCCCCGGAGTACGACGGCGCCCCGATGTGGCTGCACGGCGACCCGCACCCGGCCAACCTCGTGACCGCGGGCGGCCGGTTGGCCGCCGTGATCGACTTCGGCGACGTGACCAGCGGCGACCCGGCGTCCGACCTGGGCGCCATGTGGCTCACGTTCGACGCCGAAGGCCGCCGTCGGTTCCGGGCCGTGGTCGACGCCCAGGCCCGGGGCGGGCGCGGCTGGGACGCCGGGATGTGGCGCCGTGCCCAGGGCTGGGCGCTGCTGTACACGACGATCTGCTTCTCCTACCCGGACACCCACCCGGTCATGGTGGGCGTCGGCGAGCACGCGGTGGAGCAGCTCCTGGGCTGAGCGACGGCCTAGAGCCGGACGGCGGTCGTGTTCGCGCCGCACACCAGCACCGCGACCCGCTCCCCCGGTGCGGGCACGTAGGCGCCGGACAGCACGGCGGCGAGCGCCGTCGCCCCGCCCGGCTCGGCCACGACGCGGGCCGTCTCCCACAGGGAGTGCTGGGCGGCCGCGATGGCCTCGTCGGTGACCAGCACGGAGCGCTCGACGAACTGCTGGGCCAGGGGGAACATGAGGCGGCCCACCTGCTGGGGCGCGAGCGAGTCGGCGGCGATGCCCTCGGTGGGTGCGTCGACCGGTTCGCCGGCCGCGAGGGCGCGGTGCAGGGTCGGCGCACCCTCGGGCTCCACGGCCACGACGCGCACGTCGCCGCGGAACCAGGCGGAGATGCCGCCGATCAGCCCGCCGCCACCCACGGCCACCAGCAGGGTGTCGAGGTCGGGCAGGTCCTGGGCGATCTCCAGGCCGAGGGTGCCCTGGCCGGTCAGCGTCTCCACCTGGTCGTAGGCGTGCACGGTCATGGCGCCGGTGCCGGCGACGAACTTCTCGCTGGCGGCCAGGGCGTCGGCGTAGCGGTCGCCGCCCACCACGAGCTTGGCGCCGTAGCCGCGGATGCGGTCGGCCTTGGCCGCCGACGTCACGCTCGGCACGAAGATCGTCGCGGGGATGCCCAGCCGGGCCGCGGCGTAGGCGACGGCGGCCCCGTGGTTGCCGCCCGACGCGGCCACGACGCCGGCGTGGGGCACGTCGCGGGTGAGCAGGCTGGTGAACGCGCCCCGCGCCTTGAACGAGCCGGAGTGCTGGAGGCACTCCAGCTTGAGCGCCAGCGGGTGCGCGGGGCGGCCGAAGTCGGCCAGGTCGGCCTCCAGCACCGGGGTGTGCCGCACGTGCGGGCGGATCAGGGCCTCGGCCGCGCGGATGGCGTCGCGGGTCACGTCGGTCATCGGTTCCTCCTCGGGCATCACGCGATGCCCAGCTCTCGGGTGCGGTCCCAGGGCTCGGTCCAGCCGAGCTGGTCGAACACGGCGTCGAGGATGCCCGCGGTGAACCCCCACACGAGGTGGGTGAGGTCGCCGTCGTGCACGTGGAAGCCCGGTCCGCGCCAGGTCTGGCGGCCGCGGCGCAGCACCGTGGTGAAGCGGTTGCCCGGGTCGAGCAGGTCGGCCACGGGGGCGCGGAACACGTGGGCCGACTCGGCGACGTCCACCACGCGCACGGGCGTGGGGCGGGCCCACCAGCCGAGCACGGGTGTGACCACGTGGTTGCTGACGGGCATCGGCAGCTCGCCGAACGCGCCCAGCACCTCCACCCCGGCGGGGTCGAGCCCGGTCTCCTCCTCCGCCTCGCGCAGGGCGGCCGCGACGGCGTCCTCCCCGTCCTCGGCCCGGCCACCCGGGAAGGCCACCTGCCCGGCGTGGCTGCGCAGCGTCGCGGCACGGGCCAGGAGCAGCACGTCGAGATCGGCCGGCACCGCGACGTCGGGGTTCGCGGCGCGGTCGGCGGGCAGGTCGTCGAGCACGCCGAACAGCACGAGCACGGAGGCGGGCCGGGCGTCCGCGGTGAAGTCGCCGCGCGCGTGCCGCCACGGCCCCTCGAAGCCTCGCTCGGCGAGGGCGACCAGCTGCTTGCGTGCGGATGCGGAGGAGCTCACCGCCCGACCTTAACCCCGCGCGGTGACACCCGGTCCAGGGCGGCGAGGTCGGCGCCGTGGGCCACGAGCAGGGCCCGCGCCGCCGCCAGCGCCCGGTCGTACACGCGATCGTCGCCCAGCAGCAGGGACCGGTCGTTCGCGGCGTTGAGCAGCGCGTTCACCTCGAACGCGACCTGTTCGGGGTCCGTGTCGCCGGACAGGTCGCCGGCCTGCGCCGCGAGCTGCGCCTGGTGCACCAGGTACGCCTCCCAGTCGCGCTGCGCCGCCACGACGGCATCGCGTACGGCGCCGGTGCGCATGTCGAACTCGACCTCGACCGTGCGGAAGAAGCAGCCGCCCCGGAACACGCGCGCCCGGGAGTACGCGGTCCAGGCCAGCACGAGCGCCCACAGCCGCGGCAGGCCGCGCGGGGCGGACCGGGCCGGGACGATCACGTGCTCGGTGTAGATCTGGCGCGCGCGCTCGACCGCGGCGAGCTGGAGCCCCTCCTTGGACCCGAACAGCCCGGCGATGGCGCTCTTGTTCACGGGGGCGGACGCCGCGAGCGCGCCGAACGACAGCGCCTCCAGGCCGCTCACGGAGGCCTCCTGCACGGCGGTGTCGAGCACGGTGCGGCGGGTGCGGTCGCCGCGCAGGCGCCTGCCGTCGGTCTCGGTGCCGGTACCCGCGTCGCTCGCCATGGTGGAAAGTGTACGACCGTTCGGATACTATCCGTACGGTCGTCCAGATTTCTCCCGACAGGAGCTCCCATGCCCCGGATCCACCCCGCCGTCCGCGCCGCGTTCCGGGTCACCGGCCGCGTCGCGCCGCCGCTCGCGCTGGCCGCGTCCTACCGCGCCTTCCGCACGATCGGCGCGCCCGCGCCGGTGCGCACCGCCGACCGCGCCGTCCACGAGCGCGCCCGCCGCGGCGAGCTGCGCGTGGCCGGCGAGCGGGTCGTCACCTACGCCTGGGGCGACCCGGCCGGGGACCCGGTGCTGCTGGTGCACGGCTGGCGGTCGCGGGCGTCGCGGTTCGCGCGCCTCGTCGAGACCCTGGAACGGTCGGGCCGCCACGTCCTGGCCTACGACGCCGTGGCCCACGGCGACTCGACCGGCCGGTACACGACGATCCTCGACCACCTCGCGATCATGCGCCGCATCGCCGACGACGCCGGGCCGCTGGCCGGCATCGTCGGGCACTCGTTCGGGGCGCTCGCCGCGGGCACCGCCGTCACGGAGGGCGTGGACGCCGCAACGTATACCGCCGTCGCCGCCGCACCGTCGTTCGACGCCCTGAACGACGGGTTCGTCCGGGCGATCGACCTCCCGGCGACCCTGCACGACCGGCACGCACGACGGGTGGCCACACGACTCTTCCCCGACGAGCCGGATCCCGCCGCCCGCTTCGACCTCTTCCGCCACCCCGTGGCGGCGCCCGCCCTGTTCGTGCACGGGTCGCGCGACCGGGAGATCCCGCCGGCCTCGTCACGCGCGCTGCACGCCGCACACCCGGGCAGCCGGCTGGTGGAGCCGGACGCCGGGCACAACGGCGTGCTGGACGCGCCGGAGACGCTCGGCGCGGTCCTCGGGCACGTCACGGCGGGCGCGGTGAACTCCGCGTGAACCCCTCGGTGAACATCGCGCGACATCACCAGCCAGATATCCGAAACCTTCCCTGACCTGCACGGACGTCTTAGGCTTGCGCCCGGTTTGTGCCGATTTCACGGCGCCGGTCCCGGGTGGAGGGAAGAACGATGGAGTACGCGAGCGACCACGCCCTGGCGGCGACCGCGGTCAGCATCCTGGGCGCGCTGTGGTTCGGCTGGACCGTCCGGCACTCGGGCCCGTGGACCCGCCTGGCCCCGGTCGCCGGGCTGGTCCTGGCCGGCGTCGTCGCAGCCCTCGGCGCCCTGGCCGCCGCACGGGCCTGGCCGGACGGCACGGTCGCGACCGGGCGGGTCGTGAGCATCTACGTCGCCGCCCTGGCGGTGCACGCCGGCCTGACCCGCCTGTGCACCGGCCTGCTGGCGAGCCGGTACCGCCGGGCGGTGGCAGCCGCGAAGGACGAGGCCAAGGCCGCCGTGACCGTGGGCAAGCAGCGGGTGCACCTGATCCCGACGGTCGTCGCGATCTCGACGGCGCTCCAGGTGGCGGTGATCGCGAACACCCTCGACGTCCCCGCGCTCTACCTCGGCGCCGCGGCCGGGATCGCCGTCGCACTGGCCGCCTGGCCGCTGGGCTGGGTGCTGCGGGCCGTCCCGCACCCCCGGGGCCACCGGCCCACCGTGGCGCTCGTCCACCCGCTGACCGGCCTGCTCACCGGCGCAGTCCTCGTCGCGACGGCGGCCCTGGTGCTCCTGCCGTAACCACCTTTTACCGGTGCGAGCCGACGAAGTCTGACGATCGACCTTCATCTTTTGCTTGACACTCGGCAGAAGTCGCCATAGGTTCACAAAGCCACCTTGTGGTGCACAACACGCATGCGAGCCATCTGTCGCCATACCGGCAAGGCGGCCGTATGCGTCCTGAGGGCACGACCGTCGCCGCTGACGGTCATCAGCCGACGTCCTGGGAGGCAACGACGATGTGGTCCACCTCGTGACACCGCTGTCAGCGACTCCCCTCCCTCCCGATCCCTGTCTCGTCGGGCCGGCCTGACCGCGACCCGACGGTGTCGAACGGAGACGCATGCCTGAGCACAGCACTGACCACCGCCCCGCATCGGGCGGTGTGTCCCGCCGTACCGTCCTGACCGGAACCCTCGCCGGCCTGATGGCGCCGACCGCCGCGCTCGCGCTCGGCGCCGACAGCGCGGTCGCCGCCGGACCGGGCCCGATCACCACGCTGGGCACCACCCGGCACATCACCATCTACGCCGAGGCCCTGCCCGGCGGCCAGTACGGCTACGGGCTGGCCCCGGGCAAGGCCACCATCCCCGGCCCCCTGCTGGAGATGTGGGAGGGCGACACCCTGCAGATCGAGCTCGTCAACAACACCGACAAGCGGCTGTCGATCCACCCGCACGGCGTGGACTACTCGACCGACTCGGACGGCAGCCCCTTCAACGCCTCGTTCAACGAGCCCGGCGAGACCCGCACCTACACGTGGCGCAGCCACGTGCAGACCCAGCTCGACGACGGCCACTGGGTGCCCGGCTCCGCGGGCTACTGGCACTACCACGACCACGCGATGGACGGCGAGCACGGCACGGCAGGCCTGCGCGCGGGCCTGTACGGCGGCCTCGTGGTGCGCCGCAAGGGCGACATCCTGCCCGACCGCACCTACACGGTCGTGTTCAACGACATGACCATCAACAACAAGGTGGCGCCCGACACCCCGATGCTGGAGGCGAACCTCGGCGAGACCGTCGAGTTCGTCGCGATCGGCCACGGGGACCAGCTCCACACCTTCCACCTGCACGCCCACCGCTGGGCGAACAACCGCACCGGCTACCTCGCGGGCCCGGACGACCCCAGCCAGGTGATCGACACCCGCGACCTCAACCCGGGCGACTCGTTCGGCTTCCAGGTCAAGGCCGGGCAGAAGGTGGGCGCGGGCGCCTGGATGTACCACTGCCACGTCCAGTTCCACTCGGACGGCGGCATGGCCGGCATCTTCCTGGTGCGCAACGCCGACGGCTCCATGCCCGAGGGCGCGCAGGACGCCATCGACCGGTTCCACGAGCACGGCGGGCACACGACCGCCACCAAGACCGCCGAGACCACCGAGTCCTCGACCGACAGCCACACCGGCCACTGACCGCCATGCACTCACGCGACACAGGCGTGGTGAAGGGAGCAGCAATGGAACGGACAGAACGACGAAGGATCCGCGGGGCGGACGCCTCGCGCAGGACGACGCGGGGCGCGTTCGCCGCGCTCGCCGGTGCGGCGCTCGTCGTCAGCATGGCGACGGTCCCCGCCCAGGCGCAGCGCACCACGGTGGCGGACGCCGCCCCCGTGGCGGCCGCGACGCAGGACGCGGCCGACGTCACCGTGCTCGTGTTCTACGGGGCGCCCGCGCAGCAGCGCGACCCCGTGACGACGGCGGTGCGGACCTTCCGCGAGCTGGGTGCCGAGCACGGGTTCACCGTGGAGACGGCCAGCGACCCCAAGGTGTTCACCGCGAAGAACCTCGCCGCCTACCGCGGCGTGGTCTTCCTCTCGGCGGAGGGCGTCGAGATGAGCACCGCGCAGGAGGACGCGCTCAAGGGCTACGTGCAGGCCGGCGGCGGCTTCCTGGGCGTGCGCGACGCCGCGCGCGCCCAGGACCGCTCCCAGTGGTTCACGGGCCTGATCGGCACCCGGCCGGCCGGCAACCTGCCGGACCCGCTGGACGTCGCGAGCGTCACCGCGAGCGCCGAGAACCCGCCGAACGAGGACGCGCCGAACCTGATCGACGGCGACTCGAACACCAAGTGGCTCGCGTTCGAGCCCACCGCGGTGATCGACCTGGAGCTGGCCGAGCCCGCGGTCGCCACGCGCTACGCGCTCACGTCGGCGAACGACTTCGCCGGGCGCGACCCCCAGGACTGGACGCTGCAGGGCTCGGCCGACGGCGAGACGTGGACCGACCTGGACTCGCAGGCGGACCAGGACTTCCCGGAGCGCTTCACGGCGCAGGACTACCGGTTCGAGAACGAGACGGCCTACCAGCACTACCGCCTGGACATCACGGCGAACGCAGGTGACGACCTCACCCAGCTCGCCGAGATCCAGCTCTTCGACGCCTCGGGCGAGCAGGAGCCGGACCCGGTGGTGCCGGTGCAGGAGGCGACGGTCAACGTCCTGGACCCCGCGCACCCGGCGGGCGAGGGCCTGCCCCAGAACTGGACCCGGTCGGACCGGTGGCTGAACTGGTCGCCCAACCCGATCGGTGACGTGCACACCGTGGCCCAGGTCCAGGAGTGGGACTACGAGCCGGGCGAGGGCGCGAACGGCGCGTTCCACCCGATCTCGTGGTGCCGGGACTACGACGGCGGCCGGTCGTTCTACACCGGCATGGGCGGCACGGCGGCGAGCTACGCCGAGGAGGGCTTCCGCGACCACCTGCTGGGCGGTCTGCTGTGGTCCACGGGCATGGTGCGCGGCGACTGCCAGGCCACCATCGCGGCCAACTACGAGTCGGAGCGCCTGACGGCGCAGAACGCCGCGGGCACGCTCGACCAGATCGGCGAGCCGCACGGCCTGACGGTCGCGCCCGACGGCGGCGTCTTCTACATCGGCAAGGCCGCCTGCCCCTCGGGGCCGGTCGTGCCGTGGGAGGACCCGGACGTGGGCCTGGGCTGCGGCACGGTGCACCGCTGGGACCCGGAGAGCGAGACGACGACGCTGCTGACCACGCTCGACGTGATGGGCAACCGCGGCAGCGGCAGCGAGCTGGTCAAGAACGAGGAGGGTCTGCTCGGCATCACGCTGGACCCGAACTTCGAGGAGAACCAGTGGGTCTACCTCTACTGGATGCCGCACGAGTCGATCGACGTCGAGCGCCGCGTGGGCCAGCGGACGGTGTCGCGCTTCACGTACGACGCCGAGGCGAACACCATCGACCAGGCCACGCGCGTGGACCTGCTGCACTGGGACACGCAGATCCACAGCTGCTGCCACGCGGGCGGCGGCATGGACTTCGACGACGAGGGCAACCTGTACATCGGTTCGGGTGACAGCAACTCGTCGGGCGGCTCGGACGGCTACTCCGGCAACAACTGGACCCAGGAGTTCGCGGGCATCTCGTTCCAGGACGCGCGCCGCACGGCGGGCAACACGAACGACCTGAACGGCAAGATCCTGCGGATCCACCCGGAGCCGGACGGCACGTACACGATCCCCGAGGGCAACCTCTTCCCGGAGGGCGAGTACCCGGCCGACAAGACTCGGCCGGAGATCTACGTGATGGGCGTGCGCAACATCTCGCGCCTGGCCTACGACTCCCAGAACGACTGGCTGACCGCCGCCTGGGTGGGCCCGGACGCCGGACTGCCGGACCCGGAGCTCGGCCCGGCCAAGTACGAGACCGCCACCATCATCACGGAGGCGGGCAACCACGGCTGGCCGTACTGCATGGGCAACAAGCAGCCCTACCGCGACCGGAGCAACGAGGACGCGAGCGTCCTGACCGGCTGGTACGACTGCGACAACCCGAAGAACACCTCGCCCCGCAACACGGGCCTGGTGGACCTGCCTCCCGTCAAGGACAACATGATCTGGTACTCGCCCAGCGGCGGCGGCCCGGTCTTCCCCGAGAACGAGGAGGGCATCCCGTCGTACGTCGACTCCGAGGCCACCTACACGCTGCCGTACCTGCGCGGCGGTGGTCAGGCCGTGATGGACGGCCCGACCTACCACCGGTCGGAGGTCGACACCGACAGCGGCGTGGCCTGGCCGGCGTACTGGGACGACAAGTGGTTCATCGGTGACCAGTCGAACGCGAACAACCGGATCGCCGTCACGGTGAACCCGGACACGGTCGAGGAGGCCGGTCCCCCGGTCTACGCCGAGGACCTGCGCCAGATCATCTCGGGCGGCAACGGCAACGCCGAGGTGCAGCAGTGGATGGACGCCAAGTTCGGTCCGGACGGGGCGCTGTACCTGCTCGACTACGGCGGCGGCTTCTTCTCGCTGACCAACAGCCAGAAGCTGGTCCGGATCAGCTACACGGGCGGCCCGCCGACCCCGCTGCCGGCCGGCGCCGGGGCGAGCGTGCAGAGCGACCCGCTGACGGTCGCGTTCACGGGCAGCGACTCGGGCGGCGTCTCCTACGCCTGGGACTTCGGTGACGGCACCACCTCCACCGAGGCCGACCCGCGGCACACCTACGCCCGCGTGGGCAGCTACGAGGCGACGCTGACGGTGACCTACGCCGACGGCGAGACGACGACCCTCGACGTGCCGGTGACCACCGAGTGCACCATCCCGGACGACCGCGACACGGTCTGGATCGGTGACGTCGACAGCGGCGTGGCCAACGACGACCTGGGCGGCTGCACGATCGCGGACCTGATCCGGGACGAGGCCGAGTGGGACACGAACGGCCGGTTCGTGAACCACGTGACCGCGGTGGCGAACCAGCTCCTGGCGGACAAGGTGATCACCCGCAAGGAGCGCACCGCGCTGCTGGCGGCGGCCGAGGAGTCGGGCATCGGCGCGGAGGGCAGCCCCACCGGTTACCGGTGGCTGTTCGACGGCACCGCCGAGTCCCTGGCCGGCTGGCGGCAGGCGCCGGGCGGGCACTTCGACCTGAAGCCGGACGGGTCGATCCGGGCGCAGGGCGGCCTGGGCATGCTCTGGTACCCGGGCGAGGAGCTGGGCGACTTCTCGCTCAAGCTCCAGTTCAAGGACGTCGCGCCCGGTGACGGGCACGCCAACAGCGGCGTCTTCACCCGGTTCCCCGACCCGCGCGTCCCGCAGGACGAGCGCCCCGGGTGCGGGCAGGGCACCGACGCCGAGGCGTGGGTGGCGATCTACTGCGGCCACGAGATCCAGATCTACGACGGGACGACCGGGGAGCCCCAGAAGACGGGATCCGTGTACAACTTCGACCCGAACGGCCTGGACGAGGCCGGGGTGACCCCCAAGGGCGAGTGGAACGACTACGAGATCCAGGTGGTCGGCCAGCAGTACACGATCATCCGCAACGGCGTGGTGATCAACGAGTTCGAGAACTCGCCGGGCAAGGAGTCCTCGCGCGCCGGCGACCCGCCCACGGACCTGCGGCAGTTCCTCACGGGGTTCATCGGGCTGCAGAACCACAGCGACGCGGACGCCATGGAGTTCCGCAACATCCGGGTGCGTGACCTGTGAGCACGCCCCGGACCGCGAACAGGAGAGGTAGGTCCATGAGACAGCAGCTGTCCCGCCTCCTGGCCGGGCTGGCGGTCGGTGCCCTCGTGGCACTGCCGCTGGCCCCGGTCGGCGCCATCGCGGCGGAGCCCCACGAAGAGGGCGTCACCGCGTGGTCGCCCCCGAAGGCCAAGGGGAAGAACCATGCGCAGGACGAGGCGGGCGCCACCGCGGCCGCCACCACCGCCGAGGCGGCCGACCAGGTCCTGACCTGGACGGCGAGCGCGAGCGTCTCGCAGTACGCGTCGGCGCCGGACACCGCCACGGCGGGGGCCACGACGATCGTCTTCGAGAACAGCACGGCCACGGGCAACAACATCGCCATGAGCCACACGCTGACGTTCGACACCAGCACGCCGGGGTACAACCACGACGTCACGCTGGACATCCTGGCCAACCCCCTGGACGCCAACGGGGGCCGCTACGAGGCCGAGGTCGTCCTGACCCCGGGCACGTACCGGTACTTCTGCGCGATCCCGGGGCACGGCACGATGACGGGCGAGCTCGTGGTCACCGAGGACCCGGGCGAGGACACCACGGCCCCGGTCGTGACCCCGCAGGTGGCCGGGCAGCAGGACGGCACCGGCGCCTACATCGGGTCGGCCACCGTGAGCCTGGCGGCCGAGGACGACAGCTCCGGCGTCGCCTCCGTCGAGTACGCGCTCGACGGCGGGGAGTTCGGCCCGTACGGCGAGCCCGTGGTCCTCGACGAGCCGGGCACGTACTCGCTGGCGTACCGCGCCACGGACAACGCGGGCAACGTCTCCGAGCCCGGCACCGTGGAGGTCACCGTGGTCTCCGCCGACGGCGAGGACACGACGGCACCCGTCGTGACGGCCGAGGTCACCGGCGAGCTCGACGACGCCGGCGCCTACGTGGGCACGGCCACCGTGAACCTGGCGGCGCTGGATGCCGGGTCGGGCGTGGCGAGCGTCGAGTACGACCTCGACGGTGCCGGGTACGCGGCCTACACGGATCCCGTGGTGGTCGACGCACCCGGCGAGCACACGGTGACGTACCGGGCCACGGACAACGCCGGCAACGTCTCCGAGGAGGGTTCGGCGACGTTCACCGTGGTCGAGCCCTCGCAGGAGGACACCACTCCCCCGACCGTGACCGCCCACGTCATGGGCGAGCAGGACGAGGACGGTGCCTACGTCGGCTCGGCCACGGTGCACCTGACGGCCGAGGACGAGGCGTCGGAGGTGGCGAGCGTCGAGTACGACCTGGACGGCGGGGGCTGGTCCGACTACGGCGACCCCGTGCTGGTCGACGTGACGGGTCCGCACACGCTCACCTACCGGGCCACCGACGCGGCCGGCAACACCTCGGAGCCGGGCTCCGTGGAGCTGGTCGTGGTGGGCGGCGCGGACCCGCCGGACGTCACGCCGCCGATCGCGTCCGCGCAGGTCGACGGCGACCAGGACGACTACGGGGTCTACCTCGAAGTCGCCACGGTGTCGATCACCGCCCGGGACGACGAGTCGGGGGTCGCGTTCATCGAGTACGCGTTCGGCGACTCCGCGTTCCGGGAGTACACGGGCCCGTTCGACGTCACGGACCCGGGGGCGCACGCCATGGCCTACCGGGCCACGGACAACGCCGGGAACGTGACCCGCACGGGCACCCTCCGGTTCTCCGTGTCGCGGTCCACGATCGACGCGTGCCCCGTCTCCGACGAGCGCCCCACGGTGATCATCGGCGACAAGGACAGCAGGGTGGCGAACGTGGACACCGGCAACGGGTGCACGATCGCCGACCTGATCGACGCGGACGGGGCGTGGGTCAGCCACAGCGCCTTCGTGCTCCACGTGACCCAGGTCGCCGACCAGCTCGACGACGCCGACGTCATCACCCCGCAGGAGGCCACGAAGCTGATCCGGGCCGCCCGGCAGTCCGACGTCGGCCGGTAGCACGACCCTGCACGAACGCCGCGCCCCGGTCCTCCGCACGGAGGGCCGGGGCGCGGCGTCGTGTCAGCTCAGGCTCAGGCGACGAGCGAGCGCAGCACGTACTGCAGGATGCCGCCGTTGCGGTAGTAGTCCGCCTCGCCCGGGGTGTCGATGCGCACCACGGCGTCGAAGGCGACCTGCGAACCGTCGGCCTTCGTCGCCGTGACCGCCACCGTCTCGGGCGTGGTGCCCTCGTTCAGCGCGGTGACGCCCGCGATGTCGAAGGTCTCCGTGCCGTCCAGGCCCAGCGACTGGGCGTTCTGGCCCGCCGGGAACTGCAGCGGCAGCACGCCCATGCCGATGAGGTTGGAGCGGTGGATGCGCTCGAAGCTCTCCGTGATGACGGCCTTGACGCCCAGGAGCGCGGTGCCCTTGGCGGCCCAGTCACGCGACGAGCCGGAGCCGTACTCCTTGCCGCCGAGCACCACGAGCGGGGTGCCGGCCGCGGCGTAGTCCTGCGCGGCGTCGTAGATCGTGTCCTGGGCGTTCTTCACGAAGTTGAACGTGAAGCCGCCCTCGACGCCCGCACCGTCGTTCTCGGCGGCCAGGAGCTGGTTGCGCAGGCGGATGTTCGCGAACGTGCCGCGGATCATGACCTCGTGGTTGCCGCGGCGCGAGCCGTAGGAGTTGAAGTCGCGGCGCTCGACGCCGTGCTCGGCGAGGTACTTGCCCGCCGGGCTGTCCGCCTTGATGGAGCCGGCAGGGCTGATGTGGTCGGTGGTGACCGAGTCGCCCAGCTTGGCCAGCACGCGGGCGCCGGAGATGTCGGTGACGGGCTCCGGCGTCATGCCCATGCCGTCGAAGTACGGGGGCTTGCGCACGTACGTCGACTCCGGGTCCCACGCGAAGGTGTCGCCCTCGGGGGTCTCCAGGGCGGCCCAGCGCTCGTCGCCCTTGAAGACGTCGGCGTAGTCGGACTCGAACATCTTGCGGTCGATCGAGGACGCGATGGTCGCCTCGACCTCCTCCGGCGACGGCCAGATGTCGCGCAGGAACACGGGGTTGCCGGCCTCGTCGCGGCCCAGCGGGTCGTGCTCGAAGTCGAACTCCATGGTGCCGGCCAGGGCGTACGCGATGACCAGCGGCGGGGAGGCCAGGTAGTTCATCTTGACGTCCGGGTTGATGCGGCCCTCGAAGTTGCGGTTGCCCGAGAGCACCGAGACGACCGACAGGTCGTGCTCGTTGACGGCCTCGGAGACCTTCTCGTCCAGCGGGCCGGAGTTGCCGATGCAGGTGGCGCAGCCGTAGCCGACCAGGTGGAAGCCCAGCTTCTCGAGGTACGGCCAGAGGCCGGCCTTCTCGTAGTAGTTGGTCACGACCTGCGAGCCCGGGGCCATGGAGGTCTTGACCCACGGCTTGGAGACGAGGCCCTTCTCGACGGCGTTCTTGGCGAGCAGCGCCGCGGCGAGCATGACCGACGGGTTCGAGGTGTTGGTGCAGGACGTGATCGAGGCGATCGCGACCGCGCCGTGGAACAGCTCGAACTCCTTGCCGTCGCTGTTCGTGACGTGCACGTGCTTGCGGCCGTTCGGCGTGATGGCCGGCGAGTCGGACGCGGGGAACGACTCCTTCTCGGCCTCGTCCACCTGGTCCAGCACCTCGGGGGCGTAGGTGGGCAGGTCACGCGTGAACGCGGCCTTGGCGTTGCTCAGCTCGATGCGGTCCTGCGGGCGCTTCGGCCCGGCGATCGAGGGGACCACCGTGGACAGGTCGAGCTCCAGGTACTCGGAGTAGACCGCCTCGGGCGTGTCGGCGTCGAGCCACAGGCCCTGCTCCTTGGCGTACGCCTCGACCAGGGCGAGCTGCTCCTCGGAGCGACCCGTCAGGCGCAGGTAGTCGACCGTGACCGAGTCGATCGGGAAGATCGCGGCCGTCGAGCCGAACTCCGGGGACATGTTGCCGATGGTGGCGCGGTTCGCGAGCGGCACCTGGGCCACGCCCTCGCCGTAGAACTCGACGAACTTGCCGACCACGCCGTGCTGGCGCAGCATCTGCGTGATCGTGAGCACCACGTCGGTGGCGGTGACGCCGGCCGGGATGGAGCCGTTGAGCTTGAAGCCCACCACGCGCGGGATGAGCATCGAGACCGGCTGGCCGAGCATCGCGGCCTCGGCCTCGATGCCGCCGACGCCCCAGCCCAGCACGCCCAGGCCGTTGACCATGGTGGTGTGCGAGTCGGTGCCGACGCAGGTGTCCGGGTAGGCGCGCAGCGCGCCGTCGACCTCACGCGTCATGACCGTGCGGGCCAGGTACTCGATGTTGACCTGGTGCACGATGCCGGTGCCCGGCGGGACGACCTTGAAGTCGTCGAACGCGGTCTGTCCCCAGCGCAGGAACTGGTAGCGCTCGTGGTTGCGCTGGTACTCGAACTCGACGTTGCGCTGGAACGCGTCGGCGCGGCCGGCGACGTCGATCTGCACGGAGTGGTCGATGACCATCTCGGCGGGGGCCAGCGGGTTGATCCGCGTCGCGTCGCCACCGAGGGCCGCGACGGCCTCACGCATGGTGGCGAGGTCCACGACGCAGGGCACGCCGGTGAAGTCCTGCATGATCACGCGCGCGGGCGTGAACTGGATCTCGGTGTCGGGCTGCGCGTCCGGGTCCCAGGACGCGAGGGCGCGCACGTGGTCGGCGGTGATGTTCGCACCGTCCTCGGTGCGCAGCAGGTTCTCGGCGAGGATCTTCAGCGAGTACGGGAGGCGCTCGACGCCCTCGACCGCACTGAGCCGGAAGATCTCGTAGGGCGTGCCGGAGACCTCCAGCGTTCCCTTCGATCCGAACGTGTCCACGGTGCTCACACTGGCTCCTTCTGCGGGGCTGACGGTGCGTCGGCTCTCACAGGCGCTGTCATCGCGCGATGGAGCCTTCGCATGGGTTCCAGGGGGCTTCACCCAGCCTAGGCCGGGCTGCTGCAGCCAGCATAACGCATTTATCTTGACGTCAAGATATCTGCGTGACCACCCGGCGCGCGATGGCGGCGTACCCCTCGTCGGTCACGTGGATCCCGTCCGCGTCGACGTAGCGCTGCCGCACCACGTTCGGGTCGATCAGCGACACGTAGGTCGCGCCGTACCGCTCGGCCGCCGCGCGCACCGCACCGTCCAGGGCCCGGACCTCCAGCCCGACCGCCCACGGCGTGGACGGCCCGACGGCGATGATCCGCGCGTCCGGGAACCGCTCGGCAGCGAGCGCATAGGTGTCCTCGACGGCCTGGAACACCGTGGCCGGCTCGGTGCGCAGCTCGTCGAAGTCGTTCTGCCCGCCGGCGATGACCACCACGTCGATGCGCGCTGGATACTTGACGGAGCGCAGCTGCTCCGCGTAGGAGAGCAGGCCCTTGTCGGGGTACCGGCTGACGAACCCGGTGCCCCCGTCCGCGACGTTGCGCTCGGTCCAGCGCATCTGCCGGGACACGATCGAGCTCCACCGCTCCTCGGGCGACGACGCACGCTGCCCCACGGTGTACGAGTCGCCCACGAACAGCGCGGTCGCCGGGCGGGCGCCGTTGCGCGGCAGGGGCTCGGTCGGGGTGGGGCGGGGCGTGGGGAGCGCGGACGGCTCCGTCGGCGCGGGGCTCGGCGTCGGCGAGACCACCACGGCCGGCGCCGCCGTCGACACCGTCTGCGGGGTCCCTCCGGCCGTGTAGCTGCCGCCACCGAGGAACATGCCCACCACGACGGCCAGCACGAACGCCGCCGCCACCCCGAGGACGACCCCGCCGCCCACCAACCACCGCTTCACGAGACGATCCTCACGAGGCGAATCCTATGCGTCCGGAGCAGTGCGATTTGTCCATCTCGTCGGTCAGGCCCGGTCCAGTACGGCGACGGCCTCGACATGGTGCGTATGGGGGAAGAGATCGAACCCGCGCACCCCCGACAGCGCGTACCCGTGCGCGGCCAGGTAGCCCACGTCGCGCGCCAGCGCGGCGGGGTCGCAGGCCACGTACACGATCCGGCGCGGGTCGCGGGCTGCGATCGCGTCGACCACGGCGCGCCCGGCACCGGTGCGCGGCGGGTCCAGCACCACGACGTCGGCCGCCGGGACCCGCTCGGCCAGCACCTGCTCCACGGCGCCCACCTCCAGCGTCACCTGCTCGAACGCGTGCGCGTTCCGGCGGGCGTCCTTCACGGCCCGCTCGTCGCCCTCCACGGCCACGACCCGCCCCTGCGGCCCGACGGCGTCCGCGAGCGGCAGCGTGAACAGCCCGGCGCCGGAGTACAGGTCCAGGACGGTCGCCCCGGTCAGCTCCCCCGCCGTCGCCCCCGTCGCGTCCAGCACGGCGCCGGTCAGCAGCGCAGGCGCCGCGCGGTGCACCTGCCAGAACCCGTCGGCCGCCACGCGGTAGCGGTGCGTGCCCCACGGCCCGGTCACGACCTCGGTCACCGCCCGGCGCGCGTTGGGGCGGGGGTCGGGCCGTCCGCGGCGCCACGGCGCGCCGTCGACCAGGAGCAGCGGCTCACCCTCGGACGGCGCCACCAGGCGCAGGTGCGCGCCCGGCGTCCACGTCCGGGTGAACACGTCCTCCGCCACGGCGAAGTCCATGAGCTCGGTGGTGGCCAGCGGCATCTTCTTGAGCGGGATCACCCGGTGCCCGCGGTGCGCGCGCATCCCCGCGTGCCCGTCCGAGTCGGCCACCAGCTCGATCCGGGTGCGGTAGTGCAGGCCGCGGCGCTCGTCGTCGCCGGGTGCGGCCTCGACCGTGACCTCGCGCTCCAGCCACTCGGGGTCGATGCGCGCCAGCCGCTCGAGCTGCTCGACGAGCACCGTCTTCTTCCAGTGCCGCTGAGCCGGCATGGCCACGTGGGAGAGCTCGCCGCCGCCCGCGCCGTCCGGGCCGGCCGCGGGCCACGCGGGCTCGATCCGGTCGGGGGACGCCTGGAGCACCTCGACGGCGTCGGCCCGCCAGAAGGTCTGGCCGCCCTCCGTGACGCGGGCCCGCACGCGCTCGCCGGGCAGGGCGTGCCGGACGAAGACGACGCGGCCGTCCAGCCGGGCCACGCAGTGGCCGCCGTGCGCGACCGGGCCGACCTCGAGCTCGACCTCCCGGCCTACGGCGGGGTCGGGGACGTCGCTCACGCGGCGGGCGCGGCCCGGCCGCGGGGAACGCTGCGGACGGCGGCGCGGGCGGCCACCGGAGTCCGGGTCGGCGGGCGCGGTGCGGCGGTCGGGGGTACGGGGCATGCCTCCAGTATCGCCCACGGGACCGGCCCGCTACATCCGCCGCCCGCGCAGGAAGGTGTCGCCCTCCAGGCCCGTCTGGCCGCTGGACGAGTCGAGCTGCCACGGCACGGAGGCCACCACGACGCCCGGTGTGAACAGCAGGCTGCCCTTGAGCCGCAGCGCGGACTGGTTGTGCAGGAGCTGCTCCCACCAGTGGCCCACGACGTACTCCGGGATGTACACGATCACGAGGTCGCGCGGCGACTCGCGGTGCAGGGAGCGCACGTACTTCACCACGGGCCGGGTGATCTCGCGGAACGGCGAGTCCAGGATGCGCAGCGGCACCGGCAGGTCGAGGGCCTCCCACTCGGCGACCAGTCCGTCGACGTCCTCGCGGTCCACGCCCACCGTGACGGCCTCCAGCACGTTCGGCCGGGCGGCGCGCGCGTAGGACAGGGCCCGCATGGTCGGCTTGTGCACCTTGGAGACCAGCACGACGGCGTGCACCCGGCTGGGCAGCGCCCGGGCGGCCGAGACGTCGTCCAGCGCGAGCTCGTCGCGCACGCGGTCGTAGTGCTTGCGGATCGACCGCATGAGCACGAACAGGACGCCCATCGCGAGCAGTGTGATCCACGCGCCGTGCGTGAACTTGGTGATCAGCACGATGATCAGCACGATGCCCGTGAGGCCGAACCCCACGCCGTTGACGAGGCGCGAGCGCAGCATGCGGCCCCGCACCGCCGGGTCGTGCGCCGTGCGCAGCTCGCGCGTCCAGTGCCGCAGCATGCCGAGCTGGGACAGCGTGAACGACACGAACACGCCCACGATGTAGAGCTGGATGAGCCGGGTGACCTCGGCGTCGAACAGGACGATGAGCACGATCGCCGCGACCGCGAGCGTGATGATGCCGTTCGAGAACGCGAGCCGGTCGCCGCGGGTGTGGAGCTGCCGGGGCAGGTAGCCGTCGCGGCCGAGGATCGAGCCCAGCACGGGGAACCCGTTGAAGGCCGTGTTGGCGGCGAGCACGAGGATGAGGCCCGTGACGGCGGAGACCGCGTAGAACGCGGGCGGGAAGCCGGAGAACACGGCCTCGGCGAGCTGGCCGATCACGGGGATCTGCACGTAGTGGTCCGAGACCGGCTGGCCGTTGAGCGAGAGCTGCTCGTGCGGGTCCTCGGCGAACCGGACACCGGTCGCCTGGGCCAGCAGGAGGATCGAGATGATCATGGTCGAGGAGATGGCGCCGAGCAGCAGCAGGGTCGTGGCGGCGTTGCGCGACTTGGGCTTGCGGAACGCGGGCACGCCGTTGCTGATGGCCTCGACGCCGGTCAGGGCGGCACAGCCGGACGCGAAGGCGCGCGCGAGCAGGAAGGCGCCCGCGATGCCCACCAGGCCCTGGTCGAACGCCGCCTCGGCGGAGAGCTCGAAGTCGGCGCTGGCGGCCTTCGGCAGGTTCCCGGAGAAGAACCGGAAGGCACCGGTCACGATGAGGGCCCCGACGATCGCCATGTAGCAGTACGTCGGGATGGCGAACGCCGTGCCGGACTCCTTGACGCCGCGCAGGTTCACCAGCGTGAGCAGCACCACGGCGATCACGGCGGCGGCCGCCTCGTGCCCGCGCAGCCCGGGGATGGCGGCGGAAGCGTACTGGGCCGCCGACGAGATCGACACGGCCACGGTCAGCACGTAGTCGACGAGCAGGGCCGAGGCGACGCCGATGCCCGCCGTCGGGCCCAGGTTGGTGGTGGCGACCTCGTAGTCGCCGCCGCCGGACGGGTAGGCGTGCACGTTCTGGCGGTAGGAGGCGACCACGATGAGCAGCACCACGACCACCACGAGACCGACCCATGGCGAGAACGCGAGGGCGGCGATGCCGGCGAGCGAGAGAGTCAGGAGGATCTCGTCCGGCGCGTAGGCCACGGACGACAGCGCGTCCGAGGCGAACACGGGCAGGGCGATCCGTTTGGGCAGCAGCGTGTGCCCCAGGCTCTCGCTGCGCATGGGGCGGCCGACCAGGAGGCGTTTGGCCGCATCGACGATGTCTGACACGTTGGATGACTCTATGCCCGTCGATGGCCTCCAGCGCACCCGGGGCACCGCCATCACCCGCGGCGCGGTAGCGTTCCGTCCGTGCACTTCGTCATCATGGGCTGCGGCCGCGTCGGCTCCAGCCTCGCCCAGGAGATCGAGGGTCGCGGGCACTCCGTGGCCGTCATCGACCAGAACCCGGACGCGTTCCGGCGCCTGCCCGCGGACTTCTCGGGCAAGAAGGTGACGGGCGTCGGCTTCGACCGGGACACGCTCGTGCAGGCGGGGATCGAGGACACGTACGCGTTCGCCGCGGTGTCCGACGGCGACAACTCCAACATCCTGTCCGCCCGCGTGGTGCGTGAGACGTACGGCGTCGACAACGTCGTGGCGCGCATCTACGACCCGCACCGCGCCGAGATCTACCAGCGCCTGGGGATCCCGACGGTCGCCACGGTGCGGTGGACGGCCGACCAGGTGCTGCGCCGCATGCTGCCGCTGGGCTCCAGCGACGAGTACGTGGACCCGTCGGGCACGGTGCGGCTCGCGCAGATCGACTACCACCGGCGCTGGGTGGGCCGGCCCGTGCTCGCGATCGAGTCCGCGACCGGCGCCCGGGTCGCGTTCGTGACCCGCTACACCTCGGCCGTGCTGCCCACGCCCGACGTCGTGCTCCAGGAGAACGACACCCTGCACCTGCTCATGACGGCCGACGCCTCGGCCGACGTCGAGCGGATCCTGACCGCCGCCCCGACCGCCGAGGAGGACTGATGCGCGTCGTCATCGCCGGGGCCGGCTCCGTGGGCCGCTCGATCGCCCGGGAGCTGCTCAGCCACGACCACGAGGTCACCCTGATCGACAAGAACGCCGCGGCCATGCGGGTCTCGCAGGTCCCCGAGGCGGAGTGGGTGCTCGCCGACGCGTGCGAGCTGCCCGCACTGGAGGCGTCCGAGATGGAGCAGGCCGACGTCGTGGTGGGCGCCACCGGCGACGACAAGGTGAACCTCGTGTTCTCCCTGCTGGCCAAGACGGAGTTCGGGGTGCCGCGCACGGTCGCGCGCGTGAACAACCCGAAGAACGAGTGGATGTTCGACCAGTCGTGGGGCGTGGACGTGGCGGTGTCGACGCCGCGCATCATGACGGCGATGGTCGAGGAGGCCGTCGCCGTGGGCGACCTGGTGAAGATCTTCAGCTTCAGCCAGTCGGGCGCCGACATCCTGGAGCTGACCCTGCCCGCCGACTCCCGCGTCGCGGGGACGCGCGTGGGCCAGGTCGTGTGGCCGGCCGAGGTCACGCTCTCGACCATCGTGCGCGACGGGCGCCCGCTGGTGCCCAGCGGCGACGACACCCTGGAGGCGGGCGACGAGCTGCTCCTGGTGGCCGGGAAGGACGCCGACACCGCGGCTCTCCAGAAGCTGCTGGTGCCGAAGGGCTGAGGGCTAGGCGCCCTCGGGCGCCTGCCGCCGCACCACGTACCAGGTCAGGTACAGCACCAGCGCCCACAGCGGCACGCCCAGCAGCAGGTGGAAGGTGCCCAGCCACGCGATGTCGCCCGCGAAGTACAGCGGCGTCTTGACCGCCAGGCGCAGGGCGAACAGCCCGACCCAGAGCCAGGTGGCGATCGTGTAGGTGCGCAGCTTGGCGGGGTCGTCGCGCCAGGCGGTCAGGGCCGCGAACGGCGAGGGCCCGTCGCTCCCGGGCTCCCGGCCGGCCTCGGCGCGCACCGCGTCGGGCGTCAGGCCGGCCCGCAGGGCCTCGACCACGTACCCGACCGCGGGGCGGCGCACCAGGATGGTGACGAGCAGCACCACGAGGTAGCCCGCGTTGAGCAGCAGGCCGCCCGCGTAGTAGTTCTCCGCCTCGCCCGACGTCCATGCCCACACCACGCCGATGGCGATGCCGAGCAGACCGCCCAGGGCCTGCGTCACGGGCGTGCGCTGCACGAGCCGCGCCACGACGAGCACGAGGGCGGCCACGACCGAGGCGATCAGCGGGACCGTCAGGTCGGTGAAGATGACGAACGCGACCACGAACACCAGGCCGGGGAGCACCGCCTCGACGAGGCCGCGCACGCCGCCCACGGCCTGCGCGGCCGAGAACTCCTCGCCGGTGAGGGCACGCATCCCGCGGGCGGGGGCGTGCTCGGGCTCGGGCTGCGTGGGCACGTCGTCACGTACGGGTTCGCTCATGGGGCCCATTGTGCCGTGCTCGGCCGGCCGCTGATTCACCCGTGCTCCCCCGGCCGCGGCCGGAGCTCGTAGCGCGGGTTGAACATGGTGCGGCGGCCGTCGACCTCGCACACCATGCCCTCCACGCGGATGCGCCGGCCGGGCTCGATGCCGTCGATGGTCCGCCGTCCGAGCCACACGAGGTCCAGGGCGCCGGAGCCGTCGAACAGCTCCGCCTCCAGGGTCGGCACGCCCTCGCGCGGACGCAGCACCACGGACCGCAGCACACCGGCCACCTTGCCCCGGCTGCGCAGCGGCAGCGACGTGACGGCGGCACACCCGGCGTTCCGGGAGGCGTCGGCGCGCTCCTCGGTGTCCGAGACCTCCTCGTTGGACGCGAGCGTCCGTGCGATGCGCGACGCGAGCGCCGAACGCAGCGACATCAGTACCTCACCTCGTCAGCCGATCTGGGTGATCTCGGGGCCGCGACGCAGCGGGTTGAAGTCCGACAGCTGCGGTGCCGCGCCCTCGGGACCGGCGGCGGGTGCCGCCTCCTGGGCACCATCCTTGCGCGCCGACTTCGGCAGCGCCAGGGGCAGCAGGTCCCGCGGGGGCCGCGGGCTCTGGTCGCGGACCACGACGATGTTCGCGAACACGGACTCCAGCGGCTTGGCCGCCTCGGCGTCCAGCGCCGCCCGGCCCGCGAGCACGCCCCGGACGAACCAGCGCGGGCCGTCCACCCCGATGAACCGGGCCGGCCGCTGACCGGTCTGCCCGTCGGGGCCCTTGACCGGCATCCGCACCAGCAGCTCGCGCCCGAACACGCCCGGCACGTCATCCACGACGCCGCCCTGGCCGCCCACGGACTGGGCGATCTCGTGCCGGATCTCGTCCCAGATGCCCTCGGTGCGCGGTGCCGCGAAGGCCTGCACCTGCAGGTTCGACCCCTCCAGCGCGGCCGTCACCCCGGTCACCTTCTGCGTCTTCTTGTCGATCTCCATGCGCAGCTCGAGGCCCGGCATCACCGGCAGCCAGATCGCGCCGAGGTCGACACGCGGACCCATCTCGTCCACCTGCGACCGGTCGAACGGTCCGTGCGGCCGCTTCTGCTGCTCGGCCTCGACCGACGCCCACTCGACCGGCGCGGGCTCATCCGCCGCACCTCGTCGGCTGAACAGACCCACAGCCACGCTCCTTACGTAGTTCGGCTCGCCGCGCGCGTGCGGTTGCTCCGCACGGCGGCGTTATCCACTCGTTACCTACAGCCTAGACCCCTGCGGCCCACGGCCGGTACGGAAGTCGGTGCCGGCTCAGCGGCCCGCGAAACCGCCGCTGGAGCCGAAGCCCCCGTCGCCCCGGTGCGACCCGGGCAGCGTCTCGGCCTGCACGAACCGGGCCCGCTCGACCTTCTGGACCACGAGCTGCGCCACGCGGTCGCCACGGACCAGCTTCACGGCCTCGGTGGTGTCGGTGTTCAGCAGCGTGACCTTGATCTCGCCCCGGTACCCGGCGTCCACGGTGCCGGGCGCGTTCACGATCGTGACCCCGTGCTTCGCCGCCAGCCCCGACCGCGGGTGCACGAACGCCGCGTAGCCGTCGGGAAGTGCTATCGAGACGCCCGTGGGCACCATCACCCGCCCCTGGGGCGGGATCTCGACGTCGACGGTCGTCACCAGGTCGGCACCGGCGTCGCCGGGGTGCGCGTAGGAGGGGACGGGAACGTCGTCGAGGAGGCGGATGAGCACGTCGACCGTGCTGCCGTCGGCGCCGGAGGCGGCGCTGGTCTCGGGGGTGGGCACGCCGGAAGAGTACGCCACCTCGGGGCCCGCTGCCGCAAGAGTGCCGGTCCGGGTGCCCGGGCAGGCATCCGGGGCTGGGATGATGTCCCCATGACGGCGACCACCCTCACCTTCCACGAGCGCCTGCTGCCCGGTCCGGGAGGCTGGCTCGGCACGGTCGGTCTGGGAGCCATCGCGGCGATCGCGCTGTGGCCCGTGCACGCGGGCGCGGCGGTCCTGGCCGGGCTCCTGGTCTGTGTGGGCACGGCGGCCGCCCTCGCGGTGACGTCACCGGTGGTCGAGGTGTCCGACGGCGTCCTGCGCGCCGGCAGCGCCCGCGTCCCGGTCGCGCTGCTCGGGCCCGCGCAGGCCCTGGACGTGGCCGCGATGCGGCACGAGCTCGGACCGGGCCTGGACGCGCGCGCGTACGTGTGCCTGCGGGCCTGGGCCCGCACCGGGGTCCGGGTCGCGCTCGACGACCCGGCCGACCCGACCCCGTACTGGCTCGTCTCCACGCGCCGGCCGGAGCTGCTGGTCCGGGCGCTGGAGGGCTGAGGACCCCGGGCACGACGAAGGCTGCCACGCATCGCATGACAGCCCGGTCGTGTCGTCAGTGCCTCGTCAGTGCTCGACGGCGTGCGGAAAGGCCTGGTGGATCAGGCGGCGCACTCCGTGCAGATCATCTGGCCGGCCTTCTCGTAGGCCAGCTGGCTGCGGTGGTGCACGAGGAAGCAGCTGGAGCACGTGAACTCGTCCGCCTGACGCGGCAGCACACGCACGGCGAGCTCCTCGCCGGACAGATCGGCACCCGGGAGCTCGAAGCCCTCGGCCGCCTCGGTCTCGTCCTCGTCCACAACGCCCGAGGACTTGTCGGAACGACGTGCCTGCAGCTCCTGGATCGAGTCCTGCTCGACATCCTCATCGGTCTTGCGTGGGGCGTCGTAGTCAGTTGCCATGTGGTGTTCTCCGTCGGTAGGTGGTCGCGCCGGAAGGTTTCGGGCCATCCGGGGTTCGACGCCGCCCCGGCCGGGTCCCCGCACGACGCCGCGGAACGGCGCCCTCAGCGGGTGTACGCGCTGATAATGCATGCGGCCCCGGATTTGTTCCCGAGTCGGCCCACGGATTGTGCACCATTTCTGTCAGGCGCGCTACATCTGCCGGTGTAACCCCCGTCACGTAGGCTCTGACCTGCATTGACGGCCTTCCCAGCGCCTTCTCACCGGGTTCCGGGGTGCTGACCGGTCACAGGCCGTGTCAGAAAAAAGATCACCCGATTCCGGGCTCGGCCGCCCCGTCGGCGTCGATCTCCTCGAGGATCCCGGCGAGCTCCGCCACCAGGTGCGCGGGCCCCGCGACGGTCATCGCGTTCCCGGCCGGCCCGCCCCGCAGACCGGTCACCACGGCCCCCGCCTCCGTCGCCACCACGGCCCCCGCCGCCATGTCCCACGGGTTCAGGCCCCGCTCGTAGTACAGGTCGATCGAGCCCTGGGCGAGCAGGCACAGGTCGATCGCGGCCGAGCCGAGCCGGCGGATGTCCCGGATCTTCGGCAGCACCTGCGTGAGGACCTGCGCCTGCTGCGCGCGGCGGCCCGCGTCGTAGCCGAATCCCGTGCCGACCAGGGAGGTGCCCAGCGAGGACGCGGACCCCACCCGGACGGGCTCGCCGTCGCGCGTGGCCCCCTCGCCGAGGCCGGCCGACCAGGTGCGCCCGTCGGCCACGCTGTGCACGCACCCGGCCAGCACCGTCCACGCACCGGGCTCGGGCGGACCTGCCACCACCGCGACCGACACCGCCCACGACGCCACCACGTACAGGTAGTTCACCGTGCCGTCGATCGGGTCGAGCACCCAGGTGAGCCCGCTGGTGCCGGGCACGTCGTCGCCCTCCTCGCCCAGGATCGCGTCGTCGGGCCGCTCTGCGGCGATCATCTCGCGCAGCAGGTCCTCCGAGGCGCGGTCCATGACCGTGACCGGGTCCACCTCGCTCGACTTCGTGGCCGCCACGACCACCCGTTCCGGTCTACCCTCACGGACCAGGGCACCGGCCGCCGTCGCGAGGCGGACGGCGAGGTCGCGGAGGGCGGTGACGGTGACGCCGTCTGGCAGCTCGGGCAGTGCGGGTGAGGTCACGCACCCATCCTGCCCCACGCGTGTGCCGGCCACTATCCCGCGGCACACCGACGCGCCTGCGCCGCGGGGCCGCCCCGCGGTGGCAGGCTCGGCCCACAGGACTACCCCGGGAGGACTGGCATGGACGAGCTGGAGCTGGTACGGCTGCACGAGGACGGCGAACGGCTCGTCCTCGTGGCGCGCGACGGCGCCCAGAGCACCCTGCCGATCACGGATGCCCTGCGCGCCGCGATCCGCGGCGACCGCCCGCGCATGGAGTCGATCCGGGCCCAGGAGGAGTCCGCGCTGCGACCCCGCGAGATCCAGGCACGCCTGCGCGCCGGCGAGACCGTCGAGCAGCTCGCCGAGGCCTCGGGCCTGCCGGTCGAGCACGTGCGGCGCTTCGAGTACCCCGTGATCTCCGAGCGCGAGCACTCGATCTCGCGCGTGCGCGCCAAGGCGGTCCTGACCGACGACGACGGCGCGACCACCCTCGGCGAGGTCGCCGACGAGCGCCTGCGCTCGCGGGGCGTCCGTCCCGACGACGCCCGCTGGAGCGCGACCCGCGAGGGCACCCACCCGTGGATCGTGCAGGTGGAGTTCACCGCCGCCGAGCGCCCACGGGTCGCCCGCTGGTCGCTGGAGCCGCGCGGCGGGTTCGTGGAGGCGCTCGACGACGAGGCCCGCTGGCTCGGTCTGCCCGAGGACGACGGCGGCCCCGCGCTGGCAGGCGTGTCCGCCCTGTCGCCGCTGCGCGGCGGTCAGCACCCGACGCGCCCGGCCCCGCCCGAACCGGACGACACCGACCTGCTGCTGGACAACCTGTCCGAGCGACGCGGCCAGCGCCCGGCGCGCCGTCCGAGCCCGGACCACGAGCAGCCGCACCTGCTGGACCCGGACGACCTGCCCGACCCGGCGGGCGACGAGCCTGCCGGTGCCGCCGAGCCCGCAGAGCAGTCCGCGGCCGTCGTCGACATCGGCGCGCGGCGGGGCGGCTCTCGCCCGAGGATGCCGTCCGTCGTCGTGCCGGACTCCCCCGCCGACCTGGAGTGGGAGGCGCCCAGTCAGTGGGAGATCCCCGGGCCGGGACGGGCGGACGGGACGGAGCCGGGTCAGGAGCCCGAGGCCGTCACGGAAAGCCCGGAGCCGGAGCCTGCGCCGGACGTGCCCTCCCCCGAGCCGGCACCCGAGAAGCCGCAGGCCGAGCCGAGGCGGCCGGCTGCCAAGCGCGGGCGCAAGTCCCGGGCGCAGGTGCCGAGCTGGGACGAGATCGTGTTCGGGTCGCGGCCAGAGATCTAGCGGCCGTCAGCCCCAGAGCGAGTCCTGCGCCGACCGGCGCCTCGCGGTGAGCGCCGTCATGCGGCGCACGTGGTGCCGGCGGCACAGCACCTCGTAGGCGACCTCGGCGGCCGGTTCGAGCGCTCCGACGTCGCCGATGACGACCTGCTCGCCCTCGGTGACCATGACGCCGTCGACGGTGCGCGCGTTGTGCGTGGCGCGCGCACCGCACCAGCACAGCGACTGGACCTGGAGCACCTCGATGCGGTCGGCGAGCTCGATCAGGCGGGCGCTGCCGGGGAACAGCCGGGTGCGGAAGTCGGTGGTGATGCCGAAGGCGAAGATGTCGATCTCCATCTCGTCCACCAGCCGGGCGAGCTGCTCCACCTGGGCGGGCGAGTAGAACTGCGCCTCGTCGCACACGAGGTAGTCGACGGCCTGGCCAGCCGCGCGCCGGGTGCCGATCTCGGCCCAGAAGTCGGTGTCGTCGGTGACCTCCTCAGCCGCGACCTGCAGGCCGAGCCGGCTGGAGACCCGGGCCTCGCCGGCCCGGTCGCCGCGGCTGAAGATGAGGCCCTCGCGCCCGCGGGCCCGGTAGTTGTGGTCCGTCTGGAGGGCGAGGGTGGACTTGCCGGAGTCCATGGTCCCGGAGAAGAAGACGAGCTCGGCCACGAGTCCTCCTAGGCGACGGCCGTCAGCAGGGGCACGAGCATCTCGTGCGGGGTCAGGGAGCCGTGCACGCCGGGCAGGGCCCGCGCGGCGGCGGAGTGCACCCGGGAGTCCACGACGGTCGCGGCGCCCGTCATCGCCACCACGACGTCGCCGACCGCCGGCAGCACGTGCGGGGCGACCGGACCGAACCACCCGGCTGCGACGGCCTCGTCCCGCCGCCGGACCACGGCGTGCTCCCCCAGGCGCCCGGCCCACCGCCGCGCGACGTCGGCCGGGTCGGTGCCGGGGTCGGTGTAGACGTGCAGGGCACGCGGTTCCCCGCCGACCATCGCGACACCGGGCCGCAGCTCGCCGTCGGTGGCGACGTCCCACTGGGTGCCGAGGTCGGCCTTGATCTGACCGTGGTCCGCCGTGACCACCACGAGCGTGCCGCGCGGCACGCTCCGCAGCAGCCGGCGCAGCTCGCGGTCGGTCGCCTCCAGGGCGTCGCCCCACTGCCACGAGTCCCAGCCGAACCCGTGGCCGGTCTTGTCGACGTCGCCCTGGTACAGGTAGACGAGGCGCTGCGGCGCGGGGCCCGGCCGGCGCAGGGCCGCGACCGTGGCGTCCACCCGCTGCTCGAACGTCTCGGCGGCCACCTGCACGGGGCCGCGCAGCGCGGCCTGGGTCATCCCGGACCCGGCGAACTTGCGCGGGCCGGGCGCCGTCACGCTCACGCCCGCCGCGGCCAGCGTCTCCAGCACCGTGGGCTCGCGCTGCACGTCGGCCGGGTCACCGAGATCCTTCCACTGCACGACGGCGGCCAGCCGCCCGCTCACCGGGTCGCGCTGGGTGTAGCCGAGCATGCCGGTGCGACCCGGCGCGGTGCCCGTGCCGAGGATGCTCAGGCCCGCGGCGGTCGTGGAGGGGAAGCTGGAGGTCAGCGTGGCGGCGTCCACGTCCCGCTCCCGGAGCAGGCCACGCAGGAACGGCGCGTGGCCTCCGCGCTCGGCGAGGTTGCGGATGCCGAGGCCGTCCACGAGCACCACCACCACGCGCTCGGCGTCGGGCAGGCCGAGCGCCGCGCGGCTGCCCGCGGCGGTCAGGCCGGTGGCCGTGGTCAGGTCGTGACCCAGGGCGCCGGCGACGGCGGGCAGCACCGCCGCCAGGCTCGTCGTGTCGTAGGTCGGCGCGACCAGGCCCGCGGGCAGGTCCGGTGCGCTCACGCAGACGTGGCCCGGGACAGGGCGCGGGCGAAGTCGACGGCGGCCCGGACAGCGGCGTCGCCCTCGGCCTCGCCGGAGACCCGCACCACCACGTCGTCCGGCGTCACCTGGCCGGTGAGGCCGTGGTCGGCCGTGCAGCTCGGGTCCACGCACGTGGCCGGCTCCAGGTCGACACGGGACACGGCACCCCAGCCGATCGCGAGCGTGACCTCGCGCGTGCCGCCCGCGTGCGGGTACCGCTCCGGGTCGGCGATCACGTGGGTGAGCGCCACGGAGCGGACCTCACGCAGCGGCACCACCTCCGTCGTGGCGGACGCCGAGCCCGGGCTGGCCGGGTCGGCCCCCGCGTGGTCGTCGACGTGCGCGGTGACCAGCCGGGTCGGCGTGAGCACCAGGACCGTCAGGTGCCGCCGCACCTCCGAGTCGAACGTCGTCTCCGCCTGCACCAGGTGCGACACCACCTCCTCGTCGGCGAGCGCCACGTCGAGCACGTCCGCGACGAGCTCCGGGTAGTAGCCGGCCCGGTGGAGGTGGGCGGTCAGGTCTGCACGGGCATCGGTAGGGGCATGGGGCACGGGGAGAATCCTCCCACGAGCGGGCCGGTCGCCGTTAGCCGAGTCAGCCCGACAGGTTGGCCGGGTCAGCCCGGCAGGTTGGCCGGGTCAGCCCGGCAGGTTGGCCGGGTCAGCCCGGCAGGGCGCGGCGCGGCGCGTCGGTGCGGCGCTCCGCCGGGCGCAGACGGACCGTCGCGTGCAGCACCGAGGCGCCGTGCTCGGCGACGGCCACGGGGTACAGCTCCAGGGAGGCGAGCTCCGGCAGGTCGTCGGCCATGACCGACACGCGCGCGAGCACGTCCTCCAGCGCGGCGACGTCGGCGGCCGGTGCGCCCTGGTAGCCGAACAGCCGCGGGGCCGCGCGGACGCCGCGCACCATGCGCGCCACGTCCACGTCCGTCAGGGGCGGCACGCCGTGGGTCACGTCGTCGAGCAGGTCGACGGCGTCGCCCGCCAGGCCGAACGAGACCACGGGGCCGAACAGCTCGTCCTCGACCGAGCGCACCACGCAGGCCACGCCGGTGGGTGCCATGGCCTGCACCTCCAGCACCGGGTCGGGCGCGGGCAGCAGGGCGGACGCCGCGGCCAGCATGCGCTCGGCGTCCTCGCGCAGGTCCTCGGCGTCGGCGATGTCGAGGCGGACGCCGCCCAGGTCAGCGCGGTGCCGCAGCGCGGGGGCGGCAATCTTGAGCGCGACCGGCCAGCCCAGCTCCTGGGCGGCGGCCACGGCCTCGTCCGCCGTGCGCACGCTGACCGATCCCCACAGGGTCAGGCCGTAGCAGGCCAGCAGCTCGGCGGCCTCCCCCTGGTCCAGGAGGACGCCGTCGGCCGGGGCCGGTTTCCCGGCGTGCCGGGCCAGCAGGGACTCGACCAGGGTGCGGGCCTGCGCCCGCGCGGCGCCGTCGGACATCCCCTCGCGCAGGGGCGGGCGCACCGGGGTGCCGTGGTCCTGGGTGCGCCACTGCGCGTAGCGCACCACCTCACCGAGCGCCCAGACCGCGTCCTCGGGCGTGGAGAAGGCGGGGATGCGCACGTCGCCGGAGGCGAGCTCGTCGGGCAGCCCGTGCAGGCCGACGGCGCTGACCACCGTGGTGCGGCCCGTGCGGGCGGCGGCCTCGGTCACGGCCCGCGCGATCGCGTCGGTGCGCGGCAGCACCACGGGCACGGAGACCACGACCACGGCGTCGCAGGCGTCGGGCGCGTAGAGGGCGTCGACGGCGGCGGCGATCTCGTCGTCGGGCGCGCCCGCGGACAGCGGCTCGGGCGGGCCCACGACCGTCAGGCCGGCCGCGGCCACGGCGTCGGCCACGAGGGCCGCGAGCGACGGCGAGCTGGCGAGGATGCCCACCCGGCCGCCCGCGGGCAGCGGCTGGTGGGCCAGCACCTGGGCGACGTCCATGAGCTGGTGCGTGTTCTCCGCACGGATCACGCCGGACTGCCGGAGTACCTCGTCGAGCATGCGCCGCGGCGCGCGCGTGGCCCGCACGGTGTGCCCCGGGGGCACCACGCTGCCGTGCCGGCCCGCGACCACCACGACGACCGGCTTGACCTGCGCGAGCCGCCGGGCGATCCGCGAGAACTTGCGGGGGTTGCCGAGCGTCTCCAGGTACAGGCAGACGACGTCGGTGTGCGGGTCGTCCTGCCAGTACTGCATCACGTCGTTGCCCGAGACGTCCGCCCGGTGCCCCGCCGAGACCAGCGTGGACAGGCCGAGGCCCCGGCGCTTGACGGTCTCGGCGGCCGTGACGGCGGCGGGCGCGCTCTGGCTGAACAACCCCACGCGCCCGGGCCGCGGGGCGGTCAGCGCGAGGCTGGCGCGCAGGCGCGCACCGGGCACGTTGGTCAGCAGGCCGTAGCTCGCCGGGCCGACCACCCGCATGCCCTCGGCGTGCGCGGTGCGCAGCAGCTCGCGGCGCCGGGCGACGCCGTCGGGCCCCGCCTCGGCCCAGCCGGCCGACAGCACGACCACACCGCGTGCGCCCGTGCCCCGCAGGCGGCGGACGGCGTCGATCACCTCGTCGGGCGGCGCGGCGATCACGGCGAGGTCGATGCTGTCGGCACCGAGGTCCGCCCACGTCACGTGCTCGCCGAGCACGAGGAGCTCCGTGTCGCCCGGGTCGGCGGCGTGGGCCTCACGGACCCGGGCGGCCAGGAGGTCGTCGACGGTGGGGGCGGCCGCGGCGTCGTGCGGGCCGATCAGCAGCACCCGCCGGGCCGAGAGCAGCCCCTGCATCGAGCGGGCCTCCGTGCGGTGCTCGCGGTCGGCCATGACCTCGCGGGAGCGGTCGGTCGGGTCGAGGTCGACCGACACCGTCACGACGCCGTCGTCCAGGTGCTGCTCGACGGCATAGCCCGCCTCGCGGAACACGCCCAGCATGGCGCGGTTCTGCGGCAGCACCTCGGCCACGAACCGGTGCACGCCCCGCTCACGCGCCGCCGCCGCGATGTGCTCAAGGAGCACGGAACCCAGGCCCTGGCCCTGGATGGCGTCCGCGACGTTGAACGCGACCTCGGCGGTGCGGCGGCCGGGCTGGTCGTCGATCACGTCGTAGCGCGCGACGCCGACGATGTCCTCCGCCCTGCGGTCCGGGCCGTCGCCCGCGGCGGGCCGGACCGCGACGAGCGCCGTCCGACGCACGTGGTCGACCGTGACGAGCTGGGTGAGCATGCGCTCCGGGATGCGCTGGAGGGCGGCGAAGAACCTCAGGTAGGTGGAGCGCTCGGACTGCGCCATCTGGAAGCGCTGGAGCGCATCGGCGTCGTCGGGGCGGATGGGACGCACGTGCGTGGTGGACCCGTCGCGCAGCACGACGTCCGCCTCCCACTCGACCGGGTACCCGGTCGGATAGGGCAGGCGCACGGTACCCACGGCCTCTGGCTGATCCACGGTCCCAGGCTAGCGACCGCCACCGACAGCCGGCCTCGGCGCACGAGGTCAGCGCACGAGCACCGTGCCCACGAGCAGCATGACCCCGAAGCCCACGAGCACGAGGCGCTGCCGGCGGCTCGGGCCGGAGGCCGTGAGGATGGCGGCGACCGCCGGGCCCACCGCGAGCAGCAGCCAGGCACCCAGCGCGGGCGCGACGTTGGCGGCGACGGCGGCGACCGCGACCACCACCAGCCCGTGCACCACGCCGAGCCCGGCCCGCATCGAGACCACGATGTGCAGCACGGCCGCGAGGATCGCCAGCCCGGCCCACACGGTGATGCCCTCCTCCAGGCAGCCCCACTCCTGCTGGGCGCACTGCCAGGCCTGCATCCACCACGTGATCAGGGCGCCGAGCACCAGGACGGGCACCACGCTGAGCCCGACGACGCCGTACGCGAGACCGACCCGTGCCAGCCAGCCCGGGACGGTGGCTGACCTGCTGACCAGCGGCAATTCGGGCATACCCAAATACTGCCAGGTGAGAGGCCCGATGTGCACACGCCCCGTGGTGAGTGCGGCGAGATCTGGTGTCGGTGTGTGACGGGCTGGAGTGTGGGTGGCGCGGGGTACCGTTTGCCTGTCCCGTCAGCCCCAGAGTGCAGGAGTCCCACGAACCATGGCGCGCAAGCCGTCGCAGCCGCTCGACGAGAGCGAGATCCACGAGAAGGTCGTGGACATCGACGTCGCCTCGGAGATGGAGACCTCGTTCCTCGAGTACGCCTACTCCGTCATCTACTCGCGCGCCCTCCCGGACGCGCGCGACGGCCTCAAGCCGGTGCAGCGCCGCATCCTCTACATGATGTCGGACATGGGCCTGCGGCCCGACCGCGCGCACGTGAAGTCCTCGCGCGTGGTCGGCGAGGTCATGGGAAAGCTGCACCCGCACGGTGACGCCCCCATCTACGACGCGCTGGTGCGCCTCGCGCAGGACTTCTCGCTGCGGCTGCCGCTCGTGGACGGGCACGGCAACTTCGGCTCGCTCGACGACGGCCCCGCCGCCCCCCGGTACACCGAGGCGCGGCTGGCGGCGCCGTCGATGGCGATGACCACGGGCCTGGACGAGAACGTCGTGGACTTCGTGCCGAACTACGACAACAAGCTCACCCAGCCGGAGGTGCTGCCGGCGGCGATCCCGAACCTGCTGGTCAACGGCGCCTCCGGCATCGCGGTCGGCATGGCGACGAACATGGCGCCGCACAACCTCGTCGAGGTCGTCTCCGCGGCGCAGCACCTGATCAAGAACCCTGAGGCCACCCTGGAGGACCTGCAGCGGTTCGTGCCGGGCCCGGACCTGCCCACGGGCGGCAAGATCGTCGGGCTGGAGGGCGTGCGCGACGCGTACCGCACCGGCCGCGGCACCTTCCGCACCCGGGCGACGGCCCGCATCGAGAACGTGACGCCGCGCCGCAAGGGCATCGTCGTCACGGAGCTGCCCTACCTCGTGGGCCCGGAGAAGGTGATCGAGAAGATCGCCGACGGCGTGAAGGCCAAGCGCATCCAGGGCGTCTCCAACGTGCAGGACCTCACCGACCGCACGCACGGGCTGCGCCTGGTCATCGAGGTCAAGACGGGCTTCGACCCGGACGCCGTGCTGGAGCAGCTCTACCGCGTGACGCCGCTGGAGGACTCCTTCGGCATCAACAACGTGGCCCTGGTCGACGGGCAGCCCCGCACGCTGGGCCTGGTCGAGATGCTGCGTGTGTGGGTGGACCACCGCATCCTGGTGGTCCGGCGCCGGTCGCAGCACCGCCTCGACAAGCGCCTGGAGCGCCTGCACCTGGTGGACGGCCTGCTCATCGCCATCGTCGACATCGACGAGGTCATCCAGGTGATCCGCTCGTCCGACGACGCCGCCATCGCGCGCGACCGCCTCCGCGAGATCTTCGACCTGTCCGAGCCGCAGGCGTCCTACATCCTCGACCTGCAGCTGCGCCGGCTGACCAAGTTCTCGCGCATCGAGCTGGAGAAGGAAGCCGAGGAGCTGCGCCGCGAGATCGCCGAGCTGGAGCAGATCCTCGGTGACGAGAAGCTGCTGCGCCGCCTGGTGAGCACCGAGATGGGCGAGGTGGCCAAGACGTACGGCACGCCGCGCCGCACGGTGCTCCTCGACGCCGCGGGCGGGTCGGTCGGTTCGGTGGCCGCCCCCGCGAGCAACGGGCGCAAGAAGACGGCCGAGCCCATCGACCTGCAGATCAAGGATCAGCCCACGCGCGTGGTGCTGTCGGCGACAGGTCTCCTGGCGCGGCTCCCGGACGACGTCCCGGTGCCGCGCGACGGCAACCGCGCCGCGCACGACGCCCTGCGGGGCGACGCGTCCGCGACGACGCGCGGGTTCGTGGGCCTGGTGACGTCGGCCGGCCGGATGCTGCGGATCTCCGTGCTCGACCTGCCGTCGCTCCCGCCGACCGACGGAGCGCCGTCCTTGTCGGGCGGCATCCCGGTCAGCGAGCTCGTGGAGCTGGAGCGCGGCGAGACGGTGCGAGCGGTGACGGGGCTCGGCGCCGACGCGCCGACCGTGGCGCTCGGCACGGCGCAGGGCGTCGTCAAGCGGATCGCGCCGTCCGACGCCCCGGCCAAGGGCGACGAGTGGCCCGTGATCGCGCTCAAGGACGGCGACTCCGTGGTCGGCGCCGCGGTGGTGGCGGACGACGACGAGCTGGTCTTCGTGGCCAGCGACTCCTCGCTGCTGCACTTCCCGGCGTCCGCCGTCCGGCCGCAGGGCCGCGCCGCGGGCGGCATGGCGGGCATCAAGCTCGGCGAGGGCCAGCAGGTCGTGTTCTTCGGCGCGGTCCCGGCCGGCGTCGAGGCCAGCGTGGTGACGATCGCGGGCGCCGGCGACGCGCTCCCGGGGATCGAGCCGGGCGCGGGCAAGGTCACGCCGTTCGCCCTGTACCCGGGCAAGGGGCGCGCGACCGGCGGTGTGCGGTCGCAGCGCCTGCTCAAGGGCGAGGACGGGCTCATCATGGCCTGGGTGGGTGCCACTCCCCCACGGGCGCTCGGCGCCGGCGGCCAGCCGGTCGACCTGCCCGAGGTGGACGAGCGTCGCGACGGGTCCGGCACGCCCATCTCGGTACCGGTCGCGGTGATCGGCTGACCAGTTTCGTCGGGGGTGTCGATTCCTGCGTCGCTCGCACGTCCAAGGCGTGTCACCATCCAGCGAAAGAGGAGCTCGACATGACCGACACCTGGATCTTCCTGATCCGCGAGAACGACTGGGACTCGGACGCCTTCCTCCCGGAGAACCTCCAGGGCGCGGACCGTCGCGACGACCCCGACATGGCGGCGCACCAGCGTTTCGCCGAGGCGGTGGCCGAGCTCGGCGTGAAGATCACCGGGAGCGACGCCCTGCAGAACGCCAGGTACGGCGGCTGGGTGGTGCCCGGGAAGGACGGCGCCGAGCCCGTGTACACGGACGCGCCGTTCACCGACACCAACGAGGTGATCACCGGCTTCTACGAGGTCGAGTGCGACGAGGCCACGGCGCGCAAGATCGCGGCCCTCGTCCCGAGCGGCAACGTGGTCGAGTGGCGCAAGGTCATGCGCTTCGGCTCCTGACCCTCCCGTGGTGATCGACCCCGCGGCGTTCCGCACCGCCTGGCCCCAGGTGGTGCGGTCGCTCGCGGTGACCACCCGCAGCCTGGACCACGGCGAGGAGTACGCCGCGGAGGCGTTCGCTCGCGCGGCGGCCCAGCCCGACGGCACCGTCACCGACCTCGTCGGCTGGTGCGTCCAGGTGGGCCGCCGGTCCTGGCTCGACGCCGTGCGCCACCAGGCGGTGTTCACCCGGATCCAGCCCCAGCTCGCCAGGCCGGAGGTGGCCCCCGTGCACGTGCCCCCGGAACCGGGCTCCGAGCTGGACGACCGCCTGGCCCTGCTCTTCGTCGCCTGCGACGACGCGATCGCACCGGGCGCCCAGCTGGTCCTGGCGATGCGCGTGGTCTGCGGCCTCACCATCCAGCAGATCGCCGGCCACCTCGGCATCGCCGAGGCGACGGCGGCGGCCCGCCTCACCCGCGCCAAGGCGGCGCTGGCCCGAGCTCGCGGCGAGTTCGCGGTGCCCGAAGGCGCGGCGCGGGACGCCCGGCTGCCGATCGTGCTCGCGTGCGTGGCCGGCCTGTTCACCGTGGGCCAGCGCTTCGAGCTGGAACCCGCGGACGCGACGCAGGACCCGGCACGGGACGCCCTCACGCTCGCGGAGGCGCTGGTGGCTCAGTACCCGGCCGACCCCGAGGTGCTGGGACTGCGGGCGGTGTGCCGGCTCGGGCTGGCGCGGCGCCCGGGGCGGGTGCGGGACGGTGTGGCGCTGCCGCTGGACGAGGTGGATCGGGGGCTGTGGGACCGGCGGTTGCTGGTGGCGGGGCTGGACGATGCTTCGACGGCGGTCGCTCGGACGCTGGGGCGGCCGGGGCGATTCACGCTGGAGGCGGCGATCTCCGGAGTACATGCGACGGCGCGGTCGGCGGAGGAGACGGACTGGGTTCGGCTGGCTCAGCTGTACGACGCGCTGCTGGAGGTGTGGCCGTCGCCCGCTGTGCGGGTGGGGAGGCTGGTAGTGCTGGGGCGGGTCGTACTGGCGCGATCAGGCCGTTCGGATCCAGCCGCGCCTCTGGACGAGCGGCCCGCGCACGACGGGGCACCCCACCAGTCGGTGCGAGGCATTGTTCCCGGCCTCGACCGGATCGAACGGGAGCTGGAGGATCTGGTGGCGGACGGCCCGCCGTACGCCGCCCGTGACGCGAGCCTTGCTCTGGCCGACCTCGCGCGTCGCACAGGCCGGACCGATGAAGCGGCGGGGCAGTACCGGGAATTGCTGGAGGTAATGCCGGAGGGGCCGTTGCGGGAGTTCTGCCGACGACGCACAGATTAATCGCAACAAAGCACCCGTGCGGGTTTGCAATGTGACAGGTTCGAGCCCGTCCAGGCCCGGCGCGCTTTTGATCAACCGCTACGAGAGGGAGCGCGAACTGAACGAAAGCTTCGATCCAACCAGCACATTTCCGGCCGCAAGACACCAGAGCACATCATTCACCACTCTTCTTGCGAATAGCTTCGAGAGTCAGATCGCCACCCCATACGCCCAATGTGACGACCACAGCATCGAATACCAGTTTCAAGCCACTAAACTCTCCCACCTCGTTGAAGTGAGGCAAGAAATCCCGGAGCTTGCTTCCGACAACTGCAGCTGCCGGGCTCCCTTCAGGGAAGGACTCTATCACCCACCGCCCCAAGTCCCAATCCGGGTCGCTAACATCCACTCCCTCGAAAGGGTCTTGCCACGCACCTAGCGAGATCCTCAATGCCCAATCGGAGCCAACATCGAAGGTCGAGGCAGCGCCGTCATCCCAATTCACCTCTACCGCACTAAGCTTCGGCGCCTCTCCCGGCCACAAGTAATACACGCGAGAAAAGCCAGTACAAGCGATCCCCGATCGCAAGAATTCCAGGTCAGCACTCAATGGAACACCTGCGCATCCTTGAACCATCCATTCTCGCGACCTGGGAACATCGACACAAATTCGCCGTCGGGCTTAGTTAGGACGACATCGTCGCCCTGACGGAAGAAGAAGTACCCATCTCCACCTCCACCCTTCGGATTAAACGGGCCCCGTCGCACTTCGTCTGGATTTCTGTGAACCTCCCGGAGCCTCTCCGCATACCACTTACGACCGGCCGCATCGCGAGGGTGGTATCCGTAATCTGTTGCATGCTTTCCCCACTTCTGCCCGACCTGCCCCGGCGAAGCCACCAGCGGCGGTCGAATCAGTCGCACACCTGATCCCGCAGCCGCTGTCGCACCCTTGCCCGCCCCCCTGAGGCCGATAATACCAACGATGAACACACCGGCGAGACCAGCGGCTTCAGCCTCGTTTCCAGCAGCAACGGCGCCACCAATCTCTCGACCATCGGCGATAGTGCCTTCGATCGCCGCTTCCGGCATACCTGCAACCGTCGGACCGTAGGCTCTGCATTCATCAGTGACCTCGAGGTCAAAGTTGCACGCCAAATACAGGCCACCAAAAGCACTGATACCGTCAATTTGCTCTCGCCATTTGCGGTCAGCGGCAGCATCAGCACTATCGAACCATCGGGGGTAATCGATCGGTTCTTCATCCCCTGGGCAGATGAGGAAGACGACACACCAGCCATCTGGCTCATATGTGAGTTCTCCCTCAGGGTCGTTCGGCTTCGGGTCCGGGCGGGGATCGGGGTCCGCAGTTGTACCGCCACCAGCCCCCTTTCGTGGGTCGCTCTTGCCACCTCCGACGCCCCACTCTCCGCCGTAATAAACGCAGTCATTTCCGCATCCTTCAGGCTTTAGCCCCGTTGGATCCGACCATGTCTTGGGGTTGTTGTTCGCGTATGCGTACGCGTTCCACTGTTGCGGGTCGGTCAGATCCATCACCGGATCAACAGTCAGGAACCGACCCTGCGTCTCCCCGTACCACCGAGCCCCGATCAGCGTCAGCCCCGACTCGGCATCCCGCGTCTTACCCAGGAACACCCTGTCGGTCGGCATCGCCCGACCACCGCGCACCTGTCCGAACGGCAGCGTGTAGTGCTTCGCCACCGACGTCGTCGTCCACTTGGTATTGTGCACGGAAGCAACAGGCGTACCGTGCGGATCGGTGATCAGCGACGTGACAGCACCCAAGCCGTTGCCGTCACGTGTCGCGACCGCCTGCCCAGCGAACGAGTAGTACCGCTGCGCCGTGACCGTGCTCGTCCCGGGGTGCCACGTGATCTCCTGGCCACCGGCCAGGTACACCGTCACGCTCTCGTCGCCGGAGATCGCGGTGTCCGGCTCGGAGGTCCGGATCAGCCGCTCGCCGTCGCCGCCCCAGATGTTCGAGGTCCGGCTGGTCCGCGCGGCACCCGGCGTGACGACACCGGTGTCCGGGTCCTCCACGTCCGTGGTCGAGGTGGCCTGGGCCCTGGTCAGCTCGCTCTCCGGATCCCACGTGAGAGTCTGCTGGGTGCGCGTCAGCCCCTCGGTGGTGTCCCACCCGGTGGTCCGGCCGGCGTCGTCGTAGGTGTACGTCGTCGTCGCGCGCTCGTTGGTGCCCGTCGTGGTGGTCGAGGCCACCGCGTGCGGGCCGACGTCGCCTGTGTCGGTCAGGTCACCGTCACCGTTGGCGTCACGGCCGTAGTCGTACCCGGTGCTCTGCACGACGGCGGAGCCACGTGCAGTCGACGCGTTGCCCAGGACCAGCCGCTCGGAGATCCGGTTCCCGAGCTCGTCGTGCTGCCAGGAGGCCCAGTAGGGAGCCGCCCCACCGAGTGCGGTGGCGCCCGACTTCACGGACGGAAGCACACCGCACCTGCCGTCGGCAGGGGTCCACGCCTCACTCAGCCGTCGTAGGGCGTCGTAGCGGAAGCACTGCTTGTCGGTGGCACGGCCCACCGCCGTCGGGTCATCCGTGATGCTGGTGATGTTCCCGGCCTGGTCGTAGGTGTACCGCAGGTCGAGCTCGGTACCGCCGATGCGTTCGCGGTCGAGCCGGAGGTTGGTGAGGCGGTTGGTGCCCTCCTCCCACAGGTACGACACCACGGTGCCATAGGTGTTGCCGAGGTCGAGGAAGCCCTGGCGGCCCCAGGCGTCACGCCGCGAGTCGGCGACGTAGGTGCCCCAGCCGAACCCGCCACCCATCCACTCCGGCAATGACGCGGCGTCGTAGTGGGTGGTGACCTCCTCGCGGTTGAGCACGCTCGTGCCGTTCGGGCCGGTCACGGCGGGCAACGTCTGCGTCGCGACCTGGCCGTCAGCGGTGTAGGTCCAGCTGGTGGTCCACGACTTGGCCGACAGGTGACCGAGCGCGGTGTCCGTCGGCAAGGTGGTCTCACTGCCGGTGGGCAGATAGGCACCCGCCTTGACCGTGTACCCGGTCGCCGCAGTGGTGTAGGCCTTGCCACTGATGGTCCGGACCGTTGCGGTCAGCTGCCCCTTCACGGCCGCCTTGTCGGCGTCGACGGTCGTGTGAAGGCGGTCGTAGAACCACGTGACCGTACCCGTGCCGCCGGTCTGGGAGACCTTGCGGCCGAGGTTGTCGTAGCCGTACGTCAGCGTCTGACCGGCGCCGTTGGTCGTGGACGTGACCTGCCCGGCCGCGTCGTACTTCGTGGACGTCGCGCCTGCGTCCGGGTCGACAGCCGCGGTCTGCCGTCCGTGCCGGTCGTACGCGTAGGTCCACTCGTTGGCGTCCGGATCTGTCACGACCGTGAGGAGACCGGCAGCGTTGTAGGTGTACGTCGTGCCCTGGTACTCCAGGTCCTCGACCTCTGCCGGAGTGTCGGCCGCGGCGTTCTTGCGCGGGTCTCGCAGGTACTCACGCAGCTCGATCGTGCGTCCCTGGGCATCGTTGATCGTGCGGGTCGGGGTCGCGCCGTCGGGCGGTACCACCGTGGTGAGGTGGGCGTTGTACGCCGTCGTCGTCCGCCACCGCAGGTACTCGGGGTTGGTGGGGTTGCCGATGTAGAACCGCTCGGACGTCGCCCGCCCTGCGCCGTCGTAGGTGACCTGCGTGTACGACGGCGCCTGGTGGGCACCGTTGCGGGCCGTGACCAGCCCCATCGCAGGGCTGCCAGGAGCGACCATGCCGCCCGAGGTCTGCCACGCGCGCCCAGCAGTGTCGTAGAGGGTGGAGACCACGACCCGGGCCACGTCGGCGCCTGTGTGGTGTCCGTCCAACGACTCGGTCTGCGTCTGGATCTGCCGGAGCAGACCGTCGAAGATCCCGGTCGAGGCGTGTCGCCGCGATCCGTCCGCGCCGAGGGTCGACGTCTTGACGGCGTTCACGCCGGAACGCGACACGACGTAGTCGTAGCTGACGGACGAGGACTGGCCACCGGCCTTGCTCCGGTCGGGGAACCAGACCGCCTTGCTGCGCCCGAGGGCGTCGTAGGTCGCCGTGGTCACCTTGCCCGCGGCGTCGGTGCTGGTGACGATCTGCCCGGTGAACGGCGAGAGCTCGGTACGCACCTGGTGCGAGCTGAGGTCGTACCCGTCGGCGTTTCCGTCCCCAGCACCATCAGGGTCCGCGCTGGTGGTCGTCGTCGCGGTGACGATTCCGCCCGACTCGATATAGGCAGTTCCGGTCGTCCGCCCGAGCGGATCGGTGACGGCGGTCACCCGCCCCTTGCTGTCGTACGCCGTGACCGTGGCGCCACTCTCCGGGAATGCCCAGCCAGCGCCTGGGTCGGCGGCCAGGGGGGTGACCGTCGTCGGCCGCCCTCGTACCGGTGCGGTGTTCCATGCCTGCCCGTCATAGCTGGTTCGGGACGCAGAGATCACCGTCGCCGCTTCCGGGGTGCTGTCGGCAGGACACGCTCCCTTGACCGTGACGGTCTCGACCGGGACGAGGACGTTGCTCGCACCGCTCAGGTACCGGTTACGGGTGCACGTGTCGTCCGAGCCCATCGGCGCACCGCTGATGGTGGTGTCCTCTGTTCCGGCCTGACCACGGTCGTCGGAGGTGACGACCTCTCCCCTGTCCCCATAGGTCGTGATCACGCGCGTCTTGTACGCCAGGTTGCCGGCGTTCGTGAACGTACCGCTCCAGACGTCGGCCGATGCGACCTGGCCGGCGACGATCGGCTCCTCCCCCGGCGCCGGTGTGTACCGCCCGGTCTCACGAACGGTGGGCAGGCTCGCCTTCTTGGACAGGACGTTCTGGCCGGCCTGGTCGGAATAGGTCGTCGTGACGAGCGGCGTACCCGCCAGGAGCTCGTGGTCGGTCACGGTGTCGCTGGTCAGGCTGCCGTCGACGGACTCCACCACCCCGTCGACTCCACGGAGGTACCGCGTCGTCGTCACCTGCCGGTCGGCGCCGGTGCCCAGTGTCGATGTGACCGTCTCGTAGCCGCGGAACACGCTGTACGTGCGGTACTTCTTCGCCACCAGGGCGTCGTCCACCTTGGTCCAGGCCGCGCCGCCCGCGTAGTCGTACGACGTGGTCACGTCCGGGGAGAACCCGGCCGCTCCTTGCGGTGAGGCGGACTGGACGACGGTGTCGACCAGGTAGGTGTGCACGTAGTCCACCCGCGGGTTCTCGACCCCGGACGGGTGCCACTTGACCGCCTGGCAGGCCAGCGTGTGCTCGCCCTGGCTGCCGGGTACCTTGACGGTGCCGTCGGCGGTCCGGGGAATGTTGCTCCCCGTGCACTCCCGGTCGCGGTACGTGATGTGCAGCCCGCCACCGGTCTCGGTCGTCACGCTGGTGAGGCGCACCTGCTTCATCGCGGGGTACCCGTCCGTGGCGGTGTCGTTCACCCGGCCGGGGAACTGCTCACCGACGAAGGTCACCTTGGGGGCGGTGATGTCGTCGCCCACGAGCCCCGGCGCGCCGGCCACCGCGTGCCCCGTGTGCTGGATGGAGCGCAGCCACAGGACACGCCCGGTGCCGTCGCCCGGGTCACGCCAGCCGTGCTCCAGGGACCATGTCGAGACCTTGGCCAGGGTCCCGGTCGCTGGGTTGCGCACGTGCGCCGTGATGCTGGTCAGTCGCTTGGTGGAGTAGAACACCGGTGACTGCACGAACTGGCACGACGTGGTGGAGGTGCAGCGCAGGTCGGTCGGCGTGTCGTGCCACCGGCTCGCCGTCGACCTGGTCCACGTGTCCGGGCACGGGTTGGCCGCTGTCCCGAGGCAACGTTCGGCGGTGTGGAACTCGACACGGTACGGCGGTGCGCTCTCGGTGGACGCCGTGGTTCCGTACTCGATCCAGTCCAGGGTGCCGCCGCGGACGTACTGTGACGTGTCGCCGGTGTTGGCGTTGGAACCGTACCGGTTCGTCTCGGTCGCATACCCGTAGGTCATCGTGTTGTCGGAGGTGTCGACCACATGGTCGAGCATCCACCGCCAGCCCAGCGTCACCTGGGAGTCCTTGAAGGCACTCGCGTGGCCCGGTTCACCGGCGTGGTTGCCGTAGACCGGCACCGTCCAGCGGCTCTTCTGCCCGTTCGCCTGACGGCCGAAGTCGTACACGGTCCCGTCGGTGGTCGACACCCGCCACCACTCCCCGGCCGTGCGCGGGCCGTACTGAGCCACGACGGTGCCGTCGTCGGCCTTCGGACGCCACTCCACCTCGGAGGTGGCGGCGACGTCGTCCTTGACGAGCTCGGTCGAGCTGCCGTTGAACACCAGGTACGCGTTGTCGGTGTCCCAGCACAGGTCACCGGTCTTGCGACTGGTGTTGTTCGGGTCGGCACCGCTGACCGGGTCCGTGTCCTGGGTGCAGGTGGTGTACTTGCGCTCCACGAAACCGGAGCTCAGGTCCCAGCCCGCGCCGATCCACGAGGACTGGTTGTTCGCGCCGGAGATGCGCCCGTCGAGCGCGGACGAGGAGTAGCCCAGCGTGAGCTTGGGCGCCGGCCCGGTGCCCGGCGTCGGCACGCCGACCGGGTACGACCAGCCCAGCGAGCCCGTCGCCCCTGAGACCGTCCAGGACGACGACGCGGACAGGGGCGTGGCCTTCCAGTCACCTGCTGCAGAGGCGGAGCGTGCGGTGACCGCGAACTTGTCACCCGATCCGGCCTGTGTGGTGGTCCCGGCCAGCGCCTGGACGGTGGTCCGGGCAGCGCGCACCGTGGCCCGGGCCTCGTCGAGCTCGTCCTGCGCTTCCGCGGCAGCTTCTTCGGCTTCCGCGACCACCGTGGCGTCGTCGGCGCGTGCTGCCTCGTCCGGCGTGCCGCCGTCCTGCTCCGCGGACACCGAGCCCGACGGCGACATCGACGGAGTCGGAGAAGCGGAGGGCTGCACGACATCTTCGTTCTCAGCGGCCTGGAGCGTGGCCAGGGCCTCGTCGGCGTCGCGCACGGCCGTCCTGGCCTCGTCGGTGGCGTCGGTCGCGGCCTCGAGCTCGGTCGCGGCCTGCTCGGCTGCGGCGGCCGTGGCGGCCGTCGCGATCTGCAGGGTTCCGGTGATCGTGCCGGCGTCGGTGTCGTTGAGCACGCCGTCGACCTCGACCGGCTGGCACTCCTCCGCCTCGGGCGTGGTCGAGGCGCACGCAGGGATGCGGACGAGACCGAGGCGGGATCCCCAGTCCGCTCCCCCGCCCAGGTCGGCGAACTCGCCGTAGTCCACCTGGACCTGCAGGCTCGTGGTGGCCGGCTCGTCCTCGACGGCCGCTGCGGTCGCCGACCGCACCTGCTGGGCCGAGGTGGTCGACACGTCGGTGACGTCGAGCAGCACGCCGGTCAGACCCAGCGCGTCTGCCTCCGCCTGGTCGGCGACCTCCAGATCGACCTGATCGGGCGAGGCGACGCCGGCCGCCGCACCGATCGACAGGTCCAGACCGCCCAGACCGTCGACCGGCGTCAGGGTCTCAGGCACGGGCGCGGTCGTGGCGGCGGCGTCGGGCGCCGCGGCCTGCGGCGTCGGATCCGGCTCGACGGACGGTTCGGGTGAGGGCGTCGGCGACACGGGGTCGACCGGTTCGGGCGACGGGACGACCTCGACGTCGTCGGTGGCGTCGGCGCGGTTGTCCTGGCGTGCCTTCAGATCGGCGCCCTCACCGGTCGCGGTCTCGCCCGCAGGCACGTACTGCACCGTGAGGGTGGCATCCGGCCCGTACGTCTTCCAGCCCGCGGCCATGCTGACCTCGTCGGTGGCCTTGAGTCCGAGGGTCAGCACTCCCGCGTCTGTGCTCGCCAGGTACTTCGCGGCCGTCAGCACGTTCAGACTGATCGTGCGGGGCAGTGCGCTCGTGCACCCGTCCTTGTGCGCGACGGTCGTGGTGGTGATCCGCTCGCCGGGATCGGTGTCGCCTGTCCACCGCTCGTCCAGGTCCTCGAACGTCGAGGTGGGACCGAACTGACCGATCCGCCACGCCTCCAGGCCCGTCGGCGTACAGGATGCCGAGTCGACTCCGGTGACCTTCAGCGACGCGGCGCTGACCTGATCGGCGTCGGTCAGGCCGACCTCGTCCAGGCCGGTGAACTGCCAGGCCAGACGAGAGGCACCGGACGTCTCGCCGCACGCGGTGTTCGTCGCGCTGTCACAGTAGCCGACAGGCGCCGGGCTCTCGAACATGTACCCCGCCACGGTGGCGAGCTCCGGATCGATCGGCTCGCCCGCCCGCACCGCGATCCGCTCGACGGCCGCGGTCGGGGTGCCCGGAGTGATCATGAGCGGATACGCCACCGCATCCATCTCGGAGGTGTCCGCGTCGACGACCAGAGCAGAGCTGGTAGGTCCTTCCGCGGCACCGAACCCGGTCGAGGTCACCGCGGTACCCCCGACGGTCAACGCTCCCGCCGAGCCGGCGGCCTCAGTCGTCCCGAACCCACCGGCGGACGAGTCGCTCTGACCGTCGGTCGTCGTCGCGGGATCGACGACCGGTGACAGCGTCGCGGCCAGACGCTCCCGCTGGTCGCCCAGCAGCGGGCCGTCCAGCCGCTCCTCCGGGTCGTCCAGCGCGGAGGCATCGACGCCGGTGACCTGTTCCCACTCACCGACCGTCATGACATCCGGGCGCGCAAGGCCGGACAGCTCGCCGCCGGGGGCACCGGCGCTGGAGTCAGCGGCGCCGACGACGTCGGCGGCAGAAGTGTCCCAGGCGGCGGGAGCTGCCAGGGAGAGCAGTCGCTGCCCGAACGGGTCGGAGACGACGAAGCCACCGTCACCGGCGGCCAGGACAGTCAGCCCCGGTGACGTGGTCACGTCGAACCTCAGCGCATCGAGGTCCAGTTCCCTCGCCGCCCTTTGGGCGGCCGCGGCGTCGGCGATACGCAGCGTCGGGACGAATCCCGTGCCGTCCTCGGTGACAGTGACCACCAGATCGACACCCTTGCCGGCGACGTCGGCATAGGTCAGGCGGTCACCGTCGATGCTCGGGGCGGGAAGGTCGAACGGCGCGTCGTAGACCAGTTCGTAGCGGCCCTTCATGAGCACCCGAGCCAGCGGCTGGGCCGGGGTGGAGCCGTCGGAGAAGGACATGTGGTAGACGCCCGCGGCGACCTCGACTCGCCCGTCGTCAGGAGCGCCGTCCACGACCTTCGTGTTCAAGGACGTCCAGTCACCGGAGAGTCCTCCGGTCACCGCCGACGCCGGGGCGCGCTGCGCCCGCGTGCTCGTCTCCACGACGACCGAGCCGTCGTCGTGAGCGACCGTGGTCGACCACGGGGTCGTCTTGCCGACGACCCGCACGTCGATGTCGCACTCCTGAGCGATCTCCAGCGCATCGCTCAGCTCCTCCGCCTGGAACTCACAGTTCAGCGACCTGGGTGGTGCCGCGATCGCGGTACCCGTCCCCAGCACCACGGCCGTCCCCGCGGCGACGATCGAGACCGCCACCCGGCGCACCCGCGCACCCGTTACCAACCGCACAATGCTCCTCGTCATGGCCGCCGCCGTCGTTCCGCTCGTCCTCGCACGCCTCGTCACGGATGTCACCAGTCCGAGCTCTCGACCGTGTCCTTGATGGTGGGGTCGATCGCAGCCGCACCCCGGGTGAAGTCCTTCGCGTCGGCGCCCTGGCACAACCGTCGGACCTTGTTCTCGGCCACCAGCTGGCCGTCGAAGACGCGCACGTTGTCGATGCGGCCCTGCCAGAACTTGTCCTGCACATCACGAACCAGGCTTCGCCCCACCACGAACGGCCGGGTAGTGGCGAAGGACACCGCATCGGCTTCGGCCCGGTCGTATCGCTGCGGATCGGCCGGCTTCGGATCCTGAGGCGTCCCGATCTCGCACACCCACAGCGACACCTTCTTGGTCTTCGCGTCGAATGCGCCGGTCAGGTGGACCCACTGACCGGTGACGACGGGTGTCGTCGACATCACCCGATAGACGGTCGCCGTGCCGGAGTCGGTACCCGCGACATGGAAGTTGAAGCATCCGACGCCCGTGGCGTGCTGCGAGCAGGGGAACGTTCCGAGCTGGAATGCCGACGTCGTCGACCCGTCCTGCGACAGGGCGGCATGCAGGTCCCGGGTGGCGCCGGGGTCGACCCACACGTGAGCGCTGACGACGAAGCTGCTGTTGGTGCTGACCACGCCCGCGGTGGTGAACAGACGATCGTCGACGCCATCGAAGGCGACGGCATGGTCGCCGTCACGGGACCCGAACAGCTCGTGTGGACCGTCGACCCATCGCGGCAGCGCGCTGGTGCTCTCCGTCCCCCGGAACTCCAACGGTTGGGAGCCCACCAGCCCGAGCGCCTCGCTTGCCGATGTGCCCGAGCCGTCATCCAGGCGCCACACCGCAGTCTCGCGCGGAGCGGCGACGTCGAACGTGTAGGTTGCGGCAGTCGACTCGTTGCCGGACTTGTCCCGCACCTTGGCATAGATCGTCACCGGCCCCTCCCGGCTCGGGACGAAGCTCACGACGATCTGTCCGCTGCTGTCCAGGGTCCACCGGTGGGGCAAGGACGGGTCGGCGAATCCGAACAACATCCGCTCCGCGTCCCAGGCACCGGTCGAGATCCGGAACTTTCCCCGCATCCCGATGCCGCCGTGCTCCTTGGGACCGTCCGGATCACGCTCCAGATAGACCGCTTCCACGCCCGACGTACTCATCGGTTCTGCGGTGATCTTGGGCGGACCGGGCGCCTCGTTGTCGATCATCATGGGGCACCACGACGACCACGGACCGCCGACGCCGTCCCGCACGGCCCGCATCCGCCAGGTGTACCGCTCGTTCGCCACCAGGTTGCTGCCGGGCCGGATCGTGTGCCGGGACCCGGACGACTTGAGGCTGGTCCAGTGCACGCTCACCGACCCGGTCGACACCCGCTTCACCTGGAAGTGACCCTGGACCGACTGCCCGTCCGGATCACGCAGCACGCCGGAGATCTGTGGCCTCAGCCACGCTGAGAAAGCGAGCCCGTCGGCGCACCACCACTCCGGGTAGTCCGAGCTCGTGAACGTCTTCGTGCCGGTGGGGGCCAGCGGCAGCTGGTCGTAGACAACGGAGAACGACGCCCCGAAGTCGGCGTTTCCCGCCCACTGGTTGCCGGCGTAGCGCTTCCAGTCGGTCATCGAGTCCTCGTTGACCTTCAGACCCAGCGTGAGCGACGTCCAGTTCGAGGAGGCGACCTTCTTGGCCGCGGCAGTCGACGAGAAGCCGATCGGCTGCTGGGACCCGCACTCGTGCCACTTGTGCGCGGTGTCCCGGATCGCGATCGCGTTCGTCCACGACCCGCCTGAGCTCCAGCTCGTGGACGAGCTGATCTCGTTCGAGCCGATCAGGTACAGCGCCGTCTTGCGCGCCTGGCAGTCGAAGGCCCACGACCCGAAGACGTTGAACTCTGCGGACTTGATCTCGCTCGCGTCCAGACCAGCAACCTTGCCGAGATTGTTGAACTCGTACAGCACCCGGTGCTTCGACGTGCGCTCGCACGGGAACCCGTAGGGGTTGTAGTAGTCGCACAGGCCCGTGCCGTGGTCCTTGTTCGGCTCGTCGGCGAACTTGTAGCCGGAGGAGGAGTCCGGCCACGCACTTTTGATACCGGTGAACTCGTGCAGGGAGCCACTTGCTCCCGGGTCCAGGAAGAGGGGGAACTGAGTGTCCGGGTCCGAGGCGACCGCGGCGAGGTCGGGATCGAGCCGCAGGACGCCGGCCGACGCTCCGGACTCGCCGTTGTCCTCGGGCTGCAGGTCGGCGGGAACCTCCACGAGACCCTGGCGGGACTGTGGGCCCTCGATCAGGTCCGGCTGCTCCTGTTCGACGGCCTGGACGTCTCCCGCGACGCGGGAGCCGAACAAGGCGGTGGGCTGTACCGGCACGGGGTCGATCACACGGGCGTCCCACAGCAACGGCGTCGGTGAGCGGAAGACCTCCGTGCCCTCGTCGTCGGTGGCGACGAACCCGCCGCCCGACTGCCCCAGCTCCAGGCCGTCCGACACCTCCACCGGGAACTCGAGGCCCTGCAAGGCAGGATTGGCAGCCGCTTCTGCCGTCCCCACACGGATGACCTCACGCCAGCCGGTCCCGTCCGAGTCCACGGTCACGACCAGGTCGATGTCCTCGTCCCCGAGGATGCCCGGGTAGGTCACGCGGTCGCCCTCGACCACGGGTTCGGTCAGCTCAAAAGGGACGTCGAACGAGAGCGTCTCACCCTCCATCGACTCGATCACAGCCAACGGTTCGGCCGAGCTGCCGTCGCTGAACGACATCGGCAGGGCCGGTGCCGCAACCTCCAGGCGTCCGTCAGGGCCGGCGGTCGGCTCGATCGTGGTGTCGATCATTCCCCACACGCCGTCACCGTCGCTGTCCTGCCTACCGGCGGAGGTCCGCGTCGACCACTCGAGACGCCCGTACTCCGGCAACGCGGCCACCTGCTCGAACGGCGTGTACGACTCAATCGCGAAGACCTTCTGGTCACATCGGGCCGCGACCTCGGTGGCCTCGGCGATCGTCGGGACCTCCGTCGGGCACTCGTCCGTCACGGCCGCTGCGCCGTCCGCGCCCATTGCGCTGATCAGACCGTCCTCGATGTCCGTCGTCGCCACGGCGGCACCACCGGCAACGAGAGTGAGCGCCGTCAGTCCGGCGACGACACGCCCGCGCCCACGCGACATCGCCGCCACCGCGGCCCGCCAACCCCCGGCCCGAAAGTCCTCAGTCACCCTCAACGCAAGCTCCCTCACACGATGGATGGCCACGAGGCCACCAAGTCCGGAGCGAGGCTACTGTCCAGTTTCCTTACTAATGACGCGTTTGGGGTGAAACCTGGGGGTGATCTTGTGACAGCGGAGCCGTGATCAGTGCTCCCACCGTTCAAAACGGCAGGGCGGCGGGCTTCGCAGCTGACCTCACGCCGCGCCCCTCTCCCACGGGTGCGCCCCCTGACTCCCCCGACAGCCGGGCACCAGACGGACGCCGCCCCCTGAGCGACCGCAGCGTCAGGTCGTAGCTGGTGTCGGCATCGACGACACCCGTAGCCGCCAGTTCAGGGATCCCGATGTGCGTGTCCAGCACCGTCGGCGGGCGCGCGTGCACCCGTCCTGCGGGCGCGATCCAGGTCGTGATGCCGCTGTCCGGGTCTCTGACGACGTCCCAGCCACCGTGCGTCTTGAGCACGTGATGCCGTCGGCACAAGGGGTGGAGATTGTCGGCCCGGGTCTGCCCGCGGGTGCCCGGACGCAGCTCGGCCACGTCGAGGTCGTGGTCGAAGGGGACGATGTGGTCCAGGTCGCTCCGGTCTGCCGACCGTTCACAGTGGGGGAACGTGCAGGTCTGGTCGCGGGCGGCCACAGCCTGCCGCAGGACCGTGCCCGGCCGGTAGGACGTCGTCGAGTAGTCGGTCAGCACGCCGGTGGCCGGGTCGGTGACCAGGCGCTGCCAGGTCGCGTCCGTGGCGATCCGCGCAGCCTGGTCCGCAGTGACGGCGCCAAAGCCGTCCAGGTCACCGGGTGCGTCGTCGGTACCCAGCAGAGCGGTGGCCGGGACGGTCACCCGGACCACGGGTCGCGTGGGCGCCACGCGCACGACGGTGCGCTGCACCGGGGCACGGCCGCCGCATGTGCACACGCCAGCGGCGGACCGGTCCGTCGCGGCACCTTCAGCGCGGCTGCCGTCGTCGTCGGTCTGGCCGGACGTCCGCAGCCGGCCCGTGACGATTGCTGTCAGGCAGTCGGCCCGCAGCTGTCCGAGGTCGCGCTCCTCGCCGGGCGTCCGTCGCAGCTGATGAGCCAGGTCGTCCACGACGCCCCACACCGCCGCCGCGTCGACGGCGGGTAGATAGGCCGACAGCCAGGCCATGTCGTTGTCTGCCCGGTCCACCTGCACCGAGCGTCGCTCTGCCGCCGCCTTGGCCGCCTGGTCCGCGCCGTGCCGCGACTTGGCGAACGCCAGCAGCTTCGACCGCAGCCAGCGCCAGGTCCGGTGCGGCGCCTGAGGCAGGTACCGGGCGATCGCCTCGGCCCGCTCCTCCGTGGTGAGCTGTGCGGCCGATCGCAGCAAGGTGTGTGCCTTCCTGACGTCGATCCGCCCAGCGGTCAGCGCTCTGATCACCACGGGGTGATCCACCCCGGACTCGGCGCGCACGACGACGTCCGACGCCTCCGTCCCGGTCACCACCAGCTCGGTACTCACCTGCGCGACCAGCGAGCTGTGCGCCAGCGGGCTGGTCTCCCGGCCTGCGCGTTCGCCGACCACACGAGCCTGGAGGCCCGCTGCCCACGACTGCAGGCGCCCGCACGCGGCCATCAGGTCGCCCAGCGCCTCCTCGGGCAGATCGGCGAGCAGCTCAACGTGGTGATCGGTCGCTTCCGCGACCACCCGCGCCAGCTCGGCACCCACAGTGCCGGCCAGCGCGGCACGCAGCTGGTCCACGGACCAGAGGGCGACCGGCAGGGCATCCGGCGGCCACACCTGCCCGCGGCCCCCGCCTGGTGACTCCGAGGGCTCGTCGTCCAAGAGCACGCGGCCCACATCCCGGTACTTCCGACCGTCATCCATGCCGCCACCACCCTTGGCCATATCTATCGAGAAGATCATTGCTACGGACACCTGTTCGACCCTAGCCCCTGCCGCCCACACTCGCAGGCCTGACAACCGTCCCTGTGGATATCGCTCGGTACATGTCGGTGAGCGGTGGTTGACTCCCTCCCATGAACGACGACCAGCCCTACGAGTTCTCCACCGACCCCGCCCGCATCGACGCCGCCCGCGTGCACGACCTCATCTCCCGGCACACCTACTGGGCCAAGGATCGCCCGCGCCACGTGATGGACGCCGCCATCGCCGGATCCCGCCCCTACGGCGTCTACCGACGCTCGACGGGCGAGCAGGTGGGCTTCGCGCGCATCGTGACCGACGGCGCGACGTTCGCCTGGCTGGCCGACGTGATCGTCGACCCGGACCTGCGCGGCGAGGGCATCGGGAAGCTCTTGGTGGCGGGCGTGGTGGCGGACGTCGAACCGCTCGGCCTGCGCCGGATCCTGCTGGCGACAGCCGATGCCCACGGCCTCTACGAGCGGTACGGGTGGCGGCCGATCGGCGACGACTTCACGTGGATGGAGCGCCCCGGGACCGGCACGGGACCGCAGGCAGGCAGCCAGGACGCCCCGACTGACCGGGCGCACGGCCCAGGCCAGGACGGGCCAGGTGCGAACGGCCCAGGTCAGGATGCACCACGTTCGGACGCACCACCCACGGACGCGCCGCACCCTGGCGAGCCCCGTGCCGACCAGGGAAGCGCCACATGAGCGCCCTCACGGTAGAGATCGGTGACCTGACCCGCATCGAGGCCGACGCCGTGGTCAACGCCGCGAACTTGACGCTGCTCGGCGGTGGCGGGGTCGACGGTGGCGGGGTCGACGGCGCCCTGCACGCCGCCGCCGGGCCACGCCTGCTGGAGGCCTGCCGCCGCCTGCGCAGCACGACCCACCGCGACGGCCTGGCGGTCGGTGACGCCGTGGCGACGCCGGCGTTCGACCTGCCCTCCTCCTGGGTGATCCACACGGTCGGACCGAATCTGCACCGCGGTCAGGACGACCCCACGCTGCTCGCGTCGTGCTTCGCCCGGTCGCTCGACATCGCCGCCCGGCTCGACGTGCGGTCGATCGCGTTCCCCGCCATCAGTGCGGGCGCCTACGGCTGGCCCATGGCTGACGTCGCGCGGATCGCCGTGGGAACGTGCCGAACCTGGCTGGCGGGACACCCCGACGGCAGCCCTCAGCAGGTGCGGTTCGTGGTGCTGGACGACCGGCCGCGGGAGGTGTTCGACATCGCGCTGCGGAGCGCGGGCCCGACACCCTGACGAGCGACCCTCAGCTCACGAGCAGCTTGCCGAGCTCCGCGGGGCGCGTAGCCACTGCGACCGCCCCGGCGGCGTCCAGCTCACCGGGCGTGCCGTAGCCCCAGGCCACGCCGACGGTCGGGACGCCGTGGTGGGCGGCGGCGTGCACGTCGTGCTCGCGGTCGCCCACCATGACGACCTCCCCCGGGTCGGCGCCGAGCGCGACGGCGTGGGCGAGCGCGTGCTCCACCACGACCTCCTTGCCCTGGACCTCGCCGACGGCCTCGGGGTCCGCGCCGTGCACGCCGTCGAGCCCACCGGCCAGGTAGGCGTCCAGGCCGAAGTGCTCCACGATCTGCCGCGCGTAGTGCTCCGGCTTGGCCGTCGCGACCAGGAGCGTCACACCGGCCTCGCGCAGCTCCGCGAGCGCCTCGGGGATGCCCGGGAACACGGAGTTGTCGAACATGCCGCGCGCCTCGAAGTCCCGCCGGTAGGCGGCGATGGCGGTCGCGGCGTCGGCGTCGGACAGGCCGATGCTGGCCATGCTCGCGCCCAGCGGCGGGCCGACGAAGGTGCGCAGCACCTCGTCCGAGGGGACCGCGAAGCCCGCGTCGGCCAGGCCGGCGCGCAGGGACGACACGATGCCGGGCGCGGAGTCGGTGAGGGTGCCGTCGAGGTCGAGCAGGACGTGGGTGGTGCGGGAGGGGAGGGAGAGAGTCACAGGACGAGCGTCGCACAGGTTCAGTGGTGCCCCTGGTGGGCGTCCGCGTCCGGGACGTACCGGGGCCCTGTCCCGGACGCAGGCGCGACCGCCTGGTCGGCACTGCCGGCAGCGCCGCCCCCGTCATGACCCGCCGTGTCGTGCCCCGCACCCGCGTGCCCCGGCGACCCGGCCTCCTCCCCCGGCCGCACCACGACGAGCTGCCCCATCATGCCGCCGTCCTCGTGCATGAGCATGTGGCAGTGGTACATGTACGGCACGTCCGGGTCGCTGTAGTCGTCGAACCGCATCAGGAGCCGGTAGTCGCGGCTGGGCTCCAGGTAGATCGTGTCCTTGCGGCCCGCGAGCTCGGGCGGCGGGGCCTGGCCGTCGATGCTCTGCACGCGGAACTGCACGTCGTGCACGTGGAAGCTGTGCGGCATGGGCACGGTGCTGCGCACCTCCCAGACCTCGGTGGCGCCCACGGTGGCCACCTCGTCGATGCGGCTCATGTCCATGGTCCGCCCGTTGATCCGCCGGTCGTCGAGATCGAACTCGCGTGTGACGGAGACGTCGGACTCCCGCAATGCGTCGGCGGCGGCGTGGAGCGAGGGGTCCCAGGCAGGTTCGGGCGACGGCGCCAGCCGGTCGGCGGCCCGCAGCTCCAGGACGTCGAACTCGTCGTTGCCGCCCATCGCGAACGGGACGACGACGCCACCGAGGTCGGCCTCGAACGAGTGCAGGCGGGTGGTCTCGCCGGGCTTCATCCGGACGACGACCTCGGCGCGCTCGCCGGGCGCGAGCCGCATCTGCTCGAGCCGGACGGGGGCGTCGAGCAGCCCGCCGTCGGTGGCGACCAGGTCCATCTCCCGGTCGGGGAAGCCGAGCTGGTAGGTGCGGGCGGTCGACCCGTTGAGCAGGCGCAGGCGCACGGCCTCGGTCGTGACCTCGTGGTACGCCCCCACCGTCCCGTTGGCCAGCACCGTGCCGCCGAGCGTGCCCGGTTCGCTGCCGTCGTCCGAAAGCTCGAGCTGGCCGGCGTCGTCGAGCACCTTGTCCTGCACGACGACGGGCACGTCGTCGACGCCGTACTCCTGCGGCAGGTCGGCGGCGCGGGAGGCGTCGTCGTCGAGCAGGAACATGCCCGCCAGGCCGCGGTAGACGTGCTTCTCCGTGGCACCGTGGGGGTGCGGGTGGTACCAGAGCGTGGCGGCGGGCTGGTCGATCTGCCAGGTGGGCCGCCAGCTCTCGCCCGGTTCGACCTCCTGGTGCGGGCCACCGTCCATGGCCGCGGGCAGGTGCATGCCGTGCCAGTGCACGCTGGTGGGCTCGTCGAGGTCGTTGGTGACCTCCACGGCGACGCGCTCGCCGCGCTCGGCGCGCAGGGTCGGCCCGAGGTAGGGGCCGTCGAAGCCCCAGGTGCGCGTCTCGACCCCGGGCAGGAACTCGGTGGTGCCCTCCTGCGCGGTCAGCGAGAAGACGCGCGTGCCGTCCACGACGTGCGACGGTGCCAGGGGCGGGATCGCGAGCTCGTTCGTGAACTCCACCTCGTCGACGGGGGTGACAGAGCCGGGCACCAGCGCGCAGCCCGCGAGCCCGAGCAGCAGGGCCAGCGCGCCCGCGGAGACGGAGCCGATGACGTGGCCCGGGGCGACGCGCCTCATCGGCCGGCCCCGCGCAGCCGCTGCACGCCCGCTGCCACGACGCCCGCCAGGGCGCCCCACATCGCGTCGAACGCCAGGGCCGGGATCAGGGTCCACGCCGGCCCGTCGCCGGGGCCGCCGAACCCCGACAGCACCGGGACGAGGAGCCCGATCGCGTGGGCGACCAGGCCGTAGGCCAGGCCGGTCAGGGTCAGGGTGAGCACGGGGCGGGGCACGCGGCCCAGTCCGACGACGCCGATCCAGACGGCGGCGGTGATGCCGATGATCGCCAGCGCGCGGGGTGCGCCGGTACCGAGCGCGCCGGTCAGGCCGGTCAGCGGCCAGAGCAGCGCCAGCGCGGACAGGCCCGCGACGAGGCTCCACGGGACGGGGACGGGGACGGGGCCGCCCGCAGGCCCCGGCGTCGGCCGGGCTGGAGGCTGTGGTGAGGTCATGCCCCGACGGTGCCCGCCGGACCCGCTCGGCCACATCGGCCCGGGATCGTCTCCTGGTGTCGCCTGGGAGCGACACCAACCCTGGACCCTGGTCTGATGCCTCGGGGTCGGGCCGTCCGTAGGGTGTCGGTGTGCCCGAGAAGAGCGAGGTCCCGTACGTCGTGGACCCACGTGTCACCGATGTCGTCCTGGCGATCGCGATGGCCCTGGTGGTCGCCGTGGTCATCGCCGCCGACCCCGACGCGACCCACCACGCCGGGCCCGGCGCCTACCTGTTCGCCGCGGGGTTCGGGGCGCTGGTGCTGCTGCGACGGCGGCTGCCGCGCACCGTGCTCGTGGTCACCGTGCTCGCGGTGTTCGTCTACTACACGTTCCAGTTCGCGCCGATCGGCATGGCGCTGCCCGCGATCGCGGCCCTCTACTCGGCCGCGGAGATGGGCCGGACCGGCTGGGCGGTCGGCGGGGGCGCCGTCCTGGTCGCGGTCGCCACCTACTACCGGGTGACGGGCACGGCCGAGGAGTACCTGACGCCGTACGACCTGGTCACGAACCTCGCGCTGGTCGCGGCGGCGATCGCGCTGGGCGTCGCCGTGCGGTTGTCCCGGGAGGCCCGGGTGCACCAGGCGCACGCCGCCGAGCAGCGGCTGCAGGCCGAGCGGCTCCGCATCGCCCGGGACCTGCACGACGTCGTGGGGCACAACCTGTCCGTGATCGCCCTGCACTCGGGCGTCGCGGCCGAGGCGGTGGGCCGGGACGACGACGCGGCCCGGGGCGCCCTGGAGCACGTGCGGCAGGCGACGTCGGGCACGCTGCACGAGCTGCGCTCCACGGTCCGGGTGCTGCGCCGCCCTCTGGACACGGCGGACGGCGCGCCCGCACCCACCGGTCTGGCCGGCGTCGGCGCCCTCGCGGCGTCCGCCCGCGCCACCGGACTGCACGTGGACACTGACATCGACGTACCCGACGGCGTCCTGGACGGCGCGATCGACGCCGCCGCCCACCGGATCGTGCAGGAGTCCCTGACCAACGTGCTGCGGCACGCCGCCGCCACCCGCGTCACGGTGTCCGCAGGGATCGACGGCGACCGCCTCACCATCAACGTGTCCGACGACGGGCGTGGGTCCGGTCCGGGCCTGGTGCCCGGCTCGGGGATCTCCGGGATGCGCGAGCGTGCCTCGCTGCTCGGCGGCACCCTGACCACGGGCGACGCCCCGGGCGGCGGGTTCGTCGTCGCCGTCGTCCTGCCCCTGCGTCTGGCAGGGTGAGCGTCGTGATCCGCATCGTGCTGGTGGACGACCAGGAGCTCGTGCGCGCGGGCCTGCGCGCCCTGGCGGAGAGCGACGGCGACATCGCCGTCGTCGGCGAGGCGGCCGACGGCCGGTCCGGCGTGTCACGGGTACGCGAGCTGCGACCCGACGTCGTGCTCATGGACATCCGGATGCCGGTCCTGGACGGCCTGTCCGCGACGCGCGAGATCGTGGCCGACCCGGCGCTGGCGGGCACCCGCGTGCTGGTGCTGACCACGTTCGACGAGGACGAGCACGTGTTCGACGCCGTCCGGTCGGGCGCGGCCGGGTACCTGCTCAAGGACGTGGCCCCGGCCGAGCTGCGCCGCGCCGTCCGCGTGGTGGCGGCCGGCGACGCGCTGCTCGACCCCGCCGTGACCGCCACCGTGCTGCGCGCCGTCGCGGCCGGTCCCGCGCCCCGGACCGGTGCCGACGACCGGCTCGCGGGGCTCACCGAGCGCGAGCGCGAGGTGCTGCAGCAGCTCGGCCGCGGGCTCACCAACGACGAGATCGCCGCCGCGCTCTACCTCAGCCCGGCCACCGCGCGCACCTATGTGAGCCGGCTGCTGGCCAAGCTCGGCGCGCGGGACCGGGCGGCGCTGGTGATCCTCGCGTACGAGACGGGGCTGGTCAGCCCCTGAGGATCACAGCTCCCGCAGGCGCGGCAGCACGTCCTCGCCGAACTGGGTCAGGAACCGCTCCTGGTCGTGCCCCGGCCCGTGGACCACGAGGTGGTTCAGCCCGGCGTCGACGTAGGGCTTGATCATCGCGACGGCTTCCTCCGGGTCGGACGCCACGATCCAGCGCTTGGCGACCTGCTCGATCGGCAGCTCGTCCGCGAGCTGTTCCATCTCGGTGGCCGAGGTGACGCTGTGCTTCTGCTCCGGCGTGAGCGAGAGCGGGGCCCAGAACCGCGTGTTCTCCAGCGCGGCGGTGGCGTCACGGTCGTAGGAGATCTTGATCTCGATCATCTTGTCGATGCCGGCGGCGTCGCGCTCCGCCTTGGCGGCGCCCTCAGCGACCGCGGGCAGCAGCTTCTCCGTGTACAGGTCCATGCCCTTGCCGGACGTGCAGATGAAGCCGTCGCCGGCGCGGCCCGCGTACTTGGCCACCAGCGGCCCGCCGGCCGCGATGTACACGGGCACCGGGTTCTCGGGCCGGTCGTAGATGTTGGCGCCGACCAGCTCGTAGTAGTCGCCCTTGAAGTCCACGGACTCCTCGGTCCAGAGGGCCCGCATGAGCTGCACGGCCTCGCGCAGGCGCGCGAACCGCTCCTTGAACTCGGGCCACTCCATGCCGGAGACGGCCGTCTCGTTGAGCGCCTCGCCCGTGCCGACACCGAGGATGACGCGGTTCTCGGTGAGCAGGGCGAGCGTCGCGAACTGCTGCGCGATCACCGCGGGGTTGTACCGGAACGTGGGGGTGAGCACGCTCGTGCCGAGCTGGATGCGCTTGGTGCGCTCCCCCGCCGCGGCGAGCCAGACGAGGGCCGACGGCGCATGACCCCCCTCGTGCCGCCACGGAAGGAAGTGGTCGGAGACCATCGCGCTGTCCAGTCCCACCTCCTCGGCGCGGACGGCGAGCTCGACCAGCTCGCGGGGCCCGAACTGCTCGGCGGACGCCTTGTACCCGATCTTCAGAGTCACAGCAGTGACCCTACGCTCGATCGCCGGTCCGTGAGCGGTAGCGTCGCGCACATCACATCCGGCCTGGTCAGCCCCGCCGCATCGCCCACGCGGCCCACCCGCCGGCCACGGCCACGAGCACCACGAACGCGCCGAGCACGGCCGCCGCCGGCAGGTACGCCAGACCCACGCCGACGGCCAGCACGGGCACCACCAGGCCCGCGTAGGCCACCAGGAAGACGAGCGCCAGCGCCTCGGCCCGCTCCTGGGGCGGCACCAGGGCCGCCGTGCGCCCCAGCGCGGTGCGGAACAGCAGCCCGGCACCACCGCCGGCCAGGAGGCCACCCGCCACGAAGAGCCACGTGGACGCCAGCACGACGCCGCCGAACAGCGCCGCCGGGCCCGCGACCATGAGCACCCCCGCGGCGGTGAGCTGGGCGCGCGGGGCGACCCGCGCCGCGACCGACTGACCGAACGCGCCCGCCAGGAACGGCGTCGCCGCGACGACACCCGCCACGACCAGCGACGACTGCCCCAGCTCGTCGCGCACGAAGGACGCGGCCACCGAGCTGAACAGCCCGAAGACGGCGAACGCCGTGAAGGCACCGACACCGCCCGCCGCGAACCGGCCGCGCAGCTCGCCGCCGACCGCGACCCGCTGCGGCCGGTAGGGGCGCAGGCCCGGCCGGTGCAGCACGGTCTCCGGCACCAGGAGGGTGGCGACCAGGAGCACGACGAGCACCCCGGCGAACACCGCGTACGGCGTGGTCAGCGGGTGCGCGGACCGTTCCGCCAGCAGCCCGGACAGCACCGGGCCCAGCCCGAGCCCGCCCAGGTTCGCCACGGTCGCGACGACGGCGGCCCGCGCCGGCGCGGGCCGGGACCGGGCACCGTCCAGCTCGGCCAGGTAGGCGGTCGCCGTGGCGGTCAGCGCGCCGATGCCGACGCCGGACACGACCCGGGCCACGAGCATCCCGGGCAGGTCGTCCCGCACGAGGAAGATCACGGCCGCCAGGATCTCCAGCACCGCCGCGAGCAGCACCAGCGGACGGCGGCCCACCCGGTCGCTCAGGTGGCCCACGAGGAACAGGCTCGCCACCACACCCACGGCGTACGCGGCGAAGATCACCGTGACCGTGAACGGACCGTAGCCGTCCCGGACCACGTAGAGCGGGTAGAGCGGCGTCGGCACGGTGGAGAACGCCATGAGGAGCAGGAAGGTCAGGCCGATGACCCAGAACCCCGCGCCGTGGCGACGCGGGCCGGCGACGGAGGGAGTGCGGGCGGGTGCGGTGGAGATGGTCACCCCAGCAGTCTGCGCCCGGACATTCATCAGGACAAGCGAATCATTCTGATCAGATCTATCGCAGATACAGATAAACTGGCCGGATGGACACCCGGCACCTGGAGTACTTCATCGCCGTCGCGGAGGAGGGCAGCTTCACGCGCGCCGCCCACCGTCTGCAGACCGTCCAGTCGGCGGTCTCCGCGGGCGTGCGCACGCTGGAGCGCGAGGTCCGGGCCACGCTCTTCGTCCGATCCACCCGCCGCGTCGAGCTGTCCGACGCCGGACGCGCCCTGCTGCCCGAGGCGCGCGCCGCCGTCGAGTCGGTCGACCGCGTCTTCGACGTCGTGGCCGCCGCCGAGAGCGGACTGACCGGCCGGCTGCGGCTCGGGGTCTTCGCCAACTCCGACATGCTCGACATCCCGGCGCTCGCCGGGCGGTTCCACCGCCTCTACCCCGGCGTCGCGCTCAGCGTCGTCGCCTCCCCCACCGGCTCCACGGGCCTGGTCGACGACGTCCGGGCCGGCCGGCTCGACCTCGCGATCACCGGGCTGCCTGCCGGCGACCTGACCGGCCTGCGCGCGCACGAGCTGCTGGCCGACGAGTTCGTCGCCGTCGTGCCCGAGGGCCACGAGCTCGCCGGGCGCACGGTGGTCACGCTCGACGAGCTGGTGGCCGAGCCGTTCGTCGACGGCCCGCCCGGGTTCGGCAACCGCGTGATCATCGAGCGCGAGCTCGCGACCCGCGGCCTGCGCCGCTCGATCGTGGTGGAGAGCCCCGACATGAGCCTCGTGTCGCAGTTCGTCGCCGCAGGGCTCGGCGTCGCGGCACTGCCCCGCCTGGTGCTGCGCCCCGTGCCGGGCGCGGTGATCCGGCCGCTGGACGTGTCGGTCCCGTTCTCGATGCGGTCCGTGAGCCGGCCGCGCACCACCCGCCCCGTCGAGGCCGCACTGGCGCTGCTGCGCGGCCTCCCGGTCCGGGCGCTGACGGCCTGAGCGATCCGTCAGGCGCCCCGCAGCGCCCGGTACACCCGGCCGGTCAGCTCGTGGTCCAGGTGCGGCTCCAGCCAGCCGCTCGCCTCCACGAGCCGCGGCAACGACACCCCCGTGGTGATCCCCAGGCCGTCCAGCATCCACACCAGGTCCTCCGTGGCGAGGTTCCCCGTGGCGGACTCGGCGTACGGGCAGCCGCCGAGGCCGCCCGCCGACGTGTCGAACGTCGTGACCCCGTGGCGCAGCGCGGCCGCGACGTTGGCCAGGGCCTGCCCGTAGGTGTCGTGGGCGTGCAGGGCGAGCACGTCGTCGGGCAGGCCCGCCGCGTTGAGCGCGTCCAGGAGCGCGACCACGTGCCCCGGCGTGCCGACGCCGATCGTGTCCCCCAGCGAGAGCTGCTCGGCCCCCAGGTCCATCAGGCGCCGGCCGGCCGCCACCACCTGGGCGACCGGCACGTCCCCCTCCCACGGGTCGCCGAAGCACATGGACACGTACGCGCGCACCCGCATCCCCGCCGCCCGCGCCCCGGCCACGACCGGCTCGAACATCGCGTACTGGCCGTCCAGGGACCGGTTCAGGTTGCGGCGGGCGAACGTCTCCGTGGCGCTGGCGAACACGGCGACGTGCCGCAGCCCCAGGTCCAGGGCCCGGTCGAGGCCCCGCTCGTTGGGCACGAGCACCGGCAGGTCGCGGGCCCGGTCGCCGAGCCGGTCCAGGAGCGCCCCGAGCACCTGCTCGGCGTCGGCGAGCTGCGGCACCCAGCGCGGGTGCACCAGGCTCGTGGCTTCCACGACCGGCAGCCCGGCGTCCAGCAGCCGCTCGACGAGCTCCACCTTGACCGCGGACGGGACCACCGCGTCCTCGTTCTGGAGCCCGTCGCGCGGGCCCACCTCGTAGACGGTGACGTGTTCGGGCAGGGCCGGGTCGCGGACCACCTGGGGCTGCCGCGCTCCGGACCCCGTCGTCGCGTGCTCAGTCATCGCCCGCTCCCGTGCTCGCCTCGCCCGGCGCCCCGTCGTCAGCACCGGTCGTCACCTCGAACAGCACCTGCCGCGCCGCGACCTGCTCCCCCGCGGCCGCCCGCACCCGCACCACGCCGTCCGCGGGTGCCACGAGCGCCACCTCCATCTTCATCGCCTCCAGCACGCCCAGCGCCTGCCCGGCGGTCACCACCTCGCCGTCACGCACCTCGACACGGACCAGCGAGCCCGGCATCACCGCGACCACCACGCCGTCGGACAGCTCGGCACGCGCCGGGCGGGCGGCGCCCGGCCGCACGAACCGGAACGTCTGCCCGCGCGTCACGACCTCGACGGACCACGGCCGCACGTCCACCTCGAACCGGGCCGTGACGCCGTCGATCTCCAGCAGCCCGTCACCCGCCGCGCGGCACGACGCCGGCGGCTCGCCCGTGCGCCGCACCTCGCCGCGGGCGACGCTCACCCGGAGCACCTCCTCGTCCAGCTCGACCCACGTGTCGGCGGGCGGACCACCGGGCCGCCAGCCGTCCCCGCCGTCGCGCGCCGCGGCGGCGGCCACGGCCCAGGCCGCCGCGACCAACGCGGGTCCCGGGTCGGGCGCGGGCAGCGGGTGGGTGTCCAGCCACGCGGTGTGCACCTCGCCGTCGCGGAACGCGGCCGAGTCCGCGAGCGCCCGCACGAACCCGGTGTTGGTGACCAGCCCGCCGATCGCCGTGGCGTCGAGGGCGTCGACGAGGGCGTTGCGGGCGGTCTCGCGGTCGGGGCCGCGCGTGATGATCTTGCCGACCATGGGGTCGTAGGCGGCGGGCACCACGCTGCCGTCCTCGATGCCGGCCTCGACGCGGGCATGCCCGGGCCAGCGCACGCGGGTGGCGGTCCCGGCCTGGGGCAGGAACCCGCCGAAGGCGTCCTCGGCGTAGATCCGGGCCTCGATCGCGTGGCCGGTGACGGCGACGTCGTCCTGGGTGAAGCCGAGCTCCAGCCCGGCGGCGACGCGCAGCTGCTGCTCGACGAGGTCGATGCGCTGGCCGCGGACGGTGACGACCTCCTCGGTGACGGGGTGCTCGACCTGGAGGCGGGTGTTCATCTCGAGGAACCAGGCGCCTACGCTGTTCGGGCCGCCCACCGAGCGGCGCCAGTCCCGCGGGTCGACCGCGGAGGCGGAGAATCCGTCCTCGACCAGGAACTCGGCCGTGCCCGCGCCGGTGTACCCGACCTCGCGGGCCAGGTTCACCGCCCACGTGTGCAACCAGCCGCGCAGCACCGGGTCGAGGTCGGGCGCGGGCGCCTCCTCCAGCACCTTCTGGTGCCGCCGCTGGGCGGAGCAGTCGCGCTCGTGCAGGTGCAGTACGTTGCCGTGCTGGTCGGCGAGGATCTGCACCTCGATGTGTCGGCCGCGCTCGACGTACCGCTCCAGGATCACGGTGTCGTCACCGAACGCGGCGGCGGCCTCCCGGCGGGCGGCGGCAACAGCGGAAGCCAGCTCGTCCGGACCGCGGACGATCCGCATCCCCTTGCCTCCACCTCCGGCGGCAGCCTTGACCAGGAGGGGATAGACGAGGTTTCCCGCGACGGCGAACCCGTCCTTGCCGAGGAACATCGGCATCTCGCGGAGCACCGGCACCCCCGCCTTCTCTGCGATGGCGCGGGCCGTGTCCTTGCGCGCCATCGCGTCCATCGCCCCGGGCGGCGGCCCCACCCACGTCAGCCCGGCGCCGACGACGGCGCGTGCGAAGTCGGCCTGCTCGGACAGGAACCCGTAGCCGGGGTGCACGGCGTCGGCCCCGGACTCCTTGGCGGCGGCGAGCAGGGCGGGGATCGACAGGTAGGACTCGGCGGCGGGCGTCGGACCGAGGCGGACGGCGACGTCGGCGGCCCGGGTGTGCGGGGCGCCGGTGTCGGCGTCGGAGTGGACGGCCACGGTGCGCAGGCCGAGGCGGCGGGCGGTGCGGATGATCCGCAGGGCGATCTCGCCGCGGTTGGCGACCAGCAGGGTGCGCATCGTCATCACATCCGGAAGATGCCGTAGGAGGGCTCGGCGATCGGGGCGTTCGCGGCGGCGGCGAGGCCGAGGGCGAGCACGCGGCGGGTGTCGGCGGGGTCGATCACGCCGTCGTCCCAGAGGCGGGCGGTGGCGTAGTACGGGTTGCCCTGCGTCTCGTACCGGGCGCGGATCGGTTCCTTGAACGCCTCGACGTCCTCGGGCGCGAGGTCCCGGCGCACCGTGGCGAGCACGGAGGCCGCCTGCTCCCCGCCCATGACGGAGATGCGGGCGCCGGGCCACATCCACAGGAACCGCGGGTCGTAGGCGCGCCCGCTCATGCCGTAGTTGCCGGCACCGAAGGAGCCGCCGAGCACCACCGTGAACCGGGGCACCGAGGTACAGGCGACGGCGGTGACGAGCTTGGCGCCGTCCTTGGCGATGCCGCGGTGCTCGTACTCCTTGCCGACCATGAACCCGGCGATGTTCTGCAGGAACACGAGCGGGATGCGCCGCTGGTCGCAGAGCTGCACGAAGTGGGCGCCCTTGAGGGCCGACTCGGAGAACAGGATGCCGTTGTTGGCCACGATGCCCACCTGGTAGCCGTCGATCCGCGCGAAGGCGCAGACCAGCGTCTCGCCGTAGCGGGCCTTGAACTCGACCAGCCGCGAGCCGTCGACGATCCGCCGGATCACGTCGCGCACGTCGTAGGGCGTGCGCGGGTCGGCGGGCACGTCGTAGAGGCCGTCGGGGTCCAGCTCGGGTTCCTCCGGTGGCTCGCGGTCCAGGCTCGGCGGACCGGCGGTGGTGGTCGCGACGATCTCGCGGACGATGCGCAGCGCGTGGGCGTCGTCGTCGGCGAGGTGGTCCGCGACGCCCGACGTCGTGGTGTGCACCAGGCCGCCGCCGAGCTCCTCGGCGGTGACCACCTCACCCGTGGCGGCCTGCACCAGCGGCGGGCCGCCGAGGAAGATGGTGCCCTGGTCGCGCACGATGACGGCCTCGTCGCTCATGGCGGGCACGTAGGCGCCGCCGGCGGTGCAGGAGCCCATGACGGCGGCGACCTGCGGGATGCCGCGGGCAGACAGGTTGGCCTGGTTGTAGAAGATGCGCCCGAAGTGCTCCCGGTCGGGGAACACCTCGTCCTGCATCGGCAGGTAGGCGCCGCCGGAGTCCACGAGGTAGACGCAGGGCAGGTGGTTCTCCGCCGCGACCTGCTGGGCGCGCAGGTGCTTCTTGACCGTCATCGGGTAGTAGGTGCCGCCCTTGACGGTGGCGTCGTTGGCCACCACCACGCACTCGCGGCCGGCGATCCGGCCGACGCCGGTGACGATGCCCGCGCTGGGCACCGCCCACTCGTCGCCGTACATGTCGTAGGCGGCCAGCGCCCCGATCTCCAGGAAGGCCGACCCGGCGTCCAGCAGCCGGTCGACCCGGTCGCGCGCGAGCAGCTTGCCGCGCGACGTGTGCTTCTCGCGGGCGGCGGGCGAACCGCCCTCCCGCACGCGCGCCATGCGCTCGCGCAGCTGCGCGGTCAGGGTGCGCAGATCGGTTCCAACGCCCGTGTCGGTGGCCATGTGCCGCAGCATAGCCCGCCGGTTAACGATCGTTAACCCCTGACGCGCCCGGCGGTCCGCGCCCGGCGGTCCGCGCTCAGCGGAAGCTGCGCCGGTAGTCCCCCGGCGCCACGCCGCACACCTGCCGGAACGTCTCGTAGAAGCTGCTCTGCGCCGTGAACCCCGCCAGGTGCGCGATCTCGGCCGCCGTGCGGTCCGAGGTGAGCAGCAGCCGCTGCGCCTCGGCGACGCGGCACCGCGCGATGTACGCGCCGACCGTGGTGCCCACGACCCGCCGGAAGAGCGTCATCGCGTGGCTGGGGCTCAGGTGCACGGCGCGGGCCACGTCGGCCGCCGTGATCGGCGAGCGGTAGTGCTCGGCCACGAACTGGGCCATCGCCGCGGCGCGCCCGGCCGGGCCCGATCGTGGCACGGGCCCCGGCTCCTCCCGCGTGGCCCCGGTGAGGGCCCGGCGCACGAACGCCTGCGCCTCCAGCATGACCACGGTGTCCTGCCCGCCGTCCAGCACGTCCCGGCACCACGTCGCGAACAGCGCGGCGACGTCGCGCACCAGCGCCTCGGAGGGCACCACCACGGGCCGCGCGTGCAGCAGCACCGCGAGCTGCTCGGTGGGCAGGGCCCAGCTCAGCACCTCCGTCAGCGGGATGTGCACCCAGGACACGTCGGTGGGCGTGGCGGCCGGATCGACGAGCTGGTGCGGCGTGCCACCCCAGAACAGCGCCACCTCGCCCGCCTCGACCCGCAGGTGCGACCCGCCGAAGAGGTATTCCAGGCGCCCGGTGTGCACGAGGTTGAGCTCCAGGTCGTCGTGCCGGTGCGGGCGCGGCATCACCGGCGGCGCCCCGTGGCGCACCCACAGGGCGGGTTCGGCCAGCTCCACCTCGTCGTCCGCGAGCGCCATGGGCGGGAGCATAGGGGTGCCGACGCCGGGGCGCAGACCGAAGGATCCCGGAGAGCCGGGGCACGCAGCCGGAGGACTCACCGCCATCCTCGCCCCTAGCGTCGCAGCATGGCTTCCTCACCCAAGATCACCATCATCGGCGCCGGTGGCTTCGTCTTCCCGTTCCGCCTGGTGGGCGACCTGCTCAGCTTCCCGGCGCTCCAGGGCGCCACGCTCAGCCTCATGGACCTCGACGCCGCACGCCTGGACCGGGTGGCGTCCGCGACGCGCGAGCTCGTGGCGCACCACGACCTGCCGACCGTGGTCGAGCAGACGACCGACCGCCGCGAGGCCCTGCGCGACGCGGACTTCGTGATCATCACGTTCCAGGTGGGCGGCGTGGAGTCCTACCGGCACGACGTCGAGATCCCGCGCCGCTACGGCGTCGACCAGACGGTGGGCGACACCGTGGGGCCGGGCGGCGTGTTCCGGTTCCTGCGCTCGGTGACCGCCTACCAGGACATCGCCGCGGACGCCCTGGAGCTGTGCCCCGGCGCGCAGTTCATCAACTACGCCAACCCGATGGCCATGGCCACGGCGTACCTCAACGCGCTGGGGCTGCGCACGGTGGGACTGTGCCACAGCGTGCAGGGCACCACCCGCATGCTGGCGCGCACGCTCGGCGTGCCGTACGAGGAGGTCACCTACCGCTGCGCCGGCATCAACCACCAGGCGTGGGTGCTGGAGTTCCGGCACGGCGCCGAGGACCTGTACCCGCGGCTGCGCGAGGTGATGACGCGGCGGCACCGGCGCGGCCGGGCCGCGGCCGACCTGGTGGCCGACGACGGCGACCACTCCGAGGCGGCGCTGGCGGCCAGCACCTACGAGGGCGGCAACGAGCAGGTGCGCACCACGCTGATGAACCACTTCGGCTACTTCGAGACGGAGTCCAGCCACCACGCCTCGGAGTACGTGCCGTGGTTCCGCAAGGACGACGCCACGACGAAGGAGTACCTGCCGGAGCGCTGGGACTACTACGAGATCTGCGCCGCGCACGACGAGCAGGGTGACGTGGACGAGCAGCTCGCCCGCCTCAAGGCGGACCTGAGCCCGTCGGTGGAGTACGGGGCCTCGATCGTCAACGCGGTGGTCACGGGCGTGCCCGCCGTCGTGTACGGCAACGTGCCGAACGCGGGCCGCGTGGTGACCAACCTGCCGGACGACGCGTGCGTCGAGGTGGCGTGCCTGGTGGACGCGAACGGGGTGCAGCCCACCAGCGTGGGCGACCTGCCGCCGCAGCTCGCGGCGATCAACCGCACCAACGTGAACGTGCAGACGCTGGCGGTGCGGGCGGCTCTGACGGGTGACGTCGCGCACGTGCACCACGCCGTGGCGCTGGACCCGCTGACGTCGGCGCACTGCACGCTGGAGCAGGTCCGCGCGATGACCGAAGAGCTCCTGGCGGCGCACGCGGCGCTGCTGCCGGCGGCGCTCACGCGCTGAGCACGCCACGGTGTCCCGGGCGACGGAGCCCGGGACACCGCTCACGAGCCCGCACGGCGCGGGCCGCACCACCCTCGACGGAGAGGAGACGACATGCCGACGCACCCTGCGCGCGGGCGGAGACTGTCCCGGCGCGCGTTCATCGCGGTCGCGGGGATCAGCGTGGCGGGCGCCCTGGCGGCCTGCTCCGGCGCCCCGACGGCGACCAGGCACCTGCGGCTGTCCTCGTGGAACATCCCGCTCGACCTCGAGTCCTACCAGGCGATCGCCGACGAGTTCGTGGCGGCGCACCCGGGCACGAGCGTGGCGGTGGAGGTGACGACCGGCCAGTTCCACCAGTGGTTCATCACGCGGCTGGCGGCCGGGCTCGCGCCCGACATCATCCGCATCACCCCGCAGCAGATCGGCCGGTACGCCGCCAACGGCAGCCTCGTGGACCTCACGGGGGCCGTGCCGGCGGACTACCGGGACGACTACTCGGAGCCGTTCTGGGCGATCGGCGCCCGGGAGGACGGCCTGTACGGCGTCTTCCAGCACACGGACAACTTCATCACCTACTACCACCGGGGCGTGCTGGAGCAGATCGGCGTGACCCCGCCGTCGTCCCTCGACGACGCGTGGCACTGGGACGAGTTCCTCGAGATCGCGCGCGAGGCGCGCGCCGTGACCGGCGGGTACGGCTTCGGCTACGGCTGGGGCGGCGCCGAGACGGCGTACCGGTGGTTGCCGATCGTCTACCAGAACGGCGGCACCTTTCTCGGGGAGGACGGCGAGACGCCGTCCATGGACAGCGCCGAGGCCGTCGGCGCCCTGGAGTTCGGACGCCGGTGGTACGCCGAGGGGCTGGTGTCGCCGGCGAACATGAGCAAGTCCGGGGGCGGGGCGGTGGGCCGCGACCTCTTCCTGACCGGCCAGATCGGGCTCCTGCTCGACAACCCGGAGTCGATCGCGCCGCTGGACGAGGGCCTGCCCGACGAGTGGGGCACCGCGCCCATGATCCGCAACACCGGCGAGGCGTCGGACCTGGGCGGCAACGCGCTGGCGGTCACCAGGTCCAGCAAGCATCCCGAGCTGGCGGCCGAGCTGGTCGCGTACATCACGAGCCGGGCCAACGTGGTCGAGTTCTGCCGGCGAGGCAACTGGCTGCCCGCCCGGTCCTCCCTGGACGCCGCCGACATCGGCTACGACCGCCACGCCGGCACCATGCAGCAGTTCATCGACCAGGCGACCACCATCCCGCTGTCGATGGTGCGCGCGGAGTCCGGTCCGTACTTCAGCTCGCTGAACTCGGTGTTCGCCGACTACCTCGACCTGTGCTTCCTCGGCGAGCTGACCCCCGCCGAGTGCGGCGCCCAGATGACGGAGGCGATGCGCAGTGTCACCACGCGATGAGGCCCCGGCCCCGCCCCGGCGACGGCCCCGCTGGGCGCCGTACGTCTTCGTCGGCCCGGCAGCCCTGCTCTTCCTGGCCTTCTCGCTGCTGCCGATCGTCATCGCCGTCGCCCTGTCCTTCCAGGACACCGCGACGCTCGGCGACGGCGAGTGGGTCGGCGCCGCGAACTACCGCACCATGCTGGGCGACCCGCTGCTGCGCACCGCGCTGCTGAACACCCTGGTGTTCACGGTGGGCACGGTACCCACGGCGATGGCGATCGGCCTGGCCCTGGCCGTCGCCCTCAACCGCCCGCTGCCCGGGCGCGGCCTGCTGCGCGCGCTGTTCTTCGTGCCGATGATCGCGGCGGGCGTCGTGGTCGGCGTCATCATGTCGTGGATCTTCAACCCCGACTACGGCGTCGCGAACAACGCGCTGGCCGCGCTCGGCCTGGCAGGCCTGCCCTGGCTGACGTCGCCGCGGACGGCGATGTTCACCCTGGTCGCCGTGGTGGTCTGGACCCGCATCGGGTTCTGCATGGTGATCTACCTCGGCGCGCTCCAGTCCATCCCCGCCGAGCTGCGCGAGGCCGCCGCGATCGACGGCGCGAGCGGGTGGCAGCGGTTCCGGCGGCTCACGGTGCCGATGCTGGCGCCGACCACGTCGATCCTGCTGATCCTCAACGTGGTGTTCTCGCTGCAGGCGTTCGACGTCATCTACGTGATGACGGGCGGCGGCCCCGGGTTCTCCACGACCGTGCTGATCCAGTACGTGTTCCGGTCGGCGTTCGCGGACGCGCGGATGGGGTACGCGGCGGCGCTCGGCCTGCTGCTCGTGCTCATCCTGCTGGTCTTCACCCTGCTGCGGCACCGCGCCACGAAGCGAGCGGAGGAGCTCCTGTGACCCTGACCAGCAGACGACGCGCCCGGCGCTGGCTGCTCACGGCCGGCCTGACCGCCGTCGCAACCGTCGTGGTGTTCCCGCTGTACTGGATGGTGGTGTCCGCGCTCACGCCGGGCGGCCAGTCGCAGAGCAGCGAGTTCTACCTGTGGCCCGACGCGCCGACGACCGGGAACTTCACCGAGGTGTTCGCCCAGCAGCCCGTGTGGCACTGGCTCGGCAACTCCTTCTTCGTGGCCGCCGTCGGCACGGCGCTGTCGGTCTGCGTCTCGCTCGGCGCCGGCTACGCCCTGGCCAAGTACCGGTTCCGCGGGCGCGGCGCGCTGTACACGGCGTTCCTGGTGACCATCATGATCCCGATCCAGGTCACGCTCGTGCCCGCGTTCCTCGTCACGGCACGCCTGGGGCTCGTGGACTCGCCGTGGGCCGTGATCCTGCCGACCCTGTTCGACGTGGTGGGCATCTTCATCGCCCGGCAGTTCATGCTCGGCGTGCCCGACGCGCTCGTCGAGGCCGCGCGCCTGGACGGCGCCGGGGAGCTGCGCACGTTCGTCCGCGTGGTGCTGCCGACCTGCTGGCCGCTGGTGGGCGTGCTGGTCATCCTCGGGTTCATGAACCGGTGGAACGACTTCCTGTGGCCGCTGGTGGTGCTCCAGGGCAACGAGAGCCTGACCGTGCCGGTCGGGCTGTCGACCCTGACCAGCAACCCGGCGTTCACCTCGCCCTGGGGTGCGGTGATGGCGGTGGCCACGGTCGCCGTCGTGCCGCTGCTCGTCGTGTTCCTCGTGTTCCAGCGGACGTTCGTCCAGGGCATCGCGAGCACGGGGATCAAGTGAGGCGCCCGCGCTCCTAGACTGCTTCCCGTGACCCCGCGCAGGCAGCAGATCCTGAGCACGGCGGCCGACCTGTTCGCGGCCCGCGGCTTCCACGGCGTCTCCATGGGAGACATCGGCGCAGCCGTCGGCGTCTCCGGTCCGGCCCTGTACAAGCACTTCGCGGGCAAGGAGGACATCCTCGGCCAGTGCCTGCTGCACGCCTCGGACCAGCTCCTGGCGGGCGCACGGGAGCTGCTGTCCGACGTCGGCGCACCGGCGGGTGCGGGACCCGAAGGGGCCCTGCGCGCCCTGATCGCGCGGCACGCGGACTTCGCGCTCGACAACCCCGCGCTCATCGTGATCCAGGAGCGCGAGTGGGGCGCGCTGGGCACCGAGGCCCGCGCGCAGGTGCGCAAGCACCAGCTCGCCTACATCGACGTCTGGACCGACGCGCTGCGCCCCCTGCGCCCGGACCTGTCCGCGCCGGAGGCCCGCGCCGCGGTCCAGGCGGCGTTCGGCCTCCTGAACTCGACCCCGCACAGCGCCCGCATCGGCCGCGGGACGATGCACGCCCTCCTGACGAACATGGCCTTCTCCGCCCTGTCCGGCGATCGTTGAGTGCCGGGCATCCGTTGCCTCGATCCGTCCCGAGACAACGGATACCCAGCACTCAGCGGGTCATTCGACCGGGAGGCCCAGGCCTCTTGCGATGAGCATGCGTTGGAGCTCTGACGTGCCCTCGCCGATCTCCAGGACCTTCGCGTCGCGGTAGAAGCGGGCGATCGGGCCGTCCTCCATGACGCCGTAGCCGCCGAAGACCTGCGCCGCGATGCGCGTGGCCGTCACCGCCGACTCCGTGGCGTAGAGCTTGGCGACCGAGGACGCCCGGCGGAACTCGTCCAGCGGGGCGCCGGAGTCCTTCAGCGCCGCCGCCCGGAAGGTGAGGGCCCGGCTCGCCTGGAGCATGACCTCGATGTCGGCGATCTGGAACGCGACCCCCTGCTTGCGGCCGATCGGCCCGCCGAACGTGGGACGCACGCCGGCGTGCTCGACGGTGAGCTCCAGCATCGCCTGGATGCAGCCGGTCGCGAGCGCCGCCACGGCCACGCGCCCGGTGTTGAGGCAGGTCATGAGCTGCTTGAACCCGTTGCCGCGCTGCCCCAGCAGGTTGGCCTCGGGCACGCGCACGTCCTCGAAGCGCAGCGGGTGGGTGTCGCAGGCGCGCCAGCTCATCTTGTCGTGCAGGGGTTCGACGACGTACCCCGGGGTGTCGGTCGGCACGACGATGGCGCTGAGCTCGGGGCTGCCGTCCGGTGTGGTGCCGGTGCGCGCCGCGACGGTGCAGACGCTGGTGACGGGCGTGCCGGAGTTGGTGATGAACTGCTTGGCGCCGTTGATCACCCACTCGCCGCCGGACAGCTCGGCGGTGGTGGCCATGGCGTTGGCGTCGCTGCCCGCGCCCGGTTCGGTGAGGCCGAACGCGCCGAGCGTGCGGCCCGCCACGAGGTCGGGCAGCCAGGTCTCCTTCTGCTCGTCGGTCCCGTAGGCCAGCAGCGTGCCGACGCCGAGGCCGACGCCGGCCCCGAGCGTGATGCCGACGGACTGGTCCACGCGGCCGATCTCCTCGACGGCGATGGCGAGGCCGGTGAGCCCGAGGTCGGACCCTCCGTACTCCTCCGGGGCAGTCAGGCCGAACAGGCCCAGCTCCCCCATCTGGTGCACCGCCTCGACGGGCAGACGGTTGTCCCTGTCCCATCGGGCGATGTGGGGCGCGATCTCGCGGTCGGCGAAGTCCCGGACCGCGTCCCGGAGCTTGGTGTGCTCCGGGTTCTCTGGTGGATGCATGTTGCGCATGTCACAGAGGTTAACCACCATTAACCCCAGTACGCCATACTCGACGCGCACGGATCAGCGCACGGACCCACGCACGGCCCGCAGGAGGATTCCCCGATGCCCACCCAGACCCTCGTCACCTACGAGGTCGCCGACGTCCGGACGACCGGCGGCCCCGCGGCGTCGTACGCCCGGATCACCCTCGACGGGCCCCGCCGCAACGCACTGTCCGCCGCGCTGCTCGACCAGCTCGGCGCGGCCCTGGACCGCGCCGCGCACGACGACGTCCGCGCCGTCGTCCTGGCCGCGAACGGGCCCGCGTTCTGCTCCGGCGCCGACCTGACCGAGGCGCTGGCCGACGGCATGGCGTCGGCCGCCCGGCGGCTGGCCGACGTGCTGCGCGCACTCCTCGCCCTGCCGCGTCCTGTCGTGGCCCGCGTGCACGGCCCGGTGCGGGCCGGCGGCATCGGGCTGGTCGCCGCGTGCGACGTGGCGATCAGCACCGACGCCGTCACCTACGCGTTCACCGAGGCCCGGCTCGGGCTCGCGCCGTCGGTCATCTCGCTGGCGGTGCTGCCGCGGATGACGCCGCGTGCGGCGTCGCGCACGTTCCTGTCCGGCGCGCCGTTCCCGGCCGCCGAGGCCGCCAGGCACGGGCTGGTCACGAGCGCCGTCCCGGCCGACCGGCTCGACGCGGAGGTCGCCGACGTGCTCGCCGGCCTCGCGGCGGGCGACCCCCAGGGTCTGGCCGCGACCAAGGCCCTGCTCAACGCCGACGCGCTGGCCCGCTTCGACCGTCACGTCGACGACGCCGTCGCCACCTCGGCCGCGCTGTTCGCCTCGGAGCCCGCCCGGGCCGCCATGGAGAGGCTGCTGAGCCGCTAGGGATGTTTGGATGGGGCGTGGCCACCCGCATCTCCTCGCGCAACGCGCGCTTCCAGCAGCTCCAGACCCTCCTGACCAACCGCACCAAGCGGCACCGCGCCGGGGAGTTCCTGGTGCAGGGCGTGCGCCCGCTCACCATGGCGGTCGAGCACGGCTGGGAGATCCGGGCCCTGCTGTACGACGGCGACCGCCGGCTCTCGCAGTGGGCCCGGGACCTGCTCGCGGCGCACCCGGACGTCGAGCACGTGCGGATGGCCCCCGACCTGCTGGCCGAGCTGGCCGAGAAGGCCGAGGCGGAGCTGCTGGCCGTGGTGGCGATGCGGCCCGACGACCTGGACCGGATCCCGGCCGCCCCGGACTTCCTGGGTGTCGTGTTCGACCGGCCCACCCAGCCGGGCAACATCGGCGCGATCGTCCGCTCGGCCGACGCGTTCGGCGCGCACGGCCTGATCACCACGGGGCACGCCGCCGACGCCTACGACCCCAAGGCGGTGCGAGCCACCACCGGGTCGTTCTTCGCCACCCCGGTGGTGCGCGCGCCGTCGACGGCCGAGGTCATGGCGTGGGTCGAGGCGCGGCGCGCCGCCGGGCTGCCCGTCGTGGTGGCCGCCACGGACGAGCACGGCGACGCCGACGTGTCCGCGTTCGACCTCACGCAGCCGGTGCTGCTGCTGGTGGGTAGCGAGACCGCTGGCCTGACCCGCGCGTGGCTGGACGCCGCCGACGTGACGCTGAGCATCCCGATGACGGGCTCGGCCAGCTCGCTCAACGCGGCCAACGCCGCCACCGTGGTGCTGTACGAGGCCCGGCGCCAGCGCCTGGCGCGCTGACGCCGGACGGGCTCAGAGCTCGATCGACAGCATCCGCGAGCCCGTGGTCTTCACGTACCCCAGGCTCGCGTACAGGCCGTGCGCGCCGCTCGGGTTGGCCGTGTCGACGTCGAGCGCCGCGTACTGCATACCGTCCGACGCGAACGCCCGCATGCCCGCGGCCAGCGCCGCGAGGGCGATCCGGCGGCCCCGGTACGCGCGCCGGGCGCCGAGGATGTCCGTGTACCCGAACGAGTACCCGCGCACGGCGAAGTCCTCGGGGTACCGGCCCGCGAGCTGGTAGCCCACCACCAGCGGCTCGCCGGCACGCAGGGCGGCAGCGGTGGCGTCGTCGGTGTCGGGCGAGGCGAGCAGGGCGTCGACGTCGGGCGCTTCGTCGACCACGACGAACGACCAGTCGGGCGCGAAGCCGGCGCGCTGCGCCCACTGCCCCGGCGTCTGGGGCTGGCTGCCCCAGTGGTCACGGAAGGCGTCGTTGTGCGCCAGTCGGGTGGCCTCGTCGAGCTCCGCCGACCACGGGACGAGCCGCAGCGTCCCGTCCAGCGCGACCTCCGGGACGGGCGCCGCGTCCGGGCCGGTCAGCGGGCGAGCCAGATCGGAGTAGTAGCGGCGCGGGGTCATGCCGGCGCGCTCGTAGAGACGGTGCTTGGACGCCGGCGCGTCGTCCTCCGCGAAGACCGCGATGCGCGCGGGCACGTCCTTGCCCGACGCCGCGAGCTTCTGCCGCCCGCGCCCGATCGCCCAGGCCAGCAGCTCCCGGCCGATGCCCTCGCCGCGCCGGTCCGGGTGCACCCCGCCCCAGGTGAAGGCACGCACCTCCGTGACGTCGCCCGGCGGGCACTCGACCTGCGCCCAGGCGACGAGCGCGCCGTCGTCCGCGGGCGAGGTGGAGAACCCGAGCAGGGAGTCGGCGGCCATGTCGCGCCACGCGCCGTCGAACAGCTCCTCGATCTCCTCCAGGGTCTCGACGTACGGCTCGGCGTCGGCCCGGGCGATGTGGTTGCGCAGCAGGAGCCACGCGGGTGCGTCCTCACGGGTGGCGGGACGCCAGGTCAGGTTGCCGGCCGTCGGGATCGCGAGCGTCGCCGGCGCGGCGGCACGCTCCGCGATCGGGGCGGACGCGGGCTCGGACACCGGGTCGGGGACGGCTGAGGGGGCGGACGTGCTCGTGGACATACGGTCACGCTAGGCGAGCACACGGTGCCGGGCACGGGATTTTGCGGGTGATCGGCCCGGGCGGCAGATTGGTGCGTCAGTTCCGGGCGTCTGTTCGCCTGGCGGCTCCAGGCGGCAGGCCCAGGCGCCAACTCCGGGCGCAAGCTCCGAGTGCTGAGCAGTCGCCAGGTCGGCAGTTTGCACCTTCCCGACCACGAGGTCGGGGCGGGGGGGCCCCCCCGCGCGGGGGGGGGGCCCCCCGCGGGGGCCCCCCCCCCCCCCCCCCCCCCCCCCCCCCCCCCCCCCCCCCCCCCCCCCCCCCCCCCCCCCCCCCCCCCCCCCGCCCGCCCCCCGCCCCCCCCCCCCCCCCCCCCCCCCCCCCACGACGGCGGGCGTGGCCGCCGTGGCGGGCGCACGATGAGTGCATGGACGCCGACAACCAGAGCATCACACCGATGACCGAGGACGAGTGCTGGGAGTTCCTCGCCATGCAGCCCATCGGCCGCCTGGCCACCGCGGTGGGCGGCGAGCCGGAGATCTTCCCGCTGAACTTCGCCGTCGCGGACCGGAACCTGTACTTCCACACGATCCCGGGCACCAAGGTCGCCGAGGTGGCGATCAACGGGAAGGTGGCCTTCGAGGTGGACCAGTGGGGTCCCGAGATCGCGTACAGCGTGGTGGTCAAGGGCACGGCGGAGATCCTCGAGACGGACGCCGACATTGCGTCCGCCGAGGCCACCAACCTCGTCAGCTATCTGGAGGAGACCCGGGACACGTGGGTGCGGATCACGCCCTCGCACGTGACCGGTCGCCGGCTGCGCCGCTGACCCGCGGCCGCGGCAGGTCGATGTCGGTGGCCGCGGTTAGTGTTGCGGCGTGAACGCACCGGGCTACTTCATCTCCTTCGAGGGCGGCGAGGGTGTCGGCAAGTCGACCCAGTCCCGCCTCCTCGGCGACTGGCTGGCCGGCCTGACCGGCCGTGAGGTCGTGCTGACGCGCGAGCCCGGAGGCACCGCGCTCGGCCAGGAGCTGCGGGCCGCCGTCATGCACGGGCAGGACATGGGGCCGCGCGCCGAGGCGCTCATCTACGCGGCCGACCGCGCCCACCACGTCGACACCGTGGTACGGCCCGCGCTGGAGCGCGGCGGGGTCGTGATCACCGACCGCTACATCGACTCGTCGGTGGCGTACCAGTCGGGCGGGCGGGACCTGCCCGGCCACGAGGTGGAACACATCTCGCTGTGGGCCACCCGCGGCCTGCGCCCGGACGTCACGGTGCTGCTGGACCTCGAACCCGGGGCGGCCGCCGAGCGGCGGGCCGCCGCCGAGGGCAAGGGTGCGCTGGACCGGCTGGAGCGTGCGGGCCTGGAGTTCCACACGCGCGTCCGGGACACCTTCCTCCAGCGCGCGGCGGCCGACCCGGACCACTGGGTGGTCATCGACGCGGCCGCGTCGATCGACGACATCCAGGCGCAGATCCGCGTGGACGTCGCGGCCCGGCTGGGGCTCACGCCGGTCGTCGTCGAGGCCACCGGCATCCACGGCCTGGGCAGCGAGGATCCCTCCGGGGACCGTGACGGCGAGGGCGCGTCATGACGGTGTGGGACGACGTCGTCGGGCAGGAGACCGCCGTGGCCACGCTCCAGGGCGCCGTGGCCAACCCCGCCGCGATGACGCACGCGTGGCTGGTGACGGGGCCGCCGGGCTCGGGCCGGTCGGTCGCCGCGCGCGCCTTCGCCGCAGCCCTCCAGTGCCCGCAGGGCGGGTGCGGCGTCTGCCAGGCCTGCACCACCACCATGGCGGGCACCCATCCCGACGTGACGTTGCTGGCCACCGAGAAGGTGGTCATCACGATCGACGAGGTGCGCGACCTCATCATGACGGCGTCGCGGTCACCGTCCGGCGGCCGGTGGCGCGTGATCATCATCGAGGACGCCGACCGCATGGCCGAGCGCACCACCAACGTGCTGCTGAAGACCATCGAGGAGCCGCCGCCGCACACGGTGTGGGTGCTGTGCGCGCCGTCGGTCCAGGACGTGCTGCCGACCATCCGCTCGCGGTGCCGCGGCGTGGTGCTGCGCGTGCCGCCGCCGCAGGCCGTGGCCGACCTGCTGGTCCGCCGGGACGGCGCCGACCCGGCGACCGCGCTGAGCGCCGCCCGCGCCGCGCAGAGCCACGTCGGGCTCGCCAAGCGCCTGGCCCGTGACGCCGGCGCGCGCGAGCGGCGCACGGCCGTCCTGAGCATCGCGCGCCGCATCCGGGGCGTCGGCGATGCCGTGCTCGCCGCGGGCGAGCTCGTCGACGTGGCCAAGGCGGAGGCCACCTCGGCCACCCAGGAGCGCGACGCCGCCGAGAAGGCCGAGCTGCTGCGCACCCTGGGCGTGGCCGACGGCGAGACGCTGCCTCCGCGCCTGCGCTCGCAGCTCAAGCAGCTCGAGGACGACCAGAAGCGGCGCGCCACGCGGCACCAGCGCGACGTGCTCGACCGGGCGATGGTCGACCTGCTGTCCCTGTACCGCGACGTGCTGGTGGTCCAGCTCGGCGCGGACGTCGAGCTGGTCAACGCCGAGCTCGCCGAGACGGTGCGCTCCCTGGCCGCCGACTCCACCCCGGAGCAGACCGTGCGGCGCATGGACGCGATCGGCGTGGCCCGCACGCGTCTGGGCGGCAACGTGGCGCCGCTCCTCGCGCTGGAGGCGATGGCGATCGCGCTGCGCCCGCAGGGATGACCCGTGGTCCTGTGAAGATTTGGCGCGGGTGACGCCGAACCACCGAGGCGCATTGTCCTGATTGCCGTCCCTGGTTAGAGTGCGGGGCGCCCCCAGAGCCTTTCCGTGCGACAAGGAGTCCACCGTCCGATGAGGATCCTCCTGCTGGTTTCTGCCTTCAACGGTCTTACCCAGCGGGTGTGGTGCTCCCTGCGGGAACAGGGCCACGACGTGGGCGTCGAGCTCGCCCCGACCTTCGAGTCGGGCGCCGCCATGACGCGCGCCGTCGAGCGGGCCGACCCGGACCTGATCCTGTGCCCGTTCCTCAAGCACCGGGTGCCCGACACGATCTACGACCGGTGGCCGACCGTCATCGTGCACCCGGGCCCGGTGGGTGACCGCGGCCCGTCGTCCCTGGACCACGCGATCCGGGACGGCCGCGACCGGTGGGGCGTCACCGCGCTGTCGGCGGTCGAGGAGCTGGACGCGGGTCCCGTGTGGGCCACCGCCGTCTTCGACATGCCGGACGAGCCCATCACCAAGAGCGCGCTCTACAACAGCCGCGTCGCGGACGCGGCCATGGCCTGTATCGGCGAGGTGGTCCGCAAGGTCGCCGACGGCGAGCGGCCCATCCCGGCGGAGGCCTGCCTGCGGATCGTGCCGGTCGACGGTGAGCTGCCCCTGCTGCGCCGCGAGGACTTCCGCGTGGACTGGAACCGCCCCGCGACCGAGCTGGAACGCCTCGTGGCCGCGGCCGACGGCGCCCCCGGCGCCCCCGCGACCGTGAACGGCCGCTCGGTCTGCGTGTTCGACGCCGTCGCCTCGCCCGAGCACACCGGCGCCCAGCCCGGCACCGTGGTGGGCCGCAACCTCGACGCCGTGGCGATCGCCTGCGGCGTGGGCACGCTCTGGGTCGGGTACGCCGCCGAGCTGAGCGGCCGTCGCGGCCCGAAGCTCCCGGCCGCGCAGGTCATCGACGCGAGCCACGCGCCCTTCCGCCGCGTCCCCGACGCCCTGGCGGAGACCACCTACGTGCGCGACGGCGCCGTCGGGTACCTGACGATCCGCTCCTACAACGGGGCGATGTACACCGAGCAGTGCCGTCGCCTGACGAGCGCCGTGGAGAAGGCCCTCACCGAGGACACCCGGGTGCTGGTGATCAAGGGCACCGAGCACGCGTTCTCCAACGGGATCCACCTCGGCACGGTCGACGCGTCGCCCGACCCGGCCGCCGAGGCCTGGGACAACATCTGCGCCATCGACGAGCTGTGCCTCGCCATCGCGACCGCGGAGCAGCTCACGGTGGCGGCGTTCACGGCCAACGCGGGCGCGGGCGGCGTGATGGCGGGCCTGTGCGCCGACGTCACTCTCGCCCGCGAGGGCGTCGTCCTGAACCCCTACTACGACATGGGGATCTACGGGTCGGAGCTGCACTCCTGGAGCGTCCCGGCACGGGTGGGCGAGCACCGCGCCTCGCTGCTGCTGAACCGCAAGCTGCCGATCTCGGTGGCGGAGGCGGCCCGCATCGGGCTGATCAGCGCGGTCGGGCCGCGGGAGTGGGGCGAGTTCAACTCCTGGCTGGCCTCGGCCGCCCAGGGCTACGAGGAGCCCGCGACGCTCGGCTGGATGCTCGCCGCGCGCGCGGAGCGCCGGGCCACGGACCGCCCGCTGTCGTACTACCAGACCATCGAGCTGGCCGAGATGGCGCGCGACTTCTTCGACGACCGCAACGCCTTCTCCGTCCACCGCCGGGCCTTCCTCCGCAAGACGCCCGCGGACGCCACCCCGGAGAAGCTGCGCTTCTCGACGGCGCGCGTGTGAGCCGCTGACCACCGGACGCATCCGACCGCACGTGCAAGGAGTGCGGCCGTCGCCACACGAGGAGGGTGGGGGCACAGCCCCGACCAGCGAGTCTCAGTGGCGAGTGGAAGGATCTGGGCATGACGATCAGGCGGATGCAGTGGTCCGGTGGCACGGCGGGGAGCACCACACGAGCCCTGGTGGCCGTTCTCGGCCTCGGGATGACGGCGGCGCTCACCCTGTCCGGGTGCGCGCAGTCCGACGTCGGCGGGGCCGGCGGGAGCACCTCCGACGCGAGCGCGTCCGAGACGCCCCAGGAGAGTGACACGCCCAGTCCGAGCCCCTCGGAGAGCGACGGCGGGGGCACCCTCCCCGACGCGGCCGAGATGGACACCACGCCGGGGACGTCCGGCCGTGGCCTGCCGCCGGGGCTGGAGGGCAGCACCGACTCGACCGTCGGGGTGGCCTGGTCGCCGGAGGAGGGCCTGCTGTACGTCGTGACCAACGGGTCCAGCTCGTGCCCCACCCTCGCCGAGCCGGAGGCGACCTTCGGCGCGGGCGCCAAGTCCGACGCCGTGGCTGCCGCCGACGGCGTGCTGTCGGTGCAGCTCGTGCCGGCGGAGGACGGCATCTGCACCATGGACTTCGTGCCCACCACGACGGTGGTCCAGGTGCCGGCCGAGGCGGACACCGGCGAGGAGATCCCGGTCATGCTGGGTGACAAGGGCAAGGTCGAGCTGATGCCGCGACCTGCGGCGGGAGAGCCCGGACCGGTCGCGTGGCTCGAGTCGTGAGGGTCGCGTGTCGGTTCGCCGACGGGTAAGAAATCTACCCAGCACTACCGATAGGTTGTTCGGGTGATTCGCCCCGCCCGCCGTCGTCAGCCTGCGGCCGTCGTCGCCACGTTGCTCACCACAGCTCTTCTCCTCGCTGCCTGCGGCGCGCCGCCGAAGGTGCAGACCGCGCTGGAGGACGTGGGCCGGTCGGACGGCTCGGCGACGGAGGGCGCGCCCGAAGGTTTCGAGGACTACTACGGTCAGTCGCTCGAGTGGACCGAGTGCGGCGAGGGCTTCCAGTGCGCGACGGCGTCCGCACCGCTCTCCTGGCACGACGCCGGGTCGGGCAGCATCGAGATCGCCCTCAAGCGCATCCCCGCCGAGGGGCAGAAGGTGGGCTCGCTGCTGGTCAACCCGGGCGGGCCCGGCGGCTCCGGCGTGGACTTCGTGGGGGACCCGGCGCGGTTCGGCCAGTCGCTGCGCTCGTCGTTCGACATCGTCGGCTTCGACCCGCGCGGGGTGGGGCAGTCGACGCCGGTGAAGTGCTACGACGACGCGGGCAAGGACGAGTTCCTCAGCACCGACTACCCGTACACGCCGGCCGGGCTGGCGGCCCGCCAGGACTCCGTCCGGGCCTGGGGCCAGGCCTGCGCCGAGAACACGGGCCCGCTGCTCGGCAACGTGGACACGCAGTCGGCAGCTCGTGACATGGACATGCTCCGGGCCGCCCTCGGCGACGACGAGCTCCACTACCTCGGCTTCTCCTACGGCACCCAGCTCGGCGCCACCTACGCCGGGTTGTTCCCGGACCGTTCCGGCCGCCTGGTGCTGGACGGCGCGCTCGACCCGACGCTGAGCTCGGACGAGGTGGCCCTCCAGCAGGCCGAGGGGTTCGAGAGCGCGCTGCGCGCCTACGTGACCGACTGCCAGGCGGGCGACGACTGTCCGCTCACCGGCGACGTCACCAGCGGCCTCCAGCAGATCCAGGCGATCGTCGAGGACGCCGAGCCCAACCCCATCCCGACGTCGTCGGGGCGGCCCGTGACCAAGAAGCTCGCCTTCTACGGCGTGGCGGTCACGATGTACGACGAGGCGTCCTGGTCGTTCCTGACCCAGGCCCTGCAGGAGGTCCTGTGGGAGGGCACGGGCGACGACCTGCTCTACCTCGCGGACGTCTACAACGACCGGAACGAGGACGGCACCTTCAAGTCCAACAGCGAGGAGGCGTTCCGCGCGATCAACTGCGCCGACGCCCGCGCCGAAGAGGACATGGGCACGATGCAGCAGCTCGCCACCCAGATCCAGGAGGCGGCCCCGACGCTGGGCGAGTCGTTCGGCTACTCGGGCATCGAGTGCACCGACTGGCCGTACCCGGCGGCGGAGCAGGAGTTCGACCCGGCCGCCAAGGGCGCACCGCCGATCCTCGTGATCGGCACCACCAACGACCCGGCCACGCCGTACCGCTGGGCCGAGTCGCTGGCGAAGACGCTCTCCTCGGGCGTCCTGGTCACCTACGAGGGCGAGGGCCACACGGCCTACGGGCGGTCGAACACGTGCGTGGCCGGGGCCGTCGAGGACTACCTGGTGGAGGGCACCGTGCCCGAGGACGGGCTCACCTGCTGACCCCGACCGGGCGCTGTTCGGGCGGATCGAGCACGTCACACGGTTTCGCTTTGGAACCTGGGTCGTGCATTGGGTACAGTTAGGGCCGCTCACCCATCCGGTCGTGGCCGGTGCGTGGTGTCAGCGCCGCCTTAGCTCAGTCGGCAGAGCGTCTCACTCGTAATGAGAAGGTCGTGGGTTCGATTCCCACAGGCGGCTCCCCTCAGGAAACCCCGTCCCACCAGGCCATATGCGCCAAGGTGAGGCGGGGTTTCTCGCGTCTCAGGCGTGGCTACGGTCATCTCGCGCACCCCCCGCGCTCCCCGGGTCGTTGTTCAGCCTGTTCAGACCGGCCTTGTCGGCGTCGGTGCCGAGGAAGTGCAGGTACCGGTTCGTGGTCGCGATGGACTCGTGCCCGCACCACGCCTGGACCGTTCCCGGCTCGACGCCACGGGACAGCCAGAGGCACGCGGCGGTGTGCCGCAGGTCGTGCAGCCGCCGCCCCTGACCGGTTGTCTCCCAGGACAGAGCGCGCACCGTTGCCGTGCGCCAGAGCTGCGACCCGCCCTCCGTCGTGAACAGCAGATCATGCGGAGCCCGACCGTCCGCCAGGTCCTGCACGATGGACAGCACCCGGTCAGCGAGCGGGACCCGGCGCATCGACCGGCCCTTGGTGGCCTTGACCGGCGACCCTTCCGGCTGGCTGCGACGGACCATCAGACCCGGCGTGGGGACCTCAACGAAGTTCGCCACCTGCATGGAGCGCATCTCGCCCCAGCGCAGACCCGTCCAGCCCATCACGAGCAGGATGTCCGCCAGGCGGGCGTCCTTCATCCGCCAGGTCAGGTACGCGGCCTCCAACCCGTTCTCAGTGAACGGATCCATCTCGTCCACCTCGTCCGAACCCTTCGGCACCTTGACCCCCGTCACCGGGTTCTTCCCGATCAGCCGCTCACGCACACACCAGGCGAAGAACACCGACAGGCTTGCCCGGTACCGGACCACGGAGGAGTCAGCGAGCCCGCTGGCAAGGAGCGTCTCGAAGGACCGGGCAACCTCGCGGTCAGTGACCGACGACAGGTGCACGTTCTGCATGCTGGTGGGGATCAGCCGACGCAGGTCCAGGTCTGCCGTGTAGGTCTTCTTCGCCACGGTGATCTTGCGAACGGCCAGCCACCGGTCCAGCACGAGCCGGAGACGTTCCTTGCCTGCGCGGGGATCGATGCCGCCGTCGAGTGCAGCTCGTTCCCGGGCAAGCCAGTTCTTGGCCTCGGTCTTGGTGTCGAACGTGCGCGACCCGACGAACTGTCGGCCGTTCTTCAACTGGGCGCGGAAGCGCCCCTTCGCAGTCTTGGTGATGCTCACGCCGCCACCGCCTCCAGCCAGACCATCACGTGGTCACGGCGGTAGCGCGGCAGCGACGGGGACAGCCACGTCACGCGCGGACCCTTCCCAGCCATTCGCCACCGGCACACCGTGGACGGCGCGACCTTCAACCAGGCCGCCACTTCCTCAGTCGTCATGTACTCGTCCATCGCTTCCCCCTCACCGTCGTGTTTCACGTGGAGCCTTCTGTCCTGCCTTCCACTGGGCGTATTCGCGGGCGCGAGCTGCGGCAGCCTCGGCGAGCTCCTTTTCGCCGGTGGTGGCCCAGCCGGTTCCGGCGTAGGACCAGGAGCCCTCGACGACGAGGGTGGTTTCTTCGTCGTCGGCAAGCAGGCGGCGTTCCAGGTCGGCCACGTCCAGCGGTTCCCCGGCCCTCTCGGCAGCGGCAGCCAGGCGGGCGTACCGGGCCCGGGCGGTGCGCAGGCGGCCGAGGGTGACGGAGTAGCGGCGTGACTTGCTGGAGAAGTGGCCCCGGAAGCCGAGCATGTGTGCCCACTTGGCCAGCAGCCGGTAGGGCGAGTCGATGCAGGTCCCGCAGACGCACCCGTCTTCGTCCTCTTCGGGTTCGTACCCGTCGGGGCGGCAGGCGGTGGCGGCGCGGTCGGCCAGGCGGCGGCACTGCCGGATCAGGCGGGCCAGGTGCGCGCGGGGCGCGGCGGGGTCGACGTCGGTGGACTTGGTGGCGTACTTGGCCAGGTACCCGGCGACCTGTTCCGGGGTCAGGGTGTCGGTGGAGTGGGCTTCGTCGGTGATGCTGCCCGGTAGGCCAGTGCTCACGATCCGCGTATCGACCTGGACCCCGAAGGCCAGGTTGCGCGGCACGTCGGCACCATCGACCGGGGCAGCGGTGTACTCCACACCCAGCGCAGCGGACACGATCAGTTCTTCCAGTGTGTCCCCGTCGACCGGAGCCATGGACCCGGGACCGTCGGGGCCGTCCAGCCGGATCAGGGCGTGGAAGTGGACGGACCCGCGTGCCTGGTACTCAGCGACCTTGGCGTACTGCACCGACACCACCGACTTGAGCTCGGTGTCCGTGAGGCCGAGATAGCTGGCGAGGGCGCGGCGGAGGGCGATGGTGAAGCGTCGCCAGAGTTCGGGGGCGTGCCACTGCCAGACGATGGCGGTGTCCCAGTCGTAGCAGTCCCAGCACAGGGGTGCACCGACGTGGGGGTCGTTCTCGGTGTGGATACGCATGCAGGACTTGGACCGGCCGTGGGGGCAGGTCTTGGCCCGGTCGAAGGGGCGGCAGATCCCACCGGTCTTGTGCCCGTCCTTCTTGCGGATGCCGTGGACGTGCCCGAACGAGGGGGCGGTCAGGGTCGCGAATACCAGGGGTGCGTCCTTCACCGACTCGGGCACGGTCTTGCCGCCCAGGAGGCCGGATCGGATCATCGCGAACGTGTCGCGGGCATACACGCGGGAGCAGGCGGGGCAGATGTCGGCACGACGGTTGCCGCAGGGCCGGTAGAGCTGGCCCATGGGTGCGTCGGCCGAGTGGTACTCGCTGACGACCTCACCAGTGGTGGTGTCGATGGTCATGGAGGACCCGTTGAGCTTGATCGGGTGCGAGCAGTACCCCACCGACGCCGCGGTGTCAGCGAAGGTGTCCAGGGCGGTGCGGAAGGTGCGGCCCCGGGCGGCCTGGGTAGCGAACCCCAGAACGCCCGGAGCCACATCCAGTGGTGCGTGCTCCCCGAACCCAGGGAACGTCAGTGCCTCGCTCATGCTGCGGCCTGGTCGGTCAGTTCGAGGCCGGGCAGGGTGTCCTGCACCGCGACCCGGGCAGACGACTCAGGCCACACCGTGAGGTCGCGACCGGCCCAGAAACCAGCCGTGGTCTCCGTCGTGATGGTGGAGACCTCACACGCGGCCAGGACCGGGCAGGCGGCACACACCCGGGCCATGCGGGCACGGTCAGCCGGGGAGGTGTCCTCGACGGTCCAGGGCAGGTCCCGCAGGACCGGGCGGGCGCACAGGGCGCCGAGCATCCACGACGTGGCCGGGATCATGCCTCAGCCCCCACGGTCAGGCCGGGCAGGTCCAGGGCGTCCTGCGTGATCGGGCGGACCCGGGCCAGACGCGGACGCCGAGCCACCGTAGGAGATGAAGCCGGAGCCGGAGCGGGGGCCGGAGCGGTCTCAAGGACCGGGGTAGGCGATTCGGCCGGCAAAACCTCAGGGACCGTGACCGGCTCGGGGTCGAGCTCGACCGGAGCAGGGACAGCAACGGACTCAGGCACCGGCTCGGCGGCCGGGGCGGGCTCGTCGGTGACCACGAGGGAGGCCAGGGCGTGGGTCGAGGTGAGCACGGACAGGGGTGCGAGGGCCACGAGGACGACGCCGACGATGGTGCGCAGCTCGGGGCCGACGTCGTAGGCGTGGGCGGCGTTGGCGCCGATGGACACGACGGTGAACAGGAGCATCAGCGTCCAGGCCCAGGCGGAGGAGCGTCCCCGGGCGCGGAGCACGAGGGCAACCAGGCCGTAGACGAGCACGGACGCGTCGATCACGACGGGGACGAGGAACGCGAGCCCCTCGGGCACCCGACCCCACAGGGCAGCGTCCCGCAGCGACGCGAACGACAGCGCGAACGACGCCAGCGCGACGGCGGCGGTGGTGATGACGGTGACGATCAGGACGGGCCGGGAGTCGGCCGCGATCCGGGCCACAGGCCCAGCAGCACGAGCGGTGCGGTTCATGGTCATGCCTCCTCACTGGTAGCGGCCTCAGCGGCCGGACGGGCAGCACGCGGGGCACGGGGTGCCCGGGGTGCGCGGGGCTTGCGGGGGGACCGAGGCTTGCGCGGGCGAGGCGCCGGAGCCTCGGCGGGCGCGTCGTCCTCGACGACAGCGAGGTGGCCACGGGCGCGCGCCCAGGCGTTGGCCGCGTCCATCCCGTCACGAGGAGCCGGAGCCACCGGGGCGGCTGGGGCGGGTGCGGGGTAGGTGGCTGCGACGTGGCGGATCAGGTCATCGGCCCAGTAGTCGAACCGGATCAGGGACGGCATCCCGTCCTCACCCACGAGGTAGGCCGTACCCGGCTCCGTCGGGGCAATCTCGTGGGCGGGAGCCAGGCGTGCCTGCGGTCCCAGGACCATGTCCGACTCGATGTCGGAGTCCAGGCGCAGGGCGATCTTCTGGGGGTAGAGGTTGCGCTGCCCCACGGCCTCCTGTCGGGGGTTCTGCACACAGGAGACGACCACCACACCGAGGGCCCGGCCCTGGGTCAGGATCTTGGACATGAGCCGGTCGGCCTCCCGCCGCACGTCGAACTCCGCATACGCCATGAGGTCAGCGAGTTCATCGATCACCAGGACGTGCAGCGGGTCCCCGGGGGCCGGGACGTGCAGGCGGGAAATGCCGCGCATGGTCGCCTTGCGGGACTCGATCACGGTCAGCAGCTCACGCAGGACCGGGACGGCGTCTTCGGCGTTGTACGCGAGGCGGGCGAACAGTCTCTTGCCCATCTCCAGTTCGATGCCGCCCTTGAGGTCCAGGCCCCAGAACTGCACCAGCCCGGAGGGGACGGCGGGGGCGAGGTTGCCCACGACCGACCACAGGGCCGAGCCCTTACCGGCGCCCGTGGCACCCACCACGAGGGTGTGTTGTCCCCGGATCTGGACCGTGGCGGGCAGTCCGGCGCGGGAGCGGCCCACCGGGACGTTGTCCGGGGTGGCGTTCTCGATGCCGGGCATGGCGGCGACGGCGGGGGCGATGGTGGCGGTGGTGAACAGCGCGAGGTCCAGGACACCGGGCTTGACCCGGGAGGGCTCGAACCCGTGCGCCCGAAGCGCCGTGGTGATCGCCGGAGCAGCGCGGTACAGGTCGTCGGGGGTCTGGCCGGTGAACGTCTCGATCCGCAGCACCACCGCACCCGGCACCCGGCGCACATGCACCAACTTGGAGATGACCGTGGTGCCGTCGGGGCGGTGCGCGGACAGGCCGCAGGAGGTGGCGACCTTGGGCCAGGCGTCGCGGACCTTCCACGCGTACTGGACCAGCAGGTAGCGGCGCGGGGTCAGCATGGCCCACAGGCCCATGACCAGCCCGGGGGACAGGAACACGACCAGCAGGAGCACGGGGCCGGTGATCCGGTCCCCGGGCAGGTCCGCCAGGGTCAGGACGCCCCACCACGCCAGCGCGAGCAGGACACCCAGGATCACCAGGAGGGGGTGCTTGCCTGCCCAGGTGAACAGGCCACGGGCGAACATCCATGCCCGGTAGGCGAACCACGCGGCAATCCGCCAGGCGCGACCAGCCCAGCCGGGACGCTCGACGGTGGCGGCACGCAGCCGGGCACGGACCTTGGTGATCTTGGTGTTCCAGGCGGTACGGATGCCGCCCGTGGCCAGTGTGTTCATCGGTCCCGTGCCTCCTTCTCCAACTCGTCAGCGACCTTGCGGGCGGCACGCTCGGCGTCGCCCTGCGCGTCCTTGAGCGACTGGCCCGCCTCGTACAGGCCATCGGCCAGGTCGCCCTGATCGATCTGGTCAGCCCAGTCGTTCATCCGCCCGACCATGACCCGGACGTTCTCCAGGTCCCGGGCCATCTCCATCAGCAGGTCCGGGTAGTCCTTCTTCGTGATCTGCCGTCGTCGTCCGAACATCAGCGGTTCTCCCTGTCTGTGCGGTTGCTGTTCTCGGTGGTGGCGGTCTCCAGCAGCTCGACCACGAGGCGGAAGGTCTCGGTGGCCTGAGCGGTCAGCGCGGGGGATAGGACCGGGTTGGTGCGCAGGGTGTGCAGGCACTCGGCGGCCGAGTCCATCCGGCCCAGCGCCACCCGGGCGGCCTCCTGCCGGGGGTCCCGGGTGCGGGCGAACATCACTGCCGCCCTTCGGCCAGGTCGGTCAGTTCCCGGCGTACGGCCGCGTCCAGGTCACTGGTCGCGGTGGTGGCCCGGGACAGCAGGTCCATGACCTGCGGGCTGAACCCCGCCTCTGTGGTGCGGGCGGTGTCGAGCTGGGCGGCGGCACGGGCGGACAGGTGCAACGCGTCCTCGGCCATGCGGCGGGCCTTGGGCTTGGTGAGCCGTTCGAATAGCGTGGACATCACTCGCCCTCGCTCTCCGCGAGCAGCCGCCGTGCCACGTCCTCCTGCACGTCGCGGACCTTGCCGACCAGGCCCCGCAGGTTCTCCAGGGCCGGGTCGTGCGCGTTCGTGTACCGGGACAGGCCCTCCAGGGGACTCATCGCGAGGTTGACTTCCGAGGTCGCTTCGCGCAGCCGGTGATCGGCCTCCTCCAACGCATCGATCGCGCGCTTGTTGACCTGCCGGGTCGTCTCATCCAGTGCCATCAGTCCTGCCCCTTCCCGTCCTGGCGTCCGACCCACCGGCCGGTGTGGTCGTAGAACTCGGGCCGCTCGGCCCGGTGCGCGACGCGTGCCGCGCGACTGATCTCGGTGTGCAGGTCCCGGGTGCGGTCGTGCAGTCCCCAGGCCTGGTCAGCGGCACCCAGGGCGCCGGTGTCGTTCAAGGTCCGGGCAGCGCTCTCCAGCCCGTTCACGGCCCGGAACAGAGAGTCAGCAGCCGATCCCAGGGCTTCGGCCCGCGACATCACGCGCCCCCGGTCAGCGCGTAGGGCACCGGGACGTCGAGGTGATCCAGGTCGCCAGGCCGGACCGGGAACGCACGCACCGGGCGCACCTGCCCGGACAGCGGGCACAGGACCGTGAACCGGACACCGGTCCAGGACCGGCCAGACCAGGACGAGAACCCGCCGTGCTCCTCCCTGGCCGCGAAGTCGTCCACGTGCCCGAGCCGCAGCAGCCGCGCCAGGTGCTCCGCATCGGCCTGACACTCGACGTGGACAGCGATGGAGCCCGTGTCCGAGACCGCCACGTACGTCGCGCGGTCGTTGACCATCGCCACCACGTCAGCGGCGACCGTCATCAGTTCCCCCGTCGAGGGGGCCGACACCACTGCATCGGCCTCCCCCGACCTGTGCAGGGCCGCGGTCATCACGCAGCCGCCTTACCGGCATCAGGGCGGGCCGAGGTCGGCACGTCGGCCTTGCCCGGCTCGCACAGGTCCTCGGCCTTGTACGACCACGCCAGGCGCGGCCGGGACCCGTTGTCGTCCACGTACGGCAGAGCCGTCAGACCCACGAACTCCACCGGCGTCCACGGGAACGGCGTGTTGTTGACCGGGGGCACCGGCTGGTGCGGGGCCGCGATCTTGACCGTGACGGCGGTGTCCTTCTTGCCCGCCTCCTCATCCGCGTCCAGGACCACCACCTGCCACAGCAGCAGGCCCGTGTCCTTGTCCCGCTGCTGCGGACGCGACCCGTCCGGGCGCTTGTCGGCCTGGAAGTCCTGCACGGGCTCGACCTCGCCCTTCAGGAACGCGCCCTTGGGGAACACGTCCTCGTGAGTCACTGCAAACCGTCGCTGCATCGCCATCGTCTTCTCCTCGGTCGTTGAGGGGTCTAAACAACCGACCCGTCGTGTGACCCTTCAAAGTTGAGGGGTCTAAATACGAAGGTAAGCCCCTCCGGGCGATCCGTCAAGGGGTCTAAACTCGCACACATACGTGTGCACCCTTCAACAGACGTGTGAGCAGAGCCTATGAACGAGAGCCCCGATGAGTTCGAGCGCGTCAGGACGGATGGTGACCCCATCCGTCAGGCCCGACGCGCCACGGAACTGCTGGTGATCTACGGCCAGCGAACTAGCGAGCTCGCGCGGCTACGCAAGGCCGCGATCGACCGTGCCCACGACGAACTCGGCATGTCGTACACCGAGGTTGCGAACCAGGTCGGCATCTCCAAAGGCCGCATCACGCAGCTACGCAAGAGCGCTCCGCCCGTCGAGCGCGCGTTCTTCGGCGTCGGTCCTGTCACCGTGGCCATCCCGCTTCGCGCGATGGGTGACCGGCCCCACGGCGTCATCGCCGCAGAGGACGACGCCGCAGCGAAGGGACTTACCGGCATCCTCGAATCACTCAGCCTCGCGGCCGACGTCTTCCAGATCCCGACCAGCGGCGAGTGGGAGCCCCCGGCCGACGCTGTAGCGATCTGCGGGCCGAAGTCGTCCCGCGTCACTGCCGAGGCGATCGAAGCCGACCCCTACCTCTCGTTCGAACCCGACAGCGACGACCGATGGGTCATCACCGATCGGGCCACCGGCGAAGTGTTCCTCTCCCCCGCTGACATCGGGGACCCCACCGGGGACATCGCCTACATCGCCCGCATCCACCGCCACGGCCGAATCCTGCTGATCGTCGCAGGCGTGCACGCCCTCGGATCGGTCGGAGCCGTTGAGTACCTGCGACGGCACCTCTCCGAGGTCTACGCAGCCGTCGGTGACAACCCGTTCTCGCTCGTCGTCACGAGCACCTTTGAAGGCGCCGCCGTCAAGGACACGGCCGCAGCCTGGGGCCCGAAGGTTCATTCATGAGCGAGTCGCATTGGGTACTCCACGCGACCCTCGCGGGAGGCACGAACAACCAGGACCGCTACGTCATCGGAGACGGATTCGCCGCCGTGCTCGACGGAGCAACCTCCGTCGCTGGCGACCGCTCGCACGATCCCGGCTGGTACGCCGAACAACTGGCACAAGCGATCAGCGAAACCGTGCCACAGAGCGGCACATTGGCTGACGCCGTCACGGAAGCAATCCGCAGGGTCCGCGATGGACACCACCTGACGCCGGCCACGACCCCGACGAGCACGGTGGCCCTCGCGCGATGGAACCAAGAAATCGTGGAGACCTACGTCCTAGGCGACAGCTACGTCGTTCTCCTCCGAGCCGACGGAACCGAGACTGTGCACACCGATGACCGGTTGGACCACGTCGCAACTTCGGAACGGGCCGCCTACCGCAAGCGACTCGGTGACGGTCACGGTTACGACGACGGGCACCGGGCACTTCTTCTCAAGCTCCAGGCGGAGCAGGCACGGCGGGCCAACCGGCCAAGCGGCTACTGGATAGCAGGAGCCGACCCCGAGGCCGCACAACATGGCATCACGACAATCGAGGAGCGAGCAGCGATATCCGCGCTCTTGCTCGCAAGCGACGGCGTGGACCCCGCCCGATACCCCGACATCACGGGGTGGCGTGACCTCTACGACGAGGTTGCTGTGCACGGCCCTGACTATGCGCTTCGACAAATTCATAAGGCCGAACTTGCTGACCCCGGCGGTCGGCGGTGGCCGCGATCGAAGCCACATGACGACAAGACAGTCGTTACCATCACACTCGACCCTTCCAACCATTAGCCCTGCGCTAGTCCCGTTACATGTCGGGATGATCATAACGCGAGAACTGCCGAATTGGCCGCCCCTGCCTCAAGTGATTTGAGATGGGGGAATGCGAGATGGCTCACGATAATCCAATTCAGCATCCGTCTCGTAGACGCTTCCATCCCAATCACTTCGCCAATTGACGCCACCCATGCTAAATAGCATGTAAATGCCGTCTTGGGGAAAGCCATGAGTACCTGGCACGCGAATCGACTCCCCCGGTTTCACAACGCGAATCCTAACCCATTGCTCATTAGTATCTGTGTCGTGAACCTGGACCCAGAATGCAGGGCGGTCAGCTCCGTTGTAGAGCCCGATACGCCCGTCGGGGTCTACCCACGCTGCCATTCTGCTGGGCTGCTCCCGCTCGTTCCTCGCCCGGATTGCTCGCAGTTCGGCCTCAGCGGCCCGGCGGTCGCGGCGCTCGAAGAACCAGAGCACTGCCGGCACCAGACCCGCGGCCACGCCGCCAGCCGCACTAATCCACTCACCCCAGGTACCTAGTTCCACGCGTGACCGCCGTTCCTATGTCTCATCGGTCAGATTGCGCAACTCACCATCCGACGAACGTTCCCAGCGCACGCCCGAGGAGTCGCGAAACTTGACGTAACACGTCAGGACGTGGGGCGGCCGGTAATCCGTATCCCTCACTTCGTCACCAGGGCCAAGCGCTTCCCACTCCCCAATGTCAAATCCGTACGGCTCATCGTCAACCGGATAAAGCATGGCTCCGGCACGCACGTCGAAGATCGGCAGACTTGATCCGTTGCGGAGTGTGAAGTTGCCATTCGAGTCAATCCATCCAGCGATTGCGCGGGCCTGAGACTCTGTTTCCGCTTTATCCGTCTTTTCGCGTAATTCCTTGAGTTGATCCTCTGCCGCCTTGCGGTCTCTTCGGTCGAAGAACCACAGCACGGCAGGCACGATCGCAGCGAGGCTGCCAACCCACTCTCCCCATGAGCCCAATGACATGCGTAGACGCTACCGCTGACATGGCACGACTTGGAGGTCTCCGTGAGGATTTTCTTTACTGGCTCAAGGCGCCGCTGCGCGGCGCTGGGCCGTCCGGCCGGCGGGGCCCCGCGATGGGGCCCCGCGCTCCGGGCGCTTCGCGCCCTGCGCGCACCCCACCGCACCCCGACGGCCTACCGGCCCCGAACATGACGAAGACGGTCCCGACTCCAGCAGTCAGGACCGTCTCTCATTCCTCAGCCCGGGTAACGGGCTGTGCCACTCTGGCTCCCGTGAACCCACCAGCGATACTCGCCATCGACGACCTACGCCGAGCGATCAACCGAGCACTCGATGACACGGCAGCAACTCTCGGCGATCAGGTCCAGCTCGACGGTGGGCTCTACTGGCAGGTACCCGCCCACCAGCTCCATGCCATGGACCCCGACGAAGTCACCATCACGGCCGGTGACCTGGACGACGACATCCAAACCATGCGCGAGTACCTCGGCAGCGACGGCCCAACGCCTGCTCTCTGGCACGAGCTGAACCACCTGATCGGCATTCTCCGCACCCTTGAAGCGAGGACGCTTCCCTAACGCCTCTGGCAGGCACCCGGGAATCAAGAGGAACAGGGGAGCCGCGGTGCCCCTGTTCCTCCGTCATCCATTGGCTTCACCGGGACCCTGACACCGAACCCGCCGCCAGCGCAACAGGTCCCGCCGACACCCAGCACCACCGCACCAGATCTGATGAGCGGGACCTGTTGCACTACCGGCAGAACCGATGTCCGAGACGTGCCCCGCGCCAACGGATGACGGAGGAACAGGGACCCCGAAGCAGGAGCATGGTGAGGTCACAGACCCGCGACGACAGCTCCGAATCCGCGCACCCCCCGCGCACCCCCAGCGAGCGACGGAGTGGTTCGAGCGCACCGTATGCACGCGGAACGAGGCGAGGAATCCGGCCCGCAGGGCTCCGGGACGTTCTCGTAATGAGAAGGTCGTGGGTTCGATTCCCACAGGCGGCTCAGACAGGCCCGGAATCTCAACAATTCCGGGCCTTGCTGTTTCTGCTCCACGGTGCGGGCCCAGCGATGACCCCGGCGCAATCACCCGGGGAACACCGACACACAGCTGTCGCGTCGTCGACCGACGGTGGGTGCATGACCGACACCACGAACCTGATCACGCCCAGCTCCACCGCCCGGCACGCGCTCGACGTGTGGCTGACGATGTGGAACACGGACGGCGACATCGCACGACAGATCTGCGCGGACGACTTCCGCATCCACTTCGCCGTGACGGAGCCCGACGGGTCGACACCCGCGGACGACATCCGCACCGCCGAGGACTTCGTGCGCTATCTCGACTGGTGGCACGGGCAGAACCCGGGCGTCGTCTTCACGAGGATCGCCGATGCCATCGACGGCGACCATGGCCGCCTGCTGTGGGATGTCGATGCGAACGGCCAGCAGGCAGGCGGCGTGGACGTCTTCGACTTCGACGAGGACGGTCGGGTCACTCGCGTCTGGTCCGTGGGCGGGCAGCGCAGCATGCGCAGCTGACCCGCCCCGTCCGGATCTCCTCGCCCTGGGAGAATAGGGAGCATGAAGCGAGCCGAGCGGCAGTACGCCCTGGTCGACCTGCTTCGCGGCGCACGGCGCCCCTGGTCCGCCGCTCGGCTCGCCCGCGAGTTCGGTGTGTCCGCACGGACGATCGAACGAGACATCGGCTCGCTCCAGGTGGCCGGCGTCCCCATCTATGCGGACCACGGGGCCGCGGGCGGCTACTCGATCCTCCGGGAGTACTCCCTGCCGCCCCTGAACCTCTCTGCCGCCGAGTCGTTGGCGGTGCTCGCGGGTCTCGGGCTGCTCGAGTCCTCGCCCTACCAGGGCGCTGCGCGCCGCGCGAGCGCCAAGATCACTGCGGTCATGGACGAGGCGCATCGCGCGCCCGTGCGGGAGCTGCTCGGGACGATGCACGTCATCGACGCCGCCCCCGCCACGGGCGGCGCCGTGCCGCTCGGGATCCTCTCCGACGCGATCGCCGCACGTCGCGTGGTGCGGCTCACCTACGTGGGCGAGGGCGCCGACGGCAGCCCGGACCACTCCGCCACGACCGTCCGCGAGGTCGAGACCATGGGTCTTCTCCGTGCCGCCGACACGTGGCTCCTCTCCGGCTGGTGCCGGCTGCGTGACGCGATCCGCGGGTTCCGCATCGAGCGGATCACGCGACTCGAGATCCTCGACGAGGTGCCGCCGCGGCGCGACCCGGCGCTCCTCGAGGCGGACCTGGCCCGGTGGTCGGCGCGGCGGCTCCTGTCCGCACCGGAGTAGCCGGTCAGGCAGTAGGCCCTGACCCTGTCAGACTGCCCGGATGTCGTTCAGCAGGATCTCCTTGGACGGTCGGCTCACGGTGGTCGCCGGCCCGCGACCGCCGTCGGGCGACGGCTTCTGCTCGGACCGGCTCCAGGTGCTGCACTGGCGCGTCGACGAGCCGTACGGCGACGACGGCACCCACCTCCATCGTGCGAGCGACGAGGTCTACGTGGTGCTCGAGGGCGCCGTGGACCTGGAGGTCGACGGATCGCGGATCACGGTGGAGGCCGGCGAAGCGGCCACCGTCGGCGCCGGCGTCCCGCACGCGCTCGTCGCCGTCCGGTACCCGGCGCGGGGCCTGACTATTCGGGGACCCGCGGCCGACGACAAGGTGATCATCGACCAGCGTTCTCCGTGAGACCGCCGGACCGCGCACGGGAGAGCGCCCCGGCCGCCCCGGCCAGGGTCCACCCCAGCGCCGCCCCCACCGCGTAGAACGGCAGGTCCGGTGCGTTGAAGGTCGTGCCGAGCACCAGGCGGGCGAGGGCGCTGTGCGCGCCCAGCGCGGCGGGTATGCCGGTGAGCTGGAAGAGCTCCACGGCCGTGCTCACCCCGAGGGCCACGGCTGCTGCCACCCAGCCCCGGGTCCGTGGTGCGACCACGAGCACGAGCCAGAAGATCAGCAGCGCGTAGAGCGTGTCCCCGGCGTACTTGCCCGCGGCGCCGTCGAGCACCGACCGCGCGGACAGGCCGGCCACCACCGTGAGCACGGCCGCCAGGGCGGGGGCCGCCCGCCGTCGGACCGCCTGCCGTCCGGTCTCGCGGGGAACGCGCATCGCGTGGCCGGCCCGCCGGGACCTCACCTGCGTCCCGTCCGCCCGGCGGGCGCAGGCCGGCCGCTGCCGAGCTGGTGCAGCCGGCTGACCGCGCGGGCCAGGTCGGGCGGCGCCGGACGCCCCGGGGGTACCGAGAGCACCTCGTCCAGCGGACCCGGCGCCGTCAGCACGAGCGGCAGGTCGCGGTCGTGGAGCACGTCCACGAGGCTGACGAACCGCTGCTGCGTGTTCACGTGGCAGTCGGCGAACGGCACGACGTCGGACAGCACCCACCGGTCGAACCGTTCCGCCAGCGACAGCATGTCCAGCGCGGACACCGGCGCCGCGCACAGCCCGGCGAAGTCGAACCAGACGGCGCCGTCGGCGGCGCGGAGAGCGCGGACGCTCCGGCCGCCGCTCAGCGGCACGTCGGTCGCCTCGTGCGGTGCGGGCCGGTCCGGGAGGTCCGTGCGCACCAGCGCGGCGCCGTCCCGCCATCGGGGTGCGGACGGCGCCCCCGGCACGGCCGTCCCGTGCACCGGGCGGAGCGTGCGGTAGTCGACCGGTCCGGCCACCTCCAGCACGTCCAGCGACGACTCCAGCAGCGCGATGAGCGGCTCCGCGAGCTCGTGGAACAGCGGGTCGGGCAGCAGACCCTGCGGCGGATAGTTGGAGGTCGCCACGAGCGTGACCCGTCGGCCCAGCAGCGTGCGCAGCGCGCGGGAGAGCAGCATCGCGTCCCCGGCGTCGTGCAGGTGGAGCTCGTCGAAGCACAGCACGCGGGCGTCGCCGAGCAGGGCGTCCAGGGCGCGGTCCATCGCGTCCGGGGTGCCGGTCCGTGCCCACACCTCGGCGTGCAGCGCGCGGTAGAACTCGTGGAAGTGGAAGCGCGGGCCGCCGGACTGCTCGTGGAAGCGGTCCAGGAGCCAGGTCTTGCCGCGGCCCACCGGACCCCAGAGATAGACGCCGCGCCCGGTCCCGCCGTCGCGGGGCAGGATGTCGCGGGCCCGTGCGTGCTCCGTCGCGGCCAGCAGCGCCTCCAGGCGTTCCGCCGCGACTCGCTGGGCGTCGTCGAGCACGTACCCCGCCGTGCGCGCCGCGTCACGGACCGGGGTGGGGTGCATGCGTCGAAGGTACCCTCTGTCCCATGGCATGGACCCGTCCCCGGCGGCGCAAGCCCGTCACCTACCTGCTCGGCGAGCCGGTCGAGGAGTACCCCGCGATCGCTCCCGAGGTGGAGCGCGGCCGCGTGCTGCGCATCACCGAGATCGGCGAACCGGTGCTGCACAGCCCGGCGCGCACCGTCGAGGAGTTCTCCACCCCGGAGCTGGCCCGGCTGATCGACGACCTGTTCGCCACCATGGAGTCGGCGCAGGGCGTCGGCCTGGCGGCGCCCCAGGTGGGCGTGGACCTGCGGGTGTTCGTGTACGACCTGACGGACTCGGCGGGCGACCGGCACGTCGGCCACGTGGTGAACCCGGTGCTCGAGATGGACCTCGACGCCGAGCCGGAGACGGAGGAGGAAGGCTGCCTGTCCGTGCCGGGTGCCTACGAGCCGCTGGAGCGGCCGGGCCGGGCGACCGTGAAGGGCGTCGACCAGCACGGTGCGCCGGTCCAGCTCTCGGGCGCCGGCTACCTGGCCCGCTGCTTCATCCACGAGTCGCAGCACCTCGACGGCACCCTCTACTGGGACCACCTGAGCGCCGACCTGCAGACCGACGCGCTGAAGCAGCGCGACGAGGAGCGCGCGCACATCGTCGCGGAGCGCCGCGAGATCGCGATCGAGCTGGACAAGACCCCGCCCGAGTACCCGGAGAAGCCGGCGGGCGGGCGCTGACCGTCGGGCAGCGTCAGAGGGTCGCGACCCAGGCCGCCACGGCCTCGGCCACGGCCTTCTCGCGCCCGACGCCGCGCATGTCGTGGGCGCCGGACAGCGTCACCGAGGTGACCGGTCCCGGGATCGCCGCGACGTGCTCGGCGAGCTCCTCGGGGGTGCCGAACTGGTCCTTGTCGCCGGACACGAACAGCGTGGGCACCCGGATCCCGCCGAAGTGCTCCACGCGGAGCTTGTCCGGCCTGCCGGGCGGGTGCAGCGGGTAGCTGAGCAGCACCAGCCCCGCCGCCGGCAGACCCTCCGCCACGGCCATCGAGCACATCCGCCCGCCGTAGGACCGGCCGCCGAGCAGCAGGCGGTCCGTGGGCACGCCGAGCTCGTCCGCCCAGGCCGTGGCCACGGCCCGCAGGTGCGCGACGGCGACCGGCGGCCGGTCCGGCATGCGCCGCCCCTCCAGGCGGTACGGGAAGTCGGCGCGCCGCGTGGGTACCGGCGGATCGGCGTCCGCCAGGGTGCGCTCCACCGCGACGAGCGCCGGGCTCTCCCGGTTCGCGCCCGCGCCGGGCGTCAGGAGCAGGCCTGCGGGAGTGGTCACGGGGCCAGTCTGCCGTGCGCGGACGACGCCGCACGCCGGGGCCCGGCCGATCGTCAGGTGAGGCGGCGCCAGAGCATGAGCAGGCCGCCCGCCGTGAGGGCCGCGCCGGTGGCGAGCACGGCCACCCAGCCGAGCGGCGTGACGACCTCCTGCTCCTGGCCCGCGTCGACGCTCGCCCGGACCGGCGACTGCGGCGGGATGCTCGGCATGAGCGCCCCGCTCAGCGCCGTCAGGGAGGGCGACGGGCTCGGTGACGCCGAGGCGGACGGTGACGCCGACGGGCTGGGCGACGGCGACGCGGACGGCGTGGGTGCCGGGCTGGACGGCTCGGCCTCGGCCGGGTCGCTGGTGACTGGCGTCGGCGTGGATCCCGGCTGACCGGCTCCGGGCTTGGGGGTGGCCGCCTGGGTGGGCCGGGTCTTCGTCGCCGTCGGCGTGGGGGTGGACGTGGGCTCGGTGCTCTCGGCCGGCTCCGTGGCGGTGCACACGGCCTGTTCGTCCGACTCGTGCCAGCTGCTCGCGTCCTCGACCTCGACCCACACCACGCAGTAGCCGTCCGGGAAGGACCGGCGGGCCTCCGTGAACGCGGCCCAGCCGCTGCGCTGCTCGTCCCGGGTCAGGTCACGGTCGTACGCCTGCCCGCCGTAGCGGGAACCGACGGGCCGCACGACGTACGCCAGCTCGTCGCTCTCCCGGCCGGGCTCGAAGGCGACACCGTCCACGCTCACCCAGATCTCGTCGCCCGAGACCTCGGCCGTCGCGGTGGTCCCGCCCACGGCGGTGCCGGCGAGGGCCAGCAGTGCCGTCAGCAGGAGCGACAGGGTGCCGGCACGCCGGGTCCGGGCGCTGCGCGCCGTCGGCCGCGAGGGCGCGACGGGGGCGGTGGCACGGATCACAGCGGCGATCCTACCGCCGTACCGCCCGGGTTCCGGGGCCTTGCGCGGGTGAGGTGCGGGTCAGAACCGCGGCCCTTCCTCCCCGTGGAGCAGGTTGCGGATGGGCCGGGTGACGACGTCGACCCGGTCCACCAGGTCGGCGGGGCCGGTCACGACCACCGCCCGGTCGGCCGCCGGGGAGTACACGGCGGTCACGTTGCGCACCGTCACGCGCATGCAGCGCTTGGTCTCCCCGTCGACCCGGAACTGGCGCGTCTCGCACGGCACGTCGTCGACCTCGGCGACGATCGCGCGCATCGCGCTGCGATAGTCCTGGTAGGACTCCGCGAGGTCCGCGACGTCGGTGATCTCCGGCGGTGCCGCCGGGTCGACGTCGGCGTGCAGGGGCGCGACGAGCGCCCCGCTGCAGGCGGCGCGGACGATGTCCTCGATCTGGGCCGGGGTGGCCGGCACGCGCAGCGTCTCGACCTCGACGGTCTCGCCGGAGAACGTGCGGTAGGACCGCAGGAAGCGTTCCTCGGTGGGGTCGGCGCTGTCGGAGACCCCGGTGACCTCTTCCTCGACGAGGTCCAGTCCCCACGTCAGGGGGTCGTCCACTTCGCCGACGACGCCGGAGAACCGGGCGAATCGCGCGACGATCTGTTCCCAGGACTCGGGGGTCGGGCTCGGTTCGTCCGCCATGTGGCCTCCCCGGGGCGGGTTCGCGTAGACACGAGACTGCCGGGTAGCGCGTGAGGCGTCAACGACCACGGCCAGAATCGGCACGTAATCGGGGAAGAATCGGCCCGGACTCGCCGTCGGACCGCTGTGCCCGGGCGTGTCGCGCCGGGGCGGGACGTCCTGTGCCGTCCGCACACCCTCCATCGTCACGCCCCTGGCGAACATGGGCATCAACCGGTAGGTCGCCGCGTTGGGAGCGCATAGAGTCGTTGCGGTCAGGCCTGGTACCGCCGGTGCAGGTGCCCGCCGCCCGCGTGAGGAGCAGCACATGTTCGAGAGATTTACGGATCGCGCCCGTCGCGTCGTCGTCCTCGCCCAGGAAGAGGCGCGGATGCTGAACCACAACTACATCGGCACGGAGCACATCCTGCTCGGCCTCATCCACGAGGGTGAGGGCGTTGCCGCCAAGGCGCTGGAGTCGCTCGGGATCTCGCTCGACGGCGTCCGCACGCAGGTCACCGAGATCATCGGTGAGGGGCAGCAGGCGCCGAGCGGGCACATCCCGTTCACGCCGCGCGCCAAGAAGGTGCTGGAGCTGTCGCTGCGCGAGGCGCTGCAGCTCGGCCACAACTACATCGGCACGGAGCACATCCTGCTCGGTCTCATCCGCGAGGGTGAGGGCGTGGCGGCGCAGGTGCTCACCAAGATGGGTGCCGACCTCAACAAGGTGCGCCAGCAGGTCATCCAGCTGCTGAGCGGCTACCAGGGCAAGGAGCCCGTCTCCGCCGGTGGTCCTCAGGAGGGTCAGCCCGCGGGCTCGGCCGTGCTCGACCAGTTCGGTCGCAACCTGACCCAGGCTGCGCGCGAGGGCAAGCTCGACCCGGTCATCGGGCGCACGCAGGAGATCGAGCGGGTCATGCAGGTGCTGTCCCGCCGCACCAAGAACAACCCGGTCCTGATCGGTGAGCCGGGCGTCGGCAAGACGGCCGTCGTCGAGGGTCTCGCGCAGGACATCGTGAAGGGCGACGTCCCCGAGACGCTCAAGGACAAGCAGCTCTACACGCTTGACCTGGGCGCCCTGGTGGCCGGCTCGCGCTACCGCGGTGACTTCGAGGAGCGCCTCAAGAAGGTGCTCAAGGAGATCCGCACCCGCGGCGACATCATCCTGTTCATCGACGAGATCCACACCCTGGTGGGTGCGGGTGCCGCCGAGGGCGCGATCGACGCCGCCTCCATCCTGAAGCCCATGCTGGCGCGCGGTGAGCTCCAGACCATCGGCGCCACCACCCTCGACGAGTACCGCAAGTACGTCGAGAAGGACCCGGCCCTGGAGCGTCGCTTCCAGCCGATCCAGGTGTCGGAGCCGTCGCTCGAGCACGCCATCGAGATCCTCAAGGGTCTGCGCGACCGCTACGAGGCGCACCACCGCGTGTCCATCACGGACTCCGCCCTGGTCTCCGCCGCGACGCTGGCCGACCGGTACATCAACGACCGGTTCCTCCCGGACAAGGCGATCGACCTGATCGACGAGGCCGGTGCCCGGCTGCGCATCCGTCGCATGACGGCGCCGCCGGAGCTCAAGGAGCTCGACGAGTCCATCGCCGAGGCGCGCCGCGAGAAGGAGTCGGCGATCGACGAGCAGGACTTCGAGAAGGCCGCCGGTCTGCGTGACAAGGAGAAGCAGCTCACGCAGGTCCGCGCGGACAAGGAGAAGGCCTGGAAGTCGGGCGACCTCGACACGGTCGCGGAGGTCGACGACGAGCTGATCGCCGAGGTGCTGGCGATGTCCACGGGCATCCCGGTCGTCAAGCTCACCGAGGAGGAGTCCAGCCGGCTGCTCCACATGGAGGACGAGCTGCACAAGCGGGTCGTCGGCCAGGAGGCCGCGATCAAGGCCCTGTCGCAGGCGATCCGCCGTACGCGGGCCGGCCTCAAGGACCCGAAGCGTCCCGGTGGCTCGTTCATCTTCGCCGGCCCCACGGGTGTCGGTAAGACCGAGCTCGCCAAGGCGCTCGCCGAGTTCCTGTTCGGCGACGAGGACGCGCTCATCCAGCTCGACATGTCCGAGTTCTCGGAGAAGCACACGGTCTCGCGACTGTTCGGTTCCCCGCCCGGATACGTCGGCTACGACGAGGGTGGCCAGCTGACCGAGAAGGTGCGGCGCAAGCCGTTCTCCGTGGTCCTGTTCGACGAGGTGGAGAAGGCGCACGCCGACATCTTCAACTCGCTGCTGCAGGTGCTCGAGGACGGTCGCCTCACGGACTCGCAGGGTCGCGTGGTCGACTTCAAGAACACCGTGATCATCATGACCACCAACCTGGGCACGCGGGACATCGCCAAGGGCGTCCAGACCGGCTTCAACTCCGGCGGCGACCTGGTGACCTCCTACGAGCGCATGAAGGCCAAGGTCAACGAGGAGCTCAAGCAGCACTTCCGGCCCGAGTTCCTCAACCGTGTGGACGACACGGTCGTGTTCCCGCAGCTCTCGCAGGACGAGATCATCCAGATCGTCGACCTCGAGATCGCGAAGCTCGACCGTCGCCTGCGCGACCGGGACATGGGCATCGAGCTCACCCCCGCCGCGAAGCACCTGCTGGCGGAGAAGGGCTACGACCCGGTGCTCGGCGCCCGTCCGCTGAAGCGAGCCATCCAGCGGGAGATCGAGGACACGCTGTCCGAGAAGATCCTGTTCGGCGAGCTCACGGCGGGTCAGCTGGTGATCGTCGACGGCGAGGGCGAGGGCATCCTCGGCGAGTTCACGTTCCGCGGTGTGGAGCGCGACGAGCGTCGTCGGCCGACCCAGGCCGAGCCCCAGTCGGTGCCCGCGGGCGCCGGTCTGGTGCCGCGCGACCTGCCGCCGTCGGGCCAGATGGCGGCCGGCGGGGCGTGATCGCCCGGTAGGACCCGGTCCTGACACAAGGCCCGGCCATCCCGTGAGGGGTGGCCGGGCCTTTGTCGTGGCCGGTGGGGGCCTGGTCGCCTGACCGGCTCGGCCTCCTCGGACCCCCACACCGGCTCAGCCTCGTCGGGAGAGGGCGTCAGCCAGGTTGCCCTCACGCCGTCGGCGGGATCGTCAGGCCCGCCGGGAGCAGCCCCGGCAGCATCTCGCGCAGCGCGCCGACCCGCTCGGCCCGTGACGCGCCCTGCAGCCGCTCGACTGGCGCCGTGATGCTGACCGCCGCGACGGCACGGCCCGCCCGGAGCAGCGGCACCGCGACGCAGGCGATGCCACGCTCGTTCTCCTCGGTCTCGCTGCCGACTCCGGTGCGCCGGGCCTCCGCGAGCACGTCGCGCAGGCGCTCCGCCGGAGTGCTGCCCTCGGCGAACCGTTCCAGCGCCGCGTCGTCCAGCTCCTGGACCGACAGGAGCGCCCGCCCCAGAGCGGTGGTCGCGGCCGCCCGCCGCCGTCCGACGGCGGACCACACCCGGACCGCGCGCTGCGGCTCCACCTTGTCGAGGTAGACCACCTCGCGTCCGGCGAGCACCCCGAGGTGCACCAGCTCGTCGACCGCCTCGCTGAGCGCCGTCAGGGCGGGGTGCAGCAGCGCGGGGAGGTTCTCCTCGGCCAGGTAGGAGCTGCCCAGGGCCAGGGCGGAAGGGCCGAGCCGGTAGGCGCCGTCCGGCGTCTGCTCGGCGTAGCCGCGGTGTCGCAGCGCGGCGAGCGTGCGGTGCAGCGTCGGCTTGCTGACGCCCACGGCCTGGGCCAGCGTGGCCAGCGGCGCGCCCGCGGCGCCGAAGCCCGCGAGGGTGTCGAGCGCCAGCAGCGCCTTGTCGACGCTGCCGAGCGGACTGGCTTCCATGGGACTCCCTCACGTAGCATGCGTTTCGCAGTGAACAACAGGCGTTCACCATAGCGAAACGGAGCACGCATGTCATCCCCCGACAACCCGGTCCTCGACGCGCTGGCCGCGCACCGGCTCGTGCCGGTCGTCGTGGTCGACGGCGCCGACGAGGGCGCCCGCCTCGCCGACGCGCTCGTCGCCGGCGGCCTGCCCGTCGCCGAGATCACCCTGCGGCTCGCGGGCGGCCTCGACGCCATCCGCGCGGTCGCCAAGAACCACCCCGACGTCGTGGTCGGTGCCGGCACCGTCACCACGGTCGCGCAGGTGGACGACGTCGTCGAGGCCGGTGCGCGCTACATCGTCTCCCCGGGGCTGTCGGCCGCCGTCGTGCGCCGCGCGCAGGAGCACGGCCTGCCCGTGCTGCCCGGTGTCGCCACGCCGTCGGAGATCATGGCCGCGCTCGACCTGGGGGTCGACGTCGTCAAGCTGTTCCCCGCCTCCGTGGTCGGCGGGCCCGCCGCGATCAAGGCGTTCTCCGCGCCGTTCCCGGGCCTGCGGTTCGTGCCGACGGGCGGCGTCAGCGCCGCCAACCTCGGCGACTACCTGGGCCTGGCCCCGGTCCTCGCCGTCGGCGGCTCCTGGATGGTGGACCGCACGCTCGTCACCGCGGGGGACTGGGACGGGATCACCAGCCGCACCCGCGACGCCGTGGCCCTTGCCGCCCAGATCGACCAGGAGAAGAACCGATGAGCTCGCTGACCGTCCGCCCCGCCGCCGAGAGCGCCTACGACGTCGTCGCGCTCGGCGAGGTCATGCTCCGCCTCGACCCGGGCGACCGCCGGGTGCGCACCGCCCGCAGCTTCGACGTGTGGGAGGGCGGCGGCGAGTACAACGTGGCCCGTGGCCTGCGCCGCTGCTTCGGCCTGCGCGGCGCGATCGTCACCGCGCTCGCCGACAACGAGATCGGCCGCCTGGTCGAGGACTTCATGCTCACCGGCGGTCTCGACACGCAGTACGTGCAGTGGGTGCCCTACGACGGCATCGGCCGCACGGTGCGCAACGGTCTGAACTTCACCGAGCGCGGCTTCGGCGTGCGCGGCGCGGTGGGCGTGAGCGACCGCGGCAACACCGCCATCTCACAGCTGAAGCCCGAGGACGTGGACTGGGACGCGCTGTTCTCGCGCGGTGTGCGCTGGCTGCACACGGGCGGCATCTTCGCCGCGCTCTCCGAGAGCAGCGCGGACGTCGCGGAGGCCGCCATGTCCGCGGCCCGCCGGCACGGCACCATCGTGTCCTACGACCTGAACTACCGGCCCTCCCTGTGGAAGGGCATCGGCGGCGAGGAGCGTGCGCGCGAGGTCAACCGGCGCCTGGCGCAGCACGTTGACGTCATGATCGGCAACGAGGAGGACTTCACGGCCTCGCTCGGCTTCGAGGTCGAGGGTGTCGACGAGAACCTCACCGACCTGGACACGGGCGCGTTCCGCGCGATGATCAAGACCGCGTCGGAGGCGTACCCGAACTTCCAGGTGATCGCGACGACGCTGCGCGGCGTGCGCTCGGCGTCCCGCAACGACTGGGGTGCCATCGCCTGGTCGCGCGCGGAGGGCTTCGCCGAGGCCACGCACCGGGCCGACCTGGAGATCTTCGACCGCGTGGGCGGCGGCGACTCCTTCGCGTCCGGCCTGGCCTACGGGCTCATGGAGCTCGGCTCGCTCCAGGAGGCCGTCGAGTACGGCGCGGCGCACGGCGCGCTCGCCATGACCACCCCGGGCGACACCACGATGGCGACGCTCGCCGAGGTGGCCAAGCTGGCCGGCGGGGGCAGCGCGCGCGTACAGCGCTGACCTGCTGCTGGACGTGGCTCGGGGGCGAGATCGGCGGGTGTCCGCACCTCGGACCGATCTTGCCCCCGACCAGCGCAGACAGGGTGCTCGGTGCAAGGATTGGGGGCATGTCCCAGAGCATCCTGTTCATCGGCGGAAGCGGAATCATCAGTCATGCCTCGGTGGCCCGGGCCGCGCGGCTCGGACACCGGGTGACCGTGCTCAACCGAGGCAGATCCACGACCCGTCCGGTGCCGGCCGGGGTGGAGACGCTCGTCGCCGACGCGAACGACGCGGAGGCCGTCGCCGCCGCTGTGGGCAGCCGGGAGTTCGACGTCGTGGCGCAGTTCCGGGCGTTCAGCCCCGAGCACGTGGCGCGTGACGTCGCCCAGTTCTCCGGGCGGACGGGGCAGTACGTGTTCATCTCCTCGGCGTCGGCCTACCAGACGCCGCCGTCGCGGCTGCCCGTCCGGGAGTCGACGCCGCTGCGCAACCCGTTCTGGCAGTACTCCCGCGACAAGATCGCGTGCGAGGACCTGCTCGTGCGCGAGTACCGCGAGAACGGGTTCCCCGCCACGATCGTCCGGCCGTCGCACACCTACGACCGGACGCTGCTGCCGACCTCGGGCGGCTGGACCGACGTGGCCCGGATGCGGGCGGGCAAGCCCGTCGTCGTCCACGGCGACGGCACCTCCCTGTGGACCATCACGCACACCGAGGACTTCGCGGTCGGGTTCGTGGGCCTGCTGGGCAACCCGCTGGCCGTGGGGGACACCTTCCACATCACCGGGACGCACGCCCCCACCTGGGACCAGATCTACACCTGGCTGGCCGAGGCCGCGGGCGTGCGCAGCCCCGACCTGGTGCACGTCGCGTCCGAGACCATCGCCCGCGTGCTGCCCGACCTGGGTCCCGGCCTGGTGGGCGACAAGGCGCACTCGATGGTCTTCGACAGCTCGAAGGTGCGCACGCTCGTGCCCGAGTTCGGCACCACCATCACCTACGACGTCGGGGCGCAGGAGCAGGTGTCCTGGTTCGACGCCCATCCCGAGGCGCAGGTCGTGGACACCGAGCTGGACGCGGCCTTCGACCGGCTCGCGGCGCACGCGCGCTCGATCTGACGGCCGGTCACCCCGCAGGCGCCGTCGACTCCCGCACGACCAGCTCCGTCGACAGGTTGAGCCGGCGCACCGTCGGCGACCGGCCCTGGGCGAGCTCCAGCAGGATCTGCGTGGCGGCCGCTCCCATCTCGCGGAGCGGCTGCCGCACGGTGGTCAGCGGCGGCCCGACCCAGGAGGCCAGCGGCAGGTCGTCGTAGCCCACCACCGACAGGTCCTCGGGCACCCGCAGCCCGAGCTGGTGCGCGGCGCGGAGCAGCCCCAGGGCCTGCATGTCCGACCCGGCGAACACCGCGGTGGGCCGGTCGGGGAGCGACAGGAGCTCCAGCCCGTGCTCGAACCCGGCCTCCACGTAGAAGTTGCCCTGGCGCATGAGCGCCGGGTCGACGGCGACGCCCGCCTCCTCGTGCGCCGAACGGAACCCGTCCACGCGCGCGCGGCTGCACAGCATGTCGCCGGGCCCGCCGATCATCGCGATGCGGCGGTGCCCCAGGGCGAGCAGGTGGCGCGTGGCCTGCAGCCCGCCGTTCCAGTTGTCCGAGCCCACGGAGGCGACGTCGGCGGGTGGCTCGCCGTCGGTGTCGATCACCACGTACGGGATGCCCCGGCGGTCGAGCTGGTGGTGCTGCCCGTCCGACAGGTTGGCCGCCACGAGCAGCACACCCAGCGGCGGCCGCGCCATCGTGGTGTCGAGCCACCGGGCGGGCGGGCGGTGCTCGCCGCCCAGCTCGGACAGGATCACGCTGAGGTGCGACTCGGCGGCCGCGTCCTCGACGCCGCGGATGATCTCCATGGACCAGGCCGAGCCCAGGCGGTGGAAGACGAGGTCGATCAGCCCGGTGCCCGCCGGCGCGCCGGTCTGTCGCCGCCGCCGGTACTGGTGCTTCTCCAGCGCGGCCTCGACCCGGTCGCGGGTGGCGGGGGCCACGTCGGCCCGGCCGTTGAGCACCTTGGAGACCGTCGGCACCGACAGGCCGAGCTCGTTCGCGATCGACGCGATGGTGGGGCCGGGCCGCGTGCCGGTCATTCCGTAGGCCTTTCGATCTCACGTCGAAACTTTCCCTGCTGACGGTACACCAGTACGGGACCAGTCCCTGGCCGCCTGCGGCGTGATCGCATCGTGACACCCGATGATCGAGGGATGCCCTTGACGTGACGGTGATTATCACCCTAATGTCCCAGCCACAGACTATCGGTAAAGGTGTCGATAGTTTCGAAAACGTTCCACGACGACGTGGCGTCCTCGGACGAGGCCCGGCACGGCGCGGTGACCGGAGGACTTGATGGCACGAGGCACGGGAACGGTCGATGCCGTACCGCGGACCGGTGGCGGGCTGCCCGGGGGCGCGGGTGGCGCCGTCGTCGGCGCAGGGCTCAGGCCGCCGCAGCAGCTCCGGGACAACGAGACGTGGCGCGTGTCCCTGCGCCGGCACTGGCGCCTGTACACGTTCGTGCTCCTGCCGGTGATCTTCCTCCTGGTGTTCCGCTACGTGCCCATGATCGGGAACGTGATCGCCTTCCGGAGGTACCGGCCGGGCGGGTCGATGTTCGGCGACGAGTGGGTCGGCCTCTACTACTTCCAGATGTTCATCCAGAGCAAGCCGTTCTGGGACGTCTTCTGGAACACGGTCGTCCTCGGCGGCCTGACCCTGGCGATCTGCTTCCCGCTGCCGATCATCCTCGCGCTCCTGCTCAACGAGCTGCGGTCGCGGCTGTTCAAGCGGGTGGTCCAGACCATCACCTACCTGCCGCACTTCATGTCGATAGTGATCGTGGCGGGCATGGTCTTCCAGCTCACCGCGATCAACGGCACCATCAACCAGATCATCGAGGGGTTCGGCGGCGAGGCGATCCCGTTCATGCAGCGGGCCGACTGGTTCCGCACCATCTACCTGACGTCCGAGGTGTGGCAGACGGTCGGCTGGGGCACCATCCTCTACCTCGCCGCGCTGACCACCATCGACGACCAGCTCTACGAGGCGTCGCGGATCGACGGGGCCAACAGGTGGCAGCAGACCTGGCACATCACGCTCCCCGGCATCCGGCCCACGATGATGGTGCTGCTCATCCTCAACATCGGCACCTTCATGGCGGTCGGGTTCGAGAAGGTGCTGCTGCTGTACAACCCCCTCACCTACGACACGGCCGACGTGCTCTCCACGTACCTGTACCGCGTGGGGATCGGTGAGGGCGGCAACTACTCGTTCGCCGCCGCGATCGGCCTGTTCGAGGCGCTGATCGGCGTCGCCCTGGTCGTCACGGCCAACCAGATCTCGAAGCGAGCGGTGGGAGCCTCCCTGTGGTGACGACGAACACCCCTGACATCACGGCGGTCCGTCCCGCCACCACCACGGTCAAGGACACGCCCGGCTACCGGGCGTTCCGGATCGTCAACGGGCTCGTGCTGGTGGTGATCACGTTCCTCACGCTGTACCCCTTCCTCAACATGGTGGCGAAGGCGTTCAGCTCCCAGGCCTACATCGCCGCCGGCGCGGTCAACCTGTGGCCGCGCGGGTTCAACCTGACGACCTTCGCGAGCGTGATGGGCGACTCGATCTTCTGGGTCAACTACCGCAACACGGTCGTGTACACGCTGCTCGCCACGGCCATCGCGATGGCGCTCACCACGACGTTCGCGTACGCGCTGTCCAAGCCGTACCTGAAGGGCCGAGGGGTCCTCATCGGCCTCGCCATGGTGACCATGCTGTACGCGGGCGGGCTGATCCCGAACTACCTGCTCATCGACGCCCTCGGGTTCAAGAACACGATCTGGGCGATCGTCGTGCCGGGCGCGATCAACGTCTTCAACCTGCTCGTCATGAAGTCGTTCTTCGACAACTTCCCCCAGGAGCTAGAGGAAGCCGCAGAGATCGACGGCATGTCGCAGTACGGCGTGTTCTTCCGCATCGTGCTGCCGCTGTCCAAGGCGGTCATCGCCACGATGACCCTCTTCTACGCCGTCCAGTTCTGGAACTCGTGGTTCCAGGCGTACCTGTACCTGAACGACCGCGACATGTACCCGGTCACGCTCTACCTCCGCAACCTGCTCGCCGCGGCCACGTCCACGACGGACCTCGGCAGCGACACGGTGCAGATCCAGGCGAACGTCCAGTCCGTGGCGATGCTGCTCACGGTCCTGCCCATCGTCTGCGTGTACCCGTTCATCCAGAAGTACTTCGTGTCCGGCGTGATGCTCGGCTCCGTCAAGGGCTGACCGCACGCCGCCGGTGCACGACGACCACCCGAACCATCCTGACCGTCAGAGGCGACGGCGTTCACACCCTGAAGGAGAACCATGAGGATCACCCCGAGGAGGGCCGCCGCGGGCCTGGCGGCGTCGGCCCTGGTCGTCACGCTCACCGCGTGCTCGACCAGCGGCGGCGGCGCGGAGGAGTCCGGCGAGATCGACATGGAGTCGCAGGTCGGCTACATGGAGGACTTCGAGGTCGGCACCACGTTCAAGGCGACGGAGCCCGTCGACTTCAGCCTGCTGTACCGCGACCACCCGGACTACCCGTTCAAGGAGGACTGGCCGATGGTCGAGCACCTCAAGAACGACCAGAACGTCGAGTTCGAGTACGTGAACGTGCCGCTCGCCGACCTGGCGACGCGGCGGTCGGTGCTCATCAGCTCGGGGGACGCGCCCGACATCATGCCCTCGATCTACGCGGGCGAGGAGACGCAGTTCCGCAACGCCCTGCTGCCGATCTCGGACTACGTGGAGCACATGCCGAACTTCCTCGACAAGATCGAGAAGTGGGGCCTCGAGGCCGAGGTCGAGCAGCTCCGGCAGGAGGACGGCAAGTACTACATCCTGCCCGGCATCCACGAGATCGCGAAGCCGCAGTACTCCATCGCCGTGCGCTCGGACCTGTGGGAGAAGGCCGGGATCACCGAGGACCCCGAGACCTGGGACGAGTTCAAGGAGCAGCTCGAGGCCGTCAAGGAGGCCAACCCGGACATCAAGTACCCGTTCAGCGACAAGTGGTCCATCAACAGCCCGATGGAGCAGACGCTCAACGCGGCGGCGCCCAACTTCGGCACGTCGGCGGGCACCGGCTTCATCAACGGCCTGTGGTGGGACGAGGAGGCCGGTGAGTTCACCTACGCCGGCGCCTCCGACGGCTACCGGGAGCTGGTGACCTACTTCGCCTCGCTCGTGGAGGAAGGCCTGATGGACCCCGAGTCCGTCACCCAGGAGATGGAGCAGGGCGAGCAGAAGTTCGCGTCCGGCAGCGTCGCCGCCATCAGCTCGAACGACCAGGAGCTCGTGAAGTACCGCGACAACTTCGACCAGCTCGGTACCAAGGACGCCGAGGTGCACCAGATCGTCGTGCCCGCCGGCCCCTACGGGAGCTACCTGTCGGCGGGCTCGCGCCGCGAGTCGGGCATCGTGTTCGGTGCCGAGGCGGCCAAGCAGGACGACTTCCTCGCGATGCTGCAGTTCGTCGACTGGCTGTACTACTCGGACGAGGGCCTGGAGTTCGCCAAGTGGGGCGTCGAGGGCGAGACGTTCGAGTGGGACGGCGACAAGCGCGTCCTCGACGAGGACATCGACGTCAACGGCCTGAACCCCGGCGCACCCCAGGAGCTCCGCAAGGACTTCGGCTACCACAACGGCGTCTGGATGCTGGCCCACGGGTCCACCGAGGAGCTGGACAAGTCGATGCTGCGCGACGAGGTCGTCGAGTTCCTCGACGGGATGAACGAGAAGGAGGAGCTGCCCCTCCCGCCCGCCATCACCTACGACGAGATGGAGCAGGAGCAGGCAACCCTCTACCTGACGAACCTGCAGGACATCGTGTACCAGAACACCGCCCAGTTCATCGTGGGCGATCGGCCGCTCAGCGAGTGGGACGACTACGTGGCCGAGCTCGAGGCAGCCGGCATGACCGACTACGTGGAGCTCGCCAACAGCGCCGTCGACGGCGGCGAGTGACAGCAGTCCTTCCCCGGGCCGGGTGCGCGGTGCGTCGACCACGCCCGCGCACCCGGCCGCGCTCGACCGAACGACCGAGGAGATACGTGCCCCGCACCATCGTGCCGACCGAGCCCGCCGGAACCCTCAGCGACGCCTGGCGCACGTGCGTCGGCACCGGGCGGTTCAACCTCGCGCTGCGGCGCGACTACCAGGACTCCCTGGCCCTGGTGCAGCGTGAGATCGGCTTCCGGTACATCCGCGGCCACGGCATCCTGCACGACGACGTCGCCGTCCACCGGCCGTACGACGTCGCAGGTCACCGGGGTACCGCCTACGTCTTCACCTACGTGGACCAGGTGGTCGACGCGTACCTGGAGCTGGGGATCAAGCCGTTCCTGGAGCTCGGGTTCATGCCCCGGGCCCTCGCCTCGGGCGACCAGACGGTGTTCTGGTGGCTCGGCAACGTGACCCCGCCGCGCGACCACACCGAGTGGGCGGCCCTCGTGCGCGCCCTCCTGCGGCACCTCGTCGGCCGGTACGGTCTCGACGAGGTGCGGACCTGGCCGGTCGAGGTGTGGAACGAGCCCAACCTGACCCACTTCTGGGCCGGCGCGGACCAGGAGGCGTACTTCCGCCTCTACGAGGCGTCCGCGCTCGCGGTGAAGGACGTCGACGCCGAGCTCCAGGTGGGCGGCCCCGCGCTCTCCCCGGGTGCCGACGACTGGTGGAAGCCCTTCGCGGACTTCGTCGCCGAACGCGACCTTCCGGCGGACTTCCTGTCCGTGCACGCCTACACCTCCGGGCCCGCGCAGCACGTGCCGTTCGGCGTCTACCAGACCCTGGGGCGTCCGCAGGAGCTGCTGGACCAGTTCGCCAGGCCGCGGACGATCCTGTCGGGGACGGCGCTCGCGGACCGGCCGCTGCACGTCACGGAGTTCAACACGAGCTACCGGCCCGACAACCCGGTGCACGACACGGCGTACAACGCCGCCTGTCTCGCGCCCGTGCTCGCGGGCGGCGGGCAGCACGCCGACTCGTTCGCGTACTGGACGTTCAGCGACGTCTTCGAGGAGGAGGGTGTCCCGGCGTCGTTCTTCCATGGCGGGTTCGGCATGCTGGCGCACCGTCAGGTGCGCAAGCCGACCTACCACCTGTACACGTTCATGGCGCGGATGGGGCGGGAGGTGCTCGCGCGCGGCGCCGACCACCTGGTCACGCGGCATCCCGGGACGGGACGGGTGACGGTGCTCGCCTGGCAGCCGGTGGGCGGCTCGGCCGACCCGGTCGAGCCCGACCGGCACGAGGTGCGGCTCAGCGTCCCGGTCGGCCCCGCCGGGGCCGACGCGAGTCCCGCCACGGCGGGCGGCCGCGTGTTCGTCCTGCGGTACGACGTCGACGAGTCCGCCGGCAACGCCTGGGCCGCCTGGCGCGAGATGGGTCGGCCGGCGTCGCCGTCGGCCAGGCAGCTCGACGCGCTGCACGACGCGAGCGAGCCCGCGCGACGGGCGTTCTCCCTGCCCGTGGTGCCGACGGCGGACGGCGGCCGCGCCGACCTCGACCTGACGCTCGGCCGCCACGGCGTGACCCTGGTGACCCTCGACCCCGTCCGCGACGAGACCCCGCCCTGGCTCGACGACGCGAGGATCGTGGCCCGTGGCTGAGCGCAGGGAGTACGGCGACGGCCCCCTGGGGCGCGGCGCGAACGCGGTCTACTGGTATCTCGTGGTCGAGCTGCTGCTCGTGCTGACCTCGCTGCCCGGCCTGGTCGCCCTGGCGCTGCTCGACCGGTCGGTCGGCAACGCCCCGCTGGTCGTGCTGTGCCTGGTGCCGCTGGGCCCGGCGGCGTCGGCGGGACTGTTCGCGCTCCGGGACCGCACCAGGACCGAGGGGCTCGCACCGGCCGCGTCCTTCTGGCGCGGATACCGCCTGAACTGGGCCGACGCGTTACGGGTGTGGACGCCCGCGGTCGTGGTGCTCGGCGTGGTGGCGGTCTCGCTCGGGAACCTCGACGCGGCCGGCGTGCCCGGCTGGTTCGCGCCCGCGCTCGTGGTGATCGGGGCCGGTCTTCTGCTCTGGTCCGTGAACGTGCTGGTCATCGTCTCGTTCTTCGGTTTCCGGACGCGTGACGTCGCACGGCTCGCCGCCTACTACCTCGCGGCCCGCCCGCTGGTCACGCTGGGGACCCTCTCCCTGCTGGTGCTCGCGGGAGGGGTGATCGTGCTGACGACGGAGGTGCTGTTCGGCCTGCTCGCGGTCGTCTGGCTCGCGCTCGTGCTGCGCAACGCCGGGCCGCTGCTGACCGACGTCGAGGAGCGTTTCACCGCCGCGGCATGACCGTGCAACATTGTCCGATCTGAGGCACTTGCGCCAGGGTGTGCCCATGGTGATCAAGCAGGGGGACCCGGCACGGCTGACGTATCGCTACCTGCGCGTGGCGATCGTCGCGGTGGTGCTGGTGCTGTTCGTGTCGCTGGGCCTGCAGATCGTGGCCGACCACGGCCGGCTCGGGTCGGGAGAGGAGTGGTGGCACGCGTCGATCAGCGCGTACTTCTACTCGCCCGTGCAGAGCGTGTTCGTGGGCTCGCTCGTCGGCATCGGCACGTGCCTTGTCGCGATCAAGGGCCGGCACGGTGCCGAGGAGGTACTGCTCAACGTCGCGGGCCTGCTGGCGCTCGTCGTGGCCCTGGTGCCGACGCCGCTCGACGCCACACTGTGCACGGCCGAGCCGTACTGCGTCGACATGCCCGAGCGGGTGGGCAACAACATCGGGACCCTGCTGCTCGTCGGCGGTCCGGTGCTCCTGCTGGCCACCTGGCCGCGCCGTCGTGACCTCGCCGGACCGGCGGGCTGGGACCTCTGGCTCACCTGGCTGACCTGGGCGGCGACCGGTGTCTGGCTCCTGGCCTGGCCCGCGAGCTTCCTCCAGGTGGCGCACTACGCGGCGGCCGTGCTGCTGTTCGCGTGCCTGGTGGCGGTCGCCTGGATCAACGGCTCCGACCGGGCGGTCACCGCGCAGGCCCTGGAACGGTTGCGTGGCATGTCGGCGGCCGCCTTCCGGGCCTGGTACCGGACGATCGCCGTGGTGATGGCGGTGGTGCTGGTCGGCGGTCTCACGATGATGGTCGTGCTCGACCGGTTCTTCCCCGCGGTCTTCCCGCAGACGCTGTTCGTGGTCGAGGCCGTGCTGATGCTCGTCTTCGCCCTCTTCTGGGTGCTGCAGACCATCCAGTTCTGGGACATCGGCCTGCCGGCCCGGGCCCGCGTCGAGGACGTGAAGGTCCCGGGCGACACGCCGCTCTGACGAGCCTGTGCGTCAGCGGCCGGCGTCCGGCTCGTCGTCCGACGCCGGCGCGGGGCCCGTGTGCAGCACCGCGCGGGCCTGCTCGGCGGCCCGGACGATGCTCTCGCTGATGAAGTCGAGGAACCGCGCGATGTTCTCCAGCCGGTCGGCGGCGGGCGTGTGCGCACCGAGCACGGAGACGCCCTGCCGCGCCGTCGCGGCGAGCTGGTCGTTGGACCGGGCGCTGGCGAGCGTGGACTGGTACCAGACGTCGTTGTCAGCGAAGTAGCGCTCGCGGCGCCCCTCGCCGCGTTCCCGGCGGACGAGTCCCTGGCTCTCGAGGTACGTGATCGCCTTGGAGACGGACGCCGGGCTGACCTGGAGGCGACGCACGAGGTCGGCCGCGGTGAGGCTGCCGGCGTCGGTGGTGAACAGGCACGTCAGCACCCCGGCCGGGATCCTGGACAGGCCCGAGGCCATGAGCACCCCGGTCAGCGTCTCCTCGTAGACGGCCACCGCGGCGGCGTCCCGCCCGTCGGGCTGGGCGGGCGCCTGTGCCGGCCGGGGCGCGGCGGGCCGCTTGCGGCGGACGCGTCGCTCGGTCGCGTGGTGGGCCAGGTCGGCGCGGTACGAGGTGGGGCCGCCGTTGCGCAGCACCTCGCGCGTGACCGTCGACGTCGGCCGGTCCAGACGCCGGGCGATCTCGGCGTACGGGAGGCTGTCGGCCAGCCCCAGCGCGATCTGCTGGCGTTCCTGCTTGGTGAGCCTGCCTCCGGGCATCGCGGTCTCCTCGTCGTGGTCCTGCCGGCCAGCATAGCGTTCACACCTCATCCATTGCAACGGGCTCGCGAGCGCATCGTTGCTTTAACATCACGACTGTTGCAACAATATATGTGTCCTGACCTGGTAAAACGTGCTTCCAACGCAACAAGTGTGTTGCCACGGTATGGAATGCAACGTAGCGTTTCCCACATCAGAAACCACGAGCACCACCGAGCACAGGAGCAGGTCATCATGCAGAACTTCACCACCCCCGCCCCCATCTCCGCCGTCCTCGACATCCCGGCCGGCCGGGTCCAGATCATCGCCGCGGACCGCACCGACACCACGGTCGAGGTCCGGCCGGCCGACGCGGGCAAGAGCCGCGACGTGGCCACCGCCGAGGGCACCACGGTCACCCTCACCGAGGGTGTGCTGCGGGTCGCCACCCCCGAGCCGAAGAACAAGCTCGTGGGCACCGCGGGCGCCGTCGAGGTCACGGTCCAGCTTCCCGCCGGGTCGGCCGTCGAGACGCGGTCCGCCAGCACCGAGCTCCGCGTCGTCGGCCGCCTGGGCGACGTCGTCGCCGAGGGCGTCTACCGCCAGATCAAGATCGACGAGGCGGACAGCGTGCGGCTCAGCGCGGTGGACGGCGACGTCGAGGTGGGCCGGCTCAACGGTCCCGCCGAGATCAGCACCCAGCGCGGTGCCGTCCGGATCGCCGAGGCGGCGCGCGGCACGGTCGTGCTGAGCACGCAGCAGGGCGACATCTCGGTCGGGGCCGCGGCCGGCGTCTCCGCGACGCTCGACGCCGGGACCAGCCTCGGCCGCGTCAGCAACGGCCTGAAGAACGACGGCGCCCCGGTGCTCGACATCCGCGCCACCACGATGCAGGGCGACATCACGGCCCGCAGCCTCTGACGCCGTCCCGCACCACCGGGCCGTCAGGTCGCCCGACCTGACGGCCCGGCCCCACGACCCACTGATCCAGGAGGCACCATGACGAACGACAGCACGTCCCCGAAGACCTCGGCGTGGTCCGGCATGGTGCCGGTCGACGACACGGCCCTGCACGTCACCGACACCGGCGGCACGGGCGTCCCCGTGATCTATCTCAACGGCCAGTTCGCCACCCAGGGCTACTGGCGGCGCACGGTCGCCGAGCTGGGCCCGGGCTGGCGGCACATCACCTACGACGAGCGCGCCCGCGGCAGGAGGTCGGGCACGTCGGCGGACTACTCCTTCGAGGCCGCGGTCCGCGACGTCGACGCCGTCCTGGCCGCGCGCGGCGTCGAGCGGGCGGTGGTCGTCGGGTGGTCGTACGGCGCGGTCGTCGCGGCGCACTGGGCCCACCGCAACCCGGGCCGCACCCTGGGCGCCGTGCTGGTCGACGGGGCCTTCCCCTACGACTGGCTGGACGACGCCATGGCGGACCGCATCCGCACGATGTTCCGCCGGATGCGCTGGATGACGGTCCCGCTGCGCATCACCGGCCTGACCCCGCGCATGACGGCGGACCAGCAGGCGGAGAGCAACATCGAGCTCGGCGTGCTCTCCCGGGAGGCCGAGCTGGGTCCGGTGCTGGACGGGCTCACCGTGCCCACGCGGTACGTGGTGGCCTCGGGCACGTCGCTCGGCAGCAAGGGCGACGAGCAGGAGCGCATCCGCACCAGCCTCGACGGCGTGACGGCCCGCAACCCGCACATCACCGTCGGTGCGAAGGTGTCGAGCAACCACGGCGCGATCCTCAGCAAGGACTTCCGGGCGATCGCCGCCTCGGTCCGCGAGGTGGCCTCCCTGGCCGCGCGCTGACCCTGGCACGCCAGACCCTCAGGTCACTCCGGTGACCTGAGGGTCTGGCGCGTTGCCGAGGGCGTGCTGCCTCTGGTCGAGGGCGGTCAGGGTCGGTGAAGCTTCTCGGGTGGGTCGAACATCGACGCCAGCTGGTCGGCGATCCAGTCCAGCTCGGGATGATCGGAAGCGACCTTCAGCACGAGCGCCTCCTGCTCGTCGACCGTGCCGGCGAGGCCGGGGAAGCCGTTCACACGGTACGTCGCTGCGACGACGATCCACGCGAGGCGCTTGTTCCCGTCGATGAGCGGGTGGTTGCGGTTCACCGAGTCGAGCGTGGCCGCCATCTTCAGATGAATCCCGGGGTAGAGCTCCTGGCCGTACGACGTCATGCCTGCGCGGGTCAACGAGGACTCGAGCAGCCCCAGATCGCGGACCACCGGCTTGATCTGCTCGGCGGCCTCGAACATCCGCAACGCGATGTGCGGCGGGACCAGGTGGGTCACTGGGCGAGTCTGTTCAGGAGCTCACGGTCACGCGTGCCGACATAGTCGGCTGCGGCGAGCCAGTCCTCGGCGGTGGGGCGTTCCTCCGACCGGCGCCCGAGCTCCACCTTCGAGATCACCACCGTCCCGTCGACCACCGCGAAGTCCAGGGCGTCACCGACGTGCAGGCCAGCCGCCTCGGCGATCTCCTTGGGGACGGTGACCTGGTTCTTGGGGCGAAGAGTCAGGATGGTCATGCCGGCCTCCGGTGAGAGATTCCTACTGTCCGACCATCGTACTCCGCCGCATCGGCCCGGAGCGATGAGTCGCCGGGGCGCCCGTCGTCGGCCCTGGTATGACCGACCTCGCCAAGCAGGTGCAGACGCGCGCCCGGGCCCTCGTCGACCGGCTCGTGGCCGAGGGCGACGAGGTCGGCCTGCAGGTCGCGGTGGTGCACCGGGGCCGGCTCGTCGTCGACGCCGCGGGCGGCCCGGCCGACCCCGAGCGCGGCCTGCCCGCCACACCCGGCACCCTGTTCTTCGCCGCGTCGGCGGCCAAGAGCATGGCCTCCACCGTCGCGCACGTGCTCGCGGAGCTCTTCCCGGCCCCGTCCGCCGAGCACCACCCGTCCGACCGACCCTGAGGAGCAGGCCATGGACGACCCGATCACCACCCTCGACGCCCGGTTCAGCGACCCCGGCGCCGCGCCGACCACCTGGCAGGCGGCCGTCGAGGTGCTGGAGAACGCCCAGATCACCTGGCTGACGACGGTCCGCGCCGACGGCCGGCCGCACGTCACCCCGCTGGTCGCCGTCTGGCTCGACGGGGCGCTGCACTTCACCACCGGCCCCGAGGAGCAGAAGGCGGTCAACCTGGCCGTGAACCCGAACGTGGTGCTGACCACGGGCACGAGCGCGTGGGACCGGGGCCTCGACGTGATGGTCGAGGGCCCGGCGGTCCGTGTCACCGAGGCAGCGCAGCTGGAGCGCCTGGCGGACGCCTGGCGCGGCAAGTGGACCGGTCAGTGGCAGTACGAGGTGGGTGACGGCGCCTTCCGCAACGACGTCGGCGGCACCGCGCTGGTGTTCGCGGTGGACCCGGCCAAGGTGCTGGCCTTCGGCAAGGGGACGTACACCCACACCCGGCACGTGCCGCGCGGCTGACCGGTCCCGCTCAGTAGATCGTGCGCCCCTGCTCGTCCGGGATGCCGGACTTCCGCAGGAAGTAGGTGTTGACCTGGTCCCGCCACTCGGTGGCGCTGCGGAGCTGTTCCGCGAACCGCTCCGCCACCCGCTCGGCGAGGCGGGGCTCGACCAGTGGTGCCGCCGCCGACCATGCGGCGATCATCCGCTCCACGCGGGACACACCCTCGAAGTGGGTGTCGTAGATGTGCTGGACCACGGTCCTGCCGCTGTGCAGCACGTGCGTGTACGGCACGTGGTGGAAGAACAGCAGCAGCTCGTCCGGGCACGTCGCCGTCGACCCGTACGTCTCGCGCCACGGCGAGGGGTACTGCCCCGCGAACCCGGTCCCCGTGCGCACGGTCCGGTCGACGCCGATCCCGTCGCGGTCGGCGAAGTGGTAGGTGCCCCACGGGGTGTACTCGTACCCGTCGACATCGGGCCCGTAGTGGTGGCCGGGGCGCACCATGAAGCCGACACCCAGCGGCGCCGTGTACTGCTCGTACGTCTCCCACGACCGGTCGAGCACGGCGTGCAGCGCCTGCCGGACGGTGTCCGGCGCACCCGGGAACGTCAGGCCCGCCCACTCGTCGAGCAGGTCGGCCGGGTCCAGCGCCGGGTCCCAGCACAGCCGCCCGTAGGCGTAGAGGTTGGCCTGGGCGAACGGGTGGCCGGTCCAGAACTCGTCGTCGCCCGCGCTGGACACGGCGGCGAACCCGCCGGCGGGCTTGTGCCAGGTGCCGGTGCCCGGGTCCTCGACGGCCTTGGCGCGCCCGGTGGCCAGGTCGGCGACCGTCGGGGAGCCGCCCGTGCGGTCGGCGGACCAGAACCGGAAGCCGAGGATCTCGCTCCACTGCGGGCCGAGGTACACGGCGTGCCGCTGCTGGCCGGTGTACTCCTGCGTGACCTGCAGCTCCAGCGCGATCCGGGTGCGCGGCATCGCGGCCAGGACGGGAGAGACCGGCTCGCGCACCTGGAAGTCCATGGGCCCGTACTTGATCTGCACGATCACGGCGTCCGCGAACGCGCCGTCGAGCGGGTGGAAGTGGTCGTACGCGGCGCGGGCGCGGTCGGTCGACCGGTCGCGCCAGTCCTGGTGGTGGTCGTAGACGAACGCCCGCCAGTGGACCAGACCGTCGTGCGGCGCGACGGCGGCGGCCAGCATGTTCGCGCCGTCGGCGTGCGTGCGGCCGTACGCGAACGGGCCCGGCTGACCCTCCGAGTCGGCCTTGACGACGAAGCCGCCGAAGTCCGGGATCGCCGCCCACACGCGTGCCGCGGCGCGCACCCACCAGTGGGCCACGTCCGGGTCCAGCGGGTCCGAGGTGGGCAGCCCGCCGAGCGTGATCGGGGACGCGAACGACACCGACAGGTGCACGCGGATGCCCCAGCGCCGGAAGACGGCGGCGATCCGGACGACGTCGCCCAGGTCGTCGGTGAGCAGGCGGGTCTCGCGCTCGTGCACGTTGACGTTGTTGATCGCGATGCGGTTGATGCCCACGGCGGCCAGCAGCCGGGCGTACCGCTCGACGCGCGAGAGGTCCGCGCGGACGAAACCGTTGTCGTAGAAGAGCGAGCCCCCGGAGTACCCGCGTTCGACCTGACCCATGACGGGGTGCGGGGCCATGTTGTCCCAGTGGTCGAGCATGCGCAGGTGGGTGGCAGGCGCGTGGGTCTGGTCGGTGTCCGGCCCGGCGAACGCCGCCTCGCCCAGGCGCACCACGTGGAACAGGCCGTGCAGCAGCCCCGCGTCGCACCGTGCCTGCACGACGACGGCCCCCGCCTCGCGCGTGAACCGGAACGTCTCGTCGGGCACGGGTTCGCCGCCGGCGCCGTCCGGGTCGTCGGGCCCGGGCGGACCGTCGGGCCGGGGCGGACCGTCGGACGCGGCCGGTGCCAGCGTGAGCACGAGCTCGGCGTCGGCCACGCCGTCGCCCACCTCGAGGCGGGAGAACGAGCCACCGAACCGGGCCGTGGCCGCCGCCACCTCCTCCGCGACGGTGCCGGCCAGGACGCCGTCGCCCGCGACCACCACCCGGCGTCGGCCGAGCGCGGCGAACGCGTCGTCGGGCAGCCAGGCCGGGTGGGGCGCGGGGGCGGTGCCCGGTACGTCAGCGGTCATGAGGTCGTCGTCCTGCCCGTCTCGCGGTGATGTACGGATGTGCGCCTGTACCCGGCACTCTGCCTCAGCGGCGCCGCCGAGGTCCACCTGTCCTGCTGGGCAACCCGGTCAGAGGCGGGCATAGGCCAGCTTCGGGAGGTGGTAGGCCAGGTCGGCGGCGGTGTCGACGGCCTCGTCCAGGTCGAGCCGGTGCTCCGCGACCAGCCGGGCGAGGTACCCGGCGTCGACCCGGCGGGCCAGGTCGTGGCGTGCGGGGATCGAGCAGAACGCGCGGGTGTCGTCCACGAACCCCGACATGTTCGAGAAGCCGGTGGTCTCCGTGGCCGCCTCCCGGAACCGGCGCATCGCGTCCGGCGCGTCCAGGAACCACCACGGCGCACCCAGGCGGAGCGACGGGTACACCCCGGCCAGCGGCGCGAGCTCACGCGAGTACACGTCCTCGTCGATCGTGAACGCGATCAGCCGGAAGCGTTCCGCGTGACCGAAGGCCTCCAGCACCGGCCGCAGGCCACGGGCGAACTCGACCGCGACCGGGATGTCGTACCCCTTGTCCGGGCCGAACGCGGCGGCGACCGCGGGGTCGTGGTCGCGCAGCACGCCCGGGTGCAGCTGCATGACGAGGCCGTCCTCGGCCGACATCGCCGCCATCTGGAACAGCATGTGCGCGGAGAAGGCGGCCTCCTCCTGGGCGCTGATCCCGGGCTCGCCCGTCCCCGCGGCGTCGAAGGCCGTGCGGAACAGGGCGCGGGCCACGTCGTCGGGCAGCGGGGTGGTGTCCGCGGCGAGGTGCCCGTGGTCCGTGGCCAGGCCGCCCGCCGCGACGAAGGCCGCGCGCCGCTCGCGGAGCGCGGCCAGGTAGCCCTCGTAGGTGTCGGTGGCGATGCCCGACGCCGCGGCGAGCCGCTCCAGGTCGCCCCGCCAGGTCTTCCGGGCCGGGTGCAGCAGCGGGTCCGGGCGGAAGGTCGGCAGCACGCGTCCCGGCAGGTCGGCGGCGAGGCGGGCGTGGTCCTTCAGGTCGCTCCACGCCGGGTCGGTGGTGGTGATCGTCTCGATGCGGAACCGCTCCAGCAGCGCCCGCGGGCGGAACGCCGGGTCGGCGATGGCCGCCGCGACCTGGTCGTAGACCTGGTCGGCCGTCTCCGCGGACGGCCGCACGGTCACGCCGAAGATCTCGACGAGCTCGTGCTCCGTCCAGTACCGCGTCGGGGTGCCGCGGAAGTGCTTCCAGCCCGCGCAGAACCGCCGGAAGATCTCGCGCGGGTCCGTCTCGAAGCCCGGTCCGTCGGCCGGGCCCACGCCCAGCTCCGGGAGCCGTGCGCCCTGGGACACGAGCATGCGCGTCAGGTAGTGGTCGGGCACCACGAGGAGCTGGGCGGGGTCGGGAAAGGCCTCGTCGTCGGCGAAGGCTGTGACGTCGACGTGGCCGTGCATCGAGACGATCGGGAGGTCCCTCGTGGCGGCGTAGATCTCGCGGGCGATCGGCCTGGTGACCGGGTCGGCGGGCAGGGCACGGTCGGGGTGCAGCGTCCAGGTCTCGGTCACGGTGGTCCTCCTGAGGCATCGTCGCCGGGGTGGGTAAGCGCTTCCACATCCTAGGGGGCTGCCCGCGCGGCTCGTGGTGCCAGGTCTTGACGCGGGAGGCATCGGACTGCAAACGTTTGCGGTCAAACCTTGCTATAAAGCACAAACGTTTGCAACGTAGTAATCCGGTCACGAGGGGGTGCCATGGTCACGGTGCACGACGTCGCGCGCGCCGCCGGGGTCTCGATCTCCACCGTCTCGCGCGCCCTCTCCGACCCCGACCGGGTGGCCGCCGCGACCCGCGACCGGGTGACCCGCGCCGCCGCCGAGCTCGGCTACCGCCCCAACCGGGCGGCCAGCGGACTGCGGAAGGGGCGCACGCACGCCGTCGGGCTGCTGGTGCCCGACCTGGAGAACCCCTACTTCGCCGCCGTGACCAAGGCCGTCCAGGCGCGCGCCCGCGCCGAGGGCTACGAGATGTTCGTGGCCGACTCCGACGAGGACGCCGACGTCGAGGCCGAGCTCATCGGCGCCCTCGCCGCCCGCACCGACGGACTGCTCGTCGCCTCGCCCCGCTGCAGCGAGGCCGGGCTGCGGGCGGCGCTCGCGGGCGTGACCGCCGTCCTGGCCAACCGGGAGCTGCCCGCCGAGCCGGGGGCGACCGCGGTCCCGTCCGTCCACGTGGACGACGCCGACGGCGCCGCCCAGGTCATGGGACACCTCTCGGCGCTGGGGCACCGGACGGTGGCGCTCGCGGCCGGACCGCCGTCGTCGTGGTCGGGCCGCCGGCGTGTCGCCGGGCTGGTCGCCGCGGCCGCGCACCGGGACGTCGAGCTGGTCGAGCTGGGCACGTTCCAGCCCTACTTCGCCGGTGGCGTCCAGGCGGCCGACCACGCGGTGGCGAGCGGCGCGACCGCCGTCGTCGCCTTCAACGACCTCATGGCGCTGGGCATCCTGGACCGGCTGCGGCAGCGCGGCGTCGACGTGCCGGGCCGGATGACGGTGGTGGGGTTCGACGACGTGCCCCAGGCCACCCTCGTCTCACCGGCGCTCACGACGGTCCGTGCGCCGCTCGCGCGGCTCGGCCGGCGTGCCGTCGACCTCCTGCTCGCCCGGCTGCGCGGCGACCTGCCGGCGGGCGTACAGCTCCCCGTGGAGCTCACGATCCGCGGGTCCTCCGGACCTGCCCCCGCCGGGGCGGCCGGCTGACGCCGGTCCCGGCGACCAACCCGGGCGACGATGCCCGAGAGAGGAAGGCACCATGCGCACCTCGAAGAAGGTCGCGGCGCTCGTCGGCGCCGTGGCGCTGTCCCTGCTGACCGCCTGTGCCCCGCCCGCGCCCCCGGGCGGTGACGGCGGAGCCGCCGTCACGGACCCGGCCGACGTGCCCGACACCCCGTCGGAGCCCGTCACCCTGAACATCCTCGACGTCGCGGGCAACCAGCGGCTGACCGAGGGCATGGTCGAGGAGTTCGTCGAGAACAACCCGGACGTCATCGAGTCGGTGACCTGGGAGACCGGCGGTGCCCCCGACGTCACGGGCATCGTCAAGCCCCAGGTGGACAGCGGCAACCTGTCCGTCGACGTGGTCTTCACCGGGAACGACGGGCTCGCGGCGGGCATCAGCCAGGACCTGTGGCTCCCGATCGTGGAGGACTACGGCGACCGCGTGTCCAACCAGGACACCTACCTGGAGGCGGCCGCGAACATGCAGGAGCTCGCCCAGGGCTACGGCGTGGTGACCACGTACTACCCGTCCGGGCCGCTGCTGCAGTACGACCCGGAGGTGGTCGGCACGCCGCCGGCGACGCCGCAGGAGCTGCTGGAGTGGGCCGAGGCCCACCCGGGCAAGTTCGGGTACGCCCGCCCCGCCAACTCGGGTCCGGGCCGCACGTTCCTGATGGGCCTGCCCTACCTCCTGGGTGACGAGGACCCGGCCGACCCCGAGAACGGCTGGGACAAGACCTGGGCGTACCTCGAGGAGCTCGGCCAGTACGTCGACACCTATCCCACGGGCACCGGCCAGGTGATCACCAACATGGCCGACGGCACCTGGTCGATGATCCCGACCACGACGGGCTGGGACATCGCGCCGCGCGCCGAGGGGCAGCTCCCGGACACGCTGGAGGCCGCCGCGTTCGACGACTTCACCTGGGTCACCGACGCGCACTACGCCGCGATCCCGAAGGGGCAGAGCGCGGACAAGATCAGCGCGATCATGCTGCTGCTGCAGGACATGCTCACCCCGGAGCAGAACGCCAAGGCGTACGACGCCGGCTACTTCTACCCGGGCCCGGCCGTCGAGGGTGCCACGCTCGACCTCGCACCGCAGGAGTCGCAGGACGTGATCGAGGAGTTCGGCCGGCCCCTGTTCGACGAGCTCATCGAGTCGCAGGACGCCGTGGTGCCGCTCGACGCCGACTCCATGGTCACGGCGTTCGACATCTGGGACCGCGAGGTGGGCGGCGGCAAGGTGGAGGACGAGGAGTGAGCGGCTTCGAGACGCTGGAGCTGCGCGGCGTCGGCCGGCGCTTCGGCGGGGTGGACGCGCTGTCCGGGCTGGACCTGACCATCCGGTCGGGCGAGTTCGTCGCCCTGCTCGGCCCCTCGGGCTGCGGCAAGTCGACGGCGCTGAACTGTCTGGCGGGCCTGCTCCCGCTCACGCACGGCGAGATCCTGCTCGACGGCCGGCGCATCGACACGCTGCCCCCGGAGCGCCGCGGGTTCGGCATGGTGTTCCAGTCGTACGCGCTGTTCCCGCACCTGTCCGTGGAGAAGAACGTCGCGTTCGGCCTCCAGATGCAGGGGCTGCCGCGCGCCGAGATCGACGCCCGGGTGCGGGCGGCGATCGAGCTGGTCAAGCTCGGTGAGCACGCGCGGAAGCTGCCCGGTCAGCTCTCGGGCGGGCAGCAGCAGCGCGTGGCCATCGCGCGGGCCGTGGTGCTCGAGCCGTCGCTCGTGCTCATGGACGAGCCGCTGTCGAACCTCGACGCCAAGCTGCGGCTCGACATGCGCACCGAGATCCGCCGGCTGCACCAGTCCCTCGGGCTCACCACCATCTACGTGACGCACGACCAGGAGGAGGCGCTCTCCCTGGCCGACCGCCTGGTCGTCATGCGCGAGGGCCGGGTGCAGCAGGTGGGCACGCCCGACGAGCTCTACGAGAGCCCGGCGAGCTGGTACGTCGCCGACTTCATGGGGTACCGGAACATCCTGCCCGCGACGGTCGTCTCGGTGTCCGGGGGCGAGGTCGTGGTGGAGCTGCCGGGTGCGGCGGGTTCTGGTGACGACAACGGCGGCGGCGTCCGGCTCACCGGGCGCGCGGTCGGCGCCCTGCGTGCGGGGGACCGCGTGCGGGTGGCGGTGCGGCCGGAGGACTTCTCCGTGGTGGCGTCGGGTTCGGGCACCGGTGCGGGCTCGGCGGGTGGTGCGGGCGGCTCGGTCGGTGCGGGCGGCTCGGTGGGTGCGGGCGGCTCGGCCGGCGCCGTGCCGGGCACCGTGTCCGTGGTCGAGTACCACGGCCGCGAGTTCGCCGTCGGCGTGCAGGCCGGCGAGACCATGCTGCACGCGCGTGCGACGTCGGCGCCCGCCGTCGGCGGCGTCGTGCGGCTGACGGCCCCGGTCGAGCGGGTCCTGGTGTTCCCGGAGGCGCTGGACGCCGCCGTCGTGCCGCAGGGGGTGGCGGCGTGAGGCGCGGTCCGGGCGTGGCCGGCCGGACCGGCGTCGGGCGGGGGCGCCATGAGTAGCGTTCTCGGGCAGCGGCCCGGACGAGCGACCGCGAGCCTGCGGCACCGGCTCGCCGAACGCGGCGTGGACCCGGCGCTCCTGCTGCTCGTGCCCGGGCTCGTGGTGGCGGTCGCGCTGTTCGTCTACCCGTTCTCCTACGGGATCGGGCTCACGATCCAGCCCACGGCCGCGATGCAGGAGCAGTGGGGCGGCGGCATCTTCGCCAACTACGTGGCGTTCTTCAGCGACCCGTTCGTGTTCGACTCGGTCGGGATCACGATGCGGCTCGCCCTGCCCGCCGCGCTGTTCAACGTGCTCGCGTCGATCCCGGTCGCGATGGTGCTGCGGCACCGGTTCCGGGGCAAGCGGCTGCTGACGTCGCTGCTCGTGCTGCCGATCACGCTCGGCACGGTGCTCACGGCACAGGGCCTGCTGATCTTCGCGGGGCGGCAGGGCTGGCTCAACCGGGCGCTGCTCGCCTCCGGCCTGATCGACGAGCCGCTCCAGCTCGTGAACAACTCCCTGGGCGTGATGTTCTCCCTGGTCATCACGGGCTTCCCGTTCGCGTTCCTGCTCATCTCGTCCTACCTCTCGGGCATCGACCCGTCGCTGGAGCAGGCCGCCCGGACGCTCGGCGCGGGCTGGTGGCAGCGGTTCCGGCGGATCGTGCTGCCCCTGCTCGCCCCGGGCCTGGCCACCACGTTCGTGCTCACGTTCGTGCTCGCGTTCTCGGTGTTCCCCTCCGCGCGGCTGGTCGGCGACGCCATGGGAGAGACGCGAGTCATGTCGCTCATGGCGTTCCGGGCGTTCGGGGAGCAGAACGACTACGCGATGGCGTCCACCATCGCGCTCATGATGGGTGCGGTCGAGCTGGTGGTCGTGGTCGCCGTGCTGGGCCTGCGCTCGCTGCTGTACCGCGGCACCACGGGAGGAAAGGGCTGATGGCCGCAACCGTCGCACCGGGGGAGCGGTCGCTCGCCGCCCGCCCGTCCACCTGGTTCGTCTGGGCCGGCATGACGGCGTTCGGGGTGTTCCTGCTCGGCATCCTCGTCGCCGTGGTGGTCGACTCGTTCGGCCGCCAGTGGTTCGACACCTGGCTGCCCGACGGCCCCACCGTCGACCGCTACGTCGAGGCCTGGGACCGGTTCTCGCTGGGCGAGGTGGTCGGCGTCACCGTCGGCGTGGCCCTGCTCGTCGTCGTGATCTCCGTGCTCGTGGGCGTGCCCGCCGCGTACGTGCTGGCCCGCCGCGACTTCCCGGGCAAGCGCGTGGTCATGCTGCTGTTCCTGCTGCCCGTGCTCATGCCGCCCATCACGTACGGCATCCCGCTCGCGACCGTCATGTACTCGTTCGGGCTGGGGCGCACGCTCACCGCCGTCGTGCTGGTCAACCTGGTCCCGTCGGTGCCGTTCGTGATCCTGACGATGACGCCGTTCATCGAGCAGATCAACCCTGCCATCGAGTCCGCGGCCCGCATGTGCGGGGCCCGGACCCGGCAGATCTTCACGCGGATCCTCGCACCGCTGCTCGTCCCGGGGATCCTCGCGGCGGCCATCCTGGTGCTCGTCCGGACGGTCGGGCTCTTCGAGCTGACCTTCCTCGTGTCGGGCCCTGGTTCGGACACGCTCGTCGTGGCGATCTACCGTGGCATGACAGCAGCCGGCGGCGGCGAGGCGAGACAGCTCATCTCGGCCATGTCGGTGATCTACACCGCGACCATGCTCGTCATGCTCGTGGTGGCGCTGCGGTTCGTGAACCCGACGCAGCTCGTGGCACAGGTGAAGGAGACACGCGATGACTGACCGCCTGCACAGGGACCATGTCCCCGCAGGGATCGACGCGCCCGTGACGCCGACGGCGGTGGGCATCGTCCACCTCGGCATCGGGGCGTTCCACCGGGCCCACCAGGCCGTCTACACGGAGCGCGCCGCGATAGCCACCGGCGACACCGTGTGGGGCATCCTCGGGGTGACCCAGCGGTCCGCGCGGGTGCGGGACCAGCTCCGTCCCCAGGGCGGGGTGTACTCGGTGCTGACCGCGGGGGAGAAGGAGTCGTCGGTCGAGCTGATCGGGTCCGTCGTCGACGTCGCGTACCCGGCCGAGGAGACCGGTCTGGTGCTGGCGGCGCTCGCGGCGCCGTCGACCCACGTGGTGACGCTGACCATCACCGAGAAGGGGTACGCGCGGCAGCCCGACGGATCGCTCGACGTGACCGCCGTGGCCCCGGACCTGGAGGCACTGACGGTGGAGCACGGCGGTGCCGTCGACGCGCCCCGGCCCGCGTCGTCGGCGATCGGGCTGCTGGTCCGCGGCCTCGCGGCGCGCGCCGCGTCCGGAGCGCCGATCACCGTACTGACCTGCGACAACATGGTGGACAACGGGCACGTGCTCGAACGTCTGGTGCGCGAGGCCGTCGACGCCGCGCTGCCGGGTGCCGAGGGCGACACGCTGCGCGGCTTCCTCGACGCGCGGGTCACGTTCCCGTGCTCGATGGTGGACCGCATCGTGCCCGCCACCACCGCGGAGCAGCGCGACGAGGTGGGCCGGCTGCTCGGCGTCCGGGACGAGGGCCTCGTGGTGGGCGAACCGTTCGCGCAGTGGGTGATCGAGGACCGGTTCGCCGGGCCGCGGCCCGCGTGGGAGGCCGCCGGTGCAACCCTGACCAAGGACGTGGCACCGTTCGAGCAGGCCAAGCTGCGGCTGCTCAACGGCACGCACTCCCTGGTCGCCTACTCCGGCTGGCTCGCCGGGCACGCGACGATCGCCGAGGCGGTGACCGACCCCGAGATCGCCGCCCGCGCACGGCAGTACCTGTTCGAGGACGCGCTGCCGACGCTCACCGCGCCCGAGGGCCTGGACCTCCGCCAGTACGGCGAGCAGATCCTGACCCGGTTCGCCAACCCGCACACCGGTCACACCACCGTGCAGGTGGCGATGGACGGCACGCAGAAGATCCCGTTCCGCTGGGGCGGCGTGCTCGCCGAGTCCCTGGCCGCGGGGCGGGAGCCGCTGGGGGTGGCGTTCGGCCTGGCCGCGTGGGCCGAGTTCGTGCGACGCCGGCTCGTGACCGGGGAAGGCGTGGACGACCCGCGGGCCGCTGAGCTGGCGAACCTGGTGAACGCCGCCGACGTGCCGGGCGGGTCCGACGGCCTCGGCGACGTCGAGGGCCTGGCCGGCGCCGAGGAGGACCTGCGGGCGCTGCTGGCACTGCCGGGGCTGCTGCCGGAGGGGACGCCGGACGGGTTCGTGGACCGGGTCGCGGAGGAGCTGGAGTCGGTGCTGGGCTGAGGTGGTGCTGGGGTGGGGTGGGGCTGGGGTGCGGTGGGTTCGCGCTGGCCACGGCGTCCCGAGGCCTGCCGCTTCCTCGTGACGGGGGGCCGGGTGTCCGGGTGTGTGGGGCCGTGCGGCGCCGTGCGGTGGCGCGCGGCGCCGTGCGGTGGCATGCGGTGTCCGTGCGTGCCGACGCCGCGCCCGGGCTGCACCGCTCACGAATGTGCGCTTCTACCCAGCGATCAGGCCCAGAATCAGGCTGGGATCTGGGCCTGATCGCTGGGCAGAAGCGCACTTTTGCCGAGCCGAGCCGGGCCAGGCCGGGTCGGGCCGAGCCGGGACGGGCCAGGCCGGGTCGGGCCGGGTCGGGCCGGGTCGGGCCGGGTCGGTTGGCGGTCAGCGGCCGCGGTGGTCGTGACCGGGCGTTTGCGTGCATCGCGCGCCAGGCCGCGGCGTCGTCGACCGGTCGCGCTGGCCACCGGTCACGCTGTCGACCGGCCACACCGGCACGGGGTCACACCGGCACGGGGCCACGCCAGCATTGGCCCACACCGGCAACGGCCCACACCAGCCCCCGTGCACACCGGCAACGGCCCACACCAGCCCCCGTGCACACCGGCATCGGCCCACACCAGCCCCCGTGCGCACCGGCACCCGGGCCCCGGTCACGCCGTCGCGCTCGACCCCCGCACCACCAGCGTCGGCTGGAACATCACGTGTTCCGCCGTGTCAGCCCCCGTGAGCAGCAGGTCCGCCGCGCGCACGCCCAGCTCGTGGGTCGGCTGGCGCACCGAGGTCAGGGGGGTGGACAGCTCGGCGGCGAAGGCGACGTCGTCGTACCCCACCACCGCCATGTCCGTGGGGACGGCGATGTTCTCGGTGCGGAGCGTGCGCAGCACGCCGAGGGCGACCAGGTCGTTGACGCAGAACACGGCGGTGGGCTGGTCGCCGGACTCCAGCAGCCCCCGGATCGCCGCCTCGCCGCCCTCGGCGTTGAGGCTGGTCACGGTGGTCTCGGTGAGTGCCTGCTCGGGGTCCAGACCGGCGGCCACCAGTGCCTTGACCACGCCCTCGTGCCGGTCGGCGCACTGCCGGATCGTGTGCGGACCGTTGAGGAACGCGATGCGTGTGTGCCCCTGGTCCAGCAGGTGGCGGGCGGCGAGCTCGCCGCCGCGCACGTCGTCGACGGCGACCGACGAGATGCTCGGATCCGGCGAGGGGCGGTCCAGCAGCACGACGCCGGTGCCGCGCCGGCGGACCGCCAGGAGGTGCTCGATCTCGTCGGTGGTCGGCACGACCATGATGCCCTGCACGCCGTGCTCCTCGAACAGCCGCAGGTAGCGCTGCTCCCGGCCGAGGTCGTCGTCGGAGGAGGCGACCATGAGCGTGAAGTCGTCGCGGTCGAGGCGCTCCTCGATGCCGCGGGCGACGTCGGTGAAGAACGGGTTGGCGATGTCCAGGACGATGGCGCCGATGGTCGTGATGGTGCCCGCCCGGAGCTGCCGCGCGGACCCGTTGCGCACGAAGCTCAGCTCCGCGATGGCGGCCTCTACGCGCTCGCGGGTGCCGGGCAGCACCCGGTCGGGCCGGTTGAGCACGTTGGACACGGTGCCGACGGAGACGCCGGCGGTCCGGGCGACGTCGGCGATGGATGCTCGGCGGTGAGCAGCCGGTCGGGTCATGGAGCACCTCCTGCTTCGGGCTACATTATGAACCGTTTCATGGGCGCCGGGTCGAGGAGGACCGACATGACGAGCGGGACGAGGGGCGGGCGCGTGTGCTTCACGTCCCGGGTGCGGGCGGACCGGCTGGACGAGTACCGCGCGGCGCACGCCGCCGTCTGGCCGGAGATGCTGGAGGCGCTGCGGGACACGGGCTGGCGCGACTACCACCTGTTCCTGCGGGACGACGGCCTCCTGGTCGGCATCCTGGAGACCGACGACTACGACGGGGCGCAGCGGGCGATGGCGGCCACCGAGGTCAACGGGAGGTGGCAGGCGGCGATGTCGGGGTTCTTCGTCGACGAGGGCAACCCCGACGAGGCGTTCGTGCTCCTGGACGAGGTCTTCCACCTGGAGTCCCAGCTGGCGGCGCTGCGCGACGACAGGTGACGTGCCGGACGTGCAGGTCACCTTGGTGATCCGCACGTCCGGCACCGGGGGAAGGAGCGACTAGTTGACCCCGCCCTCCGGCTCGTTGATCGCCTCCAGGTCGCTGATCTCGCTGCGCTGCCCCAGCAGGCGGTTGGTGATCCACGTCAGCACCCAGAGCACGAAGCCGATGCCGAGCAGCCAGCCCGCGATCTGGTACTGGATGACGTCGCGCCCGGTCCACGGCCCCACGAGGAACAGGCAGCACAGCGCCCCGAGGATCGGCAGCACCGTGGGGGCCACGAAGTGCCGGCGCTCGATCGGGTCGCGCCGCAGCACCAGCACGCAGACGTTCACCACGGCGAACACGGCGAGCAGCAGCAGCGCGGTGGTGCCGCCGAGCGCGGCGACGACGTCGTTCTCCGGGTCGCGGCTGACGAAGTAGATCAGCCCGAACGAGATGGCGGTGGTCACCAGGATCGACACCCACGGCGTCTGCCGCCGGGCGCCCACGCGGCCCAGCGCGCCGGGCAGCACGTTCTGCTTGGCCATGCCGTACAGGAGACGGCTGGCCATGAGCATGTTGATGAGCGCGGAGTTGGCGACGGCGAACATCGAGATGAACGGCAGGATCGTCGCCGCGGGGATCCCCGGGGCGGCGGTCTCGACCACCGTGACCAGCGGGGTGTCGCTCTCGGCCAGCACGCCCACGGGGACGATCGCCACCGCGAACAGGGAGACCAGCACGTAGATGACGCCGGTGATGCCGATGCCGGTGATCATCATCTTGGGGAAGTTGCGGACCGGGTCGTGGGTCTCCTCCGCCATGTTGACCGAGTCCTCGAACCCGACCATCGCGAAGAATGCCAGCGAGGTCGCCGCGGTGACGGCGAAGAACGCGCCCTTGTCGCCCGGGTCGTCGAACACGACGGTCCGGGAGAAGTCGACGTTGCCGGCGAACGCCGCGTAGAAGCCGATCAGGATCACGAGCAGCAGACCCGACAGCTCCACCAGGGTGAGGAACACGTTGGCCTTGACGCTCTCGCCCACGCCCCGCAGGTTGATCGCCGCGACCAGGGCCATGAAGATCAGCGCGACCGTGATGATCAGGGTCGCGTTCGTCTCGTCGAGCCCGAAGCCCACCGCGAGGTTCGAGGCGAAGGCGCGGGCCGCCGTCGACGCCGAGGTGATGCCCGAGCACATGACCGTGAAGCACACCATGAAGGTGAACAGGTGGATGCCGAAGGCCTTGTGCGTGTACAGCGCGGCGCCGGCCGCCCGCGGGTACTTGGTGACCAGCTCCAGGTAGGAGAAGGCCGTGATCAGCGCCACGAGGAACGCGACGATGAAGGGTGCCCACGCGGCACCGCCGACCTCGGCCGCGACGTCACCCGTCAGGGCGTAGACGCCGGTGCCGAGGATGTCGCCCACGATGAAGAGCAGGAGCAGCTTGGGCCCCATCACGCGCTTGAGCTCGGTGGGCTCCTCGCCGAGGGCTGCGTGCTCCTCGGCCGTTGGCTGGCTCATCCGATCGCCTCCGTTTCTGAGGCGGCACGTCGTCGGGTCGCCTCGGTGAGCTGCGGGCAGTCGATCACCCCTGATCGCCCAAGGGTTCCGCAACTGCCACGGCACGGCAACGGACGCGCCGGTACTTCTTGACGCTCTGACCTGGCGGGTCTATCTTCCCAACTACCTGTTTGAACGATTCAAACGAGTGGCAGGACAGCCTCGCGGTCACCGCCGACCGCCCGCACCCTCGACGGAGAGAGATGCCCGACGCCGCACCGACGCTGCGCCTCGACAGGGTGGCCAAGTCCTTCGGACCCGTGGCCGCGCTCCGGTCCGGGTCCCTCGTGGTCCGGCCCGGCAGCATCCATGCCCTCGTGGGGGAGAACGGGGCGGGCAAGTCCACGCTGGTCAAGATCGTGGGCGGGGTGCACCGTCGCGACGCGGGCCTCGTCGAGCTCGACGGCGAGCCCGTGGACTTCGCCGGGCCCGCCGAGGCCAAGGCGGCCGGCGTCGCCGTCATCCACCAGGAGCCCGCGACCTTTCCCGACCTCACGGTCACCGAGAACATCTTCCTGGGACGCGAGCCGCTCGGCCGGTTCCGGCGGATCGACCGCCGGGCCATGCGTGACGGCGCGCGCGAGCTGTTCCGCAGCCTCGGCGTCGACCTCGACCCGGACCGGCCCGCCGAGGGCCTGTCCATCGCGGACCAGCAGATCGTCGAGATCGCCAAGGCGATCTCGGTGGACGCCCGCGTGCTGGTCATGGACGAGCCGACGGCGGCGCTGAGCGCCGTCGAGGTGGCCCGGCTGTTCACCGTCGCCCGTGGCCTGCGCGACGCCGGCCGCGCCGTCGTCTTCATCTCGCACCGCCTCGACGAGGTCGCCGACCTCTGCGACACCGTCACCGTGATGCGCGACGGCGAGCACGTCTCCACCGACGCCGTCGCCGACGTCACGCCCGACGAGCTGGTGCGGCGCATGGTGGGTCGCGAGGTCGCCGAGCTCTACCCGAAGGTGCCGAGCGCCCCCGGCGACGTGGCGCTGCACGTCGAGGGGCTGGAGTCCGCCGGCACGTTCCACGACGTGTCCTTCGAGGTGCGGGCGGGCGAGATCGTCGGCCTGGCGGGACTGGTCGGCGCGGGGCGCAGCGAGATCGCCCGGGCCGTGTTCGGCGTCGACCGGTACGACGCGGGACGGGTCGTCGTCGGCGGGCGGACCCTGCGGCCGGGCGACCCGGCCGCGGCCATCGCCGCCGGCCTGGCCCTCGTCCCCGAGGACCGGCGCCTGCAGGGCCTGGTCACCGAGTCGTCGGTGGCGCGGAACGTGTCGGCGGTCGCCCGTGGGCGGCTCGCGCGGTTCGGGGTGCTGCTCCCCGGCGCCGAGGCAGGCCTCGCCCGTGACTGGGCCGGCCGGCTCGCCGTCAAGGCCGGGGCGCTGGACGCGCTCGCCACCACCATGAGCGGGGGCAACCAGCAGAAGGTGGTGCTCGCCAAGTGGCTGGCCACGGGGCCCACGGTGCTGATCGTCGACGAGCCGACGCGCGGCATCGACGTCGGCACCAAGGCCGAGGTGCACCGCCTGCTGTCCACCCTGGCCGCGGAGGGTCTGGCCGTCCTGATGATCTCGTCCGAGCTGCCGGAGGTGCTGGGCATGGCCGACCGCGTGCTGGTGGTCCGCGAGGGGCGCGTGGTCGCCGAGCTGGACCGGGCCGAGGCGACGGCCGAGGCGGTGATGCGGGCCGCCACACCGGGAGCGTCCGGCCAGGACGCCGCCCCCGGGACAGGCTCGGACGCCGCCGCCGCGAACGAGGGCACCAGGAACGAGGGCGCCGCGAACGGGGGCACCAGGAGCGAGGGCACCGCATGAGCCTCCTGCGCCGTCGCGAGGCCGCCATCGCCCTCGCCCTGCTGGTCGTGATCGGCGTGACCACGGCCGTCCAGCCCGGCTTCCTGCTCAGCGCGGGCGGCTGGCGGGACCTGTTGCTCACCCCGGCGATCCTCGTCGTGCTCGCCGTGGGGCAGGCCGTGGTGGTCATCACGCGCAACGTCGACCTGTCGGTCGGCTCGGTGCTCGGCCTCACGGCCTACCTGACGGGACGCCTGTTCCTCGACGCACCGAACCTGCCGATCGCCGTGGTCGCGCTCGTCGCCGTCGCGACCGGGACCCTGCTCGGCCTGGTCAACGGGGCGATCGTGGCGTTCGCCCGCGTGCCCGCGCTCGTCATCACCCTCGGCACCCTGTACGTCTACCGCGGCGTGACCCTGACCTGGGCCGGGAGCGACCGGATCGACGCCGGGGACATGCCGCGCGCCTTCCTGCGGCTCGGCACCCAGCAGGTGCTGGGCGTGCCCGTGCTGACGATCGTCGCCGTGGTCGTGCTGGCGGTCGTGGCGCACTACCTGCACACCTCGCGCGGCGGCCGCCAGCTCTACGCCATCGGCTCCGACCCGGACGCCGCGGCCCTGGCGGGGCTGCCCGTCCGGCGCCGGCTGCTCGGTGCGTTCGCGCTGGGTGGCGCGCTGGCCGGGCTGGCCGGCGTGATGTTCGCCGCCCGCTACGGCACCGTGTCCTCCGGTGCGGGGACGGGGATGGAGCTCCAGGTCGTGGGCGCCGTGGTGGTGGGCGGCGTCGCGATCTTCGGCGGCAGCGGCACGGTGGCGGGCGCCGCGCTGGGCGCGATGCTGCTGCTCACCATCAACCGGGCCCTTCCCGTGGTGGGCATCCCCGACTTCTGGCAGCGCGCCGTCGTGGGCGCGCTCATCATCGGCGCCATCGCGCTCGACCGCGTGCTCGCAGGCCGGCGCTCGCGGCGCCTGGCGCAGGCGCGCGACACCGACCCGCCCGGAGGCTCCGGCGTCGGCCCACCGTCCGCAGGCCCGCCGCCCGGGCCACGCCCGGACGGCCCGCCCGACCGTGAGGAGGCGACCGCATGAGGACCCACGCCCGCCCCTGGTGGCACCGCGCGCTGCTCACCCGCGAGATGCTGACGATCCTGATCCTGATGGCGGCCTGGGTGGTCGCCTCCGCCGCCGTGCGGGGCTTCGACGGCCCGCTCACCATCACCTACCTGGTGCTCGACGTCGCCCCCGTGCTGCTCATCGCCCTGCCCATGACGCTGATCGTCGCCACGGGCGAGATCGACCTGTCGGTCGCGTCCGTGGTCGGGCTGTCGAGCGTCACCTTCGGGCTGCTGTACCAGGCCGGGTTCGGGCTCTGGTCCGCCCTGCTGGTGTCGGTGCTGCTCGGCGCGGTGTGCGGCGCGGTCAACGGCGCGCTCGTCGCGTACGCGGGCCTGCCGTCGCTCGCGGTCACCATCGGTTCGCTCGCCCTCTACCGTGGCCTCGCCGTGGGCCTGCTCGGCACGACGGCGGTCACCGGGTTCCCCGACGCCTGGACCGACGGCGCCACCGAGAACCTGGGCGAGTCGCCCTACCCGGTGATCACGCTCGGGCTGCTCCTCCTGGTCGGCGTGTTCGCGGTGCTGCTGCACGCCACGCCGTTCGGCCGGAACGTGCTGGACATCGGCCGCAGCAGCGAGGCCGCCCGGTTCTCCGGGGTGGACGTGAAGCGGACCCTGCTGATCCTGTTCGTGCTGTCCGGGGCGGTGTCGGCGCTCGCCGGCGTCTACTACACGCTCCGTTACGGCAGCGCCCGTGGCGACAACGCGACCGGCCTCGAGCTGCAGGTCGTCGCGGCCGTGCTGCTCGGCGGCGTGTCGATCTTCGGCGGCCGCGGTGCGATCCACGGCGTGGTCGCGGGCGTGCTGCTCATCGGCGTGCTCGGCAGCGCCCTGCGGTTGGAGGGCGTCACGGTCAACGTCATCAACATCGTGATCGGCGCGGCGCTCGTCGTGTCGGTGGTCGCCCCGCGCGTGGCGTCGGGCATCCGGGTCCGACGGCGGAGCACCGCGCCGGCCCCATGAGACCTCCTCGCACCGCTGCGAGGCGCACAGTGACCCCGGTGGCCGTACCGCCGTCGGGCAACGAGCTAGGGAGACGGACGATGAAGTTCACATCTGTGGTCGCGGCCGGCACGGCCGCGGTGCTGGCGCTCGGGCTGACCGCCTGCTCGGGCGGGGACGGCGGGGGTGACGGCGGCGGGGGCGAGGACGTCACCGTGACGATGCTGCCCAAGAACCTCGGCAACCCCTACTTCGAGGCGTCCACGGCGGGCGCGCAGGAGGCGGCGGGAGAGCTGGGCGTCACCGTGGAGGAGGTCGGCCCGGACGCCGCCTCGCCCGACGCCCAGGTGCCGTTCATCAACACCGCGGCCCAGCAGGGCGTGAGTGCGCTGGTGGTGTCGGCCAACGACCCGACGGCGATCGGCGACGCGCTGGAGGAGGCGCGGTCGGCGGGCACCAAGGTGGTCACGTTCGACTCGGACACCGAACCGCAGTTCCGCGACCTGTTCGTCAACCAGGCCTCGGCCGAGGGCATCGCGGACAAGCAGCTCGAGCTGATCTCGGAGCAGATCGGCGGCTCGGGCGAGATCGCCATCCTCTCGGCGTCCGCCAACGCGACCAACCAGAACGCGTGGATCGCGCTCATGGAGGAGAAGCTGGCCGCCGACTACCCGGACATCGAGCTGGTCGAGACGGTCTACGGCGACGACGACGACCAGACGTCGTTCGACAAGACGGCGGCGCTGCTCCAGTCGCACCCGGACCTCAAGGGCATCGTGTCGCCCACGACCGTCGGCATCGCCGCGGCCGCGCGCTACGTGTCGACGTCCGAGTACCAGGGCAAGGTCGCGGTCACGGGTCTCGGCACCCCGAACCAGATGCGCGAGTACGTCGAGGACGGCACGGTCGAGGCGTTCGCGCTGTGGAACCCGACCGACCTGGGCTACCTCGCCACGCAGGCGGCCGCCGCACTCGTCGCGGGCGACATCACCGGCGAGGAGGGCGACACCTTCGAGGCGGGCCGACTCGGCGAGTACACCGTGGGGGCCGACGGCGAGGTCCTCCTGGGCGAGCCGTTCGTCTACGACGCGAGCAACATCGCGGACTTCGACTTCTGACCCGGGCGCTGTCCCGGCGCCGACCCGGCTCTGCAGCGGCGGTGCGGCCGGCTCTGCCCAGGCCCCGCGGTCGGCAGGATGTCAGGTGGTCGGCACCGCGGGGTGCCGACCACCTGACATCCTGCCG